>JBBSCF010000070.1:0-15758 GCA_038250545.1 Candidatus Limnocylindrales bacterium | reverse complement strand
CCGTCCGGCCCTCCGCCGACCCGCCGAAGGTCGCGTCTCGATCGGGGTTCGGCGCCCGTCCCCCGGGGGTTCGGCGCCCGGGACGTAGCGCGCGCCCGGCGCTTCGCGCAGGGCCGTACCCGCCGCGCGCGCCCGTACCCACTCGAAGCCCAGGAGGCGAACGGCCTGCCCGCCGTTGGTGCCCCTCGATGCCCCTCTTCTGGTCAGTGCACGCTGGGCCCGCCGTGAGAAGTCCGCACGCTCATAGCCGATACACTCGAACGTGAGGCGCGACATCCGCCGCGCCCCCCGACCCCGGAGGCTCGCGTGCCGTTGCTCGCCATCGGTTCGGTCCGGTGGCGCAAGGTCTGGCGCGACCTGCTGGAGCACCGGGTCCGATCCCTGCTCGTGGTCCTGTCCATCGCCGTCGGCGTGATGGCCGTGGGGACGATCGCGGGCGCGAACGCCCTGCTGGAGCGGAACCTCGCCGACGGCTACGCGGCCACAAAGCCGTCGTCGGCCAGCCTGTTCACCACGGTCCCCTTCGACCAGGGCCTCGTGGACGTGGTCCGCCGGATGCCGGGCGTCGCCCAGGCCGAGGGCCGCCGCAGTACCACGGTCCGCATGGTCAAGATCGACGGCGAGAGCGTGGAGCTGGCCCTGACCGCGCTGCCGGACTTCAGCCGCCAGCCGATGGACATCGTCAGCCCGGAGTCCGGCTCATGGCCGCCGAAGCGCGGCGAGATCGTGTTCGAGCGGTCGAGCCGGACCGTCGCCGACCTCGCCCAGGGCCGCCGGGTGACCATCCAGCTCGGCCCCGACCGGACGAAGACCCTCGTGACCGGCGGGTTCGCGAGCGAGCCGGGCGGCGCACCCGCGTACTTCTTCGGCTCCCTGATCGGGTACGTCACCTTCGACACGCTCAAGGACCTGGGCTTCAGCGACTCCTTCGACGAGCTGCGGATCCTCGTCTCGAACCCGGACGGCACGCGTGCCCAGACGCGCGGGGTGGCGGGCGAGGTGCGGACGCGGCTCGAGAAGGCGGGGGCGCCCGTCGCGTTCATGCAGGTGCCCACGCCCGGCGAGCACCCCGCCCAGGACGTGCTCAACGCGGTGTTCCTGATCCTCGGCGCGATCGGCCTGATGAGCCTCGCCGTGTCCGGGTTCCTGGTGGTCAACACGATCTCGGCGATCCTCGCCCAGCAGACACGCCAGATCGGGATGATGAAGGCCGTGGGCGCCCGGGATGCACAGGTGGCCGGCGTGTACCTCGGGATCGTGCTCGGGTACGCGCTGATCGCGCTGCTGATCGCCCTGCCCGGCGGCGCCCTGGGGGCGTGGCTGCTCACCCGGTTCACGGCGAGCCTCGTCAACTTCGACGCGACCCAGTTCTTCCTGCCGCCCCAGGTGATCGCGATCGAGATCGCCATCGGGCTGCTCGTCCCGCTCGCGGCGGGCGCGTGGCCCGTGTTCCGCGGCGTCCGCGTGACCGTGCGCGAGGCGATCGCGTCGGCGGGCATCTCGGACGGGTTCGGCCGCTCCCGGTTCGACCGGCTGATCCAGGGCATCCGCGGGTTCTCCCGGCCCACGCTGCTCTCGATCCGGAACACGTTCCGGCGCAAGTCGCGTCTGATCCTGACGCTGCTCGCGCTCACCTTCGGCGGCGCCGTGTTCATGTCGGTGTTCACGCTGCGGGCGAGCCTGGTCGGCACGGTCAACGAGACGCTGAACTACTTCAACTACGACGTCCAGGTCCAGCTCGCCCAGCCGGCCCGCACGAACGTCCTCGTCCGGACCGCGGAGCAGGTGCCGGGCGTCGTCGCGGCCGAGCCGTGGACCTTCGCGTCCGCGCAGCGCGTGCGCCCGGACGACACGACCAGCGGCAACCTCGTGGTCTTCGGGCTGCCCGACGGCGCGACCACCGTGCGCCCGGTCATCGAGGAGGGGCGGTTCCTCGTCACGGGCGACGGCAACGCGCTGGTTGTGACGCGCAACTTCTTCGACGACGAGACCGACGTGAGGATCGGCGACCGGGTCACGCTCCGGTCCAAGGGCCGCGAGGCGCAGTTCACGCTCGTGGGCATCGTCCAGTCGCCCACCCAGCGCCCGTTCCTCTACGCGCCCTCCACCGCGCTCGACGCGCTCACGCGCGCCGGCGGCAAGTCCGGCCTGCTGATGGTCGTGACCGAGGGCAAGGACGCCGCGGCCGAGCGCGACACCGGCGCGGCCGTCCGCGACACCCTCGACCGGGCCGGCATGACCGTTGCCCAGACCCAGACCCGCAGCGAGATCAAGGCCTCCATCGACACGCTGTTCACCACGATGCTCGTCTTCGTCTCCGTGATGGCCCTGCTGCTGGGCGTCGTCGGCGGGCTGGGCCTGGCCGGGACGATGACGATGAACGTGGTCGAGCGCTCGCGCGAGATCGGCGTCATGCGGGCGATCGGGGCGCGCGACGCATCCGTGCTCGCCGTGTTCCTCACCGAGGGCCTGCTGATCGGGTTCCTCGCCTGGCTCGTGGGCGTGCTCGTCTCGCTGCCGGTGTCCAAGGTCCTCTCCGACGCGCTTGGCCAGTCGTTCGTCCAGCGCCCCCTCGCCTTCACCCCGGCCCTGGACGGCATCGTGGCCTGGCTGGTCGTCGTCGCCGTGCTGGCGACCGTCGCCTCGTTCCTGCCCGCCTGGCGCGCGACCCGGCTCGCCGTCCGCGAGGTCCTCGCGTACGAGTGAGCGCCCACGTCCGATCCACCGCATCATCTCCCCGTACCGTCACGAGGCTCCTGCAATGACCGCTGCCCCGCCCTCGCAACGCCGCTCCCGGTGGCCCTTCGCCCTCGGCGTCGTGCTCGTCATCGGCGTCGCCGTGGCGCTGATCGTCGCCAACGGCGGGTTCGGCGGGGGGGCCGGCGCGTCCGCGGCGCCCTCGTCATCGGTCGAGGGCATCATCCCGGCCGACGCGGGCGTCGTGACCGAGGGCCACGCGGTCCCGATCCACTGGGCCGAGCTGGCGGCGGGCGCCTCGGGGCGCGTGACCGCGATCCCGATGAAGGTTGGCGACACGGTGGCTGCCGGGGACACGCTCCTGGCGCTCGATGATGCGGCCGCACAGCTCGAGGTCCGGTCCGCGAGCATCGCGGCGACCGGGGCGGCGGCCGCGACCGCGCGCGCCCAGGCGTCCGTGGACCAGGCCCGGGCCAACGTGACGGCGTCCACGGCGGTGATCCTCCAGGCGCAAGCATCCAAGCGATCGGCCGTGGCGGCGAGAGACCAGGTGCCCTCGGGGGCGTCGAAGGCCGTCAAACGGCAGGCCGACGCCGGGGTCGACCAGGCCGACGCCGGGATCGACTCCGCCCGGGCCCAGCGGACCGCGGCGCAGGCCGCGCTCAGGATCGCCGAGGCGGGCCTGGAGGCGGCGAAGGCCGACGAGGAGCGGGCGAAGGTCACCGTGTCGTCGACGACCCTGGCCGCGGATCGCCTCAAGGTCACGTCGCCCATCGCCGGCACCGTGGTGTCCATCGAGCCCGCCGTGGGCGACCTCACCCAGCCGGGTGCGGTCGTGGCGCGGGTCGCGGACCTGAGCGGCTGGCGGTTCGAGACCACCGACCTGTCCGAGACGTCCATCGCGCGGGTCCGCGAGGGTTCGGCCGCGACGATCACGGTCGACGGCCTGCCGGGCGTCGAGATCAAGGGGGCCGTGGAGTCCGTGGGCGGCTACGGGTCGGCGAGCCAGGGCGACATCGTGTTCCGGGTCGTGGTGGCGCCCGCCGGCGACGTGCCCGTTGGCCTGCGCTGGAACATGACGGTGACGATCGAGATCGACGGGGTCGCACCCGGGGGCTGACGACCCCGGAAACGACGGAACGGGCCCCTGCGAGGGACCCGTTCCAAACGTGCGATCGGCCGGGACGTGACCCGGGGCCCCGACGCGCTACTCTCCGTCGGCCTCCGCCGGCGCGACCGTGTCGACCGTAACCGTCCGTTCCTCGGCGCCGCGCACGAGCGTCACCTCGAGCGGGAACCCGGCGTCGCGCAGGACCTCGTGGAGGTCGTCCACGTCGTCCACGGGCTTGCCGCCGGCCGCCACGAGCAGGTCGCCCTCGGCGATGCCGGCCGCCTCGGCGGGCGAGCCCTCCTCGACACCCCGGACGAGGACCCCATCGCGCTCGGGCAGGCCGACCGACCGGCGGAGCCGGCGGGCGACGTGTGCCGGCGCCACGGCGATGCCCAGGCGGGGAGGCTCGGCCGACTGGCCGCTGGCCAGCGCGTCGACCCGCGCCTTGAGCGAGGCATCGGCCGGGAGCGCGAGGTAGAACCCCTCGCCCACCCGGTTGGTGTTGATCCCGACGAGCGCACCATCGGCATCGACGAGCGGGCTCCCGGACGAGCCCGGGGCCAGCGGCGCGGTGTGCTCCAGCGAGCCGGAGATCCGCCGCCCGCCGGGGCCGCGGAACGCGCGCTCCACGGACGACACGAAGCCGAACGACACGCGTGCCACGCCGGCCGGCGTGGCGGCGGCGGCGAAGACCGCCGACCCGATGGTGACCCCACCGGTCGCCCAGGCCACGGCCGGGACGTCGTCGGTGTCGACCTCGACGACGGCGAGGTCGCCGTCCCAGTCGACGCCCCGGGCGGTGCCGCGGGTCGTGCGGCCGTCGGCGAACCGGATAGTCACCTCCGGCCCGCGCAGGTTGTGGGCGTTGGTGAGGACACGGCCGGGCGCTACGACGACGCCGGAGCCGCGGAGCCGGGATCCGATCCCGACGACGGACGGGCCGACGGCGCCCGCGGCGGCGGCGACGGCTTCCTGGAGCTCTGTGAGGACGGACATGGGGACGGGTGCTCTCCGGTTCGCGACGGTTCGATGGGGCTGGGGCGGCTGAGGTGCCGCCGTCGCAGGTAACTTGTGATTTGCAATCTACTACCGACTGCGACGGTCCGCAAGCCCCTCACCTACCATGGGGACGCGATGACCCAGCCCACCGACCCCGTCCCGCCGCTCACGGCCCTCGGGGCTGCCCTCGACCGCGTGGGCGACCGCTGGAGCCTCCTCCTCGTGGAGGCGCTGCTCCCGGCCCCGCGTCGCTTCAACGAGCTGGGCGAGACGGTGCCCGGCATCGCTCCCAACATCCTCTCCGACCGCCTCCGCCGCCTCGAGCGGGGCGGGATCCTCGTGGCGACGCCCTACACCCGCCGCCCGCTGCGGATGGAGTACGCGCTGACGGCCGACGGGCGCGAGCTCGCGGGGGCCCTGCACCTCCTCGCCGAGTGGGGCTCCCGGCGCGGTGGCGTGGGCGAGCCCCTCCGGCACGCGATCTGCGGGACGCCGCTCCAGGCCGCCTGGCACTGCCCCACCTGCGAGCGCCTCGTTGCGGACGACGAGCCGGACGAGCTGACCCGCCTCTAGCGGGACCGGCGCGGGATCAGGCCGGCGGCGCGCACCCGAGATCCACCACTGGATACCAGCCGGGAGCGCCTCGAGGAGCTCGCGGTCCAGATCCCGGTTCCGCGTGTCGAGCTCCGAGCGGTGGTCGCGTCGGCCATTCCCACGGGGATACGCTCCGGGCGAGGGCAAGCGCGCTCCGGGCGCGGGATCAGGCCGGCGAGCCAACCTCGACGGCGAGCGCATCGAACGCCTCGGTCCGCTCCGCCACCGCCTCCGCGCCGAGCCCGCGTGAGCCCACGGTGAGCGGCTGGTCCACGATCGCGCGCCAGCCGGACGCATCGAGCGCCGCCAGGGTCGCCGCAGCCGCGGCCATGGCGCGGTCCGCATGCTCGGCGCCCGGACCGCGCAGGATCGGGGCCGACCGCCCGTCGCGCAGCCCGATCGCCACGGCGGCGGCCGCCCGGCTCATCGCGAGCGACCGCGCCGGCGCCGTGGCCGCCCCGCGCAGGATCACCTCGACGTCGCCGGCGTCGGGCAGGATCGCGGCGACCAGCGCGTGCCACGCGTCGCCGTCCGGCCCCACCCGCGGCGGCTCCACGAACGCCAGCGGATGGTCCGGCAGGAGCGCCCGCCGGAGCGCCACCTCGGCCGCGACCCGCGCCGGGGCCCCCGGCTCGTCCACGAGCCAGTCCGGGAACGCGCCGACGGCGATCGACGCCGGTGCGAGGCCGTTGCGCTGCGCGAGCGCCACGGCGAGCAGCTGCAGGGCGAGCGAACGCCCGGCGCGCGTCGCGGCATCGGACGGCATGCCGCGCGCCAGGTCGGGCGCGACGAGCAGCGGCCCCGCCGGCACGAGGATCCGCGTCCCGGCACGGCACAGGAGGCGGTGGGCGAAGACGTGGTCCGCGAGCGCCCGGTCCGGGTCCACGCTGCCGGCCGCGATCTCCCGCATCGGGTCCGCGACCACCACGTCGATGCGCTCGAAGGCGGCGACAACGGCCTGGTCAGGCGCGGTGAGGGGCTGGGCGTCGGTCATCAGCCGGACGTAGCCGCGCCGGCGCGCGCCCGCCTCGTCCACGAACCGCCGCAGCACGGCAAGCGCGCGCTGGGCGCCGGTCGGGATGGGGACGCCGGCAGGGTCGTGAGCATCCAGGCCACCGCGCGAGGACGGGGCCGGCCGCCAGCCCTCGATGGTGTGGCCCGCGCCGGCCAGCAGCTCCGAGAGCTCGCGGCTGGGTGGCACGTCCACGCGGATCAGCTCCACGCCATCGTCGATCGCCCGCCGCGCCTCGTCGAGTGCGTCCACGATGGCGGGCGACGCGAGCGCGGCCCCGATCCACGGACGACGCGGGTCCCCGAGGAGCGCCAGCAGCTCGTGCCGGGCGGTCCGGTTGGCGTCGACGCGGTCGAGCGCCGAGCGGGCGAGGGCGGTCGCGTTGGCCACGGCGACCGCGCGCCGGTCCGGCACGGCGAGCAGCTCCGCCTCGAGCCCCAGGTCCACGTTGCCGGCCGCGACCTCGATCGCCAGCTCCTGGGGCCGCAGGTCGTATTCCACCATGGCCATCGCGAACGGGAGCGCGATCCCGCCACCGAGCCGCCGCTGGTCGGGCGCGAGATAGCGGTCCACGACCTCCGCGGCCAGCGGCCGGCCCGCCCGGTCCAGCCCGCCGACGCCGAACAGGCGCAAGACCGCGCGCTCCTGGCCCACGGTCGTGTACGTGGCGGCCGTGGCGCCCCAGGCCGAGGCGATCGCGGTCGACCGGACGCGGAGATCCTCGAGCGCGGAACCGTCGCCGGGCAGTTGCATGACCGCAGTATGGCGGTCGCGGGGGGTCCCGTGACCCACCCGTCCGGCGGCGGCCGGGTAGCGCGAAGGGTCTACGACCCCGTCGGGTCGGCTGGCGCGGTCCGCGCCACCTCGCCGATCCAGACGACGCCGTCCGCGAACCGCTCGGCCTTCCAGATGGGCGCCCGCGCCTTCGTCTCGTCGATCGCATAGCGGGCAGCGGCGAAGGCTGCGTCCCGGTGCGGCGCCACCGCGACGACCAGCACGGACGTGTCGCCCAGGGGCACGGGCCCGGTCCGGTGGACGATCGCGAGCCGGCGGACGCCGAAGCGCACCTCGATCTCGTCGGCGATCTGGCCCAGGACGGCGAGCGCCATTGGCTCGAACGCCTCGTACTCGAGGCCCCGGACCTCGCGGCCGGCGTGGCGCGCCGCCTCGGCCTCCTGGCCTGGCGCGGGCGTCCCGGGCGTGACCCGCGTCCTGCCCAGGAACGCGACCACGCCCCCGTCCTCGTCGGTGGCGAGGCGATCGCTCAGCTCCGCCGCCAGCCCGGCGCCGAACGGTTCCTCGCGGATCTCGAGGATCCGCCTCGGCTCGTCGGGGCGCGGCTCATCCTCGCCCGAGCCGCCACTGACGGGCGGGATGCAGGCCACCTCGTCGCCGTCCGCGAGCGGCCGGTCCGGGTCCGCGTAGTCGCCGTTGACCGCAAAGCGGAGCGAGGCACGCCCGGGGGCCAGCGCAGGAACGACCTCCACGACCGCCGACCAGGCGTCATCGACCGTGGCGCCCAGCGGCACCTCGAGCCGGAGCTCCTTCGTCCCGGCCGTCTCGCGCTGCATGGCGAACAGCCGGACCCGGATTCGGAGCGGGGGCAGGACGCTCACCGACGAACCTCCTTGGGGCGCATCAGACGAGGAGCCCGGCGCCGAAGTACAGCCCGGCCGCGAGGATCGTGCCGGCGGCGATCGTGCCGACGTTGATGTAGAGGAGCCCCGTGGCGGACTCCATCGAACGCGTCCGTGCCGTCTGCACGGCCGCCCAGGACACCACGAGCGGGAAGACGAGCCCGACCAGGAGCCGCAGCCAGACGAACAGGGCCCAGGGCCCCACGAGCGCGGCAAACGGCCCGCCGGTGGCTCCCGGACCGGCCCCGAGGCCCACCCACAGGACGAACAGCGCGACCTGGACCGCGACCACGGCGAGGAGCGCGCGGGCGACCCGCACGAGCGGCGCCTCCGGCAGCTTGGGCGTCACGAGATACCAGTGCCCGAGGATCATCGCCGCAAACACGCCGCCCGTCGCGAGCGAGAGCACGGCCAGCTGGAGCGTGAGCATCGCGGTCGGGAGCAGGAGCCCGCCGCCCCACGTCAGGCCTCCCAGCACGAGGACCGCCGCCGTGGCGGCCAGCCCGGCGAACCCTGGGATCCGAGCCCGCCCTCCGCGAACGATCGCGACCATCGTCACGACGGCGAGCCCCGTGAACACGATCAGCGCCGCCCGACGGACGCCATCGAAGGCAGGGTCACCCAGGACAGGCGAGAGGCTCGTGGCGAGCGAGGCCAGGGCATCGGGGGCCGGGAGCGCCGTGTCGGAGAGGTAGGCGAGGACGCCGAACCCGGCTGCACACAACGCGGTGAAGGCGAGGTAGCCCTTCGTGGCCTCCGTGCGCAGCCGCGCGAGGACGACCAGCGTGAACGAGCCGGCCGCGAGGGCGACCAGCACGGTCCAGTTGATGAACGCGAGGTTCGAGGCGATCTGCTCCGCGGGCACGGGCGGAGTGTAGCCGCCCCTTCGCGCCTCGCCCGGCGGCGGGCGCATACTCTGCCCGGACCCCCCCCCCCCCCGATGCTGCGCCGGCGCGCGCCGGCAGGAGGATGCGCTGATGGCGATCGGACGCGACACCACCTTCACCTGGCTCGGCCATGCGGCGGTCGAGGTCCGGACGCCCGGCGGCAAGGTGATCCTGTTCGACCCGTGGCTGGGCAACCCCATGAGCCCTCGCTCGGCCGACACCCAGCAGGAGCTGGACCTCCTGCTGGTCACCCACGGACACGGCGACCACATGGGCGACGCGGTGGCGCTCGCCTCGCGCCTCCGCCCCGCCTGGCCGTGCATCCACGAGACGAGCCTGTGGCTCTCACGCCGGCTGCCGGGCGGCTCGGACCAGGTCATCGGCATGAACAAGGGCGGCACCCTCGAGGTCGCGGGCCTGCGGGTGTCGATGACCGGCGCCGACCACTCGGCGGGCGACTGGAACGCGTCAAACGAGACCACGCTCTACCTCGGCGAGCCCGCAGGCTTCGTCGTGGAGCTGGAGAACGGGTTCCGCATCTACCACGCCGGGGACACCGCGGTGTTCGGCGACATGGCGCTGATCCGCGAGCTGTTCCGTCCGGACCTCGCGATGCTGCCCATCGGCGGGCACTACACGATGGACCCGGCCGGCGCCGCGATCGCGGCGGAGCTGCTGGGCGTCGCGCACGTGCTGCCGATCCACTGGGGCACCTTCCCGATCCTGGCCGGCACGCCAGCCCAGCTGCGCGACGCGATCGCCGCCCGCGGGGGGACGGCCGAGGTCATCGACTGGCGGCCGGGCGACACGGTGGACTGACGAGGACGCCCGCGGGGCCACGGCCCCGGCGGTCATCGGCTGCGATCGGCCCCGATTGGCCGGGCCGCGCTGCCGTCCGGTCAGCCGGCGGCCGCCGCCAGGGTCGCCAGGGCCGTCTCGAAGGCCTCGAGCACGTCGTCGCTGTAGAGCACGAACGTCACCCGCTGGACCCTGGCCGCGTCGCGCAGGCCGCGGGCAACCGCGTCGAGCGCCACCGGGGCGGCCTGCGCGACCGGGTAGCCGTACGCGCCGGTGCTGATCGACGGGAACGCCACGTGGCGCGCGCCGAGGTCGTCCGCCAAGCGCAGGCTCGTGAGGTACGCCGAGGCGACCCTGGCCGCCTCGCCCGCGGTCCCGCCCCACCACACCGGGCCAACGGCGTGGATCACCCAGCGGGCTTCGAGCAAACCCGGCGCTGACACGACGGCGCTCCCGGTCGGGCAACTGCGGTGGGGACCATACCGGCGGCGAAGGTCCTCCATGATGCCGGGGCCGCCAATCCGGTGGATCGCCCCGTCCACGCCGCCGCCGCCCGCAAGGGCGCTGTTGGCCGCGTTGACGATCGCGTCGGCGGTGATCCCGGTGAGGTCACCCTGGACGAGGCGGATGCGTGTGAGCGGGTCCCCGGTCATGCCCCAAGCGTAGCGGTCCGGGGCGCCGTCAGGGCGTGTACGTCACCGTGATGCCCAGGGCGTCGAGCTCGAAGTCCCTGGACGGCTTCGAGGAGCTGTCGATAACGCGGACCCGGGCCGGCCCCGAGGTTCGCGACGGTCCAGGACCGTCCCCACGTGTCCGTCGCCCCGCCCATCGTGTACGTGATGAGCGTGTTGGAGGTCAGGACGACCTGCTCGGCGCAGGCGCGGCTCGGGTTGCCCTCGTCGCCGTCGTTGTCGCCGGCGTTGGTGGTCTCGGCCGCGCTGCCGGCAGCAATGCACTGGGTGACCGGCGTCGTGGCGGACGGCTTCGCCACGATCACGGCGGCCTTGTTGGTGCGGACGCTGCTCCAGTTCTGGAATGTCGCGCGCAGGACGTAGAACCAGGTGCCGTTCGCCGGATCGTCCGTGGTGGCGCTCGCGGATCCCGGGGTGACGGTCTTGGGCGACGCATAGCCGGCGCCGGAGGTCGCGCTACGAAACAGCTCGTAGCCGCTCGCCCAGCCGTTCGCCGACGGGGCCCAGATCAGCGCGACATTCGACGCGTACTTCGCGGCCAGGTTCGTGGGCGGCGCGAGCGACACGGGCGCGGCCATGACGCCTCCTACGAGCAGGGCGGCCGCAGCGAGCGCTGCCCACCGGCGAGCGCTCATCCCAAGGCTGCCTCGCCGGGCGAACCCTCGCCGGACATCGCGGCAAGGCCGCCGGCGGCCCGTCGACGCGCGACGCGCAGGTCGAACTCGAGGCTCTCCAGCAGCCAGGCGCCGGCAAGCACGAGTACGCCAAGCGCGAGGAGAAACAGCACGCCCTGGGCGGTGGACAGGAGCCGCACCGCGTAGCCCGCGTAGGGCAGGGTCACGGCGACCCGGCCGATGACGGCCGTCGCCGGGATGATGGACGGGTCCTGGTCCTCGTTCGCGTCGCCCTTGGTCTGTAGCCAGACCTCGCCGTACCACGGCTCAGGTCTCAGCCGCCTCCAGCACGACGAGGGCATCCACCGCAACCGCACCCGCGGGGCCGGCGATGACCGGGTTGAGGTCGATCTCCGCGATCGACGGGTCCGCGACCAGCAGCGCGGCCACGGCGGTGACGAGCGCGGCCAGCGCGTCGAGGTCCACGCCCGGACGGCCGCGCACGCCCCACAGGACCGCCGCGCCGCGGAGCTGCGCCAGACAGCGGCGAACCTCGGGCTCGGGGGCCGGGGCGAGCAGGACCGCGACATCGTCGAGCACCTCGGCCAGGATCCCGCCCAGGCCCACGACCACGACTGGCCCAAAGGTCGGGTCGCGGCGCCCGCCGACGATCAGTTCCACGCCAGCCGGCGCCATCGGCTCCACGAGGTACCCGCGGAGCGGCGCGCCGGCCCCTGTTGCGGCAGCGGAGAGCGCCATGACGGTGGCCCGGAGCGCGGGCTCGTCCCGCACGTCCAGCGCCACGCCCCCCGCCTCCGTCTTGTGGGCCAGGCCCATGGCGTCGATCTTGAGCGCGACCGGGACGCGGCCGAGGTCTCGCCAGGCCGCCACGACCGCGTCGGGGTCCGCCGGCACCGCGCGCCAGGCGGTCACCGGCAGGCCGGCGGCGGCGAGCCACTCCAGGCTCTCGCGTTCGGAGAGGACGCGTGACGCCGGAACACGCACCCCGGCGCGAGCCAGCGGATCGAGGGTCGCATCCGCGCCCCACGGGACGTGGTCCCGGGCGAGCGCGGGCCAGGCGTCGCGCCATGGGCCGCCCGCCCGGCGCCGGGCGCGCGCGGCGCCGGGCGCGCGCAGCGCGGGATGGCGGCGAACGCCTCCACGGCGCCGCGCAGCATCGGCATGCCGCCCGCCGCGGCGAGCGTCGCCTTGACCTGCTCGCTCACGTCGCCGGCCGTCAGCGAGACGTAGACCGGGAGCAGGTCTGGCCGGCCCCGCGTCGCGTCGATCAGCGCGCCGCTGACCGCCCGGGCCACCTCGACCTCGCTGGGGAGGTCCCGGAACGGGCTGTCGTGGACGATCGCCAGCACGTCATACGCCCCGGACGACGCCATGGCATCGAAGGCCACCCGGTAGGCGTGTCGCTCTTCGTCGGCGCCCCAGGGGTCGAGCGGGTTGCCGATGTAGCCCATGGTCGGCAGGCCCGCCAGGATCGCCGCGCGGGCGGCGTCGGGGACTGGCGGCAGGTCCAGGCCCGTCCGTTGCGCGAGGTCCGCGACGAGCGAGGCCTCGCCGGTGGAGACCGTGACGACCCCGGTGCGGCCGAGGCCCACGCCCCGGTGGAGGCGGCCGGTCCCGGCGATCAGCTCCACCTGCTCCAGCAGCTCGTCCAGGTCGTCGCAGCGGATGACCTCGCCGCCTCGAGGGCGGCGTCGGTCACGCGGTCCTCGCCCGCGAGGCTGCCGCTGTGGGCGATGGCCGCCGCCCGCGACTGGTGCGAACGGCCCACCTTGACGGCCAGGATCGGCTTGCCCATCGCGAGGGCCCGGTCCGCCGGGGCGAGGAACCGCTCCGGTCGTTTGAAGCCCTCCACGAACAGCATGACGGCGTGAGTCTCGGGGTCATCGAGGCAGTACGCGAGGTAGTCGCACAGGTCCAGCACCACCTCGGCGCCGATCGACACGATCCGGCTGTAGCCGATCCGGGTCCCCGGCGCGTGGATGAACGCGTCGGTGACGCTGCCCGACTGGGCGAGCCCGGCGACATGGCCGCGCGGCAGCCAGGGGTTCACGTCGCCCATGTGGTTGGTGCTGGTGGTGGTCCAGTCCACCATCCCCATGCAGTTGGGGCCCAGGATCGCGAGCCCGTGGCGGATCCCGATCTCGCGTACGGTCCGCTGCATCTCCGCCGCCGCCGCGGCGCCCTCCACCACGCCGCCGCCCGGGATGACGACCGAGGGGATGCCGGCGTCGGCCGCCTCCTGGGTGAACCGGGCCGCGCGCAGCGGGTTGACCGCCAGGATCACCGTGTCCGGCCGCTCCGGCAGCGCGTCGAGCGAGGGGTGGCAGGGCGAGCCGTGGACCTCCGTGTACTTCGGGTTCACGAAGTGGATCCGGGTCTCGCTCTTCATGATCGCGAGGTTGTCGCGGACCGTCGGCCCCAGCCAGCCGCGCGGGCTCGCGCCCACCACCGCGATGGACCGGGGCGCGAACAGGGGCCGGAGGTCGATCTCCGCGGGCGAGGGGGACGCGCCCGCCGCGCCGGGATCGGGCGGGGTCACCCGACGACGGCGTCCACGCCGCGCTTCTCCAGCGAGCGGGCGATGACCACCCGCTGGATCTCGCTCGTGCCCTCCCAGATGCGGTCCACCCGCAGCTCGCGCAGGTACCGCTCGGCGGGGAACTCGCGCATGTAGCCGCGCCCGCCGAAGACCTGGACGACGCGGTCCGCGCACCGGAACGCGGCCTCGGACGCGAACAGCTTGGCGATCGACGCCTTGGCGTGGACGACCTTCGGGTTCGCGCCATCGTCGAGAAGCGTCGCGGCCTCGCGGGTCAGCAAGCGTGCGGCGGAGGCGTCGGCGGCCGAGTCTGCGAGCGGGAAGCTGACGCCCTGGAAGTCGTAGATCCGCTGCCCGAACTGGACGCGCTCCGTGGCCCATTCGACCGCCAGCGCCAGCAGCCGCTCCATCGCCCCCGTGCAGCGCGCTCCGATGTGCAGCCGCTCCTCGATGAACCACTCGTTGGTCATCACGTCGGCCTGCCCGACCCCACCGAGGACCGCGTCCGCCTTCACGCGGACATCGGTCAGGACGAACTGCGGGTGGCGGTCGGCGAAGGTGTGGGTGTAGTCGGGATCGTGGGTCAGCGCGACGCCGGGCGCGTCGTAGTCGACGAGGAACAGCGTCGGCAGGCGGTCGCCGTCGCGGAGCAGGTGGCAGTGGAAGATCATGAAGTCCGTGTCGGACGGCCCCGTGACGAACCACTTCTCGCCGTTGAGGACGTACTCCCCGGTCGAGGGATCGAGGACCGCCGTGGCCGCCAGGGTCCGCGCGCCCGACCCCTGGTACGCCTCGGTGATCGCGTAGGAGCCCGTCCGCTCCCCCCGCAGGCTCGGGTCCAGGTACCGCCTCCGCTGTTCCGGCGAGCAGTGGACCAGCGCGTTGTAGGCCCCGGGGATGAACGCCAAAGGCCGCCGGTGGCCTGGCCCAGCTGCTCGTGGACGAGGACCTGCTCCACGCTGGACCAGCCCTGCCCGCCGACCGCCGGGGGCAGGCTGCCGCCCTGGAGGCGGAGCTCGATGGCGGTGCGCTTGAGCTCGCGGATCGTGTCGCCCGCGAGGGTCTGCGTCCGCTCGAACTCGGATTCGAGTGGCTGGAGGTGCTGCGTGACGTAGCGGCAGGCGCGCTCGCGGAGGTCGGCCTGGGACGAGGTCAACGTGAAATCCATGGCGCGCAGTCTCGCGGACACTGGGCCGCTACAGGAACGGGAGTCGCGGGGCGCGGGACGGGGATCGAGTCGCCGGGTTAGACGGCCGGATCGTCCAAAACTAGGTCGTCCAGCCAGACGACCTCGAGGCCTGCCCGCGACGCGATCCCACGGTCATTCGTGATGAACGCGGTGGCGCCTGCAGCACGGGCGATCGCGAGGTGCGCGGCGTCCGCGAGGCCCGCCCCGGTCATGCCCCGGATCCAGGCCGCGTCCTCGGCCGTGTCGGCGTCGAGGAACGGAACCAGGAAACCCAGATCACGGAGGGTCGCGGCCGTCATCTCGAACGCCGCCCCATCACCGTCGCGAGCGGGCCCGACGAGGACCTCGGCAAGGCCCACGCTGCTCAGCACCCCTTCGACCTCTCCGGTCGCCACGGCGTCGACGATCCGTGCAACGCGATCTCGGCGCTCCGGGTCACCCTCAAGCAGGTAGATCAGGACGTTGCTGTCGACCGCGATTCGCGAGTGGTTCGCCAGGACCTCACGGATCGAGGCGCGACCGTCGCTCACCTGCCCGCTCCTCCCATTCATCCCGCAGCCGGCGCACGTAAGTCACCGGGTCCGGCTCATACCAGCCGCGGCCGGCGGCCAGGCCAAGCAGGCGATCGGACGCTCGCTCCGGCCGGTGCCTGAGCACGATGGCATCGTCGGTCACCTGGACGGACAGCCTGTCCCCGGCCTCGATCCTGAGACGGCGGCGAGCTTCGCTTGGCACGACGATCTGGTGCTTGGTGCTGACCTTGACGCTTAGCATGATCGACAACGCTAAGCAGTTGGTCTCGAACTGTCAAGGCACGGAGTCCCGCCTGTGCGTCAAGGACGGTAATGCTTATCCGCTTGCCTCAACACACCACAAGATGTAGGTCCGAGGTCTTTCATCTCTCGGCAGCCGAAGGGCTTGTGATCCTGGGGCGTCGTCGTCTCCGGGTCTTCTCGCCCTCGGCGAGT
>JBBSCF010000069.1:0-15933 GCA_038250545.1 Candidatus Limnocylindrales bacterium | reverse complement strand
GCCCCGGGAAGGAGCAGTTCGGGATGCGGCCACGGGCGCGTCCGTCCAGCCAGCCTCAGGCCGCCTCGGCGCTTCCTGTCACGTCGACGTGCCCGATCTCGCTTCGCGCACAACCAACCCGCTGTGGTCCCCCTCGGTCCACGTGGACAACGCGACCGGGGGCGCCGATGAACATCGCGAGCTTGAACCTCAGGTCCACGGGGGCAGTATCGGGCAACGAGCCCTCAAGCGCACGGCAGCGCGCCTCTGGCTCGCTCTGGCCTTTGATCGGCCCGCCCATCGGCGCCGCGACCACCGCGGCGTTCGAGATCGGCCATGCGCTGGGTGGCGGCGTCACGCAGACGATGGCCTTCGCAACCCTCGCGCTCTCCGACCGTCGCCCAAGCCTCTCGCCTCGTGGCGCAGGCCGCGCCGTCGGTGGCATACGAGCCTGGGCTGAACATCCTGGCCGCAGGACCAGCACGATCCACTGTACTCCGATCCCGGGCGCGGATGGGCGCACGTCAACATCCACAGTCCGCGAGGCGTTGCGGGCGCCGCCGAGGTCGCGGATTGTGCGCCGCGGCCCCCCGGCGGGCGGGGCGGGGAGCGGGGCGCGAAGACGTACTCCGAGAACAACCTCGCCTACCTACATTCGCGCGGGCCCAGGGACGTCGTGGGGGCCGGTCGCAGTGCGACGATCCTGCGGGAGCGCGGGTCCGCCAGCAACGCGGGCCGGGAGCTCGGAAGGTGCGGTTTCCGTGTCCACAGCTGGGTAGGAATCTGCGTGGTGTCAGCGTGTCCGGCTGCGCAGCGAATGCCGTCAGGCGAGGCCGCCGCCGAGCCTCAGGTGTCCGTGAACCAGCTTCCCGTGCGTTCCACCTTGGGCGCCTCCTGGCCGATCGCACGCGTGAGCAGCCACAGGTCGCCCAGCGCCGGGTGGAGGATCGGCTTGCCGCTGGTCATCAGGCCGACCGAAAGCGCGCGCTCGGGGTCGGCCCAGCCAAGCACGTTGGTGAAGCCGAGGTGGCCGAACGCCTCCTCGGTGTCGGGGCCGAACAGGCTGAGCGCCCTGGCGCCCAACATGAAGCCACTGGCGTGGCGCAGGGGAGCGATCAGGGTGAAGTCGATCTCGCGAAACGCCCGCTCGGATGTGGCGCGGCGGATGGTGCGCGGCTCGAGGATGCGCACGCCGTCGAGTTCGCCGCCGGCGCCCAACAGGTCAAAGAAGCGCGACAGCTCGTTCGCGGTTGTGACGACATTGCCGGCCGGTACGACGCTGGTGAGGAAGCGTGGGTCATTGGAGCGGACGGTGATCTCATCCGGCGGAAGGCCGAGCGCGCGTTCGAGCACGGTGGACAAGGGCGGCAGCGCCGGCGGGCCGGTGGGGTAACTGATGCCGACGCGCTCGACGTCGGTCGGGCTGACGCCGTAGTTGCCCCAGCGAAAGCCGAGCGGGTCGAGGATCTCGTCGGCCAGCACGGCGCGAATTTCCCTGCCGGTCACCCGCCGGACGACCTCAGCGATGATGAAGCCGCCCGAGACCGCGTGGTAGGAGAGCAGCTTCCCGGGGCGCGAGCGGGGCGTGGCCGCGCACAGCATCTCCAGCAGGAACTCCCGGTCGCCGATGCGGTCGAGATCGAAGGCATCGGCCGGCAGGTTGGGCACCCCCGCGCGGTGGGAGAGCAGATGCTCGATGGTGATGACCTCCTTGCCGTGGGCGGCGTACTCGGGGATGTACTCGCACACGCGGTCGTCGATGTGCAGCAGCCCGCGCTCATCGAGTAGGTGGGCCACGACGGCGGTCATCGCCTTGGATGCTGAGTAGATCACGAACGGCGTCTGGGGCGTGGCCGGGGTGCGCGCCGCGTCCTCGCGGTCCGCCGGCCCGTTGCCGCGTGCATGGCCAATGGCGCGGTCAAGCACGACCTGACCGTGGCGACGCACGCATAGCGCGATCGCGGGATACATGCCACTGCGGTACAGGCGCTCCACCCCGGTCCAGATGCGCTCGATGCCGGCGGCCGTCATGCCCAGCGCCTCGACGTCGGCCGCCTCGCGAGAGCGCGCACTGATCGTGCCGAGGTCGCTGGGCACCCGGATGCGTCGCAGCGGGTCCGGCACCAAGGGTAGGCGCGGGATGCGCGGGATGGGAATCGTCTCTAGCGAGATCACAGACGCCACGAGCTCACCGCGGTGCTACCGGCGCGGGTCGTGGAGCTCGGAGCGGACCTGGGTGTTCGTCCGCGCCCGCCGCGCGGCGTCGCAGCGCGCTCATCGATGCAGGCACGTTCACCGGCCGGGACCAGGCGCGAACTGAGGGAACGTTTCGGTCGGGCAGGCAGTCTTCGTCCCCGCATCCAGCTCCGCCTGCAACGCGGGGTAGTCGCCGGCGATCTCCGCGCGGGGGAGACCGTCGAGAGCGAGGATGGAATCGCCGGCGGCAAGCACCTGAGAGCGCATCTGTCCGAAATCGATCGCCTTTCGTCCGAACACCGGGTCATAGAGAGACCACGGCCCCGAAATCATCGCCAGCGTCGGGACCAGGTTCGGGTGGAAGAAGTTCCCGAGGCCGCCCATCGAGCAGATCGGTGGCGCTTGGTTCGGGCTTGGAACCCCGAGGCCCTTGAGAACCGCGGTCCGGGGGAGGTGTCGGCGCTTGGTCGCCGCGACGGCCGTCTGGCGCAGGACCTCGCTGTCGCCGGCGGCAAACAGAGCCGGGTCGGCGATGCCAGTGAACTCCAGATGCCGGTTGGCGCCGTCGCCGGTCGGCAGGATCTCGCGGGTACCGAGGTGCTCGATCGCAAACCCAAACGCAGTCTTCTTCTTGTCCAGGTGGTGATGCAGTAGGCCGTCGTTGCGGAACCCGTCGTGAGCGCTTGAGAACACCAACTCCAGCGTGCGGGGACGGCAGGCCTTCGGCAGGTTGGCGTAGTAGCGAGCGAACGCCAGCATGGCGATGACGCCGTCTTCCTGGACCCACGAGTTACCGTCGGTGTTGGCCACGAGGACGATCTTCTCCGAGCTCTGTCCGGGAAGCCTGGCGATCAGGTTTCGGGTCTTCTTGCGAGCGACCTTGGCACGGACCGTCACGCGGGCGGAGCTGCCCTGTGCCGCGAGAGCCTTGAGCCGGGTCGCCTGGGCGCTGCCGACGAAGACCGCCGGCACCCTGTAGAGCGTCCCCACGTGCGGGTCGTAGTAACCGCGAACCTGCTTGCCCGGAACGTCGAAGGCATAGATGACCCCCGCCGCCCCGGCCAGGCTCGCGTCCATCAGGTCGGTGTGGGCATTCGGGCTGAGGTAGGGCCGGTTGTAGTCGGTGTAGCCCTCGAGGTCGGGCGTCAAGTAGAGCCCGAGGAGCGGACCTACAGCGCCGAAGGGAAGCGAACCGATCTGGAAGTCGCGGATGACAACCTTGCCGGCAGAGCTCTCAGCGGTGATCGGCTGATCGGCCGGAAGGTAGACGAGCTTGCCCTTGGCCCCGCCCTTCCTTGAGGTCGGCTTGGACCAGTGAACGGCTCCCGCGTCGGGGACGTTCACCCTCGACCCATCGGGTTTGGTGACGCTGAGCCCACCCGCGGCGCCGATGTCGAGACCGGGTCGGTGCTTGAAATGCGTGCGGGGCAGCCAAGCGTAGGGCCGGAACGGTTCCGAGTGGACCCGGAGTCCAATCCCGCGGGCCCTGTCCTCAAGCCAATCGATCGCCTTGTTATGGGCCGAGCTGCCCAGTACGCGCGGACCGAAGCTGTTGAATTTCGCGGTCATCTGTCGCAGCTGGGCTTTGCTTGCGAAGTGAGCGGGATTGACAACCTTGGGGCAGGACGCGGCATTCGCTGCCGGGGCCAATGCGAGCCAGATGGCAAGCACCCCCGCGAGCGAGACGGTTAGCCAGACCAAGCCTTTCGTGGGCTTGCGGTTCCAACCATTCAACGCCATCGACAGCATGCTTGGTCTCCTCGGTTCGTTCGTGTGGTCGTCAAGAGCCGCTCGAGCCACCGACGCACCGAGCCCGCACAGCCACCCTGGCCCGGCGAACGCCGACCGACCGAGGGTGGCTCGTATGCCCATCTCCGCACCACCGTACTCTCCGCCGGCGGCCGGTGGTCAACCTGATTCGAGCAGGAGACGGACGGTCGACCACCCGGAACGATTGTGGTCGGCTTCGTTCCGGTAGTCATCCGGACAGAACGTCAGCCGCGGCTGGCGGATGGACATCGCGCCACCGTGTAAGAGCGCTCGACGATCCTGGGCCGGTCACCGCCATGGACGAAGCGGGCCCCCGCTACTCACGAAGGGCCCGGTACGCCGGGTCTTCCGGTTGTGGGGTGCTTCGCCGGTGCCGCCCTGCACCAGCACTTGCTGACCAAGCTGAACGTCGCCGGTGCGATCGACTGGTCGCGCGTGTCCATCGACGGATCCCATGTTCGCGCCCTCTCAGGGGACTCCTGAGCGGACCGCCGTCACCACCGCCAGCAGGGTGACGCCACCGCTGTAGCGGCGCAGATGGGCCCACGTGTTCGCCGCCTACGGCATCCAGCGCCATCCGCGCGGGCACGATGCCCCGGCTCCCCCGCTCCACGCGCGGAAGTCGTCTGCCACTTCTTCCTCGACCTCGCCCACGCCGCCGGGCAACCCGCATCGGCCGCCAAGGCGTTCGACCGCCAAGCAAGTCGCCTGCTCAGCCAGAACCCGGCACTTCGCGGAGAGCCGCTGGAGGTGGTCGTCGCGGCGCGGCGATGACCCGCAGGTAGTAGCTGCGGATGACTGCTGGTTTTGTCCGAGCAATGTTGGCGCAGTGTCCGCGTCCTCCCGCCTGTCGAGACCGATCCGGACGGCGGTGGTGTCCGCCTCGGCTGTGCTGGTCGCCCTGAGCGCGGCTGCCGGGGCGCGTGCCGGCATCTCCCGGGTGTTTCAGGGCGACGTGAGCTGTCAGGCCCAGGTCGGCGGGCCGTTCGCCGGGCAGCGCTGGTGCGGCAGCACCAGCCCGAGGAGCACGACCAGGAGTTGGGACGGGGTCCCGGTCGACGTCAACGTCGCGTTCCCGCCGGTCCCGGCGACGGGGGCGGACGCCCGCTACCCGGTGGTCATGACCTTCCCGGGCCTGGCGGGCGCGAAGCTCCCGTTCGCCGACTCCGCGTTCCAGCGCTGGATCACCAAGGGGTATGCCGTCTTCAGCATGACCCCGCGGGGTGAGCGCCAGTCGTGCGGGAAGCCGGATGCGATCGCCGCGGACCCGGTGGGGTGCGCCGGGGGGTACGTGCGCCTGATGGACACCCGCTACGAGGTGCGCGACGCCCAGTACCTGGCCGGCCGGCTCGCCGACGAGGGCCTGATCGATCCGCAGCGGATCGGCGCCACCGGAGGATCGTACGGCGGCGGGATGTCGATGGCGCTCGGCGCGCTCAACGACCGGGTGATGCTGCCCGACGGCAGCCTGGTGCGTTGGCGCAGCCCGAACGGCACGCCGATGCGTATCGCTGCGGCCGAGCCGAACACGAACTGGACGGACCTTCCTTCGGCGCTGGTCCCGAACGGCAGCACGCTGGACTACGCCATCGCCCGTTCCGGGGACGCGTACACCGGCCGGATCGGCGTGATGAAGCAGAGCTTCGTCGACAACTTCTACCGGTCGCTGGTGAACGCCGGGAACCTCGCCGCTCCGGGCTCGGATCCGAGCGCGGATCTGACCGGCTGGTACGGGCTGCTGAATGCCGGTGAGCCCTACGACACTCAACCCCGTGGCGAGGGCGATGGTGGCCGAGCTCTCGCGCTTCCACTCGGCCTACGCCATCGACGACTCGACGCCGCCGGCACCGATGCTGCTCTTCAACGGGTGGACCGACGACGTCTTCCCAGCGGACGAGGTGATCCGCTACTACAACAAGATCCGGGCGCGGCATCCGAGCTCGCCGATCTCACTTGACTTCTTCGACATGGGCCACCCGCGCGGGCAGGGCGACCCGGCAGCGGCCGCGGACCGGAGCGCCCAGGCGGCGGCCTGGATGGACTACTACCTCAAGGGCGTGGGCCCGCGGCCCCGCATCGGTGTGGAGACCTGGACCCAGAGCTGCCCCAAGGGACACGCCGGCGGGCCGTTCCTCGCGGCCGACTGGGCGGGCGTCGCGGCCGGCGAGGTTCGCTACCGCAGCCCGGCGCCACTGACGATCTCGCCGACGGCGGGCGACCCGGCGCTCAGCGCCCTCTTCGACCCGCAGACCGGTGGCGGCGCGTGCGCGACCGCCCCCGGTGCGGACCAGCCGGGCACCGCCACCTTCCGGCTTCTGCCGGCCCCGGCCGACGGCTACACCCTGATGGGGTCTCCGACGGTGATCGCCGACTTCGCCGTCCGGGACCGCAACTCCCAGATCGCCGCCCGGCTGCTCGACGTCGGCACCGACGGCCGGGAAACGCTGATCGCGCGTGGACTCTGGCGCCCGGCGATCGGCTGGGCCCGCCAGGTCTTCCAACTCCACCCGAACGGGTGGCGGTTCGAGCCGGGCCACGTCCCGAAGCTCGAGCTGCTGCCCAACGACGCCCCGTACGGGCGCGCATCGAACACCCCGCAGCCGGTGACGGTCTCCAGGCTCGACCTGCGGCTCCCGGTCCTGGAGCGGCCGGGCTCCGACGGCGGCACCGTCAAGACACCCGCGCCGAAGGTCCTGCCCGCCGGCTACCGACTCGCTCCGAACTTCACCCACGGCATCCCCCTCCCGCGCGTCACGGGTGGTGAGGGGTCGAGCCGCTCCCGGCTCCGGAGGCTGGCCGATGGCCTCCCGTGCGAAACGCGGCTTCGCGAGGCTCGCGTTTCGGCGCTTACCGCGTTCCGAAGGCGGAGGGGAACTGCTCCGCTTGGTACACGCGCGGTCCCCTTCGGCAGCGGGAGCGGCGTGGGCCTGTCGTCGGATCGCTCAGAGCTTTGAGCGCCTGCCCGGAATAGTACCGGGTCGGACCGGGCGTGGCCCTCTATTGGTCGTGGCCCGGCGCGCGACCCTAATGCGACCCTCGGCGCAAAAGGGCGGAGCGGTTACGAGCGGGCCAGAGCGGGCCGCAAAAGAGAGAGAACCCGCCGGTTACCAGGGCATAAGCAGACCAGAGCGGGTCGGTGCGGGTCGCAGCGGGCGCACTCGCGAGCGGCTCATAACCCGAAGGTCGCGGGTTCGAATCCCGCCCCCGCTACCTCTCTGGCGGTGACCGAGAGCCCTCCTTGTTGGAGGGCTTTCGTGTTCTCGAAGGCTTTGGCGACGGTTTCGGTGACGGTGGCGCTGATGTCGATGCGGCGTTCGGCCTTGTCGTGGGTGATCTGGAGGTCAAAGGCTCAACGAGCTGGCGTTGGATTGCGGGGTCGGCGTCGTGGAGGGCGGTGGTGAGGCGGCGGGTGTTGGCCGGGCACCAAGTGGCGCAGGCCGAAGGAGTGTCGCCCGGCGGCTCAGAGGACAAGATGGCCCCGCTTGCGGCTGGCGAGGAAGATGCGTTCGAAGGCGATTTTGGCCCAGTGGGCCTGGGGGCCGCTCATGACGTGCGGGTGCTGGGAGTCGCCGAGGACGTGGTCTGCCTTGAAGATGATCCCGTTGTTGCCGGCGTCAAGGATGCAGATGGCTTCCATCTCGGCGATCGGCATGCTGCGCCGCTCGCCGCCCTGGAGGTCGGCGCTGATGTTCTGGGCGGCGACCTTGGCCATGACTTCGCTCATCTGCCCGGTCTTCGGGACGCCGGCGGGAACCAGGGTCTCGCCGGGCGGGGCGATGGCGATGTCCACGCCGGCCCCGTAGACGGTCTCGATGTCGGCGTGGCGGAACTCGTCGTTGACGGGGAGGAACCCCATCGGGTTGCCAAGGCCCTCGGTGTCGCGGATCGCGTCGACGCCGGTGAACGGTGGGACGATCATCGAGAAGGCGAACGGGAGCACGCGGCCGCCGTCGAGCTCGATCTCGCCGTCGCGGACCTCGGTGATGACGTTGTTGGGGATGCCCTCGATTCCGAGCTTTGCGAAGAAGCCCTCGACGCGCTGCTGGGAGTCCGAGACGCCGCCGAGGCCGAAGTGGCCGAGGAACGGCTCAGCGGTGATGAAGGTCAGCGGCGCGACGTCCTCCAGTCCGGCCTTCTTGATCTGGTGCTGGGTGTTGAGCAGGAACTCGTAGGAGGCGCCGAAACATGAACCGCCCTGGGCGGTGCCCACAACCACCGGCCCCGGGTTCTTCAGGAACCGCTCCCACGCGGCCTTCGTCATGTCGGCGTGCTCGAGGTTGCAGACCGACTGCGTGAAGCCGTCGACCGGACCGAGGCCGGGGACCTTCTCGAACGCGAGCCGCGGCCCGGTCGCGAGCATCAGGCGGTCGTAGCTGAGTTCCTCGCCTGAACTCGTGCGGACGGTCCGCGCGTCGAGGTCGAAGCCGGTCGCGGCCTCATGAATGAAGCGGATGCCCTGCTTCGCGTACATCGACGCGAGCGGGAACGTGACGTCCTTTGCCTCGCGCATCCCGAACGGCAGCCAGATCAGCGACGGGATGAAGGTGAAGTCCGCGCGCGGATCAAGGACGACCACCTCGTGCGCTGCGTCCAGGCGCTTGCGCAGTTCGAGCGCTGCGGTCATCCCGGCGAAGCTCGAACCGACGACGACGACACGCTTAGAGCCTGAGGCGGACACCGATCCGCCCTCCTTTCGTGAGACGCAGGATGGGTCTCCAGGATCCTCCTCCTGCTGCTCCCGTCCGGCATCCGCAGTTCGTACGACCCAGATCCGTAGTCTACCCGCCTACGTACAAACAACGGTCTAGTGGTATAGTGCTCGGCATGGATATGTCACACCCCATCCCCGACCAGCTGACCGAGGTCATCGCCCAGCGCTTCCGCGTGCTCGGCGAGCCGATGCGCATCAAGCTGCTCGACGCGTTGCGCGACGGCGATAGCACCGTCGGCGAGTTGACCGACCGGCTCGGTGCCTCGCAGCAGAACGTGTCCAAGCACCTCGGCGTGCTGCACCAGGCGGGCATCGTCAGCCGCACCAAGCAGGGCACGTTCGTGCACTACGCGATCGCCGACGAGGGCGTGTTCGCACTGTGCGAGCAGGTCTGCGGCGGCCTGCGCCAGCAGATCAAGGACCTTGACCAGATCCTGACCGGAGGCATCGCATGAGCACAAGCACCAGCACCGAGATGAGCGCGGCACCTTCCGGGTCCTGCTCCGCCGAGTCGCGCTCCTGGCCGCTCGAGCGGGTCCTGTTCGCGATGGCCGGGACGGTGACGCTGCTCGGCGCGCTGCTCGCCGTACTCGTGTCGCCGTGGTTTCTGCTGCTGACGGCGTTCGTCGGGATCAACCAGTGGCTCTACGTCGCGTTCGGCGCGTGCGGCGCCTCGCTGATCCTCAAGCGGGTCTTCGGCCTGCGCTCGGTCCTCTACCCCTCGGAGAACGTCTGATGCCGTCGTACGGACCGATCGGCCGCCTCGGCGGCTGGACCGCAACCCACTTCCGCGCCGTCGCGATCGCCTGGGCGCTCGTCGCCGTTGTCCTGGGGTTCTTCGCTCCGAAGGTCGAGAAGGCGCTCTCGGGCGCGGGCTGGGAGGCGACGGGCTCGCAGTCCGTCGCGGCGCGTAACGCGGTTGACAAGAACTTCGGCGGCCTCTCCTCGAGCGCGCTCATGGTCGTCGTGCACTCCGGCACGGCGACGGTCGCCGATCCGGCGTTCAAGCGGGCCGTCGCGTCGGCGACTCAGGCGCTGAAGGCCGATCCGCGCGTCAAGCGGGTCGTGCCGCCGCAGGCCGGGGCGTCGATCTCCCGCGACGGGCACACGGCCATCATCCAGGCGGGCGCCGCCACGGACTCCAACACGATGGTCCGCGCCGCCGACGACCTGAAGACGAAGCTCCACAAGCTCCAGGGCGACGGCGTCCAGGTGTCCCTGACCGGGGCGAGCGGCATGTGGTCGGACTTCAACACCGCCAACCGCACGGCGATGATGCACAGCGAGCTGATCTCCTGGCCCGTCACGCTGATCATCCTGCTGCTCGCGTTCGGCTCGCTCGTCGCCGCCGGGCTGCCGCTGATGCTGACGATCCTCGGCCTGATGGCCTCGGCCGGGTCGCTCTACCTCGGCACCCAGGTCCTCGACATCTCGATCTGGGCGATGAACTTCGCGCTGATGTTCGCGCTCGCGCTCGGCATCGACTACGCGCTCTTCATCGTCTATCGCTTTCGCGGCACGCTGTTCGGCTCGCACGAGCCGGTCGAGCACGCGGTCGGCGAGACGATGGACACCGCCGGCAAAGCGGTCCTCTTCAGCGGCATGACCGTCCTGATCTCCCTGACCGCGGTGATGCTCGTCCCGAGCCCCGCGTTCCGCTCGATGGCGGCCGGGATCATGATCGCGGTCATCTTCATCCTCGCGGCGACGCTGACGCTGCTGCCGGCAGTGCTCGGCAAGCTCGGCCCGAGGGTCGACAAGCTGGCGCTGCCGTGGGTCCACCAGGGCGAGCACCGCTCACCGCGGTTCGCCGCCTGGGGCGAGCGCCTGTGGCGCCATCCCTACGCGTTCGGCTCGCTCGCGCTGGTCGTCCTGGTCGCCCTGATCGTCCCGGTGTTCGGGCTGAAGACCGGGATGCCGTCGATCAAGGTCGTCCCGAAGGGCGACTCCTCGCGGGTGGGCTACAACCAGGTCCAGCAGTCCTTCGGCAAGGGCGCGCCCGGCGCGCTGCAGGTCGTCACCACACAGACCGACGCCGCACGCGTCACCGTGGTTGCGAAAGCCGACCCCGGGGTCGCGCAGGTCATGCCGGCAATGCCCGGCGCAGGCGGCGCCGCGCTCGTGCAGGTCATCCCGAAGACCGACCCCTCGAGCAAGGCCACCGGCGCCACCGTGGACCGGCTGCGCAGCGCGATGCCTGCCGGCGCGCTGGTCGGCGGTGCGGTGGCAGAGAACCACGACCTCGAGCAGCTGCTCTCCTCCAAGACGCCGCTCGTCGTCGGCGTGGTCCTGATCCTCGGGTTCCTGCTGCTGCTGATCGCGCTACAGGCGCCGATCATCGCCGCACTCGGGGTCCTGGCGAGCCTGCTCGCCACGGGCGCGGCCTTCGGGGTCGCGCGGCTCGTCTTCCAGGAGGGCCACCTGAGCGGGCTGCTCGGCTTCGAGCCGCAGGGCTTCCTCGACGCCTGGGGGCCGGTGTTCTTCTTCGCGATGATCTTCGCGATCTCGATGGACTACACCGTGTTCCTGCTCTCCTCGGCCAAGGAGCACTGGGACCGCACGCACGACGCCAAGGAAGCCATGGTCGGCGGCGTCGCGCACAGCGGCCGCGTGATCTTCGCCGCCGCAGCGGTCATGGTCGCCGTGTTCTTCACCTTCGCGCTGTCCGGGCCGCTGCCGCCCAAGGAGATGGGCGTCATCCTCGGGGTCGCCGTCCTGCTCGACGCGTTCCTCGTGCGCCTGCTGCTGATGCCGGTGATGCTGCGCGTGCTCGGCACGTGGGCCTGGTGGCTGCCGAAGCCCCTGCACCGCATCCTGCCCGACGTCCGCTTCGGCCACTCGTGATGCTCGGACTGCGCCGGATCGAGTCGATCGCCCCGCGCCACGCGTCGGACCGGTTCTTCACCGGCGAGATCGTGATCGTCGACGTCCGCACACATCCGGAGTACGAGCAGGTCCGCGTGCCCGGCGCCGTGCACATCCCGCTGCACGAGCTGGGCCGCCGCATCCCGCCCCGACGTCCTGAGCGTGGCGGGCGGAATGAACGCTTGGCTGGCGGCCGGCCTCCCGAACGCCGACTGCCCGACCAGCCGATCCCATCGGCGGCCGCGATGAGTCCCCGCCTGCAATCCCGACCGTCCAAAGAGCACCCCGCATGCACAACGTGAACATCGAAGCCGTCGAGCGGACTGCCGAAGGCCCCGCCGTCGACCCCACAGCCGTCGTGCAGGCCGTCGTCCTCGACGGTGCGTGGCAGACGACCCCCGGCGCCCCGCAGTTTCGCACCGAGATTCCGCTGCCCAGCGGCGAGAGCGTCGTCTTCGAGGCGGACTTCCCGCCTCCGATGGGCGGCACCGGCTTCGCGCCCAACCCGCTCGCCTACTGCTTCTGGGGCGGACTCGCCTGCTATGCCATGAGCTACGCACAGGAGGCCGCCCGCCAAGGCGTCGAACTCCGTGGCCTGCGGACCCGCGTCGAGGCAACCGTCGACATGAGCCGCGCCCTCGGCGTGAGCGAGCGACCGCCGGTCGAGCGCCTCGACTGGTACCTCGAAGTCGACGCCGACGCGTCCGCCGAACATCAAGCAACTCGCTGACGACCACTGCCCCGGCGCCTACTGCATCCGCAACCCCATCGACCTGCACACCCACCTCGCGGCCGTCGCAACGGTTGCCTAGCCACCACAGCGATAGGAGCCCACCATGGCCGTCGTCAACTTCATGAAGAGCGGCGCAGGTCGCGTCGCACGCATCGTCGCCGGGCTCGCCCTGATCGTCATCGGCCTTGCGGTCATCGGTGGCACCGGCGGCATCATCCTCGCCGTCGTCGGCCTCGTCCCGCTCGCAGCCGGCCTGGCGAACGTCTGCCTCTTCGCCCCGCTGTTCGGGGCCGACCTGCACGGCAACGCCCGTTAGAACACACCGCAACAAGAGGGGGCTTTCCCCATGACCATGACCGCCACCGCCCGCGTCGCTCACGGCCTGCGCACCGAGATCGACGTCAACGGACGACACACCCTCATCACCGACGAGCCGTGCGAGCTCGGCGGCACCGACACGGCGCCGGCGCCGCACGAGTTGCTGCCCGCCGCGCTTGCTTCGTGCGTCTCGACGATGATCGCCCGCTACGCCCAGCGCAAGCACTGTGAGCTTGGCGAGATCCAAGTCGACGTCGACTACGACTACCAGTCCGAGCCGCGGCGCTTCGACGTGACGATCCATCTCCCCGACGGCCTCACCGATGACCAGGTCGCTCGCCTCAAGCGCGTCGCCGACACCTGCCCGGTGCGTCGAGCGCTCGAGGGTGCCGTCACCTTCGACGAGCGCATCGCGATCGGAGCACCCGCCGCCCTCGTGGGCCACCGGTGACACCACGTACGTTCTCGTCGCCACTGGACGCCGCGCGAGAGCTCGCCGGCGTTATGCGCCACGGGCGGGCGCTCGGCGACGCGGTTCTTCGGGGACGAATCACCGCGCGCCAACGCAAACTCGTAACCGTCGCAGTCAGCCGGGTCAACGCCTGCGCGCGGTGCACGTTGGTGCACGAGCGATGGGCCCTACACGCGGGCGTGACCGCCGACGAACTACGAGCACTCGACCTCGCCGACCCGAACGGTCTCGGCGCACGCAGCCGCGCCGCGGTCGCCTACGCGACCGCTCGAACCGAGGATCGCTTCAGGAGACCGGCACCCGCGGACGTGACCGCGACGGCACGGGCGAGCCTCACCCGCAGGGAGATCGACGCCGTCGACGCGGTTGCCCGCGCGATGACCCTCGCCAACCTGACCGCCAGCACCGCGGAGCTCGCGCTGGCCCGATTGCGCCGGCCCGCCCCCGCGAGCGGCACCTGAGGAGAGGAACGGGCGCGGCTCGCGGCCGTCGATGCGACCAGCGGGACCGCGCGCGGGGTCCTTTGGGAGACTGGGTGCCATGGCCCGACCGCAGTCTGCCTCATGACGAACGGCGGCTTCCGCGCCGCGGCCATACGCCGGGCAGGGCCGGCGGACGCGACGGAGGTGGCTGTGCTGCTGCACGATTTCAACGTCGAGTTCGACACCCCCTCACCGGGCGTCGCGGCGCTCGCGGCGCGGCTGGAGGAGATGCTCGCGGGGGATGGTCTGGTCGCGCTGCTGAGCGAGCAGCCGGATACGGGAGTGGCGCTCATGAGCTTTCGGCCGAATGCGTGGTACGCGGGCCCTGTCGGACTGCTCGACGAGCTGTTCGTCCGGCCCTTGTTGCGCGGGTCCGGCATCGGGACGGGCCTGCTGACGGCGGCCGTCGAGCTGACCCGCGATCGTGGAGCCGCCCTCCTGGAGATCAACGTCGACGAGCCCGATACGCAGGCCCGCCGCTTCTATGAGCGGCACGGCTTCATCTGCTCCGACCCGACCACGGGAGAGCGCTCGGTCTACTACTGGCGTGAGCTGTCCATCCGGACAAACCCGACCGGCACGCTGCGGCGATGAACCAACTGGTCCGCCGCTGGATCGAGGGCGCGACCGGCGTGGTGCTGGTGGGGCTCGGCCTGCGCGTCGCCGCCGAAGGCCGCCGCTAGCGAGGGCTAAGCCCGATCGCGCGGCGCATGGCCGCGCGGGTCCGGTCGAGCGCGGCGGCGTCACCCAGCAGCCGGCCGGCGACGCTCCCGCCCGAGGCCAGGCTGTGCAGCTCGAAGGCGACGTCGACGGGGTCGCGGTCGGAGGGCAGGTCGCCGGCCTCGCGTGCGCGGCGCGCCTCGGCCTCGAGCACGCGCAGCCAGCGGCCGACTGCCGCCGCGGCGTCGTCGTGCAGCGGTCCGGTGCGGGCGTCGTACTCGACCGACGCGGTGGTCACGAAGCACCCGCCGGGGAACACGCCGTCGCGCAGGTGGGCGATCCAGGCCTCGACGATCGCCTCGAGCCGGGGCAGCCCCGGCTTGGCGCGGCTCGCCGGCCGCCAGACGGCGTCGGTGAAGCGCTCGACGGCGGCGGCGAGCACGGCCCGCTGCATGGCCTCCTTGTCGCCGAAGCGCCCGATGAGGCCGCTCTTGCTCATGCCGAGCTCGCCCGCGAGTCGCCCGATCGTGATCCCCTCGAGCCCGTCGACGGACGCGAGGTCGACCGCGGCCTCGACCGCGGAGGCCCGGCTGTCGGCGACGTCGGCGGCGGAGCGGCGCGGCATGCCGGCGATCATACTGAACGAACGATCGTTCTGTATATTCGGGCGCTCGGTACCCGACGACAGGACGGACGAGATGCGACTGAGATGGCTGGGCTGGGCCGGGGTGGAGCTCGAGGCGAACGGCGCGACGGTGGTGGTCGACCCGCTGGAGGACGCGGGCGCGGTGTTCGCGCCGTTCGGAGACGCCGCGGCGGGCATGCCCCTGCCGCACGTCGTGCCGCCCAGCGCCGGCACCGCCGTCGCCGGGCTCGTCACCCACCTCCACCGCGATCACGCCGACGCCCCGGCGCTCACTGCGGCGCTCGCGCCCGGAGCGGCGGTGCTCGAGCCACCGCCCGGGGGCGGCGATGCGCTCGAGAACCTGGCGCTCGCCCAGGCCGAGCACGAGCTGACGGCGGCCGCCCTGGAGCGCCGAGCCGTCGCGCCCTGGGAGTCGGTGAGCGCCGGGGCGTTCACGCTGACCGCGCTCCCGGCAGTCGACGGCGTCGGCGACCCCCAGGTCGCCTGGCTCGTCGAGGCCGAGGGCGTCCGCGTCCTGCACCTCGGCGACACCATGTTCCACGGCTACTGGTGGCGCATGGCGCAGCGGCACGGCCCCTTCGACGTGGTCCTCGTTCCGGTGAACGGGGCGGTCGTCGGCTTTCCCCACCGCCAGCCGGCCAGCCCTCTGCCGGTCGCGCTCGACCCGGCCCAGGCCGCGATCGCCGTCGAGATCCTCGGCGCCCGCCTCGCGATCCCGATCCACGCCGAGGGCTACGAGGTCGACGGCGTCTACCGGCCCGTCCCGGACGCCGCGCGGCGCTTCGCCGCCGCGGCCGCCGAGCGCGACGTTCCGGTGAGGATCCTGGCGCCCGGCGAGACGGTCGAGGTCAGTCCGGCCGCCTGACGGTTTCCTCAGCCGGCGGCCGGGCAACCGCTCGGAGCGCGACACGACGACGTCGTGACGGCTAGGCTCGCTCGCCCGCAGCGCCCGTCCCGCATATGTCCTTCGTTTCCCCGGCTTTTCTTTGGTATTTCATGCCCGCTGTCCTGGTGGGGTTGTGGGTGCTGCCCAAGCGCTTCCGCAATGTGTGGGTGGCGGGGTCGAGTGTGGTGTTTTATGCGTGGGGGGCGGGGGAGTTC
>JBBSCF010000068.1:0-16421 GCA_038250545.1 Candidatus Limnocylindrales bacterium | reverse complement strand
TGAGCGGTAGCAGGCCGCATGGCCCCCGCTGTGCAGGCCGCCCGGCCTTGAGCGCATAGGTAGGGTTACGTATTGACCGGTACGGGCGCTGGTACCTATTGTTCGGCCCGCACTAGTACGAAGGTACGGTGCATCAAGGAAACCTCGGACGCGCTGATACCCCCGCCTGAATTGGGCACTTAGGGTGAGGGTGGAGCGAGTAGTGCAACCGACCGACTTTCGAGTCAGGTCGGTTTTCGTGTTCCTGGGGGGATGACACGGAGGCCGCGAGGAGGAACGAACGTGGAACCGACTCAGATCCTCAAGCCCTGGTAGCCAGGAACGCGGAGTATCGACCAATGAAGGATCGCCTTCTGCGAGTCTTGGTGGCTCTCGGAGCAGTGGCCGCAATGGCCCTGGCCGGGGGCGCTTCCCTTCGGGGCTTCTAGGGCGGGCCCGTCCTGAGTACTCAAGTCCTGTTCACTCGAATGATGAGAACGGGCTAGAGTCCCGATTACGGATCGGGAACTGGGGACGGATGCCGAGGCAACTGAAGCTCTACATCACTGGGGTCGTGGCAACGAGCGTGATCGCGCTCGTCGTCACGACTCTTCTGTTTCCTGTGAGGCCCCGGTTCGCCATCGCCAGCGGGTTCGGGTTCTTAGGGGAGAACGCGCCTCTGGCCGGGCTAGCCTTCTGGATTGGCGTGACGCTGGTGGCATCGGCCATCCCCGTCCGTATGCCGCGAGGTGCGATGTTCGCGGTGTCGTTCTCGACCATCTTGGCCGCCACCATCCTCGGCGGGCCCGGCGCGGGCGCCTGGGTGGCATTGCTCGGAACCACCGAGATCCGTGAGCTTCGCGGTCGGGTTCCCTGGTACGGCTCCTTGACGAATCATGCCGGAGCCGTGATCCCAGCGGTTGTGGCTGGCCTCGTGATGTGGCCGATGGGCTTTCCGCTCCAAGGCGGGCCGGAACTCACGAAGAGCCTCGCGTCGCCAACGAGCCTGTTTGCAGCAGTCGTTGGTGGAGCGGTCCTCTTCACCATCAACGCTGGCATCGTGGCCCTGATCGTCGCGCGCCGGACCGGGGACAGTGCCTCCCTCGTCCTCCTAGGGGATATCCGCTCTACTGCGACCAGCTTCATTAGCCTTGCGCCCCTCGGCTGGCTGATGTCCCAGATCTATGTGATCGCCGCGTGGGCCAGCCTCCTGTTCGCCCTGCCCCTCTACATCACGCGGCTCGCGTACCAGAACTACACCGAGATGCGCGAGATGTTCACGCAGACCATCACGGCGCTCGCCGGGGCGGTCGATGCACGCGACCCCTACACGAGCAGGCACTCCTGGCGTGTCAAGGAGATCGGCGGCGATATCGGCCGGGTCATGCGGCTGGGCGAGAGCGACCTTGAGGCGCTGGAGTGGGGCGGCCTGCTGCACGACGTCGGCAAGATCGGCGTGCCGGACGCGGTGCTTCTCAAGCAGGACTGGCTGACCAAGGAAGAGCGCGCGATGATGAACTCGCACCCGGTCATCGGGGCCCAGATCATCCAGGGCGTGACTCGCCTGGCGCCGGAGCTGCCGATCATCCGACACCACCACGAGTGGTACAACGGGTCGGGCTACCCGGACCGTCTGATCGGCGACGAGATCCCGCTGCTGGCCCGGGTGCTCCACGTGGCGGACTCGTTCGAGGCGATGACGGCCGCCCGCCCATACCGCATGACGCCGCTGACGCCCGAGCAGGCGATCGCGGAGCTGCGCAAGTTCGCCGGCATCCAGTTCGACCCCACGGTGGTGGACGCCTTCGTGCAGACGTCCTGGGCGGAGGGCGTCGCGGACCCGGGGCGCACGTTCCAGGCGCGCCCCATCCCGATGATCTCGCAGCACGCGAACCGGCCCGCCAACGCCGCCGGCCCGGCACCCGAGGAGCTAGGGCCGCACGCGACGCAGGCCACGGTCATTCCTCCGACGGGTCCGGCTCCAGCCCCGGCCGAGTTGAACTGAGCGCGCGGCCCGTCGCGGACCCGACAATCATCGGATGCTGATCGGCGGAATCGCACTCGGGCTGCTTCTCGGCCTCCTCCTGGGGGGCCGGCTCGAGAACCTGGCGAACATCCGGCTGCGGTTCCTGCCGCTGCTGTTCGTCGCGGTCATCGTCCGGTTCGGGACGGAGGCCTCGCTGAGCTTCGGCGTCCCGTTCGCCGAGACGCTGCGGATGCCGCTCCTCGGGCTGGCCTACGGCCTGCTGCTGCTCACCCTGTGGAAGAACCGGTTCTACCCGGGCATGGCGCTGGCGTTCATCGGGATCGCGTCCAACGCGCTCGTGATCCTGGTCAATGGCGGGCGGATGCCGGTGTGGATGCCGGCCTTCGACGCTTCGGGCCTGCAGGGGCCGCTGGACTCGGTGCTGCATGTCTCGCTCGGTCCGGAACTCGGGTCGGCGTTCCTGCTCCACCTGGGCCCGCTCGCGGACATCATCCCGATCCCGTTCCCGCTGGTCCAGAACGTGGCGTCGGTGGGCGACATCTTCCTCACCTCGGGTCTCGCCTTCTTCCTGTTCGCGACGCTGCTGCGGACGCCCGAGGAGGCGCAGCGCGCGGTCGACGAGGCGAAGACGGGCCGCTTCCTGGGGCTCGCGGGGACGCTGCGGCTGCCCGAGGCGGGGACGGCCGTCGACGAAGACGGCATCGCGATCCGGCCCGGAACGGGACTGACCCCGGCGCTGGACGACACGATCGCGCTGCGGCGGCCGCTGATGCTGGGCGCTTCGAGCATGGGCCTCTCCTCGCCCGCGCTCGCGCCGCTCCCAACGGAGGAGACCGAGGCGAGGGCGGCGGTGGCGGCCGCCAGGGGGCTGCACGCGGCCGCGGCGTACCGGGAGCGTCGCCTTGCGCTGGCCGTCGGTACGGCCGAGCGCGCGCTGGGCCGGCCGTCCCCGCTCGAGCGCCTCCGCGCGCACCCGTACGTCCGCCTGGCGCTCAACCCGTCGTTCTCCGCGCTGTGGGTCGGCCAGCTCATCAGCCTGTTCGGCGACCGCGTGAACCAGATCGCCCTGGCGGCCTTCGTCTACGAGGTGACCAAGTCGCCGCTTGCGGTGGCGCTGGCCTTCTTCGCGGGCATGGTGCCGAACCTGATCCTGTCCCCCATCGCCGGCACGTTCGTGGACCGCTGGGACCAGAAGCAGGTGCTGGTGGTCTCCGACATCCTGCGGGCGGCTGCGGTGCTCATGGTCCCGGTCGCGGTCATGTTCGACATCTGGCTCGCCTATCCCGTCGTCTTCCTGATCACCACGATCTCGATCTTCTTCCGCCCGGCACGCCAGGCCGTCCTGCCGCGAATCGTCCCGGAGGAGGACCTGCTGCCGGCGAACGCCGCGATGTGGGTCGGTGAGACGCTCGCGGACGTCGTGAACTACCCGATCGCGGGGTTGTTCGTGGTGTTCCTCAAGTCGTCGCTGGCGCTGGCCTTCTGGTTCGATGCCGTGACCTACCTGGCATCGGCGGCGCTGCTGGCCACGATCGTCGTACCGCCGATCGCGAAGCGCGCGCTGGACACGGAGGGCGCCAAAGGCGAGGGCGATGGCCAATCCTCCATGCGAGCCGACCTCAAGGCCGGCTGGGCATTCCTGCGCCGGGAAACCGTTCTGCTCGCGAACACGCTGCAGGGGACGGCCGGTCAGTTCTCGCTGGGGGTGATCACCGTGGGCACCCTCATCCTCGCCAGGGCGATCACGCCGGGGACCGACGAGGCCTACCGCGGCACCTACGCGTTCATCGAGGCCGCGATGGGCGTGGGCGGCCTGGTGGGCGGGTTCGCGCTGGGCGCGGTCGCCGGTCGGGCCCCCAAGGGCAAGATGATCATCGTGGCCTACACGGTGTTCGGTGTCCTGGCGGTCGCGTTCGGGCTGGCCCAGACCATTCCGATGGCCCTCGGGCTGGCGTTCGGCCTGGGCGTCGCCAACATGGCCTTCGTCATTCCCAGCCAGACCCTGTTCCAGCAGCGGACGCCGCCCGAGCTGATGGGGCGCGTGGTGAGCATCCGGTTCGCGCTCGTGTTCGGGGGCATGAGCATCGCGATGGCCCTGGGCGGGCTGGTGATCGACGTTGCCGGGCCGCATGTCGCGATCGCCGCGGCCGGCCTCATCTCCATCGCGGCGGGGGTGGCGGGCCTGTTCGTGCGCGCGGTCAGGGACGCCTGACGGCCGATCCGGCCCGGAGGCGGCCGGTATCGCTACACTGACGGCCGCGTGAGGCGATGCCCAGCAGGCGCGCCCGCGGAGAGGAGATCGAGCACCGGATGACCGACCAGGAGCGCGACCCGGAGGCCAACGGCCCCGACGGCGCGGCGGAACCCGAGGCCGCGGCCGACGCCGCCACAGAGCCCGAGGCGATTGAGGACGCCGCCGATGCGTTCGAGGAGCTGCCGGGAGAGCCCGCGATCGCGGTCGCCCCGGCACCGGGCGGGGGCCGCAGGAAGAACCGTGGCGCGAACGCGAAGGCGCAGCCCGCCGCCGCGCCGTCGATCGCCCAGGATGCCGTCCACATCAAGGACCGCGCATCGGCCTGGTTCGTGATCATCACCGTGGGCGTCTTCGTGGCCATCCTGGCGTACGGGCTGCTGTTCGGGCACAAGGGGTTCCTCAGCGACGCGCTCGCGACGCCGAAGCCTGTCCCCACCGTGCCCGCGAGCGTCGCGCCGACGGTCGCGCCGTCCGTGGCACCGAGCGCGGCTCCGTCGGTGAGCGTGGCGCCGTCCGTGGCACCGTCCGTGGCACCGAGCGCCGTCCCGTCGGCGAGTGCCGCCCCCAGCGCGGCCCCGGCCTCGCCGAGTCCCGCGGCGAGCTGACGCTCCGAGCGCCATGGACGAGACCCGGGACCGCGCGAGCGACGCCCGGGCCCGGATGGTCGCGGACCAGCTCCTCGCGCGCGGCATCCGCGACGCCCGCGTGATCGCGGCCATGGACGCCGTCCCGCGCGAGGCGTTCGTCGGAGAGTCGCTGCGCAACCAGGCGTACGACGACCACCCGCTGCCCATCGGCGCGGAGCAGACGATCAGCCAGCCGTACATCGTCGCGCGCATGACGGAGCTGCTGGGCGTGGGCCGCGGGGACCGCGTCCTGGACGTGGGCACGGGCTCCGGGTACCAGGCCGCGGTCCTCGCGGAGCTGGGCTGTCGCGTGACGTCCGTGGAGCGGTCACCGGCGCTGGCGGCGGAGGCCGGGGAGCGACTCGCCCGGCTCGGCTACGGCGACCGCGTGACGGTGACGACCGGAGACGGGACCCTGGGCGTCGCCGAGGGTGCCCCGTGGGACGGGATCCTCGTCGCGGCCGCGGCCCCGGCGGTCCCCGAGGCGCTGCGCAACCAGCTTGGCGACGGACGCCGCCTCGTGATCCCCGTGGGCTCGCGGCGGCAGCAGCAGCTCCTGGTGGTGACACGCCACGGGGGCGAGTGGCTGGAGCGCTCCGACGGGGCGTGCGTGTTCGTCCCGCTGATCGGCGCCGGGGGCTGGCGGGACTGACCGGGCGTCGCCGTGCCCGCCCCGAATCCGGGCGGGACGCCCGGCTATACTCCGCTGGCCATGACCCACGTATTCGTTGCCCCCCACCCGGACGACGTTGCGCTCTCCTGCGGCGGGCTCATCGCCAGCCTCCGCGAGCTCGGCCAGAACGTCACGATCCTGACGCTGTTCTCCGGCACGGGAACCGCGGACCGCCTCACCCCGTACCAGCGCGAGGCGCTTGGCTTCGGCTCCAAGGCCGTCTGGCCGGTCACCGAGGCCTTCAACCGGGCCCACCTGGAGGCAGACGTGCCGGCGGACTCCTCCGCGGCCCCCTGGCAGGCCACCAGGGAGGGCCTGGACGCCACGCAGGGCGACGCGGACGCCGCCGCCAAGCGGTTCTGGCAGCGTTCCTCGTGGTACCGGCGCGCGAGCATCCACAACGAGCCCCAGGCTGGCCAGCCGCTGATGGACGACCTGTCCACGCAGGGCGCCGTCCTCACCTCGGAGCTCACGGACGCGGCCGCGGCCGGCGAGACGATGGCCAGACGCCGCCTCGAGGACGAGCGGTACGCCGCCTTCGCCGAGGTCTCCTTCGTCTGGCTGGACCTTCCCGACGCGGTGTTCCGGGGCTACGAGGGCGACGACCAGCTCCTGGGCCTCCCGCGCGCCGACGACCCGGCCCCGGTGGACATCCTCCGCCGCGAGATCGCGCGCCTGGAGCCGCAGCGCGTCTACCTGCCGATGGGCATCGGCGGCCACGTGGACCACCAGCTGGCCCGCGACGCCGGGCTCGCACTCCTCGCCGACGCGCGTCGCTGGGTGATGCCCGGCCCGGACTACACCGACCAGATCGTGCTGTACGAGGACTTCCCGTACGCGTGGTGGGAGGACTTCGGTCGACTCGAGGACATGCCGCCGGGCTCGTTCGATGCGCTGCCGGCCGGGGTCTCGCTCGCCGCCGAGTTCGCGGACATCAGCGACCAGGTCGAGCGCAAGATCCGCGCCATCGCCCTGTACGAGAGCCAGATCGAGCGTCTGTTCGACGACACCGGGGCCATGGCCCAGGCGGTGCGCGGCTACGCGGCCCGGACTGCCGACATCGGCAAGGTCCCCGGCGGCCTGGCCGAGCGCTACTGGGTCACGACGCCGGCCTGACGCCATGACCGCTCGGGCGCGCTACGGCGACCCGGCATGATCGGCCGCCCGATGTACGTCGGCCGGCGCCGGTCCCCTGTTCCCGGCGTCCTGCTCGCGATCGCCGTCCCGGTGCTGTTCGCGGCGGGCATCGGCATCCGGCTGTGGGTCTGGCCCGCCCGGGGGCTCGCGGGCGACATCGACCAGTTCGTGCTCTGGGTCCACGGCATCGCCGTGAACGGCTGGCAGAACGCGTACGACCAGAACCTCTCGTTCCCGGCGGTCATGGCCTGGGTGTGGGGCGCCCTCGCGTGGCTGGAGCCCGCCTTCCGGACCGTGACCGACGCGGCGGACCCCGCCATCGGCGCCCTGATGAAGGTCCCGGCCAGCCTCGCGGACATCGCGATCGCCGTTGCGGTGGGCTGGTGGTTCCGGGATCGGGCCTGGGCGGCCGTGGCGGCGATGGGGGTCGTGCTTCTGTGGCCCGTCACCTGGTACGTCTCCGCGTGGTGGGGCCAGTACGAGTCCCTCTACGTGCTGCCGGCCGTCATCGCGGTCCTTGCAGCGCGCGCCCGGCACGCGTCGCTCGTCGCGGTGTTCGTGGCGCTCAGCCTCATGACCAAGCCCCAGGCCCTGCCGCTCGTGGTCCCGTTCGCGGCCTGGTTCCTGGCGACCCAGGGCTTCCGCGGGACGCTCAAGGCGGCGGTCATCGGGGCCGCGGTGTGCGTCCTGGTGTGGCTGCCGTTCCTGGGGGCCAACGGGCCGGCGAACTACCTCGGCAACCTCTCCACCTACCAGGACGGCATCTTCAACGTGCTCTCGCTGCGGGCGTGGAACCCGTGGTGGCTCGTCCAGGAGCTGGGCGCGGGCGGCGAGTTCGTGCTCGACTCCACGCCGGTGCTGGGGCCGCTCACGCTGCGCCACGTGGGCCTCGGGATCGCCGGGATCCTGGCGCTGGCGGTGTTCGTCGCCGTGTACCGGCGGCCCTCGCCGCAGGGGCTGGCGCTGGGCCTCGCGGCGATCAGCCTCGTGGCCTTCGTCTCGCTCACGACCATGCACGAGCGGTACGCGTACCCCGCGTTCATCTTCCTGCTCATGGCGACGAACGGGCGTGTCCTCGCCATCGCCTGGGGCGCGTTCGCGGTGGCGTTCGCGGCCAACCTGGTGTTCGCCGCCCCGCCGCCGGAGCTGGCGCTGCCGGACGACCGCGCGATCAGCCTCGTGGGCTCGGGGGTCATCACGCTGGTCACGGTGGTCGCGCTGCTGTGGACGGGGCGCGCGGAGGAGCACACCTACGATGACGGCGGGCAGCCGCTCCACAGCCTGTGGCCGACGACGCGGTGAGCGGTCGATCCACCGCTACCGGCCGGCGTGTCCGATCCGGGAGGCGACGGCGCGGCGCGCCGGGTGCCCGGGCGCGGCAATCCAGGGGAGGAGCGGCGCCAGCACCACCGGCAGGGTTGGCAGGTTGTAGGCGAGCGACACATCGGAGTTGGCCACGACCGCGAACCAGTCGAACCAGATGCGTCCGAACGCCAGTGAGACGACCGCCGTCACGCCAACCGCAATCCACCACGAGCGGTGCCGCATGCCCAGCAGGGCGATGGGCGCGAACGTGGGCTTGAGGACCGCCAGCACGAACGGCCAGTGCCAGACCGTGCCCGCGGCCGTCGCCGCGACCAGCCACATGGTGGGGTTGCCGAAGACGTAGACGTTGAGCGACTTCTCGAGGCAGAGGGGCGCCACCGCCAGCGGCCAGACCCAGGCCGGTGGCCGGTGCCGCGTCATGGCGAACGCCGTGATCCCGATGGGGATGACCCACCACAGCACGAGCGGCAGCCACAGGAACGGGATGAACAGGGCGAAGGCGGTGGGCGGGTACAGGATCGCCCCGTTGCCGATCGCATAGGGACCGGCGATCTGCCACGGCCAGTACGGCGTGCCCGTGTCGAGGAGTCGCCGGCTCGCGTCCATGTGCCACGCGTAGTCGAGGCCAAACGACGCCTGACCTGTCGAGGCGACGAGGATGACCGCGATCCAGGCGAGCTCAAGGCCGAGAACCACGCCAACGGCGACGTGCCACGGCCGGATCCGCGGGCGGCCGGGCTGGGCCGCCGGAGCGGGGATCCCGCCGGTCATGGCCTGCGTCGGCGGAGGCGACCCTTCATCGCGGCCCAGTACCAGTGCAGGTAGAACGGCAGCCACTTGCGAAGCCTGAAGTTGCTCTCGCCTGCCGTCCGATCCCGCCACGTGGTGGGGACCTCGGCCACGCTCCGACCCGCGAGCGTCGCCTTGACCGTGAGCTCGAGGGCGAGCTCGAACCCCGCCTGGCTCTCGATGGTGACGGCGTCCAAGAGCCGCCGCGAGTAGAGCTTGAAGTTGTTCGTGGGGTCATGGGTGGCCACCCCGCCAAACCAGTGGAGCGTGAGGCCCGCCATCCGCGACATGAGCCGCTTGAGGAATGGGCCGCCCACCTGGTGGCCTCCCTTCATGTAGCGCGACGCCGCCACCACGTCCGCGCCGTCGCGCGCCAGGGCGAGCATCGGATCCACCACGTGCGGCTCGTCCGAACCGTCGGCCATCGAGACCAGGATGTAGTCGCCCTGCGAGGCCGCGATCCCGGCCTTCATCGCGTTGAGCACGCCGCGGCCAAGGTCATTGCGGAGGCCGCGGATCGCGGGCAGCTCCGCGTGGAGCCGCTCGATCACGGGGACGGTGGGGTCCTCGTCGAAGTCGTAGACCACCAGGATCTCGTGCTTCGCGGAGATGCCGGCCGTGAGCGCGCGCAGGACGGGATCGACCGCATCGCCCTCCTTGAACACGGGGACGACGATCGAGAGCTCAACCTCCGGGAACGTCATGGCGCCCAGCATACTGATCAGCGGGCCGCCCCACGACGCCCGCCCGAGACACGAGGATTGAGCGCCAGACTCGCGGTCGGGTGGCGGTCCCAAGCCTGGATGCTGGTGTCGCTGACCCGAGCCGCTGTCGATGATGGTGGTACTGGCTGCTGCCGGGAACCGATCGGTGGGATTCCCCTGAACGCCAATCGTAATGGGGGACACATGGATCAGCTCCGAGCCCTCGCCGGCGAGCTCTTGCTCACGGCGTCCGATCGCATGTGGAGGAAGTGGAGGTCGATTCCCTCGACGGGGAACTCCTCCGGATCGTAGAGGGCGGTCTCGCCGATCGGATTAAGGTACGTCGTGGCTCGGAGCGCATGACACGTCGACAGGACCCGGTCCTTGCCGCACAGGACGAAGACATCCGCTGCTGCGAGCAACTGGAAGTAGCCGATGTGCGGCAGGGAAGACGACCGCCAGGCGATCTCCGCGTGTCACCGTGCATCCTCCGCTGCCGACTGTCTCGTCCGCCCGAGGGCGGTGCAGATCAGGTCATGCGTCTCCACGGCTCCCCCTTCCGACTCGCGCGACGACCCGCCTGGCCCATGTCTTGTTCGCGTTCGTCTTCGCAGGCTGCTCCCGATAGGTGGCCATTGCCGCAAGGGCCAAGGGGATGCAGGCGATCATCACGCTCATCGTGCTGATCCACGGATGGCCATGGGCGAGGAACACGGCAATCGGAACCACCCAGCGGGCGTCGATCCGTGCGCCGGCGACGATGAGCAGGACGGCCGCTGGTAGCCGCACCGCGAGGGGCGGCAAGCTGGGCAGGTTTCTGGGTGTCTCACTCTCGGCCGACAGGAAACGGACCCAGTCGAACCACAGCGAAGGCGCCAGCACGAACGAGACGATGACGATCGCCGCCGTCGCGCCAAGCGCGATGCCAAGCGAACGCCATTCGCGCCGCGCAGCGAACCAGATGACGCCCACGCCCGGCGTGACCTTCGTCAGCAGCATGAAGGCCCACATTGCCGGCCAGCGGAAACCGAGCAGGATCGCGGCCGCCATGAAGATGCTGATGTTGCCGACAAGCAGTTCGTGCTGAAGCGGCAGCGTCAGCGCCGCTACGCCGGCGAAGGGACCCGTGATGGCGATCAACGTGACAGCCTGCATGGCTCGCCATCCCTCGCGGAAGACGGGCCAGTCCACCTCACCGAACAGATCGGCGACCTGACCCGCAGCCGGGGAGTACAGGAAGGCATCGTGCTCCGGAGCGTGGACGGTGTAGAGGTGATCGAGGTCAGCTGCCCAGTAGGCGTGCGAGTCACTCGCGAAGTAGACACTGCCGCGGTCCAGGAGCGGAAAGGCGAGCGCGAAAACCAATGCCGCGGACGCGACCGTGGCGAGCAGCCAGGGGACTCGTGTAAGCGCGCGTTGCGTGACCCCCGTCACCATTTCATCCGACTCCGGCTCCGGCCGCCGCCCTGCGACACCGTTCCGCGCGTAACCACCCGGAGCGGCCAGCCCGAGCGGCGGCGACCGGGGTCAACCCTGCACGCCCTGGCGAAGATCGCGAAGACGATGAGGCCGAGGAGGGCGACCACGAACTGGATCCAGAACCCTTCCCTCGCCAGACGCGTGCGCCCCGTCGTAGATCACCTTGAGGCCCTAGAGATCGGCGAGTTGCCGGAGCAGGAACCGCAGGACCGCCCAAGTCGCGCAGCCGAACACGGTGTTCCGGGCCCCACGACGGCGAACAGCACCTGCTCGCAGCGAGCCACCTTTGCCCGTGGAATCATCCTCAAGCTCGCCGAGATCCCCATCCGACTACGGCTGGTTGGCCGCGGCACGAGCGTCGGCCGCCCGTTGATGGTTGGGCGTCGTTCGGCCGACCTCAGGCGTCACAGGCGCCCGGCCTCCAGCTCCGCGGCGATCCACGGGATCACCTCGTCCAGCATCTGCGAGAGCGACGTGGTGGCCTCAAACCCCAGCACCTCGCGCGCCTTGCGGACGTCGGGCACGCGCAGCTGGACGTCGTGGTCGAACGGCGGGTCCGTGACGTAGCGGAACGGCCGGCCGTCCGTGTGGATCTTGGTCCAGATGAGCTCCGCCAGCTCCAGGACGGTCGTCGACGCCGCGGTCGAGAGGTTGAAGTCGTCGTTGACGGCCGAGGGCGACTCCATGGCCACCCGGATCCCGTGGGCCAGGTCGCCGCCGTACGTGTAGTGGCGGACCTGGTTGCCCTCGCCCAGGATGTGGAGCGGGTCCTGGCCCTTGAGGACCTTGAGCACGAGGTCCGGCACCACGTGGGACAGCGCGAGCTTGACGTTGCCGCTCATGACGTCCGAATCCCGCAAGGCCCGCCGCTCGCCGATGCCCACGCAGTTGAACGGGCGCAGGATCGTGTAGGGCAGCCGGTACTGCTCCCAGGCACCCCTCGCGAAGTACTCCGCGGCGAGCTTCTGGAAGCCGTACGTGGAGACCGGCGGCGGGGAGGTGCGCTCGGCGCCCTCCGGCGTCGGGAAGACGGTGGTGCTCTCGAAGACCATCGAGCTCGACATGACGACGATCCGCTCGAGCGTGCCCGCCCTGTGCGCCGCGATGGCGGCCTCGAACGTGGACGCCAGGATCCGCTCGTTCTCGGCGAGCAGGTCGAACGCGAACTCGTGGAAGTAGCTGATGCCGCCGATCATCGCGGCCGAGGCCACGACCTGGTCCACACCGGCAGCGAGCTCGGTCAGCAGGGCGCGGTCCTTCGCGTCGCCCTCCACGAACCGGTAGCGGGGGTGGCCGTCGTACGACTTGGCCACCCGGCCGTACTTGCTGAAGTTGTCGACACCCACGATCTCGTGGCCCGCGGCAAGCAGCTCCTCGACGAGGTAGCCGTTGATGAACCCGGCGGCGCCGGTGACCAGGACCTTCATCGCTCGAGCCGGATCCCTTCGCCGGTCGCATTCCAGATGTCCACGACCTCGCGACCGGCAAGATCGAGCGACCGGTAGGGCCTGTGGGGCGCACCGATGACGAGGATCTCGCTGCGCTCCAGGACCTCGTCCTGGGCGATCAGCCGCGGGTCGACCACGTAGGGGTCCGTGCACAGCACCGTCGCCCCGGCCCACTCCAGGAGCTTGCGCAGCTTGAACGAGAGCGAGGCCCGGATGTCGTCCGACTCCGCCTTGAACGCCATGCCCAGGATGCCCACGGTCCGCCCGCGCAGGGTGCCGTGCCTGCGCTCGAGTGCCGAGACGATGTACGCCGGCATGCCCTCGTTGATCTGCATCGCGGCCTGGCCCATCGGGAAATGGTCGGACGTGAAGGCCGCCAGCTGCATCGTGTCCTTGAACAGGCAGGGGCCGGCCGCGAAGCCCGGGCCCGGCAGGTCCGCCGCGCGCGGGTAGTCCTCCCGGATCGCATGCAGGGTGTTCGTGTAGTCCACGCCCGCCTGGTCTGCGATGGCGAAGAACTGGTTGGCGATGGCGAACTTCATGTAGCGCCAGGTGTTGGTGAACAGCTTGGTGAGCTCCGCCTCCTTGCTGCTGGTCCGGATCGTCTTGCTCGCAAGGCGCCCGAACAGGGCGGCTGCGCGATCGCCGGCTTTCTCGTCGTCGGCGCCGATGACCTGGGGCAGGGTGCGCAGCTCCTCGAGCGCGTGACCCTCGGCGATCCGCTCCGGGCAGAACGCCACGTCCACATGCAGGCCCAGGTCCTCGAAGGCAGCCGCCACGTACTCCGTGGTGCCCGGGTACACCGTGCTGCGCAGGACGACGAGGGTGCCATCGGCCAAGTACGGCGCCATCTGGTTCACAGCGCGCTCGAAGACGCGCATGGATGGGCCCAGGAACTCGTCCACGGGGGTGCCGATCACGAGCAGCACCGCGTCCGCTCGCCGGATCATGGCCGCGTCCGTGGACATCTCGAGGCGTCCGGTGGCGAGGACCGCCGGCAGCAGCTCGTCCGCGCCGTTCTCCATGAACGGCATCCGGCCCGCGGCGATCCGGTCGAGCGCGTCCCCGTCGATGTCGAAGATGCCAACGCGCAGCCCGGCGTCAGCGAAGGAGAGGCTCAGCGGCAGGCCGACATGGCCGGCGCCGCCGAGCACGACGAGATCGAGCGGCGATCCCGCGTCGACGGCTCGTTGTTCGATCGCTGTATCAGTCATCGCGTGCACCTCCCCGGAAGGGCGACGGTAGCAAGTGGCGGGTCACGGTGAGCCTCCCCGAAGGTACCAGCCGCGATTGGACAAGCCGATGGCTTGGCGGCCGTGAGCGACGGGCTCGGGCTCATGCAGACCCTCGTTCGCCGTCGACCGGGACGCGGTCGCCGCGCTTGCGCCGGACCAGTGAGACGATGGCGAGCACCATGAGTGCCGCCAGCCCGGATTCGCGGAACGGGAGGGCGATCACGAATGCGGCGACCTGACTTCGGGCCGGCAGGGCCAGCGTCGCGTAGTACCACTGTTGGGCCGGCCACAGGGCGGGCACCGCGAGCCATGCGCTCCGGTCTCTGCCGATCGCCCACATCGCGCCCAGGGCTGGCAAGGCGAACAGCAGCGAAACCGCCATGGACGGTCCGAAGTTGCTCTGCTCGGAAAGGGCATCGTTGATCTCTCCGTAGCGCGCAACGTAGGTGGCCCAGGGGAGCCATGGGCTTGTGACGACCAGGATCCCGGCGATGACCAGCAGTTGACGCCAATGGCCGAGGATCGCCTCGGGAACCACGGCGTAGACCTTGAGGAGGGCCGCCGCCCAGCCGAACCCTCGCAACATCAAGGGCAGGAGCAGCAGCTGGACATTGCCGGACACGATCCCGTGGACCACCGGCGGGAAGAGCAGCCACCACCAGGGCAGGTCGAGGATACGCAACGTCGCCACCGCGCCGCCGACGCACAGCGAGCCAAGCACCACCCAAGCCCAGGGATCCGGCAGCAGCGCGAACAGAACGAGGGGAAGCAAGGTTGGCGGGGGCGCTGCGAAGTAGAACCCGGCCAAGGACACCGACCATGGGTCACCACCATGGAGGAACATCCGCGTCGCTTCGAGATACAGCCGGGCATCGAAGAAGAGGACCGGCCGGCGCGCGAGGAAGCCGGCAAGGAGTGGCACCACGAGCAAGGCGAACCAGAGCGCGAGGCCCTTGGTCTGGACGGCTTCGCGCACCCATGGCGAATTGAGCGGGTACCTGTCGAACAGAGCCCCCACGCGCGTCATCAGTCCGGCCAGCAAACTGCGGTGGCTCATGGCGATACCCCGGCGGAACGCAGGAAGATCGACCCGTCCCCGTCCGCGTAGTACCGCTCCCAGGCCCCGATGGGTGCGGGCCCGCCGGTGGGCACGACCACCGCCTGCACCTGCCAGCGATCCAGCACCTCTCCGGCCCCGGGGCCGGAGAGGGCGGCATGGTCAGCCCAGACGTCGGGCGGGAACAGCTCGAACCGCGAATCGATGAAGTACGTTGCATCCGGGGCCGCCCACTCGAACCACGAGGCCCAGGTCTGCTGGACGAGGATCCGGCGTGGGGATCGCCCGAAATCCGGTGCCGTCAACGCGGCCACCTCCTGCGCGAGGCCGACAGGCGCGTATGCGAGCAGGCCCGCGCGGCCCGCGAGGGGGTCGGTGGTCCGCCACCACGGGAGCGCCGCCACGAGCAGGACCGCGAGCAGCGCCGCCGTCACCCCGTTCACCCCGCTCGCCCGCCCCGGCCCGGACACCCGCGCCCGGTCCGCGACCGCGCCCGCGAGCAGGAACGCCATCGCGAACGCCCACCAGGCCACCCCGCGCACGGCCCAGACCCCCATGAACGCCATCGCGGCCCCCAGGATCCAGTCCGGCGGCGCCACGCGTCCACGATTCCGGATGAGCAACACCGCGGTCACGATCACGGACGGGTAGAACAGCAGGCCGGGCATCTCCAGCGGGGCGGTCCGCTGCCACTCGCTGACCTGGCCCGCGATGGCCGGGTTCGCGCCCATCCCCGCCGCGTACACCCACGCCCCTGCGAGGAACGGGTTCACGAATGTCGCCGCCGTCCCCGCGACCAGGACCCACAGGGTCAGGCGCGCGGGCCGCCGCGCGAGCGCGTCGCTCAGCCAGGCGTATCCGAGCACCGCGGGCCCCAGCACGAAGCTCCCGTGGACGTTCGCCCACACCAGCACCACCACCGGCGCCAGCAGGTACGCCCGCGGATGTCGGGCCCGCGAGGCCACCAGCCACAGGAGCAGGGCGAACAGCAGGATCCCGAGCAGCTGGGGCCGGAGGGCGAGCGCCGGGGCCGCCAACGCGAACGCCACCAGCGCAAGGATGGACGCGGTCCGCGGCGAAGCCCCACGAGCGAGCCCCACCGCCACCAGCAGCCCCACGGACCCCGCGACCAACAGCGCCCGCAGCACCGCGAGGAGCTCCCACCCCCCGGCGCGGTGCCCAAGGGCGAGGATCACCTGCGCCAGCCACTGCTGGTCCAGCCACGGCGTCCCCGCCACGGTGAAGGTCCACGTGTCCATGCGCGGGATCGCGCCCGTCGCGAGGATCTCGGTCCCGGCGCGCACCTGGTAGGCGAGGTCAACGGCCGGCAGCGGCACCAGCAGCGCCACGAACGCGGGCAACGCGATCGCGATCCAGATCCACAGCCGGTCGAAGGAGAGGCGCATCGCCGCGATGCTACGTGGCCGCGAGCCGCGCGGCACGCCGACCGCGTGCGCGTTCAGCTCGCGCTGATCGCCACCTCGTGCGGCCGCACCATCCGCGCCCCCTCGTCGTACAGCGCCTGCACCGCGTTGACCATCAGCTGGATGCAGAAGCGGTCGTGGACCGTGTCGTGGCCCGCCCGGCCGATCATGTCCGCGAGGGGGTGGTTGGTGAGCAGCCGGACGATGGCTTCCGCGAGCGCCGGCGCGTCCTGCGGTGGGACGAGGAGCCCGTTGCGGCCGTCCTCGATCATCTCCGGGATCCCGCCCACCCGCGAGGCTACG
>JBBSCF010000067.1:0-16431 GCA_038250545.1 Candidatus Limnocylindrales bacterium | reverse complement strand
GCCCGAGCCGGAGCCGGCCCCCGTGGCTGAACCCGAGCCGGAACCGGCCGTCGAGCCCGAGGCGCAACCGGAGCCCGAGCCGGAGCCGGCCCCCGAGCCTGAACCCGAGCCCGAGCCCGAGCCGGAGGCCTCGCCTGAACCGGAGCCCGAGCGGGAGCCGGAGCCAGCCGCCGATCCGGCCGCCGAACCGGAGCCCGCGCCCGCGCCGGAGGCCTTGGCTGAACCGGAACCCGAGCCCGAGGTGGCCACCCCGGCCGAGGACGACCCTCGCGCCGCGATCGCGTGGCCTGTCCTGGACGAAGGCCCCGCCCGGGACGCTGGCCCCCAGTTGGGGATGGTGGAGGAACCCGTGGTGGGGCTCGACCGGGAGGGCACCATCGCGGCGCCGACGGAGCTCTTGGCCTCACCCGAGCTCGAGGCCGAACACGAGTCGCTGGGTTACACCGATTCATGGGCCATCGCCCCGGCGATCCTGCCTGAGTCGGCCCATGCGCCCGATCCCGAGCCGACCGCTGCGCCCGAATCCCTTAGCCCCGCCTTGGCCGCAGCGGCTGCCATCGAGATTCCGGCCGGCGCCGTGATCGGAGCCGCCATCGATGTCGGCGCGACCAGCGTCCATCTCCTCATCGCCGCCGTGGGCGGCCATCGTGTTGAGCCGCTCCTGGACGAATCGGTGTTCCTGGGCCTGGGCGACCGCGTCTCCATGGGCGGCCGGCTCGGTGCCGACGCCCGGGAGGAGCTCGTCGCAGCCCTCGTGGGCTATGCGGAGACGGCGCGCCAGCTCGGGGCCGCCCGGATCACGATCGTGGGCACCGAGCCGATGCGCCGGGCGGACGACGCGGCCGCGGCGGTCGCCGCCGTCGAGGCGCGCGCCGGGGTCGCGTTCCACGTTCTCGACCACGACGAGGAAGGCCTCCTCATGCTCCTCGGCGTGACCAAGGGCCGGCCCATCACCTCGAACCTGCTCGTCGTCGATGTCGGCGGCGGCAGCTCCGAGTTCGTCGTGGTGGATCCGGCCGGCCACGAGCACGCCATGGGTCTCCCGCTGGGCGCCGCGCGCCTCACCCGGGACCTCGTGCGCAGCGACCCGCCGTCGCTCGCCGAGCTCGAGGCGCTCAAGATCCGCGTCCGCGAGATCCTCATCGATGCGCCGGGCGTCAACCCCGGCGAGATCGTGGCCGTGGGCGGCACGGCGTCCAACCTGCTCAAGCTCCTCCCGGCGACGGCCCTCGACCGCATCCTGACGCGCCGCCGTCTCACGGTGGCCCTGGCGATGCTCACGGTCGAGCGCAGCCTCGAGGCCGCCGAGCGCCACCTCGTCCGGCCCGCCCGGGCACGAATCCTGCCGGCCGGCGCGATCATCGTGGACGCGATCCTGGAGCGCTACGGCGCGGACCGCCTGCGCGTGTCGGAGGAGGGGATCCGCGAGGGCCTCGCCCTGGCCGCCGCCGCGGCCGGTCCGGCGTGGCGCGACCGCCTGCCGCGGCTCGTCCGCGGCTGGTCCGACGCGGACTGGCCGATCGACCGGGACGCCTGACCCCGGCGCGGAGCCGGGCCTCGATGGCGCGCGCGCGGAAGCCCCGCGCGGGCCCCTACAGGCCCGCGACGACCCGCCCGAGCGCCCGCCGGAACGCGAGGCTCGCGACGCCGCGCCACGGCGGCCCGACGGTCCGGCGCAGACGCGCCAGCTCCCGCTCGCGGTCCACGAGGTAGCGCCCGATCGCCGCGCTCTCGGCCTCGGACAGCGACCCCGCGTGCTCGACGAGGAACGCGCGGGCCAGGTGCGCGGCCACGTCCGCATCGTGCAGCCAGCCAAGGTGGTCCTGGAGGGCGACAACCTTCTCGATGGCGGCCCCGGCGTCGCGCCCGAGCGCCTCACGCACGAACTCGAGCGTGTAGCGCAGCCACTTGGCGGCGATGCGGAGGTCGTGGAGCGTGGTGACGTCGGCCCAGCGCATGACCGGTTCGTAGGCGCGGAGGACCTCGTACGCGGCCCAGATCCGCGACGGCATCGTGTCGCGGACGCGGTGCGGGTCGACGGGGCCCACGGGCCGCGCGCCCAGCCCCTCGGCCTGCGCGAACTCGACGTACGCGTCGAGCCACTTGCGGTAGGCCTTGCTGTCGAGCTCCTTGATGAGGACCTCGCGGGCGGCATCGCGCTGCGCCCGCCACGTGCGCAGGAGTGGCTCGAACGCCCTCGCCTCCGGTGCGGACTGGCGCGCCTGGTAGGCCTCGCCCGCATCGATCAGCACGTCCAGGTCGCGGACCCCGCCGAGGTCGGCGGCCACGAGCTTGAGGCGCCGGCGGTAGCGGTCCGTCCGCTCCGTGTCGAAGGCATCGCCGAACACGCGCCACGCCGCGCGCTGGCGACGCGTGGCGACACGCATGCCGTGCAGCTCCTCGGCCGCCGTGCCGGCGCGGGCCCCCGGCTCACGGGCGATCATCCGGGCGAGGTGGAACCGGACGACCTTCCGGCCGGCTTCCGCGAGGTGGTCGTCGGCGAGGACGCCCGGGGACTTGGAGACGGGGAGCCTGGGGACCTCGGCGGCGGCGGGTTCCGGTGTGGCCTCGGGGGTGATCTCGGGCGGCGGAGCCGCGCCGGCATCGGCGACGGCGGCCGCGTCGTCCGTGTCCGCGGCGTCTGCCGCGACCGCAGCAGCCTCCTCGGGCGCGTCGCCGGCCGCATCGCGGCGCACGGCCTCCATCGCCCGCTCGAGCTTGCTCGTGTCGACAGGGACCAGCTCCTCGATCTCCGCCAGGAGGTCGGCGAGCGGCACCATGGCGGCCTCGTCGCCCTCGCGGAGCTCCACCTCGAGCTCGGCGAAGCGCTCGATGGCCCGGTCGCCCGCGACGACCTCGACATCATCCACCGACAGCTCCACGGTCGTGCCATCGGCGGCGTAGTCGCGCTTGCGCCGGACCTGCCGGACGCGGACGAGCTCGCCCAGGGTCGCGTCTCCGGCGATCGCGATGACCGCGTCGCGCGCCGCCGACTCCGGCCAGGCACCGGCTGCCGTCGCCGGATCTGCCGGTCCCTCGAGCTCCTCGCGCCGGTGCGTGGCGCCCCCGTCGTCCTGGCGGAGCAGGCCCTTGAGCGTGATGACCGTGGTGTCGCCGTTGGTCCGGAAGCGCCCGGCGTACCCGGCGGCCGCGAGCGACCCGTCGGCCGTGTCGACGTAGCGGTCCTCGTTGAGGACGGTCTCCGCGGGGGCCACGGCGGTGAACCCGGCCAGCTCGTCCGCGCCCAGGAGGCGCTCCCCGGCCGTCGTGTCCGTCATGCGGTACTTGAGCTCGACCTCCAGGGACGAGGCCTCGTCGCCGGGCGTCATGCGCGCGGGTCCATCGAGCCAGCCTGCGCGTGGGGCCGCCGCGGCACGTCGGCCAGCGAGCTCGCCGTGGCCGCGTCCTCCTTGAGCACCGCGAACGCCTCCACCGTTCCCTCCCGGGATTCGAGGACCTCGACGCGTTCCCAGCGCCCGTCGGCGCTGAGCCGCCACGAGCGCCGGTCGTCCGCCAGCATCACCTCGATGATGCGGGCCAGGCGCGCCTGCGCCTCGTGGTCCTCGACCGGGGTCACAACCTCGACGCGCCGGTCCAGGTTGCGCTCCATGAGGTCCGCCGAGCCGATGTACCACTCGGGCCGGCCGCTGTTGTTGAACATCCAGATCCGCGAGTGCTCGAGGAACTCGCCGATGACGGAGCGAACCCGGATCCGGTCCGACACGCCGTCGACTCCCGGGACGAGGCAGCAGGCGCCGCGCACGATGAGGTCGATGTCGACGCCGGCCCTGCTGGCCTCGTACAGCGACTCGATGACCTGCGTGTCCACGAGGGAGTTGACCTTGAGCACGATGCGCGCCGCATGCCCCGCCCGGGCGGCCGCGGCCTCGCGCTCCACCATCTCGAGGAAGCGGGTGCGCAGCGTCATGGGCGCGACGAGCAAGCGCCGGAACACGCGCTGGCGCGAGAGGCCGGTCAGGACGTTGAACAGGTCCGTGACGTCCGCGCCCAGCTCCTCGCGGCAGGTCAGCAGCCCCAGGTCCGTGTAGAGGCGAGCCGTCTTGCCGTTGTAGTTGCCGGTGCCGATGTGGATGTACCGGCGCAGGCCGCTGCCCTCGCGGCGCACCACGAGCGCGACCTTGGAGTGGGTCTTGAGCCCCACGAGCCCGTACACGACGTGGGCACCGGCCCGCTCCAGGCGGCGGGCCCAGACGATGTTGTTCTCCTCGTCGAAGCGGGCCTTGATCTCGACCAGCACCACGACCTGCTTGCCGCCCTCCGCCGCGCGGATCAGCGCGCCCACGATCGGCGACTGGCCGGACGTGCGGTAGAGGGTCTGCTTGATCGTGAGGACCTCGGGGTCGTCCGCGGCCTGGTCGATGAACCGCTCCACCGACGCCGTGAAGGACTCGTACGGGTGATGGAGGAACAGGTCGCCGGCCCGGATCTGCGCGAAGACATCGACGGGCTCGTCCTCGTCGGGCGGCAGGAGCCGAAGGGGGATCACCGGCGTGTGGACGGGCGCCTTGAGGTCGGGGCGATCCAGGCCCACGAGCTGCCAGAGCGCCGTGAGGTCGACCATGCCGGCGACCTCGAAGCAGTCCTCGTCGCGGACGCCCGTGCCCCGGATCAGGATCTGGCGGGTGAGCTCCGGCATGGAGCGCTCCACCTCGATGCGGACGGCCTCGCCGAAGCGGCGGCGCCGGATCTCCTCCTCGATGGCGAGCAGGAGGTCGTCCGCCTCGTCCTCCTCGATGGCGATGTCGGCGTCGCGGGTGACCCGGAACAGGTGGGTCGCGAGGATCTCCATGCCCCGGAACAGCTCGTCGAGGTTGGCCTCGATGACCTGGTCGAGCAGGACGAACTTGTCGCGTTCCACCGCGAACAGGCGGGGGAGGATGGGCGGGATCTTGACCCGGGCGAAGCGGTTCTCGCCGGTCTCGGGGTCGCGGAGGCCGACCGCGATCGACAGGCTCAGCGTGCTGATGTACGGGAACGGGTGCCCGGGGTCCACCGCGAGCGGCGTGAGGACCGGGAAGATCTCGTCGTGGAACCGGCGCCGCAGGTTCTCGTGATGCTCCGGGACCTCCTCGTAGTCGAGGATCTCGACGCCCTCGGCCGCCAGCCGTTCGCGGATCTCCGTCCAGATGTGCGAGTGCTCCGCGACCAGCTCCCGGACGCGTTCGCGGATGGCATCGAGCTGCTGGCCGGGCGTCAGCCCGTCGAGGCTCTGGTGCCCGGCGTTCGACTGGTCCTGGCGGCGGAGTCCGGACACACGGACCTGGAAGAACTCGTCCAGGTTGGACGCGAAGATCGCGAGGAACTTCACCCGCTCCAGCAGCGGGTTGCGGGCGTCGCGGGCCTCGTGGAGGACGCGTGCGTTGAACTCGATCCAGGACAGCTCGCGGTTGAGGATCGGCCCCTTCTGGTCCCGCGCGGCCCGGCGCCGACCGCGGGTCGCGACGCGGGGTCCGGGTGCGGGTCGAACGGTGGCCATGGGTCCTCTCGCGGATGCGCACGGTCCCGGTGGGCGGCGCGCAACGGCGGCCGCCCACCCCGGTCCCGGTCGGGTTGACCTCGGAGGATACCACTCGGACTCGGCCGCACTCCCCGTCGTCCCGGCCGCCAGCGACCCGCGCGCCCACCGGGCTATCCCTCCGCGACGTACCGCCGCTCGCCCGTGGCCGGGTCCACCCAGACGCGCATGGCCACGTGGATCGTGGGGTCCAGGAATCGCTCCTCGGTGGGGCGGAATCGCGGCTCCGGCGCGTGCGGTTCGCCACCGCCCGGGCCCACACCGTCGCCGGTGCGCTCCGCGTTGAGCGAGCGATAGCGCGACCGCTCCAGCACGACGGCGGCGATGATCACGGCGCCCGGGATGAACAGGGACAGGGCGGACGCGAGGCCCTCGCCCGGGCCCCCGATCGCCGCCATCGCGATGCCGCCGAGGATCAGCAGCAGGCCGAACGATCCGATGAGCAGCCGGGCGAGCGCGACCCCCACGGCGCTACTCGTGCGCCTGGGCCGCCGCCGTGTCGGGAACGATGACGACCGCCGTCCCGTAGGCCACGATCTCGGACATGGTGCCGGCGAGCTCCGAGGAGTCGAACCGGAACGAGATGACGGCATTCCCCCCGACGAGGGTCGCGTTCTGGACCATGCGGTCGATGGCCTGGCGGCGGGTGTCCTCGAGCAGGCTGGTGTACTCGTGGATCTCGCCGCCCGCGATGGACCGCAGGCCTGCGATGAGGTTTCCGGCCATGCCCCGGCTGCGGACGACGAGGCCGAATACTTGGCCGCGGGTCTCGGTGACGCGGTGCCCCGCGATGAACGGCGTGGTCGCGATGATCATCGATCCTCTCCGTGGGTCTTGTGCTGCTCGCGGGCCCGGGCACACTCGGCGCAGGGGCACATCTCACGCAGCAGCTGGAACGTGTGGTAGCCCGTCGCGTGGCCGTCGCCCCAGGTCGCCTGGATCGCGTAGGTGCCGACGAGCGCCACGTCGACCAGCCGCGTCTGTTCGGCGGTCAGCGTGGGGTTGCTGTCGAGCCAGCCCGGCATGCCGGCCTCGCCGCGGCAGTACGCGCACGGGCAGAGCCAGCGCAGCGTGACGGTGTCGTAGCTCGTGGGGTGGCCGTCGGCCCACGCGAGGGCGAGCGTGCCCGCGGCCCGGTCGGCGTCGATCCGGAGCGGGGTGATCCTGGGGTCCTGCACGCCCGGATCGTACCCCGTGTGCGGCCCGGGACGCGCGCGTCCGGCAACCAGCGGTTCGCAGCCGTTCGCGGCCCCGGCCCAGCGCGTCAGGCCACCCATACGGCCCGGCCATGCCATGCCGTCCGGATGACCTCGGAGGCGACGGCCGGCAGGAACGCGACTGCCGCGACGACCGCCCAGTCCCCGAGGTCGAGCGGGGCGGCATGGAAGGCCTCGGCGAGTCCGGGAACCGACGGAATCAGGGCCTGGACGGCCACCGCGACCAGGCACGCGCCGAGGAGGAACCCGTTGCGGCCCAGGCGATGGAGCGGCTCCCGGATGCTCCGGTTCCAGTAGGCGCGGACGCACTGGCTGACGACGAGCGTCGTGTAGGCGAGCCAGGCCGCGTGCTCGAACGTGCCGCCATCGGCGAGCATCACCGCGAGCGACGCGATGGCCGTGTAGGCGCCGGCGCCCGCGATGCGGACGAGGATCCCGTTGGTGAGCAGCGGCCGCTCGGCGTGGCGCGGCGGGCGCGTCGTCAGCTCGGGCTCCGCCGCCTCGCGCTCGAACGCGACCGAGGTGGCCAGGTCGATGAACAGCTCCATCCACAGGATCTGGAGCGGGATCAGGACCTGCCGCTCGGCGACGAAGATCGTGGAGACGAGGATGAACCCGAGGAACGCGACGTGGGTCGAGATCAGGAAGACCAGGCCCTTCTGGACGTTGTCGACGATGCGGCGGCCCTCGGCGAGCCCGTACATGAGGGTCGCGAACGAGTCGTCGCCAAGGGTCAGGTCCGAGGCCTCGCGCGCGACGGCGGTGCCACTCCCCATCGCGACCGCGACATCGGCGCCGTGCAGCGCGGGCGCGTCGTTCACGCCGTCCCCCGTCACCGCCACGATCCGGTGGGCATCACGCGCGGCGCCCACGATCCGGCGCTTCTGCTCCGGCGTGGACCGGGCGACGACGTTCAGCCCGGCCAGCTCGCGACCCAGGCGCGCGTCGTCCCAGGAGGCGAGCTCCTCGCCGGTCACCACGCGCCGCGCCTCGAGCCCGGCCTCGAGCGCGATCGTCGTGGCGGTCAGCGGGTGGTCACCGGTGACGACGACGACCTGGATGCCGGCGTCCCTGGCCGTCGCCATCGCGGCCGCGATTCCGGGGCGGATCGGGTCCGCGAACCCCACGAGCGCGCGCATCTGCCACGGCGCGTCCCCGACGCGCCGGGCGAGCGCGACCAGCCGCTCTCCCGTCGCGGCCGAACCATCGATGAGGTCCGCCCAGCGTCGATGCTCGTCCGCGCCGGTTCCGTCGTCGACATCGACCTGGGCGAGCACGACCTCGGGGGCGCCCAGCGCCAGGCGCTCCAGCACGCCGTCCCGCCGCGCCGTGGTCCGCGTGACTGGCACCCGCTCGTCAGCGGGGATCGCCTCGATGAGGTGCGCGGCGTCGAGCGTCGTCACCCCGCCGGCCTCCGCGACCGCGGCCCGCAGGGCGCGCGTGAATGAGCCCGCGGCGATCTCCTCGCCGGGCCACGCGTCCTCCTCGGCACGCAGGGCCTCCTCGAGGAGCGTCTGCAGGTCGGCCGGATCCTCCACCGGCCCGTCGGGCGTCCGGACCGACGCCACGACGAGGCGGTTCTGGGTGATGGTCCCGGTCTTGTCGGTGACGATGAGGTCCACGGCGCCCAGCGTCTCCTCCGCGTTGAGCCGCCGGACCAGGACGCCGCGCCGGAGCAGGCGGTACGCGCCGAGGCCGAGGATGACGGCCAGGAGCACGGGCGGCTCCTCGGGGATCGCGGCGATCGCTGCCGAGATGCCGGCGAGCACGTTCTCGCCGAGGGGATGGCCGCGCAGGAAGCCCATGCCGCTCGTGAAGGCGATGAGCCCGATGGCGACGACCAGCAGGATCCGGACGAGGCGGTCGAGCTCGCGCTGCAGCGGGCTCCGGCGCCGCTCGCGGGTCGCGAGGCTGCCGGCGATCTGGCCGAACTCCGTCGCGGCGCCGATCGCGACCACGATGCCCTCGCCGCGGCCACCGACGACGCTCGTGCCCGAGTACGCGATCGAGCGTCGGCCGGTGAGCGGGGCATCGGCGGCGTCGGGCTCCACGCGGGCGGGCTCCGGGATCGATTCGCCGGTCAGGGCACTGCGGTCGACCAGGAGCCGCTCAGCGCGGGTCACGCGGATGTCGGCGGGGACGACGTCCCCGGACCCGAGCAGCACGACATCGCCGGGCACGAGACCCGCGGCCGGGACGACCGTCACCGCCCCGCCGCGCCGCACGCGGGCTGTCGGTGCCGTCGCGTCGCGCAGGGCCTCCAGCGCCCGATCGCCGCGGTACTCGGTGACGACGTCCGCGCCCACGATCGGCAGCAGGCCGACCAGGACGAGCAGGCCGTCGCGCACCTCGCCGACGAGGACGGCAAGGACGCCCGCGCCGGCCAGCATCAGGACGAACGGCTCGGTGAGCGCCTCGACGACCATGCGCCACACGGGGTCGCGCCGGGTCTCCTCGAGGGTGTTGGGACCGGCGGCGGTGGCGCGCGCGGTGGCCTCGGCGTCGGTCAGCCCCGTCGCGGGATCCACCCCGAGCGCGGCGGCGACGGCCGCGGCCTCGAGCGCGTGGGGGCCGGCCGTCACGGCCGGAAGGGCCCCTCCAGGCCCTGCATGCCGATGTCCAGGATCCGGAGCGCGGCGACCCGCCCGAGGTCGCGGTCGGCCGTCCAGGCCGCCATGCCCACCCCGACGACGCCGCCGGCCGCGGCCTGCACGAGCAGATCGTGGGGATCGCGCCCCCAGCGCTCGCCGATCAGCTCCGCGAACAGCCCGACGGCGTCCGCCGCCTCACCGAGCAGCGCGTCGCGCATCCGGGCGGACGTGGTGGGCGCGTGCGCGTCCTCGTCCGTCCCGTCTCGGTCGGCGGTCGAGCGCTCCGGCGGGCTCGCCCGCATAGGGTCCTGGGCGATCATCGGACATGACTCTAGTCCCAAATGACACGAAGACGATGTTCACGCCCATCCGGCGCACCGGACCCGGAGCATCATCGCGCACCCGTTCAGGACCATCCCGGAATGGCCGATGCGGGTTCGGCCGCTATGCTCGCCGGGCAGATGAGCCTCGTCGTCGACCACCTCTCCAAGCGGTTCGGGTCCGTCACGGCCCTGGACGACCTCGCCTTCGAGGTGCCGCTCGGGCAGGTCTTCGGCTTCCTGGGCGCCAATGGGGCCGGCAAGACCACCACCATGCGGATCGCCCTGGGCGTCCTGGAGCCGGACGTGGGCCGGGTGACCTGGTGCGGGACCGACAGCCACCGCCTGCCTCGTTCCACCTGGGGCTACCTCCCCGAGGAGCGCGGCCTCTACCCGCGCATGCGCGTGCTGGACCAGCTGGTCTTCTTCGCGGGTCTCCAGGGCGTCCCGGGCGACCGCGCCAGGCGTGAGGCCATGGGGTGGCTCCGCCGGTTCCGGGCCGAGGATCTCGCCGAGAGGCGTGCCGAGCAGCTATCCAAGGGCAACCAGCAGAAGATCCAGTTCATCGCCGCGATCCTGCACGACCCGCAGGTCCTGCTGATGGACGAGCCGTTCACGGGCCTCGACCCGGTCAACGTGATGCTGCTGCGTGAGGCCTTCCTCGAGCTGCGCGATCGGGGCCGCACCGTCATCTTCAGCACCCACCAGATGGAGGTCGCGGAGGCCCTGTGCGAGTCGGTGGCGATCGTGGACCGCGGCAGGATGGTCGTGGGCGGGCCGCTGCGCGAGGTGCGCCGGGCGACGGGCCGCCGCATGGTCCGGATCGCGGTCGAGGGCGACCACCGCCTGCCGTGGCTGGACGCGGTGCCTGGGACACGGGTGATCCAGGCGGGCATGGACCGCTCCACCGTCGAGCTCGATGTCGGCGTCGAACCCGACGAGGTCCTCGCGGCGGCGGTGGGCGCCGGGGCGCGCGTGCGCCACTTCGAGGTCGCGGACCCCTCTCTCGAGCAGATCTTCATCGACTTCGTGGGCCGCCCGGCTGACGAGGAGGTGCACCTCGCGCCTGCCGGCGTGGCCCCGGACCGGGAGGACGCCGCGTGACCCGCGGATCGCCGACCGGGCGCGGGGCGACCGCCCGCAACGTGTGGCTGGTCGCCCGGCGGGAGTACGGCGAGCGCGTCCGGTCGCGCGCCTTCGTGTTCTCGACGCTCCTGATGGTCGGCCTCGCGGTCGTCATCGCGCTGATCCCGCTCGCCTTCCGGGTCCTGGAGCGGGCGACCGTCACCCGGATCGCGGTCGCCGCCCCGGATGCCGCCCTCGCCGACCGGACCGTCTCCATCCTGGACGCGTTCCTCAACGTGTCCGCCGACGGCTCCGCGGGCGGTCCCAAGCCCTTCACCTTCGAGGTGACGGCGACGCCCCAGGCCGCCGTGGACGACGTCGCCAACGCGAGCGTCGCGGGCGCGGTCATCGCGAAGCGGATTGCCGGCGGACTCGACTTCCAGGTCGTCACGATCGGCGGGCTCGGCCAGGACAAGCTCAGCCTGCTCCAGCTCGGGGCGTTCAGCGTCGGCGTCCTCGACTGGACCGCCGCCAACCCCAACACCACCAACGCGTTCGTGCCACCGTCGTTCGCCGTCGTGGACGCGGGAGCGGCGTCGGCCGCCGGCGGCGCGGGTGCGGTCGACACGGCGGAGTACGCGAGCCGGCGCATCGTCGGCATCGTGTTCGTGGTGCTGTCGTTCCTCACCCTCGTGTTCTACGGGCTGTGGGTCGCCTCGGGTGTCGTGGCCGAGAAGGCGAGCCGGGTCATGGAGCTGCTGATCTCCGCCGCGACGGCCCCGCAGCTGGTCATGGGCAAGATCCTTGGTATCGGGCTGGCGGGGCTCACGCAGGTGACGCTGGTGCTGGTCCCGGCGCTCGCGACGATGATGCTGTCGGGGCAGGTCGGGAACGCGATGCTGGGCCCGGATGCGACCGCCGCGACATCACTCGCGGGGCTGTCGCCGGGCCTGATCGCGGCGTTCCTGGTCTACTTCGTGCTGGGGTTCGCGCTCTACGCCGCGCTGTACGCGGGCGCCGGGTCGCTGCTGAGCCGCGCCGAGGATCTCCAGATCATCGCGCTGCCGCTGTCGATCCCGGCGATCGCCGGGTACCTGCCCGCGGTCCTGGCGCTGTCGGGGAGCTCGGCCGGGTTCATCCGGATCGCGTCCTACATCCCGATCTGGAGCCCCTTCGTGATGATGGCGCGGCTGTCGATCGGGCGCGTGGAGCCGTGGGAGCTGGCGCTGAGCCTCGGGCTGCTGCTCGCGACGGTGCCGCTCGTCACGCTGCTCGCGATCCGCGTCTACCGGGCCGGGGTGCTCCTCTACGGGCAGCCCCCGACGGTCCGGACATTCCTGCGCGCGCTCCGCGGCACCTAGCGGGTCGCGTGGCGGTTCGCGCCGCCGCGCCGGTCGCTCGCCACGGGCCGGGCGCCCGGCGCTACTCGCCCGGCTCCTCGTCGAACGGGAGCCGGCGGAACAGTGCCAGGACCGGCGCAGTGCCCTGGGCGCCCGCCTGCGAGTCGCCCGTGGCGTCCGGCTCGACCCCCACAGCCGCGACCTCGCCCGGCGCCGACGCGGGGATTGCCCGCCACAGCCGGCTGCGGACCCCCGGCAGGTACGGGCTCGCGCGCCGCCGCGCCAGGATCCCGGCGATGCCCTGCGCGGAGACCGCCGCGTGGAGCGCGAGGCCCTCGCCCGTGATGGCCGGCACGACGACCACCTCGTCGCCCGGGCGCAGGACGCGTCGCAGCGCCGCGCGCCGCTTGTCCAGCGGCAGGCCCAGGAGCCAGCGGCCGTCGAGGTGGAGCAGGTCGAAGACCAGGAACGCGACCGGCCGCCCGGGCCGGCCCGCCAGGCGCTCGCGGAGGGCATCGTCGTCCGCCCGTCCCTGGGCATCGACCACCACCAGCTCTCCGTCGAGGACGGCGGACCGGGCCGCGACCCGCACGGCGAGCCCGGCGAGCTCCGGGAGGCGATCGGCCAGCTCTGTCCCGCGTGCGTCCACGACCCGAACGGCGCCGGTCCCGGGTGCCCCGCCTGGCTCCACGAAGGCCAGGGCGCGGTGGCCGCCCCAGGTGGGCTCGAACAGCCAGTCGGACGCGTCGAAGGGGTCGGCGCGCGGCGTCGGCCACATCGGGGCCACATCGCCGGGACGCGGCATCGCCGGCTCGAGCTGGAACGAGAGCTGCTCGGGCATCGCCGCTCGATGGTAGCCCCTCGCCCGGGGATAGACTGGCCCAAGTTCGACGCCCGCCCATCCCGCGGGCCCCCTGCGCCACCCCGGAGGACCACGTTGCCTCGCCCCGCGCATCCCGACGACCTGTACCGCATCGCGGTCCCGATGGACCCCTGTCTCTCCCCGGATGGGAGCCTCGTGGCCTTCACGGTCAAGCAGAGTGCCGTGGGGCGGGACGGCTATCGCCACGCGATCTGGCTCGCCCCGGTCGACGGGAGCGGTGAGGCCCGCCGCGTCACGATCGGGGCGCGCACGGACCGCCACGCCCGGTTCTCGCCGGACGGCCGGACGCTCGCGTTCATCTCGGACCGCCGCCTCCTTGTCGAGGATGAGCCAGACCGCCCGAAGGAGGCGAAGGAGCGCGACGACTGCGACCAGGTCCACCTCCTGCCGCTCGATGGCGGGGAGGCTCGCCGCCTCACGGACCTCCCGCGCGGGGTGACCGAGTTCGCCTGGTCGCCCGATGGGACCCGGCTGGCCGTGCTGACCAGCTCGCTCGGCCCGACGATCGCGCAGGACCGCCGCAAGCGGGGCCGCCCGGACAAGCCGAAGCCCGGGGAGACCCCGCTGTCGGACTACCGCTACATCGACCGGCTGGGCTACCAGTTCAACGGCGCGGGCTTCGTGGACGACCGCGAAACGCATCTCTGGCTCGTCGACGCGGCCACGGGCGATGCCCGAGCCCTGGTGAGCGGCGCGTCGGCGGAGCTGTCCCCGGCCTGGTCGCCCGATGGCACGCGGATCGCGTTCGCGGCGAACCGCCGGCGCCACCCGGACCTCGACTACCGGTCGGGCGTCTACGCCGTGGACGTGGCGTCGGGCACCGTCACCACGATCGCCGGCGGCGCCGACGCGCTGTTCGGCAGCCCGACCTGGACCCGCGACGGCGGCGCGATCCTCGCCCTGGGCGACCGGTTCCCGCGGGCGGGCTACCGGACGGGGATCTGGCGCTTCGCTGCGGACGGGTCGGCCGGCGGCCCGGGCGGCGGCACGGACCTCCTTGCGGGCAGCGAGCTCAAGCCGGACGCCGCGATGAACAGCGACGTGACCATCGGTGAGGGCCCCGTCCTCGTGGCCGCGTCGGACGGGACGCACGTCCTGTTCTCGGCGCCGATCGACGGCTCGTGCGAGCTGTGGCGCGTGGCGATCGCCGGTGGAGTGGCCCCGGAGCGTCTGACGAGCGACCGCCACTCCCTCGCCGGCTGGCGCGCGCGCCCGGCTGCTGGGGCCAAGGGCGACCGGGTCGCGGCGATCCGCTCGGCCGCGACGGCCTTCCCCGAGGTCGTTGTCTACGACGTGCCCCGGAAGGGCGCCGCGAGCGCGCCCCGGACGCTCACGCACCTCAACGACGCGCTCGCCGCGGAGCTCGCCCTCGTGGAGCCCGTCGAGCGTCGCTGGCAGAGCGACGGCCGCGAGATCCAGGGCTGGCTCTACCCGGGTGGCCCGGGCCCCCGGCCGCTGGTTCTCGAGATCCACGGCGGTCCCCACACGCTCTACGGCTGGTCCCCGATCCTCGAGTGGCAGGTGCTCGCCGGGGCCGGGATCTCCGTGCTCGCCGCGAACCCGCGCGGTTCCGAGGGCTACGGCGAGGCGTTCAATCGCGCCAACCTGGGCGACTGGGGCGACGGCCCGATGGCCGACGTGATCGCGGGCGTGGACGCGGCCATCGCCGACGGCCTCGCGGACCCCGAGCGCCTCGGGGTGACCGGCGGCTCGTATGGCGGCTACCTCACCAACTGGATCATCGGCCGGACGCAGCGGTTCAAGGCCGCCGTCACCTGCCGCTCCGTCGTCGACATGCGGATGCTGTTCCTGACCGGCGACATCTCGGGCGGCGAGTGGGCGCAGATCGAGTTCGGCCGGTTCCCGTGGCAGGACCCGGACTACTTCCACGCGATCTCGCCCCTGTCGCTGGCCGAGCACATCCACACGCCGCTGCTCATCCAGCACGCCGAGCGCGACCTGCGCACGACGGTCGGCCAGGCCGAGGCCCTGTTCACGGTCCTGCGCTCGCTCAAGCGGCCGGTGCGGCTCATGCGCGTCCCCGACGAGAGCCACGAGCTCACGCGGGGCGGCACCCCGTTCCGGCGCGCGGAGAACCTGGTCCAGGTCCGCGACTGGTTCGTCCACTTCCTGGTCCGGGGCGAGCGGAAGCTCCCGCCGCCGCCGCGCAACCGCGCCGGCCGGTAGCGCGTGGAGACCCGCGGCGGCCTGCCGTTCCTCGTCGTCGAGGGCCCGCACCGCGAGGTCGGGCGGCAGGTCGGCGCGGCCACCGCGGCCGTGTGCCGGGACGCCGTCGCGTTCGACGGGGCGCTCCCACCCGGCCGGTCACGCGCGGACCAGCTCGCCCTGGCCGCACGCTACCGCGCCGCCACGCTCGCCGCCACGCCGTGGCTGGTGGACGAGATCGACGGGGCGGCCGAGGGCGCCGGCGTGGACCCGCTCGCCCTGTTCGCCGCCTCGATCGAGGAGATCTGGAGCGTCCGGCCTTCGCAGGCCACGGCCGGCGAGACCGTGGACGGGCGATGCAGCGACCTCGTCGCGGCGCCCCCGGCCACGCGCGATGGACACGTCTGGGTCGCGCACAACAACGACCTCTCGCCCGCGTCCGAGGCGTCGGTCATCGCGATCGAGTGGCGTTTGCCGGGCGAGCCGGTGGTGCTCTCGCTGGGCATCGGGCCGTGGATCAGCGTCGGCTGGAACGCGGCCGGGCTCTCGCTCACGGGCAACGAGCTTTCACCCAACGATGAGCGGGTGGGCGTCCCGCGCCTGCTGATGGTCCGCGAGCAGCTCACGGCCCGGACCCTGGACGAGGCGGTCGCGATGGCCCTCCGCCCCGATCGCGCCTCCTCGTACAACACCGTCTTCGCGCACCGGGACGGCAGGGTCGTCAACGTTGAGGGCTCGACGACGGACGCCGAGGTCACGGCACCGTCGGCGGCCGGGACGCTTGCCCACACCAACCACTACGCCTGCGAGCGGATGGTCCGCTACGAGGGCGATCCGACCTACGCCCGGCGGTCGGCAGTGCGGCTCGGCCGCGCGCTGGAGCTGCTCGCCGGCCCGGCGGGCGATGGGCCGGCACCCGGCTCCATCGGGCCGGCCGAGCTGACGGCGTTCCTGGCGGACCATGGGACGAGTCCCTCGATCTGCCGCCACGACGACGGCGCGGAGACCTCCGTGACCGTCTTCTGGTGCCTCGCCGACGTCACCGCGGGCGAGATCCGCTACGGCCTCGGGCCGCGCTGCCGCGGCAGTGAGACGGCCTACCGCTTCGCCTGAGGCGCCCGCGCGCCGGTTTACTCGATGGCCCGGGCGATCCCCGCGGCGTCCAGGTGCGTGTCCAGGTTCTCGAGGCGTCGTGCGCCGGGCACCGTGGCCGCGAGGTGGTCCAGCACGATCGCCGTCTGGCGCACCCGCTCCTCGATGTCGAACGAGGCGTGCCCCGTGGCATAGGTGTGGACGCGGGGCTCCATACCCCG
>JBBSCF010000066.1:0-16572 GCA_038250545.1 Candidatus Limnocylindrales bacterium | reverse complement strand
TCGGAACCCACCGCCACTCGCCGAGGGCGAGAAGACCCGGAGACGACGACGCCCCAGGATCACAAGCCCTTCGGCTGCCGAGAGATGAAAGACCTCGGACCTACATCTTGTGGTGTGTTGAGGCAAGCGGATAAGCATTACTGCTGTTGACGGTGGCCTCGACCCGGACAGGCCGGAGCGGCGAACCGTCGAGTTCGCCGACAACCAGTGGCCTTCGACGGTGTCTGCAGTGGGAACTCGTGGATCACCGCGAGGTCATCCTCCGTGGATCCGTCCGGGCGGCCCCAGACCCGATGCGCGGTGTCCGCCGGCGGCCACCGGCATAGGATCAGCCGGATACCCGTCAGGGGGCAGTCACGGCCCAAGTCAATGTCGATCCACCCGGGCGCGCTCGCACCGACGTTCCAGCCCAGCGGCAGGTCGTCACCGTCAACGACGTTCGGGGCTCCCAATCGCCACCCCGTTCAGGGCGTCGGTCATCGACACCCAGTCAGGCGAGGTCCGGGGCTGCACGGTCGCTCGGCAGGCGCGGCCCGAACGCCGTCGCCGACCACAGCGCCAGCACCACGACGACGAGGGCCGCGAGCGTGATGACGATCGACCCGGACGTGGCGTCGGCGAGCGGGCCTGCGATCAGGACCGGGACGAGGCTTGACACGCTGACGATCGTCGCGAGGACACCGAACACGCGGCCACGCAGGCCCGCGCCGATGTTCTCGAACAGCGCGGTCTGCGCGGACACCGTCGTGATCGCATACGCGGCACCGGCACAGAAGGCGAGCGCGGTGACCGGGGGGATCAGGGGCAGGCCGACTGCCCGCGCGAGCGGCCCCGCGGTCGCGATGCCGGCCGCAAACAGGCTCAGGGCAAGCAGCCCGCTCTCGCCGGCGCGTCGTCGCGAGAGATCGCCCTCCAGGCGACGCCGCCCCGCGATCCCGGCGACGACGCCCAGCCCGAGCGGCAGGACCACGACGATCAGGTCCCTGGGGTCAAGGCCCAGGGTCAGGGCGAGGTTCGGGCCGAGGACGCCGATGACCCCGACGAGCGATCCCGCCGCGGCGAGGTGGATCAACGGCCGGCTCACCTCGCGGTTGCCGCCGATGGCCGCGAACCCTTCACGGAGCTGGCGCACCGGCTCTCGAATCGCGCGGTGGGCGATCCTGGGATCGATCGCGACCGCCGGCGCCGACGGCAGCCCGACCGTGGCCAGCGTCGCCACCGCGAACAGGGCCGTGACCACCCCAAGGACGAAGGACGGCCCGGCGAGCGCCACCAGGAGCGGACCCAGGAAGGCAAACCCGACCGCGAACGACGCCTGCAACGTCAGGTTGAAGATCCCCATGGCGGTCTCGAGCTGGGCTTTCGGCACGATCCGCGGGATCATCGATGCCTCGGCCGGCGTCAGGACGCAGGTGGTCAGGCTGATCCCGAGGTTCAGAACGAGCAACGCGGCCACGTTCGTGCCGGACAACGCAAGGCCGAGCGTCAACACCGTCCGGGCCGCGTTCGGGACGACCATCGCCCAGCGGGCGTTGAGCCGGTCGACCATGACGCCGGCCATCGCCGACAGGACGATCGGCGGCAGCAGGAACGACATGACCAGGGCACTGACCGCGGTGTTCGATCGCGTCGTCGCGAAGACGAGGATCGTCAGCGCGTAGAGCGCCATGTTGCCGCCGACCTGGGTTGCCGCCTGGATGAACCACAGCCTCGCAAAGGCGGGGTCCCGCAGGATCGGAGGCGGCCGCATCCGTGGCCGTCCGCTTCGTCCGGCCACCGGCACTCGATCGGACGCTCGCACGCGTCCATCGTCGCGGGCATCCAGATCCGCCGCGAGAACGGAGCTCAACGCCAACGCCCACTTCCCGGACGTTGGCTCATCCTGGATCGGATCGTCTTCCTTGTCATGATCGTCAGCAATGCCGGTGGCGAGGCCTCGCCCGGGCACCGCGGCACGTCGGAGCCTGGGCATGGAGGCGCCCTGCCTGGCAGCGAGGGAGGGCGTACGCCAAGGCAGGGCGTCGGTCAGGAGTCACGGTGTCACAGCCAAGCGCTGCCGGCCCAGAGCGGTCCCCCATGTCGGCACCTGACTGTCGGAGGAGAATGTGCGCCACGCGCTCGTCCCCGTCATTACGGTCCGTCATCCGGCGGCAAGATCCTGGACCGCGAACGGTTCGCCGAACACGAGGACCACGGGGCTCGAACACCAGTCCCGGCATGGGCGCGGTGATCGAGCTGACGGACGAGGACCGGAACATCGTCAAGCACCGATCCGCCCGTCCATCGCGGCGTCAAGGCCGGCCGATCTGGCCCATCATGAGGACGAGTGGCGGACCGGCCTGTCGCTCGCGTCGAGAACCGTCGAGCTCGGAAACGCCGGTGCGACCGGGACCTCACAGCGCAGCCAGCAGGCCGCCGTCGACGTAGATGACCTGGCCGTTCACGAACGACGAGGCATCCGACGCGAGGAAGACCGCGGCGCCGACGAGCTCCGACGGGTCGCCCCAGCGGCCGGCCGGGGTCCGTCCCCGGAGCCAGCCGTCGAACACCGGGTCATCCGCGAGCGGCTGCGTGATCTCGGTGATGAAGTACCCGGGGCCGATGGCGTTGACCTGGATGCCGTGACAGGCCCAGTCCGTGGCCATGCCCCTCGTGAGGGTGTTCACCGCGCCCTTGGTGGCCGTGTAGGGAGCGATGGACGGGCGGGCGAGCTCCCCGTTGACCGAGCTGACGTTGATGATCTTGCCGTGGCCGCGCGGGATCATCCGTTGAGCCACGGCACGAGCGACGAGGAACGCGCCCGTCACGTTGACGGCGAACAGAAGGTCCCAGTCATCCTTCGTGAACGACTCGAGCGGTGCGCGGCGCTGGATGCCGGCGTTGTTGACCAGGATCTCGATCGGGCCGAGGCGTCCCTCGATGTCGGCGACGGCGGCCTCGACGCCCGCCTCGTCGGTCACGTCGAACACCCGGCCGTCCGCGTCCAGCCCCTCGCCGCGCAGCATCGAGACGGCCCCGTCGAGCCGTTCCGCCACGACATCGTTGAGAATCACCCGGGCACCCGCCGCGGCGAGGCCGCGGGTGACCGCGAACCCGAGGCCCCGGGCGGATCCCGTGACGAGGGCGATGCGCCCGGTCAGGTCGAACAGGCCTGCCATGCTGCTCAGATCTCGATCTGGAACTTGGGACCCGCGGACGCGCCCTCGGGTCGGTTGCCCGCGAGGACGTCGGCGATCGCCTCGAGCGGGACGGTGGCGGCAATGAGCGGCCGCGGGTCGACGGCGCCCGAGGCGAAGGCGTCGATCGCGTCGCTGAGGCCGGCGGACGCCCCGAGCAGCCCGATCACCGTCACGTCCCGGAACGCGATCCGCCGCATGTCGATGGTGCTCGGCTCACCGGCCAGGCCGATGAGGGCCACGCGACGTCCCGGTTCGACGAGCTCGACGGCGCGCGCGGGGAGCTCGGGCGAGTTCGAGGCGTCGATGACCCCGTCCCACGCCAGGTCCGGCAGCTCGTCCGCGGCCCACGCACGCTCGAACCCCAGCGAGCGGGCGAACGCGAGCGATCGCGCGGAGCGGCCCATGAGATGCACCTCCACCCCGTCCGCCCGGGCGAACATCGCGGCCAGGAGCCCGATCGTGCCCGCGCCCAGGACCAGGAGGCGCTCGCCTTGGGCCACGTCAGCCGCGCGGAAGGCGCGCATCGCGTTGCCACCGGGCTCGACCATCGCGCCCATCGCATCGTCGACCGAGTCCGGGAGCGCGAGGAGCTGCTTCACGGGCATCGCCAGGCGTTCCGCGAGCGCCCCCGCCCGCCCGAGGCTGCACCCGAGCTCGATGAGGTCCGGGCAGACATGGTGGTGCCCGGACCGGCAGCGCCGACACGTGCCGCAGCCGATCATCGTGTCGCCGACGACTCGCTTGCCCACCCAGGCCGGATCGACCCCCGGCCCGGCCTCGCGGACCACGCCGGTCCACTCGTGGCCGATGCGCACCGGGAAGGACTCGCGCCCGGTGTGCAGGTACGCCATCTCGCCCGTGTAGAACTCGACGTCCGTGCCGCAGACGCCGGCACGGGTGACGTCGATGACCACCTCGCCCTGGCCGGCGACCGGTGCCGGCACCTCCTGCACCCCGGCCTCCCGCGGGCCGGTGACGACAAACGCTCGCATCTGATCGACAAACCTCGTGGCTACACGCTCTAGGTGTGGGGCGCCGGGACCGGGATCGTCGCGATCAGGGTACCGCCGGCGGCGTGCCGGCGGACCTCACCTCGACCCCGCATGGCCACCCACGGGTGCCGTCCGCGTCGCTCCGTTTGACACCGGGCCGCCTCCCGGGTCAGTATGTGAGCGAACGCTCACTCACATACCCAGAGGTCCCCGTCCTCGCCCGCTCCGCGGCCGTGGCGATCTCCATCGGCGTCGGGTACGTGCTCGTCGTCGAGTCCCTCGTCAAGATGGTGAAGGACGCCCCGTCCGACTGGCTGCTCGGCACGACGCTCGGCGCCGTGGCCAGCGGCGGCACCCCGACGGTCGGCTATGTGACGGCCCTCGCCTTGGCCATCGGCTATGTCACCCTTGGCTTGGTCCTCGCGGGCGTCGTGTTCGTCCGCCGGGACGTGACCGATTGACGGCGTCGACCATGGTGGCGAGACGACCGGTGGTCGAGGTGCGCGAATGACCCAGCGAGGCGAGGCAACACGGGCGAGGCTCATCGAGGCGACGCGCGCCGTCGTCGGCGAGGTCGGCTACGCCCACGCCTCCACCCGGGCCATCGCGAAGGCGGCGGGTGTCGCCGAGGGGACCATCTACCGCCACTTCCCGGACAAGGCATCGCTCTTCCTCGCGACCGTCATGGAGTCGAACGCTCCGATCATCGCGTGGGTCACGGCGCTGCCCGAGCTGGCCGGCGAGGGCACCGTCGAGGAGAACCTCGCCAACGCCGCCGTCCGGCTGGCCGGCCTGCGCGACCAGATCCTGCCCCTGGAGCTGGCGATCGCCGCCGATCCCGAGCTCGCCGCCCAGCAGCGGAGGGTCATGGCGGCCGTCGGCTCCTCGCTGCCGCCCGGCCCGCCCGAAGCCGTCGCCGCCTACCTGGCCGCGGAGCAGCGACTCGGACGCGTCCGCGCGGACGTGGACGCGCGGGAGGCCGCTACCCTTCTCCTCGGGATCCTGTTCGCGCTGGGGACGATGCCCGGGGTCGAGGGCGACGGTCCACGCGCCGATCGCGTCGTGTCCGCGGTCGGACTCATGGTCCGCGGAATCCGATCACCGGTGCCCGAACGCCAGGGCTGACGAACGACCGACCTGGACTGCTCGCTGCCCTGACCCCGGCGCTCGGTCCAGGGCGCCGCCTCAGCGCGCGGCGCAACGGCCTGGAAGAAGCGCGGGCGAGCCGCCCCGGCGGCGGCTCCCGGGCGTGTCCTACGCGGCGTCAGCCCGCCACAGGTGACTCACGAGTCACACGTCACGTCAGAACTGCGAGCCCGGTGTGTTCATCGGCGTTTGGTGCCCGGATCAAAGAGATCGAGCCGACGTGCCCGTCCCGGCTTGACCTGGGGCCGTCGTCGTCCGACGCTGGCCATGGTGATCGTCCTCGGCCATTACACGTCGTCCTGCTGTTGACGGCAGCCGCACAGGTCAGCGGAAGTTGACTCGTTCCGGGCGTGCTCGGCCATCGAGAGCGACGGCATTCGTCGGACCGCAGTCCGGGCGCGCCCACACCCTCGCGAGCACGACGCCGGGTCGCCGTCGAGGTGGTCCCCGCCAGCCGCGCTACGCTGGGCGACAGACATACACCAGCATCGGAGGAACGATGGGCCAACTCGCGCAGGACTGGCAGGACTGGCTCGTGTCAATCGCGGTGCTCGTCCTCGTCGCGTTGGCCGCCATTCTCGTGCATCGACTCCTCTTCGCCGCTGCCGACCGGGCAGCGAGGAGGACCACCAGCGTCATCGATGAGTCGCTCGTGGAGCACCTCCGCCACCCTGCTCGGGTGCTCGCCCCGCTCGTCGCGTTGATCGTTGTGCTGCCGCTGGTGCCGCTGCCACTCGACGTTCGTGAGCCACTCCAGCACCTGGCGGGCCTCGGGATCATCGGAACGGCCGCCTGGGCCATCGTCGCGCTGACCTGGCTCGCCGACGACATCGTCCTCGCCCGGTTCCATCTCGACGAGCGCGACAATCTCGAGGCGCGGGCGGTCAGGACCCAGATCTCCATCCTGCGTCGGGTGGTGGTCGTCGGCGTCGTCGTCGTCACCATCGCCATCATGCTGCTGACCTTGCCGGGAGCCGAGAATCTTGGGGCGAGCCTCCTGGCGTCGGCCGGCGTGGTCGGGCTCGTCGTCGGCGTCGCAGCGCGACCCGTGCTCTCCAACCTGCTGGCCGGGATCCAGATCGCCCTGACCCAGCCGATACGGCTGGATGACGTGGTTGTCATCGACGGCGAATGGGGCCGGATCGAGGAGATCACGACCACCTATGTCGTCGTCCGCATCTGGGACCTCCGCCGGCTGATCGTCCCGCTGTCCTCTGTGATCGACCAGTCGTTCGAAAACTGGACGCGCCGCACCTCGAACATCCTGGGCACGGTGATGCTCTACGCGGACTACTCGGTGCCGGTCGATGAGGTCCGATCGGAGCTCAAGCGCATCCTTGACGCGTCCGGTCTCTGGGATGGCGCAGCCTGGGGGCTCCAGGTCACGGGCGCGACGGAGCGGACGGTCGAGCTGCGCGCACTCGTGAGCGCGGCGGATTCGAGTGCCGCGTGGGACCTGCGCTGCATCGTCCGCGAGCGCCTGATCGCCTTTCTCGGGGCGCAGCACCCGGACGCGCTGCCGCGCCTCCGGACCGAACCCCAGAATCCGGTGGGGCCGACGTCCGCGAGCGACTGATCGAGGCGGGCCCAGGCCGGAGCCGCCATGCTGCTGCCCCGTGACTGGATCCGGACCGGCCGATGCTCGGCGGGCGGCCCCGGGCGTCAAGGCCGGCGGACCGTCAGTGCGCCGCGCCGAGGACGAACCGGCGCGGCAGCTGGCATGGATCGCTGGCACGCCGAAGCGCTGGTCGCTGAGCGGCGCGGCCGCGTGGCGGCTGAACGGACCAAACGCGTATCGCACACAGGACTGCGAGCCGTGAGGCATCGCTGGGGCGGGCGCGCCGGTGCAGCAGCTGTGATGCTTGCGCCCAGGCGGCCGCACGAGCACGATGGTGGTCCTGGGCCGGTGGCCTTCTACCCCGACGGGGCCGACACCGGCACCCATTCCGGCCGCATCGGCCACTCGATGCAATTCGGGCGACCGCCGGGCTGCTGCACGCACGAAGGGGCTCTGACCCATGGGAACGATCGAGGAACGCCTGGCCGCGCTTGGGCTCGTGCTGCCGCCGGCACCGACGCCGCCGGCGGGGATGCGCTTCCCGTTCGAGTTCGTCCGCATCGTGGGCGACCGGGCGCTCATCTCCGGCCACGGTCCCCAGGCGCCGGATGGATCCTTCGCCCACCCCCGCGGCAAGGTGGGCCGGGACGTCACCCCCGAGGAGGGGTATGCCGCCGCGCGGCTGACGGCGCTCTCGATCCTCGGCAGCCTCCAGCGGGCGCTCGGCGACCTCGACCGCGTCGTCGCCTGGGTGCGCGTGTTCGGCATGGTCAACTCGGCACCCGGCTTCAACCAGCAACCCAGCGTCATCAACGGGTTCTCCGATCTCATCCTCGAGCTCTACGGACCCGTGATCGGGGCCCACGCCCGGAGCGCCGTCGGTATGGCCGGGCTTCCCATCGACATGCCCGTGGAGATCGAGGGCGAGGTCCTGATCACGACGGGCTGATCGAGGTCGATCGTGCTCCGATCAGCGGCAACGGCGCCTGCCGGCCGCGAGCCGCGGGCCGCCTACCGGGCGATGGGCAGCGGAAGATCCTCGGCCACGACGCGGTAGACGGCCCGGATCGTGCCGTCGCGCCCGACCTCGAACGTGTTGCGCTGGACCCGCTGGTCGACGAGCAGCGTGAGCTCGACGTGGAACCCGACTTCCGCCGGCTCGGCTACCCGCGGTTCGATGGGGCGGGTCGGCCTCGAACCGCGCCCGGTTGGCCTCCTCGGCCTGCGACCCCGGCCGCCGGCCCCCGTGTCACCTCCAGGCGAGGCCAGCCACCGCCGGGTCGTCGGACTCCTCGAACACCGGGCCGTCGGCGGCGTGCTTCGGACGCGCGACCTCGGGGAGGCGCGCGGCGGGCTGCCGTCCGGCGGCGCCCCTGCTCACACGCGGTGGAGGACTGGATACCGCCATCAGGGTGAGTGCAAGCGCCTCCCCGGGCCATGCCTACCCGGCCAAAAGGGCAGGTCTCTTCACGGCGATCTGACGCCAACCGCGGGCCGGGCCTGATGCCACCGGGCCGACACCGAGGCGGTCCCGCCGGTCGTCGTCGCTACGGGTTGGGCCGCCGCAACCAGCGTGTCCGGGTCAGGCCGCGAACTCGCGGCGCCTCGCCGGACCGGGGGCCGACCGTCCCGGTCATGAGGTCCCGGTACCACGGCCGCCACGACCCGGTCCGCCGCTCGTGCTCGACGTACGTCTCCACCCGGTCCGGGGCGTCGGCCCGCGTGGTCCGGCGGTCGGCAACGTCGTGCAGGGCCGGCAGGTCGTCCTCGCCCAGCCCGAGGCGGCGGTAGACGGACTCGACCTGGTGGAGCCACTCGTGGACGAAACCGTGCTCGGGGTCGGTCATGGACGGCCACCTGCGCCAGTCGCCGCTCACGATGGACGACACGCCCACCCCACCGAGGAGCCCGACCTCTCCCTACGTGAAGCCCCAGGCCGGCGCGAGCTCGGGCGTCCCGTCGGACGCGTAGAGCACGACGACCGAGTCGAACGCACGGGGCGCCTCGAGGTGCGGGGCCAGCAGCGGGGCGAGGGCATCGGGGTCCGCCCACCAGCCGTCACCGACCCTCGCGAGGCGCCGCAGCGGCTCGTCGGCCACCACCACCTGCGCGCGCACGACCCGGACGTTGCCATCGCTCCAGGACTCGATGGCCGCGGGCACGCGCTTCAGCATCGCGAGATCGGCCTCGATCTCGGCGTCGCCCATCGACCGCTGCCGCCTGCGCCACCCGGCCCGCGCGTCGAGGGCGGGCACCACGACGAACAGCAGTCGCCAGCGGGAGGCCGTCTCGAGGGCGGGCGCGGCGGGGTCGGGCATGGCCTCAGACGTGGGGCGCGACGCCCTCGGCGAGCCGCTCCATCAGCTCGACCTGCGCCCCGATCTCGAGCAGCGGGAGGTGGCTCCGCGCGACGAGCTCCACGGGCACCCCCACCCGGCTCCGGATGGCGAGCAGGGCCTCGACGAGCTCGTCCGGGGTCCCGGCGAACGTCGCCCGCCCAGTCGCCAGCGCCTCAACCGGGCCATCGAACGGGGGCGGTGACGGCGGCGGGAGCGGCCGCGTCGCAGAGGCCTCCATGTCGGAGTACTTCCAGTGCATCGCCCACAGCGGGTCGCTGTAGCGCGCGAGCGCCTCCGCTCGCGAGGCGCCGGGCAGCAGGATCGAGTAATGGACGAACCGGAAGGTCGACGGGTCGCGGCCGATGCGCTCGCACTCGTCGAGCACCCAGCCCACCTGCTCGACGAACCGCTCGACCGGGGCGTTGGCAAACAGGCCGTCCGCCAGACGGGCGGCGCGGCGGATCGCGGCCTCGGCACTCCCCCCGACGAGGACGGGGATCCGCTGGGAGGGCGCCGGCCGCACGGCGAGCGTCGGCAGGTCGTACACGGGGCCCCCGTGGCTGAACGGGTCGCCGCTCCAGGCTTTCGGCAGGATCCGGAGGATCTCGTCCATGGCCGCTCCCCGGCGGCGCGCGTCGGCGCCCAGGCCCGCGAACTCAGTTTCCGACCAGCCCAGTCCCAGGCCCAGGACCAGCCGCCCGTGGCTGAGGAGCTGGACGGTGGCCGCATCCTCCGCCAGGCGCAGCGGGTGGTGCATCGGCGCGAGGATGACGCCCGTGCCGAGCTCGATCCGCGAGGTCGCCTGCGCGAGGGCCGCGGACACGACGAGGAGCGAGGGCATGTACCCGTCGTCGACGAAGTGGTGCTCGGTCGTCCAGACGGAGGTGAAGCCGAGCCGTTCGGCCTCGACGGCCATGCGGATCGTCTCGTCGTAGGCACGCGTCCAGTCGGTCTCGCCGGGCCGGAGCTGCGCGCTGAGGAGTCCGAAGCCGAGTCCCATGGCTGCCGACGATACCAGCGGACGCGCCACGGCGAAACTCACCCGCCGGCGGCGCCGCCGCCTGTCCGGGGCGTGCCGGTACCCGGTGGTCGGACGCGGGTTGGCCGACGCGGAACGGCTGGCGCGGGCGGCCGTCAGGCCGCCGAGCTCACTTCGTCTCGACGGCTTCCTTGCCGTCGCGGCCCCCGCCCATCCCGCCAACCAGCGCGGACGCGCCGTTGACGGCCGACCAGAGGGTCACGGCCTCGGCCAGGGCAGGCGAGGACGGGCGGACGGCCAAGCCCTCGTCGAGAGCCCGGAAGGCGGAGCCCAGCTCGGCCACGCGGCCGCGGTAGGCGGGCTTGTCGCCGTTGGTCCGGGTCACGGGCGGGTAGACGTCGAAGTAGCCGTCGGTGGACACCACGATGGTGGTCTCGGCCATGGGGAAGGACTTGCGTGACACCTTGGAATCCGATCCGTCGCGAACGCTGCGGACGAACTGGATGCGAACCCGGCGCTTTCGACTGGCCTCCACCATCGACCCAGCGCCCCGATCCGTCAAATGAGCGGTGCCCGGCGCGGCCCGGGCCAGGGGTGCACGCAGGTCACGGGGTGGGACCACTGGATGGGTGGAGGTGGGATTGTCGAGGGTCCGGGTCGGGGCGCACACTGGCGCCACATCGGAGGCACGAAACGGCGCAGGGGGCGATCGCATGACGGGGAGACTGGCGCTCGGGCTGCTGCTGGCGGTGGCCGCCGCGGCGTGCGGGAGCGCACCCCCGTCGCCCACCGCAGCGCCCACGCCCGTCTCGACATGGGATCCTCGCCGCGACGAGATCGACCAGGCGGAGGACGTCTGGAAGACCGAGCAGCCGGGAACCTACGCCTACACCTCCACCTTCTCGGTGGACGGGATGGGCTCCGCGACCAGCCGGGTCACCGGCATCGACGGCCACGTGGAGGCGCAGGTCCTCCAGGGGAGCGGCTTCGTGAGCTCCGACGACGCCACCATCGAGGCGCTGTTCGGGGTGGCGCGCAACGCCCTCGCGGGGAGCGGCACGCTCACGGTCGCCATCGACCAGCAATACGGCTATCCCAGCTCGCTCGAGTACGCCACGGACGTGAGCGACGGGAGCTTCACCCGCACCATCACCGAGTTCACCACCCCCGGCGACCGGACCGCCAACACCCGGGCCCGCGAGGCGCTCGACGGCGCGCTCGCGCGCTGGCACGGCCTCGTGACGCCGGCCTGCGAGTACACGTTGACCCGCATCGACGCCGCGGCGTCGATGGCACCCGCCGGCTGGGTCGTCCGCCACGCCGACGGCGAGACCAGCGCACGGGCCGCCGGCACCACGATCGACCGCGCCCCGCCCGACAAGGTCACCATCGAGGGCACCGTCACGACCGCAGTCCGGACCATGGCGGCCGGTGGCTGGGTGGACGTTGCCACCGACGACTCCGGCATGGACCTGCTGCTCGCGATCGATCCCTCCCCCGCCGTCAAGGGCGACGGCTACTGGATCCGCATCGACTTCACGGACCGCGCCGCGGCCCAGCAGCGTGAGGCCCTCGACGCTGCCCGGGCGCGCTGGGCGGCGGCCGCACTCACGAAGTACTCGTACACGTGGGCGTACGACGGCGCGAAGGGCGCCTGGAGCTGGACGATGACGATGAACGGCGAGACCGGCAAGGTTACGAGGAAGAGCGTCGGCGCGCCGCCCGTGGAGGGCGCATTCGCCCCGCCGCGGATCCCCGAGACGTTCGAGCTCATCGACCAGGTCCTGGGCGCCGGGGGAACCGTGTCCGTGACCTATGACAAGGCCCTCGGCTACCCGCGCAGGATCGTGTTCGTGGACGGGACCGTGTGGGCGCCCAAGGGCGTGGTCACGATCACGGGCTTCAAGGCGCGCTGAGTTCGGCGGCCGCCGACGGGGCGCCCGCACCGTCGACGTCGCCTCCGCCGGCGCGCAGGGCCTCGCGAACCTCGGTGATGCGCTCGAAGTAGCGGGGCGTCTCGCGCGTTGCGTCGTCGCGCGGGCGCGGCAGGTCGATGTCGACGATCGCGGTGATCCGGCCCGGCCGGGCGCTCATGACGACGACGCGGGACGAGAGGTACACGGCCTCCGGGATCGAATGGGTCACGAACACGACGGTCGTGCCGGTCTGCTCCCATATCCGGAGCACCTCGTCGTTCATGCGCTCACGAGTCATCTCGTCGAGCGCCCCGAACGGCTCGTCCATCAGCAGGATCCTCGGCTCGAACGACAGTGCCCGCGCGATCGCCACGCGCTGCTGCATGCCGCCGGAGAGCTGATAGGGCATGTGCCGCGCGACGTCGCCCAGCTCCACGAGGTCGAGCATCGCCTGCGCCCGCTCCGCGCGCCACGCCTTCGACCTGCCCAGGATCTCGAGCGGGAGCGTGACGTTGTCCTCCACCGTCCGCCAGTCGAACAGGACGGGCGCCTGGAAGACCATCCCGTAGTCGCGGTCCCGGCGGGCCTGCTCGGCGGTCTTGCCGTTGACCCGGACCTCGCCGCGGGTGGGCTGGACGAGGTCCCCGATGACGCGCAGGAGCGTGGACTTGCCGCAGCCGGACGGGCCGATGAGCGACACGAACTCGCCGGGGCGGATGTCGAGGTCGATCGCGGCCAGCGCGGTCGTGCGGCCGCCCTCGCGACCGGCGAAGACCTTGTCCACGCCGCTGACGTGGACGATGGGTGCAGGTTCGGCGAAGCCCGCCATCGGGTGGGGCCCTCCTGGGTGCGAGGGCGGGCCGGCCGTCACGCGCTGGATCCCGCCTCGGCGAGGCGGATGCGGGAGCCCTAGCCGGTCACCGCCTGGTCGGCGATGTCCAGGGCCTTGTCGATGACGGCGAAGCCCTCCGCCAGCTGGTCCTCGTTGATGCACAGCGGCGGGTTGGTGTGGATCGAGTTGTTGGCCATCATCGTGTACAGGCCGTTCTCGCGGAAGAACTTGCCGATGGCCTTCATCTCGTCGCTGGTCCCGTTGAACGGCGTCATCGGGGTCCACGGGTCCTGGCTGCGGACCAGGTCCAGGATGCCGAACAGGCCGATGTTGCGGTGGGCACCCACGCTCGGATGCTTCGCCGCCAGCGCCTCGTGGTGCCGGCGCATCACCTCGCCCATGCGGGCCGAGTTGCCGACGAGGTCGTCCTCCTCGTAGACCTCGATGGTCGCGAGGGCGGCCGCGAGGCTCACGGGGTGGCTGCTGTAGGTCAGCCCGCCGTAGAACATCTTCGTGTCCATGCCCTCGGCGATGTGGTCGCGCATCGCGACGGCGCCCAGCGGCAGGTAGGAGGACGTGAGGCCCTTGGCCATCGTCATCAGGTCCGGCACCACGTCCCAGTGGTCGACCGCGAACCAGCGTCCGGTCCGGCCGAAGCCCGCCATGACCTCGTCGCAGACCATGAGGATCCCGTACTTGTCGCACAGGTCGCGGACGCCCCGCAGGTACCCGTCGGGCGGGATCAGGATGCCGTTGGTGCCGACGACGGTCTCGAGGAACACCGCGGCGATCGTGTGGGCGCCCTCGTACTTGATGACGTCCTCGAGTCCGTTGAGCGACTCCTCGGCGGGACGCGGCTCCTTCTCGCCCCAGCGGTGGGTGTCCGGGTAGCGGACGACACCCACCAGACCGGGCTCGTTCGCCCAGCGGCGGTAGTCGCCGGTGAGCGTCATCGCGCCGAACGTGGCGCCGTGGTAGCTGCGGTAGCGGGCGAGCAGCTTGTAGCGGCCGGTGTGGTGGCGGGCGAGCTTGATCGCGTTCTCCACGGCCTCGGCGCCGCCGAGCGTGAAGAACACCTTGTTCATGTCGCCGGGCAGGATGCCGGCCATCTTGGCGCCGAGCCGCGCCCGGATCTCGGTCACGAAGGCCGGCTGGACGTACTGGAGCTTGGTCGCCTGCTCGGTGATCGCGCGGACCACCCGCTGGTCACCGTGACCGATGTTCACGGACATCAGCTGGGCATTGAAGTCCAGGATGCGTCTGCCTTCGGGCGTATAGAGGTACACGCCCTCGGCGTGGTCGATGGCGATGGGGTCCAGCGCGCCCTGGACGGACCACGAGAAGAGGGTGTGGGCCCGGGACAGGGAGGCGATCTCCTCGCTGGCCATGCCGGGCGCTGCGCTGATGCCCATGATCCTCCGTTCCGGGCCGCCCTCGGCGGGGTGGCCCGAGCCTGTGCCGACGCGCTGGTCGCGGTTCCGCGTCTCGGCATTACACCACACTGCCCGCCCCTCCAGAGGTCGTACCGGGCGCCGGACGACCGTCCGGTTGCCTCGCCGCGCCGACACTGGCGCGATGGTGGCGTGGGCGGCGCCCGCGGGCGCGCTCGACCGTCTACCGCCGTCGCCAGGGAGACCGCCACGGACCACCCGCCGCGCGCCCGGCTCCTCGCGCTGATCCTGGCACTCTCGCTGGTGCCCGGATCGCCCGCGGGCCCCGTCGACGCCCGGTCGGTCGCTGGCACGGGCGGCACGCTCGCCCCGGATGGGAGGCTCCGGGCCACGGCGCCCGGCGAGCTCACGGTGACGGCGGCCGTGGCCGGCCTGCGGGCCTCGGGCCGGATCACGGTGGCGCCCGACACGATCGCCCCGGTCGCGACGACACCGGCGCTCCGCCCGCGCAAGGGGGCCACCGTCGACACGGGGCTGGTGCCGATGCTCATCACCTGGTCGGCGACGGACACGGGGACGGGGGTCGCGTCGTACGAGCTGCGGCGCCGCCTCGACGGCGGCGCGTTCGAGCCGGTCGCCCTGGCCTCCCCCACCGCGACGAGCCTGGCGGTGCGGCTGCCGGTCGGGCGGGCGGTCCAGTACCAGGTCCGCGCGACCGACCGCGCCGGCAACATCGGCGCCTGGACCGGGAGCGGCGCCTTCCACCTGCGACTCGCCACGGAACGCGCGTCCACGGTGCGGTACGCGGGCCGCTGGACCACGAGGACGAGCGCGGGCTACCTCGGGGGCGCGCTGCGCTACTCGAAGCGGGCGGGCGCGACGACCTCGTTCTCGTTCACCGGGCACGGGGTGGCCTGGATCTCCTCACGGGGCCCGACACGTGGGTCCGCGCGCGTCTCCGTGGACGGCCGGGTGGTGGCGACCATCAACCTCAACGCGGCCGCGTCGACGTACCGGCGCGTCGCCTGGTCTATGACCTGGTCGAAGGCGGGCACCCACCGGGTCACGATCCGCGTCCTCGGGACGGCCCGTCACCCGCGGGTGGACGTCGACGGCTTCGCCGTTCTCGACAGCGCCAGCCCGTACCCCGTCCTCGTGGGCGCCGGCGACATCGCGTCCTGCGCCTCCACGGCGGACTCCGCGACCACGAGCCTCATCGAGCGCATCCCCGGCACCGTCTTCGCCGCCGGCGACATCGCCTACGAGCGGGGCACGGCCGCCGAGCTGGCCAACTGCTAACCACCCGTCCTGGGGCCGCTTCCGCGCCCGCACCCGGCCCGCGCCCGGCAACCACGACTACCTGACGGCCGACGCGGCGCCGTACTACGCGTACTTCGGGTCCGCCGCCGGGCCGACCGGTCAGGGCTGGTACGCCTACGAAGTCGGCTCGTGGCGCGTCTACTCGCTCAACTCGAACTGCGACGCCGTCGGCTGCGGGCCCGGCTCGCCGCAGGAGCAGTGGCTCCGGGCGGACCTCGCGGCCAACCCGCGCGCCTGCGTCGCCGCCGTCTGGCACCACCCGCTGTTCAGCTCGGGCGTCCATGGCGCCAGCGCTTCCGTGCGCCCGCTGTGGCAGGCCCTCCAGGACGCCGGGGCGGATGTCGTCCTCCATGGCCACGACCACGATTACGAACGGTTCGCGCCGCAGCGGTCCGACGGGACGGCGGACGCCGCCGGCATCCGGGAGTTCGTGGTGGGGACCGGCGGGGCCGGGTTGCGGGCGTTCGGCACCCTCGCGGGCAACAGCGAGGTGCGGAAGACCGGTGCCCACGGCGTGCTGCGCCTGGAGCTGATGACGGGCGGCTATCGCTGGACGTTCGTGCCCGTGGCCGGGAGCACCTGGACCGACACGGGGACGGCGTCCTGCCATTGACCCGGCCGACCCCGCCGTGACGACGGTTCGACCCGGACGGGGCCTGCCGCTCGTTCACCGAGGTGTGCACCGAGGAGCGGTGACGGCCCGTCGCGACCTTCCCCGGGGCGAGTAGACTCCGCCAATCCGCCGCCGGGCCCCTCCCATCCGCCCGGTGGCCAACGAGGAGGCTGACCCGATGCCCCGTACTGTCCGAGGCGCGCTCCTGCAGGCAACCTGGACCGGCGACAAGGAGTCGATGATCCAGAAGCACGAGGGCTATGCCCACGAGGCCGCGAAGCAGGGCGCCCAGGTGATGCTCTTCCAG
>JBBSCF010000065.1:0-17096 GCA_038250545.1 Candidatus Limnocylindrales bacterium | reverse complement strand
GCTTCAGCCAGGGCCAGCGGCTCGTGGTGGTGACCGACCCGGAGGCCCGCAGGCGCGTCGCCCGGATCTGCGGGGAGGACCAGTACGCCGACCTCGAGATGGGCCCTGGATCTCGGAGTGCGCGGCCCAGTTCGTCCCCTGCGTCTCGGCCGAGATCTACCACCGCCGCTACCTTGAGCCCGACAAGGTGGACGAGGACGGCAACGAGATCGAGTGGCCGGTCCCCTACTGGTACGTGGACATCGGGGCCACGACGATGGTGATCATGCCGGCTGCCGTGGACGCCGGGCTGGCCTCCGGGTTCGCCGGCGCCTTCGACCCCGCCGCCCTCCGGGCCGAGCTCGGCATTCCGGAGGAGTTCGTCCCGATCGGGGTGATGCCGGTGGGCCGGCCCCTGCCGGATGTCCGGTCGCCGTCGCTGAAGCGAGGCTGGGTCTCCTTCGAGGAGTTCGCCCGCTTCGAGCGCTGGAGCCCCATTCCGTAGCCGTCACCCGGGGCCGCGCCCGGGCCACCACACGAGGACGCCCATGCCGCACGTCACCGCAGCCGAGGTCGTGGACCCGGCCGGAGCCACCCTGCTCGAGCTCGCCGCCCGCCATGGGCCCCCGCCGTTCCGGGTGCCGCTGGCCGCCTCGCCGGCGATCCGCGTCGTCCTGTGGGCCTGGCAGCCCGGGCACACCACGGTGCCGCACGTCCACCCCCGCGCCGAGGAGCTGTTCCAGGTCCTGGCTGGCCGCGCCGTCTTCAGCTTCGCCGGGGAGCCGGAGCGCACGGTGGATCCCGGCGGGGTCCTGGTGGCGCCGCGCGGTGTCGCCCACGCGATCCGGGTGGTCGAGGATGAACCCTTTGTCATGCTCATCGCGGTCGCCCCGAACGAGGAAGCCCCCGACGAGACGATCGAGCCGGCCGACCTGGACGGCTGACGGCCGGTCCGCGGGCCGAGCGCCACGACTCCGCCGGGCCCGTGGGGCCGGGCGCGTCAGCGGACGGTGAACCCCGATCCTGCGTCCTCGACGGCGCGAACCCGCTCGAGGCCCTCGTACAGCACGAAGGCGACCTCGGCCTGCAGCGACGCGCCCGGCTCGAGGACCCGCGCTCGACCCGCGGCCGCCGCCTCCTCGAGCTGCATCGGGTACCCGGTCCACGGCTCCAGGCAGAGGTGATGGTGGCCGCGCCAGCCCCCGTAGACCTGCCAGAGCCAGGCGTGGGGGAAGACGTCCCGCGAGAAGGCGAGGGCGACCCCCCGTCGCGAGCCGGTGTCGGTCAGGGCCAGCCACCCGTCGGCGAGGTCGGTGGCCCAGTGGCCGCCGAAGACGCCCGCGCCGGCCGGGAGGACCGCCCGGGCGTCCCGCGTCCGCCCGTCCGACCCCGGGACGGGCTGCGCGGGCCAGGCATACGTGGCTCCCACCTCGCCCATGGCCGGGCCCGACGACACCCCGACGAGCATCGTCGCCGCGGGAAGGTCGATCCGGTGGGCCGACGTCACGGCGAAGCAGGGGTGGATGCCCCAGAGGAACGGCAGTGGCTGGACGTCCAGGTTCGTGATCCGATAGCCCGTCCGCAGGATCGGCGCGTCGCCGTCGAGGCGCAGCGTCCGCTCGAGGCGGGCCGGGGCGATCGTCGCGTGGCCGACGGTCTCGACCCACGCGGTTCCGCCATCGAGCCCAGAGCGCGCCGTCCACGGCACGGACCAGGTCTCGCCCATGTACGGCAGGAGCTCCCCGTGGAGCGCGGCCCGGTCGCCGGTGGGGAAGATCTCGTCCCAGCCCCCCGACCACCAGTCGTCGAAGTGGGCTCCGTACGGGGCCCGCCGCGGTCCCGTCCGAGGATTAGCCCACAGGAGGTTCCGGTCGAGCGCCTTGTCCACGAGCTCGAGGACGTGGCCGCCGAGCTCCGGGAGAACGGTCACCCGGAGGGCGGCGTTCTCGAGGACGACCGCGGGCAGGCCCGCGTACGACCAGGCCTCGGAGACCCGGGCACTCACGGGGCCGCAACCGGGGCATGGCTCCCGCCCGCCCGCCCGAAGCCGGGAACGCCGCCCGCGGCGGCGACGTCGTCGAGGGCGGCGCCGACGATCTCGACCACCTCGTCCACCTCGGCGGCGCTGATCGTGAGTGGCGGGGCCAGGACCAGCATCCAGTGGCTCGCCCGCAGGAGGAGCCCGCGACGGCGGGCCGCGTCGCGCACCCGGGTCCCGATGGCAGCCTCCGCCGGGAATCGCTCCCGCGTGCCCGGGTCGCGCGTGAACTCGACGCCGACGAGGAGCCCCTGCCCCCGGACGTCGCCGATCCAGGGGTGCCGCTCCTGGTGCCGGCGGAGCCCCGCCCGGAGCCGCTCCCCCTGGGTGACCGCGTTGGCGGGGATGTCCTGCCCGACGATCTGGTCCAGGGCGGCGATCCCGATCGCACAGGCCACCGGGTTCGCCCCGTACGTGTGGCCGCTGTGGAACTGGACCTGGGCGGCCGGGTCGCCCCAGAAGGCGCCGGCGACCTCGCGTGACAGGACCACCGCAGAGAGGGGCGCGTAGCCGCCGCTCAGGCCCTTGCCCAGGCACAGGATGTCCGACCACGTCTCGAGGAGCTCCGAGGCGAACATCGCCCCCAGCCTCCCGAAGGCAGTGATGATCTCGTCGAAGATCAGGAGGATCCCGTTCCGGTCGCAGAGCTCCCGCAGGCCGCGCAGGTAGCCCTCCGGTGGCACGACCACCCCAGCCGACATGAGGACCGGCTCGGTGATGAGGGCGGCGATCGTGCGGGGATCCTCGAGCTCGATCGTCTCCTCGACGAGACGGAGATAGGTGGCCGCGAGGCGGTCGGCCGGCACGTCGAAGGGGGCGCGGTACGGGTCGGGGGTGTGGAGGTGGATGAAGCCGCCGGCGAGCGGCTCGTAGGGGGCGCGCCAGGCCGGCCAGCCGCCCGCGGCCACGGCGTGGCCGGTCCCGCCGTGGTAGGAGCGGTAGTGCGAGAGGATCTTGAACCGTCCCGCCTGGCCGGTCTGCTTGTGGTACTGGCGGGCGATCTTCATCGCCGATTCGGTCGCCTCGCTCCCGCCCGAGAGGAGCTTGATGACCGAGTACTGCCCGGGCAGGAGGTCCAGGAGCCGGTCGACGAGCTCGAGGGCCCGGTCGTTGGTCGCCATCGTCGGGGCGGCCATGGCCAGCCGTCGCAGCTGGGCCGCGCCCGCGTCGGCGAGGGCCATGTTGCCGTGGCCCAGCGAGGCGCAGAAGGTGCCGGACAGGCCGTCGATGTAGCGGCGGCCCTCCACGTCGATGACCCGGATCCCCTCGCCGTCGGTCAGCACGAGCGGATCGTCTGCGAAGGACTTCATCTGCATGAAGTCCACCATCGTGGTCCGGACGTCGTCGTGCACCGTGGCCTCCTGGTTCGCGCGCGGGGCGGGTCGCGCGGGTTGTGCGGGTTGTGCGGGGCGTGGCGGCCCGCTCACAGGTCGTAGATCCGGGCCATGAGCGCCCCGTCCACCACGACCTGGGAGCCGCTCACGAACGACGCGTCGTCGGACGCGAGGAAGAGGGCGACCTTCGCGATCTCGTCGGGCGAGGCGATCCGCCGGAGCGGGTACTCGTGCTCCAGGCGGCGCCGGAATTCGACCGGATCGGGATGGGCCCGGAAGAAAGCCTGGTTCAGCTCGGTGTCCACGTCCCCCGGGCAGATCGCGTTGGCCCGGATCCCGTCGGGTCCGTAGGTCACCGCGATGTTCTGGGTGAGGGCGATGATGCCCGCCTTCGTGGCCGCATAGACGGGCAGGAGCGGATCGGCCACGAGGGCGTTGAGCGACGAAAGGTTGACGATGACGCCGGCGTGGCGCGCGACCATGGAGGGGAGGACGCCACGGCTGAGCAACAGGCAGCCCAGCAGGTTGACGTTGACCACGCGGTGGAAATCCTCCACCGTCACCTCGACCAGACGGGCCTCATGCTGAACGGCGGCGTTGTTCACCAGGATGTCGATGCGGCCGTGCTCGACGAGCACGCGCTCCACGACGCCGCGGACGGCAGCTTCGTCGGACACGTCCCCCTGCACGAAGCTCAGCGCGCCCCCTTCGGCGACCACTGCGGCCGCCGCCATACGGCCGAGCTCCTCCAGGACGTCAATGCCCACGACCGTCGCACCCTCGAGGGCGAACGTGCGGGCGATCGCCGCGCCGATCCCGCGCGCCGTGCCGCTGACGAGAGCGACGCGCCCGTCGAGCCGACCGTCCATGCATGCTCCTCCTTCCGGTGTGCCGCGGTCCCGCGTGTCGCCGGGACCTCGCGCGGCCGTTGCCGCTGCCTAGGCGATGATCACGTCGACCCCGAGCGCTCGGGCAAGCTCGAGCTGCTCGGGGTCGGCAGCCTCGTCGGTGACCAGGACGTGAACCTCCGTGAGCCGCACGATCGGCGTGAACCCGTGGCGGCCCACCTTGGAGGAATCCGCGACCACCACGACCCGTCGGCCCCGCCGCGCGATCACCGCCCCGACCTCAGCCACCAGCACGTGGGGTGTCGTGAGGCCGGCCTCTGCCGTGAGGCCGTCGCAGCCCAGGAAGACGATGTCCGCGGTGAGATCGCTCATGTCGGCCACCGTCTGCGGACCCACCAGGGCCTGGTGGTCAGGGAGGTAGAGACCGCCAAGGCAGACGAGGTGCGGGCTTTCCCAGCGCCCGACCTCGTCGAGCACCGGCAGCGAGTTGGTGACCACCGTCAGGGCGTTGGAGCGCCGCAGCGGCCGGCTGATGTTCGCGGCCACCTGGGCGACGGTCGAGCCTGAGTCGAAGACCACCACGTCGCCGGCGGTCACGAGCGCGGCCGCTCTCGCGCCGATCCGCTTCTTCTGGTCTCGCGCGGTCCTGGCGCGCAGGGCGTACGCGTTCCGGCCATGGTCGTGGGTCGGCGCGAGGGCGCCGCCGTGAACGCGCCGGAGGAGTCCCTCCTCCTCGAGGATCGTCAGGTCGCGTCGGATCGAGACATCCGTGACCCCGAACTGCTCCGCGAGCTCCGCCACCGAGACCCGCGGCAGTCCGTCGAGGAGGCCGGCAATCTGCTCCCGGCGCGCCATCGCCGAGACCGGCGCGTCGTCCGCCTCGAGGCCACCGTCGGCAGCGCGGACACTGGCATGGGTCGCCGGGCCCATCTCTCGCCCGTTCACTTCCCCATCCCCATGGTCAGGCCGGCGATGAGCTGGCGCTGGAAGATGAGGTAGACGACGACAGCCGGGAGGGCGCTGAGGATCGACCCCGCCATGATCATCGGGACTGGGATGATCCGGGAGCTCTGCAGCGTCGCCAGGCCGACGGTGATCGTCCGGACATCGGGCTCGTTGAGGAAGAGCAGGCCGATGAGCAGGTCGCCCCAGATCTGGATGAGCTGGAGGACCGCAACGGTCACGATCGCCGGGATCGCGAGCGGGATCATCACCCCCGTGAAGATCTGCCGGTACGACGCGCCGTCCATGAGCGACGCCTCGACGAGCTCGGTGGGCACGCCCCGGAAGTAGGTCGTCATGAGGTACGTCCCGAAGGGGATGCCCAGCGCCGCGTAGACGAGGATCGTGCCGGGGTACTGGTTGATGAGCCCGACGTTCGCGATGTTCACGAACTCCGGGATGATGATCGACTGGACCGGGATCATCATCCCCGCCAGGATCCCGACGAAGAGCAGCGGGGCGACGGGGAAGCGCAGCTTCGCGAAGGCGTAGCCGGCCGTCGTGCTGCCGAACAGGATGAGCGCGACGGCCGAGATCGTGACGATCGCCGAATTGGTCATCTGCTGGATGACCGGGAGCTGGTCGAACAACCCCTGCCAGCTGTCGAGCGAGAAGCCCGACCCGGTGAGGAACTGGTCGTACGATCGGAACGACGTTATGAGCATGTACCCGAACGGGAAGAGCATGACGACGACGACGACGCACAGGATCACGAAGATCGTGAGGCGCTTCAATCGCAGGCCGGGTCGTTTCACCGCGTCCCCTACGTGCTCCGGTCCCGCAGGAGCCGGAGCTGGAGGAGGTTGATCCCGAAGACGATGACGAAGAGGACGATGCCCACGGCCGCGGCGTAGCCGAACTCACCCTGGGCGAACGCTGTCTGGTAGACGTAGAACTCGAGCGTCGTTGTCCCGAAGCCGGGCCCTCCGGTCGTCATCACGAAGATGAGGCTGAACAGGGCCGTGAACCCGGTGATGAGCGTCAGGACGAACGCGAACTGGATGAACCGCATGAGGAGCGGCACGGTGATGTGGCGGAAGGTGGCAAGCCCACCTGCGCCGTCGACGCGAGCCGCTTCGTACACGTCGCGATCGAGGGTCGCCATCCCGGTGAGGAAGATGATGGTGTTGGTCCCGAAGACGGACCAGATGAACGTTATCGCCACGGCGAGCATCGCCGTGAACTCGGAGGCGAGCATGTCGGTCCGGATAGGGATCCCGAGCGCCGCGAGGAGGCTGTTGAGGATCCCGCGCTGGGCGAAGAAGCGGACGGCAACGATCCCGATGACGACCCAGGAGATCGCGGTCGGGAGGAAATAGGACGAGCGAAAGAACCGCCAGCCGAAGACGTGCTCGTTCAAGAGGAACGCCACCGCGAGCGGAATCACGATCGCGATCGGGATCGCCGCGAGGAGGATGGCGTTGTTGGTGACGACCCGCCAGAACGTGGGGTCCGAGAAGAGGCGTTCGTAGTTGCCGAGGCCGATGAAGTTCGCGTCGATTCCGTTCCAGCGGGTGAAGCTGAAGTAGAAGGTCTGGATGATCGGGAACGCGAGGAGCAACGCGTAGAGCGCCACGGCCGGGATCACGAAGAGGATGCCGGCACGCCGCTCCGACCGGCGAAGGCGGCCGTTGCCGAAAGGCGGCGACACGTGTTCCGCCTCCGCGACGGCACGCTCGAGTGGGACTGCGTCTCTCACGCGTCTGGCTCCGAACCGGTCCGGGCCGGGACGGTCGAATCGACGCCCCGGCCCGTGACTCGATCGCCTACTTGATCTGGCTCTTCTGGTCCGCCGGCAGCTGATCGAGGGCTTGCTGCATGCTCTTCAGCGCGTCGGCCATCGACTGCGACCCGCCGAATGCGGCGTTGAGGACCTTCGTCCCGACGTCGCTCACCTCCGGCTGGATGACGTTGTCGATCATCGGGTAGCGGGTGTACCCCTGGTTCGCCGCGAAGTCGAGCAGGTTCTTCGCCATCCGCTGGTCGCTGCTGAACCCTTCCTTGTCCGGGATGACACCGGACTCGGCGATGATCTTCTGCCCCGCGTCCGAGGCCATGAACGCCAGGAAGGCAGCCGCCTGAGGCTTGTTCTTCGAGTAGTTCGTCATCGCAAAGCCGTCGCCGGAGTACTCGACGATGCCCTTGACCGGGGTGTCGGAGAACGGCGGGACGAAGACGTCCACCGAGTCGCCCAGCTTCTCCTGGAACTCGGCGACCTGCCATGTTCCCTCCATCGTCATCGCGGCCTGGCCGGCCTCGAACTGGGCGATGGAATCCTGGTTCGTGAGCACGTCCGTGTTCGTGCAGCCCTTGGTGAAGAGGGAACCCCACTTGTCGAACTGCGCCTGCACGGCCGCGTCGGTCCACGGGATGGCGCCGGTGTACAGCTTCGTCCACTCGGCGGGCTGCATGTACATCATCAGGTAGCTGACGTCGTACCAGGGGTAGAAACCGCCGCCGAGCGCCTGGCCGCCGGTTCCGTAGGTGAACGGCGTGATGTTCGCGGCCTTGAGCTTGTCGCACGCCGAGAACAGCTCGTCCCACGTCGTCGGGAATGTGGCGATGCCCGCCTTCGCGAACAGGTCCTTGTTGTAGAAGCCGTTGTAGAACTGCAGGTCGAGCGGGACGACGAGGACGCCCTCATCGGGATTGAAGTTGATCGAGCTGTACTCGATCCCCTTCATCTTCTTCAGCTCATCGAGCGGGATGTACTGGTTGAGCGGCTCGAGGTAGTCCTTGTACTTGAGATCGAACAGGCCGGTCCACTGGGTCGCAAGATCGGGTCCGGTCTTGCTGATCGCGCCGGTCTGCAGCAGGGCGAAGTAGTTGTCGGCCGGCTGGCTGACGATCTTGATCGTGACGCCCGGATTCTGGGCCTCGAAGGCCTTGACCAGGTTCTTGGTGGCGACCGCGTTGGCCTCCGTGCCGTAGTTATGCCAGAGCGTCAGCTCGGCGGCCGCGAGCGGGGCGACCGACGATCCTGCGGACCCGGCGGGCTGGGTCGCAGCCGGCGCACCGGTCGGAGCACTCGTGGCACCGCCACCACAGGCCTGAGCCACGAGGCCGACCAACAGCAGCGACGCAGCCGTGAACGTGAGCTTGCGATTCATCACCGGCTCTCTCCTCTCCTGCGTGCAAGGGAACCAGACAAGGGCGCCGCATCCTCCGTCAACGAACCCGTCTCGAGCGCGACGCTCGAGGTGGATGCTCTCCTCGCACCCTGTGCGGGGCGATGGCGGCCTCGGGCGCTCGATCTGCCGCGAGACAGGTTCCGAAGTATCGCCCTCTCAGTCGGACCCCATAGGCATCCCCGTGTCCACGTGAAGCAGTGCCGCGGGACTCGGGCCCGCGGGACGCGGATGAGCGCTGAGCGACCGGTTGCCCGATGAGGCGCCGGACCGGAGTTCCCCTGTGGCCATCGCGACCAGGATCGCCATCGCTGGAACGCTCACGGCGGCCACACTACCCCAGACGCGGAACCGGCGTCAATGCAACATGAAACGATCACCTGGATCGACGATCGGCGCAAGAGGGGCTGGCCCACTCGGGCAGGGGTGGGATCGGCGGACCTTGATTCGGTTGACATCCGGGCCATGATTCGCAACCATTAGGCACAGGGAACGGAACGTCATCCCACGGCTGGCCGCGCCGACGGCCAGCCCGTGGATCTTCATTGAGCGTGAGGTGCAACCGTGAGCACGGGCGAGGCGATCCGCTTCCGTCGGCTCTTCGACGAGGGCGGGAACGCCGTCGTCGTGGCGATCGATCATGGCCTCTACAACGGTCCCCGTCCGGGCTTCGAGAACCTGGCCCCGATCGTCGATCGCCTTCGGGGCGCGGACGCGATCCTCCTGAGCCCGGGAATGGTCGCTCACGTGAGCTCCGTCTTCGAGCATCGCGGTGCCCCGGCAATGATGCTGAGGCTCAACTGGGGGACCCAGTACGCGACTCAATGGGCATACCGGGAGAGCCGCAGTGTGCCCATGATCTCCGCCGCGCAGGCCGTCGCGCTCGGGGCCGACATCGTCCTGGTCGGTATGTCCATCAAGACCGGATCCGAGGCCGTGGACGCCGAGAACGTGGCCGAGGTCGCTCGCTGTGTCGCGGAGAAGCGGGTGGTCGGTGTTCCCATCGTCGGCGAGGTGTATCCCGCCGGCCACGAGGACATCACTCCCGAGGAGCGCCACGAGCAGATCTCGATCGGCTGCAGGATCGCCGCCGAGCTGGGCGCCGACCTCGTCAAGACGTTCCACACCGGGTCGCGCTTCTCGGAGATCGTCCGCTCGACGCCGGTGCCGATCCTCGCCCTCGGCGCCCAGAAGCTGCCGCGCGAGGTGGACGCCCTCGAGCTGGCGGCAACGGCGATCCGCGACGGGGCGCGGGGCGTCGTCTTCGGGCGCAACGTCATCGGCGCCCGAAGTCCCGAGCGCTTCCTGGAGGCGCTCCAGGAAGTCGTCAAGCTCGGCGTCGAGCCGGCCGCCGCGGCCGCGAAGCACGGGCTCGACTAGCTGCGCGGGACCGATGGACCTGCTCCTCGGGCTCGACGTCGGGACGACCTCGGTCAAGGCCGGGCTCTTTGATCCGTCGGGTAGATGCCTTGCCGTCACGGGCGAGGAATACCGCCTGCACCACCCCTCGGCTGATCGGGCGGAGCTTGACGCCGAGACCTACTGGAGCGCGTCGCGGTCCGCCGTCCGGCGTGTCGTGGCTTCGGCCGGAGCGGGCCGCGAGGATGTCGCCGCGCTCGCGGTCTCCAGCCAGGGAGAGACCGTGATCCCGGTCGATGGGGCCGGCCGGCCGCTGGCCCCGGCGATGGTCTGGCTGGACAACCGGGCGCTGGCCGAGTCGCGAGAGATCGCTTCTGCGTTCACCGACGCCAGGATCTACGACGTGACCGGGGTCCCGGCCATGGCGCCGACGTGGTCGGCCTGCAAGATCCTGTGGTGGCGGCGCCACGAGCCCGACGTCTTCGCGGCGTCGCGCCGGTTCCTGCTCGTCGAGGACTTCCTCCTTCACCGGTTGACCGGACGGTTCGCGACCGAGGGGAGCGTGCACTGCACGTCGCTGCTGTTCGATATTCGCGCGCACCGCTGGTGGGACGAGATGCTGGCGGCCGTCGGGATCGACGCCGGCCGGCTGCCGGAACTGGTCAGGCCCGGCGATGACGTGGCCTCCCTTTCACCGGGCGCCGCGGAGGCCCTTGGCCTCTCGACACGCGTCCGGGTCGTTGCCGGCGGCATGGACCAGGGCGCCGGCGCGGTCGGTGTCGGCAACGTCGGCCCGGGGATCGTGTCCGAGAGCACCGGAGGTGCCCTCACGCTCCAGGCGTCGGTGGCGAACCACGACGGCGACCCGACGCGACAGACGCCCGTCTACGTGCACAGCGCGCCCGACACGTATCTCTACTGTCCGGTCTGCCCGACCGGGGGCATGGCCCTGACCTGGTTCCGCAACCAGTTCGGGGCCGAGGAGGTCGCCCAGGCCAGGAGGGAGGGCACGAGCGCCTACGACCTCCTCACCCTGCTCGCGTCGGACGTGCCGCCGGGGTCCGACGGGCTGCTGATGCTGCCCCACCTGATGGGAGCGTTCAGCCCGGAATACGAGCCGGAGGCTCGGGGCGTCTTCTATGGCTTCACCCTCCATCACGAGAAGCGCCACTTCGTTCGGGCGGTGCTCGAAGCCGTGGCGTACATGCTGCGGCGCAATGTCGAGCTCCTGGCCGGCGCCGGCGCCAGGGCGGACGAGATCCGGTCGCACGGCGGAGGCGCGCGCAGCGCGCTGTGGAACCAGGTGAAAGCCGACGTGTGCGGGCTGCCGGTGCTGACCCTGGAGGGCGACGACGCGGCCATCCGGGGCGACGCGATGCTGGCGGGCGTGGCGGTGGGCATCTACCCTGACCTCGCCGCCGCCGGGCAGGCCCTGGTGACGACAAAGGATCGCTACGAGCCTGACTCCTCGGCGCATGCTGCATACGAACGGGGCTATGCCCACTACATCCAGCTCTTCGAGACACTCCGGCCGCTCTTCGCGAACCCCGGAGCGGAGTGATCTCGACGACGAGAACCACGAGTTCCACGAAACGACACGGAGGACTGAACGGTGGGAGTGCGAGCGAAGATCGGCGTCCTGGTCATGGCGCTGCTCGAGGATGACTACAACAAGACCGCGCACATGCGCCCAGCGGCCACAGCCGCTGCGCAGGAGATCGCCGACGGCCTCTCCGCCTACGGGGACGTGATCCACGCCGGTCTCGTCGAGGAAGAGCACCAGGCGGCCGCGGCGGCGCGGCTCTTCAACGCCGAGGACGTCGACATCATCGTCGCCTTCGAGCTGGCGTACACGAAGGGCGTCGTCCCGGCTCGCTGCTTCATCGATACGACGGCGCCGGTGCTCGTCTGGAACACCCAGATGATCCGGCGCCTGGGCGAGGACGATGGCTTCGACGTGGTGATGCTCAACTCCGGGATGGCCGGCATGCCGGAGCTGACGGCCGTCCTGTTGCGCACTGGCCGCGATTTCGAGATGGTCACGTCGCACTGGGACGATCCCAAGGGGCGGCGGAGGGTCCAGGAGGTCATCACGGCAGCCGCGGTTCGCCGCCGCCTGCGGACAGCCCGGATCGCCCTCGTCGGTCACCCGTTCGAAGGCATGACCGACCTGATGTTCGACGGCCTGTCGCTGCGCCAGGAAGTGGGGCCGGTGGTCTGGCCGCTGGAGCCCGAGAAGATCGCGGTGCGGTTCGGCGAGATCGACCAGGCAGCCGTGGACGAGGCCGTCGCGGCCGAGAAGGCGAAGCACACGGTCGAGATGGATCCCGCGCTCTTCGAGCGCTCCGTGCGGCTCGCGCTGGCGATCGAATCCGTGGTCCGGGAGCAGAAGTTCGACGCCTTCACCGCGTTCGACCAGGTGTGGCTCACCGACCCGCGGGTGGGGATCATCCCGTCCTTCGGGACGGGCCGCCTGTGCGAGATCGGGATCCCGGCGTCCCCGGAGGGCGACGTCAACTGCGCGGTGGCCCAGCTCATCATGCAGGAGCTCGCCGGCCAGGCCACGACCGTCGAGAACTACGTGATCGACTTCGACAACAACGCCGTGATGTTCAGCCACGATGGGCACGGCAATCCAGCGCTGGGGACGCCTGGAGAGACGAAGGTCAAACACTCGATCTACTACCAGGGCGTCCACGGCTTCGGGGCGGGCTTCGAGTTCGCGTACGAACCGGGCCCGGTCACAAACCTGGCCCTCGTGACGATGGGCGAAGGCCTGTGGCGATTCGTGATTTCCGAGGGCGAGTTCCTCCCCTTCCCGCCGCGCCCGATCTCGGCACCCCAGACGCTCTTCCGCCACCACGAGCTCGAGATCGCCGACTGGTGCGATGCCTGGTGCCAGGCCGGGGCGCCGCACCACATGGCCGCAGCCAAGGGAAGCTGGACCAGCCAACTGCTCGTGCTCGCCCGGATGCTCGGCATCGACGCGGAGGTGGTCTGAGGGGCCGTCGCGCGACGCTGAGCCTGTTCCGCACGAGGGTCGATGGTGTACCGCGGCCTCGAGATCACCCCGCCGTTCTTCGAGATCGGGCCGAAGGCCTATGCCTTCGGCCCGGAGGTCATCGCCCTCGCGCGGCGAGCCGATGTCCTGAGTCGAGCGCACGGCGTCCAGGTGATCATCACGCCCCAGGCCGTCGATCTTCCGCTCGTTGCCCGCGCGGTCGAGACCGTGCTCGTCTTCGCCCAGCACATGGACGCGATCTCGCCGGGCAGAGGCGTTGGGGCGATCCTGCCCGAGGCCGTCAAGGCCGCCGGCGCCGCGGGCGTCCTCTTGAACCACGTCGAGAAACGCCTGTCGCGTGACGAGCTGGCCCTGGCAATCCGTCGGGCAGACGAGGTCGGCCTGGCTACGATGGCCTGCGCCGATGACATTCGTGACGCGATCTCGGTCGCCGAGCTCGCACCCAACGCGATCATCGTGGAGGAGCCCGTGCTCATCGACGGCGGTCGGCGTGGCGAGGACGGCCGCCGGGCGATCGTCGAGGCGAACGAGGCGATCTGGCGCGTGGACCCCGCCATCCGGGTCCTGCACGGCGCCGGGATCACGGGGGCGCAGGACGTGTATGACGTCATCGCGTCGGGTGCACAGGGGACCGGGTCCAGCAGCGCCATCTTCACCGCCCCCGATCCGCAGGCCATGCTGGAAGCCATGATTCGTTCGGTCCGCGAGGCATGGAATCGGACCCATCCAGAGAGGTAGTTGCATGACAGTGAGTCACGCGTCGTTCACGGTGCAGTCGGACAGGCGCCCGACCTTCCAGGACGTGACGTCGGAGGTCGAGGAAGCGCTGGCCGGGTCCGGGATCCGGGACGGGATCCTGCTCGTGTTCTCCCAGCACACCACCTGCAGCGTGCTGATCCAGGAAGCATCCGATGACGTCAACTACTGGGGAACGGAGCTCCTGATGCAGGATCTCGTGACGGTCCTCGAGGGACTCGTCCCGACCTGCCGGACGGAGGGGCAGTATCTGCATCCCGGACCGAAGCACATCACCGCTGCCGCCGGCCGTGACGAGCTGCCATCCTGGTCCCTCAACACCGACGCGCACCTGCGGTCGGTGATCCTCGGTCGGTCCCAGGCGGTGCCGGTCGTGGACGGGGCGATGATGCTAGGCGACTTCGGGCAGATCTACTTCGCCGACTTCGACCAGGTTCGCGCCCGTGAGCGGACTGTCCGGGTCCAGATCGTCGGCGAGTGAGGGACGGCCCTCCCTGAACGGGCCCGGAACGGAAGCCAGAGGAGGACGGGATGGAAACCCAGCACCCACTGAGCGTGGGATTCGTCGGGCTCGGGATCATGGGCCGGCCGATGGCCCGCAACCTGCTGGCCGCCGGCCACCGGGTCGTCGTCCACGACCTCGTGGCCGGATCCGTCTGCGAGCTCGTGGGAGCGGGCGCGGTCCGCGGTGGGTCGCCCCGCGAGGTGGCCACGACGACGGACGTCCTCGTCACGATGCTGCCGGACTCCCCCGACGTCGAGGCCGTCTTCGGCGGTCCCGACGGGGCGCTCGCGGCGGCCCGGCCCGGCTGGCTGGCGATCGACATGAGCTCCATCTCCCCGGTCGTCGCCCGTCGGCTCGCCGGGCAGGTGGCGGCGGCGGGAGCCGAGATGCTCGATGCGCCCGTGAGCGGCGGGGACAAGGGGGCGATCGCGGGCACCCTCTCGATCATGGTCGGCGGGTCGGAGGCCGGCTTTGCGCGGGCCCGCCCGATCCTCGCGGCGCTCGGCACGACGATCGTCCACGTCGGCCCGTCGGGCGCCGGCCAGGTGGCGAAGGCCTGCAACCAGGTCGTCGTCGCGGTCGTGATCGAGGCCGTGGCGGAGGCGCTCGTCCTGGGCGCCAAGGCCGGCGTGGACCCGGCCCGGATCGTGGAGGTGCTCCAGGGCGGCCTCGCCTCGACGAAGGTGCTCGAGATGCGCGGCGGGAACATGCTCTCCGGGCGCTTCGAGCCCGGGTTCCGCACCCGCCTCCACCTCAAGGACCTCAAGAACGCCCTCGAGCTCGCCCGCGAGGCCGGGGTCGTCCTCCCGGCCACGGTCGAGGTCGAGCAGCTCATGCAGCGGATGCGGATCGCCGGGCGCGGCGACGAGGACCACTCGGGGCTCATCACCGTCCTGGAGGACCTGGCCGGGATCCGCGTCTGCGACGCTGCCAGCGCGGCGCGGGCCGCGGCCGGCCCCGTCGAGGAGAGCGCGGCGGGCTGATCACCGGGGCGCGCGACTCCGGAGCGCGCCAGGCCCTACGTGTCGGGCGAGCCAGGGTCTGTCCTGGGCGCGTCGAGCGGCAACGGGACGCTGCGCCCCGGACCCCAGGCCTCCGGCCCGCAGATGAAGTCCGGGCGCTGCGGCCGGTGGGTCGCCCGCCAGGCCGCGAGGTCGGCAGCAGTCACCGGCAGGCGCCCGTCGCCGAGGGCGCCCCGGAGCCAGGCCTCGATGTCCGAGAATCGCTCCCAGGCCAGGAAGTCACGGCCCGTCGCCCGGCCCCAGGCCAGGAGCGCATCCTTGGCCCACACGATGTCCGCGTGGTGGGCGGCGTACCGATCGCTCTGTCCGTCGCCGACGAAAACGACCACCCGGCCCCCGGCCCCGTGGGCCCGGACCCGCTCGCGCTTGCAGGTCCCACAGACGAAGCAGGCCGGGTGCCCGTAGGGGAACGAGACGCCCCGGGGCTCGTCGATCCGGTTGTCATTCGTGGCGATCGGGAGGTCCGTCAGCGACGGGTCGAGACGCTCGAGGTTGGAGGCCACGTAAAATCCCAGGCCGTCGGAGACGACTTCGACAGCGACCCCCGCCGTTCGGGCCGCCGCCACGAACGGCACGAAGGTGGCGTCCTGGGGGATCCCCGCGGCGATCCGCCTCAGGTACGCCGGGTCGCGCGGGAGGACCTCCATGTTCCACGGCGTGAGCTCGCGCGAGCCCGCCCGGCCGGCGTCATAGTCGGCATCGCGGGCGGCCACCACGGCCCGGTCCACGACCGCGTGCTCGTAGAGGAGGACGTCACCGACGTCGGTGAGCGAGACGGTCCCGTCGTAGTCGACGAGGACGCTGACCGGGGCACCGGGCGGGAAGACGGGGACGAGCGGGGCGCGGGCCATCGGGGATCAGGTCTCCATGAGCGGCGGCGGCTCGGGGACGTGCCGTCCGCCGGGCGGCGGGCCGGCCGGGGCTCGGCGGGCGACGCCGATGCCGGCCACGATGACGGCACCGCCGAGGAGCTGGATCGGGGTCACGCGCTCCCCGAGGAACACCGCGGCGAAGAGTACGGTGAGCGCCGGGACGAGGAACTGGAGGTTGGCGACCGGGCTGGCGCCGACGACGGCGATCGCCCGGAAGATGACGACGTTGGCGAGCCCGGCGGCCGCGATCCCCGAGTAGAGGATCGCCCCGAGGGCGCCAGGTCCGGCCCCGGCGAGGTCGGAGCCGGCCAGCTGCACCGAGCCGGGGAGAACCAGGAAGGCGGCGCCCGCCACGATCGCCCAGGTCGTGAGGCGCAGGGGCGAGAGCTCCGCCAGGAACGGGGCGGACAGGGCAAGGTATGAGCCCCAGCAGGCCGCAGCCACGATCGTGACGAGGGCACCCAGGCCCACCGCGTCGAGGCGGAGACCCTCAGACGCCGCGACCAGGGCAACGCCGGCGAACGAGACGGCGATCCCCGCGAAGCGGATGGCATGGGCCTGCTCGATGCGCATCGCCACCGCGACCAAAGCAGTGAAGACGGGCGTCGCCGCGATGAGCAGGGCCGACGTGCCGGCGCTGGTGGTCGCGAGGCCGAACGCCCAGAGCGCCTGGTAGAGGCCGAAGCCGAGGCCGCCGAGGAGCGCGACCGGGACGACGAGGTGGCGGGGCAGGCCGATGGAACCCTCGCGCCAGCGCAGGACGCCCAGCATGACGACGGCGGCGAGCGAAAACCGGATGAAGGCGAAGCCGATCGGGGGCACCGTCGCGATCGCCGCCTTGACCACCACGAAGTTCGCCGCCCAGGCGACCATGACGAGAACCACCCCGGCCTCGATCGCCCGCAGTCCCTGGACTGCGGGCCGCGGCCCGGGCATGGAAACGGCCCCGGCGGCCGTCTCCGGCGCCGGGGCCGTCATCTGGCCGATGGGATCAGACGCCTTCCTGCTCGAGCTCGAGGGCCTCTTCGTCGCTCTCCTCGGTGAGCTTCAGCCAGATGAACAGCCCGGCCAGGACGACCAGGGGAACGATGACGGCGGCCGCGAGGAGGATCCCCAGGATCGTCGCCACGGTCTTCACGACCTTCATGCCTCTCTCCTTCCGTGGGCCTTACTGGCGCAGGTCCGGCCCGCTCACGATCAGCGCCTCGATCTCGTCCTTCGTGAACTCGGC
>JBBSCF010000064.1:0-17948 GCA_038250545.1 Candidatus Limnocylindrales bacterium | reverse complement strand
TTGACGGCACCCAACGGCGCGTCACGGCACGGTCGGTGGATGCTGCGCTGGACGCTCTCGCCCATACGTCTGGCCGGGGCGAGACGAGTCGGGCTGACACGTTCCAACTGTCGATCTGCATCGACGGCCGCGCCGCGGCCCCGCTCCGGCTCGTCGAGTCCACATAGACTGACCAAAGTGCGTTCTCTCCTGGTGCTGTCCTCCCGTCATCACAGGAGACGGGAACCCGGGCGCTCAGGTGCGGGCCAGCCAGTCGAACAAGGCTTTGCGGAACAGCTCCGGGGCCTCGTACTGGGGCAGGTGGCCGGTCCCGGGGATCTCGACGTACTCGGCACCCCCGATGCCCGCCGCGATGGGACGGTTCCAGGCAGGGCCGCAGATGAAGTCGTGCTCGCCCGCGACCACCAGCGTCGGGCAAGCGATCTGGGCGAGAATGGGGCGCAGGTCGGTGATCGCATCCAGCGGGTCCCAGTACAGGCCGACGTCAACGTTCCAGCGGACTTCGCGTCCGATCCGCTCGATATGGAAACGGGAGACGTCGCACTCAGGCTCCGCGAAATAGAGCGGCCAAGCCGGATTGAAGCCTTCGCGAAGTTCCTCCGGCGTGGGTGGATTGGCTGCGCTCCAGAAGCCGAAGGCATCTATGGCGGCGGGGAACCATGAGCGGTCGCGTACCCGGTCCAGCGCCCGCTCGCGCTCCGCCACAGCTTCCGACTCCTCCACCGACGCGTTGCCGATGTACCCGTCGATGATGACGAGTCGCCGGACGGCCTCCGGGATCGCGGCGGCGTAGGCGACGCCGATCAGCCCACCCCATGAATGGCCCATCACGGTCACAGGTCCGAGACCCAGAGCCCGGCGCACCTCGTCAAAGAACCGGACGTGGGCGTCGATGCCGTAGCCGTCCGGGTCTGTGGGCGGCGATGTACGACCGCAGCCGGGGGCGTTGATGAGATGGCAGCGGAAGCGGTCTGCGACCAGTTCCACATCCGGCCGGGCGAGGTGGGCCGGGAAGCCCGGGCCACCCTCGATCCAGAGCAGCGGTTCGCCCGCCCCGATGGACTCCCACTCGACTGACCGCCCATCGGGGAGCGTCAGCAAGTTCGCAAGGCGGATCTCGGGAAGCGCCGCGTCCATCTCGGCGGATGGTCCCATATCTCCAGTTGATTACGGTTGTACGTGGCAATCGCCTTGATGAGTCCCATGTCCTCAGGCGACGTGAGGGGCAGCGCGTCCAGTATCAATCTCTCTCGATGCACCGACGCTATCTGATCGGAGTTGCGTCTGCAGCGCGTGTTCGAATCCCTCCGGGCGGGCTGCCCGGCTCGACGAGGCCTGACTCGTAGGCGTAGATCACCGCCTGCACCCGGTCGCGGACGCCGAGCTTGTCGAGGACACGGCCGACATGGGTCTTCACCGTCGCCTCACTGAGCGCCAGCCGGTCGCCGATGTCGGCGTTCGAGCCGCCCGACGCCAACAGCTGCAGCACCTCGAGTTCGCGCGCGGTGAGGGTCGCCAGCGCGGGGAAGGCATCCGGTCGGGGTCGCCCCGCGTAGTGCTCGACCAGCCGCCGCGTCACCGCGGGCGCGAGGGTCGCGTCGCCTCGCGCCACCGTCCGGACGGCATGGATGATGTCCTCTGCCGGTGCGTCCTTGAGGAGGAAGCCGCTCGCCCCGGCACGGAGCGCCTCGAAGGCGTATTCGTCGAGGTCGAACGTGGTGAGGATGAGGATGCGCGTCGCCGGCGCCTCTTTGACGATCCGCCGCGTGGCCTCGAGACCATCGACGCGCGGCATCCGGACGTCCAGGATCGCCACCGTCGGCCGAAGGCGCCGCACCAGGCTGACGGCTTCGATGCCATCGGCACCTTCGCCGACGATGCGCAGGTCGGGTTGCCCCTCGAGGATCATCCGCAGCCCGGCTCGGGCCAGCACCTGGTCGTCGACGATGATGACGTCGATGGTCATGCGGAGGTAGGGGTGAGCGGGAGGAGCGCCTCGATGCGGAAACCGCCCGCGGGCGTCGGCCCGGTCTGGAGCCGGCCGTCATACAACAGCACGCGCTTCCGCATCCCGATCAGCCCGTGCCCGGGGCCGGGGCCGGGGCCGGATGCAGTCTGGCGCGCCGCCGCCACGGCGCCCTGCGGTACGCCGTCGTCGATCACCTCGATCCTGAGGCGGTCGGACTCATAGCCCAGGCGCACCTGGACGTGTGAACCCGGCGCGTGCTTACGGACGTTCGTCAAGGCCTCCTGCACCAGCCGGAAGGCGGCAAGCTCCAGCCCGGCCGGTAGATCCACCGGTGTCCCTTCGACCGCCATCTCGACGGTAAGCCCGCCGGCACGGGCCTCGTCGATCAGGACGGGCAGGCGCTCGAGGCGCGGCAGCGGCTGGAGGTCCGCGGCGTCGTCGACGCGCAGGATCCCGACCAGGTGGCGCATCTCGGACAACGTCTGCCGGCCGGTCTCCTCGATCTGTTTGAGCGCCGCCCGGGTCCGCTCCGGATCAGTGTCGAGCACGCTCCGCGCACCGCCCGCCTGCAGGACGATGAGGCCCACGTTGTGGGCGACCACGTCGTGCAGGCGGGCGGTGCGCGATGCGTGCCCGCTCCTCGAGCACGGCAGCCTGGGCCATCCGCCTCCTGCTCCCGCTCGGCGCGGTCGGCCACCGCCTCCAGCGCCGTCGAGCGCCACACCTGTGCCCGGAGGGCCACGCCGAGACCCAGGGCCGCCCCGTAGAAGATGAGCAGGTAGGCAATGTCCGCGAGCCCGACGATCCGCCCGCCGATCCACAGCTCGACAATCATCAGCAGGCCCATCGCGATGCCGACCGGCAGCATGCGCCGGTCAGCGTGGCGCCCGACGGCATAGGCGAGCATCAGGAACGCCGCCGCTCCCGCCAGGCTGTTACCGGCGCCGTAGACGACGCTGTACGGAAGCATCACGAGCGCCGCGACGGTGATCGCCGCGACAGGCGCCAGCCGCCGGAAGGCGACGGGCATGATCGTCACCAGCTGGAGCACCGCGGTCAGGGCGACGGGTCCCGGAAAGGCTCCGCTGGCCACCTCGACGAGCACGAGCACCAGGAGCGCGCCTGCGAGCAGCCAGTCCAGGACCGACGGGGCGCGGCGCGCCCTCACCGTCCGGTCGCGGGTCAGCCAGCGTAGATGCTTCACTCGGCCACCATACAGGCCAGAGATCCGCTGTCCGTCATCCTTTGGTCGCGCCCTCATGGGGCCTGCGATTGATGTCTTCGAGCCGTGCGGATGACGACAGACGCGGGGCAGGCCTTCGATGCTGCCCTCAGTCCAGGTCAAGCAACGAAGCAGGAGATCCGAACCATGCGACGTCGTCTCGCCACACTCGCGGCCGTGTCCGCGCTCACGCTCGCGCTCGGCGCGTCGCCGGTCTCGGCCGGCAGCCCCGCTCAGCACAGCTCATTCCCCGCTCCGCCGATGGTCTTCGACTGCGGCTCCACCACCCTCGTGATCGTGTCCGGGACCATGGACTACGTTGAGCGCTCGGCCACCACCGCCTCGGGTAACTGGTCCAGCACCGGGACCCTCACGCTGAGCCAGGTGATGGCAACGGACGCCGACGGCAACGCGTACCGCGTGGTCGGGTCGGCGCACTTCGGCTACTCGTACAACGCCCAGACTGGCATCGTGACGGCCAACGTCGATGGTTACGACATCAGCCAGGGGGTCACCACGTTCAAGTTCCAGTTCCTCAACGAGGATGGGGGATACGCCGGCAGCCTGAACTTCCTGCAGCACGGCAGCCCGAACGGGAACTACAGGGAGCTCTCGTCCGGAAGCTGCTCCTTCGCCTGAGGCTCGAGCCAGGCGCGACACCATGGGTGAGGTATCGGTGCTGAAGGAGCCTCGAGTACCTCACCCAGGAGGATTCCATCCTCGCGGCGATGCTCGCCGCCCTTGTCCTCATCCCGGGCCCAGCCCCGCCTCAGGCTGCTCTCAGAGCCTCCACCAGCTCCGCGACGCCCTCGATCACGAAGGTTGGCAGCGCGTGCTCGAATCCCTCCGGGCGCGCCAGAGCTCTCCGGGCGCGCCAGGTCGTCGCTGCGCCCGGCGGGGCGCTACTCCAGCGGCCGCATCGCGAGCGGGAAGGGGCGTCCCACCGCGAGCTCCGTCACGACCTCGGCGCCGAGCTTCTCCGCGTAGACCCCGTCGGGTTCCGCGGCCATCGCGTCGAGTGACTTGCTGAAGAACGCCCGCGCCGCAGCGACGAGGACCACGTCGAAGATCTCCGTGTCGCTCAGGCCGAGGCCGCGCAGCCGGTCGACGTCCTCCTCGGTGATCTCGTGGGCGCGCAACGCCACCTTCTGAGCGACCTCCATGATCGCGACGTCGACGGGCTCGAGCCCAGCTTCGTGGAAGTCGTGCGCGAGGACGACCACCTGCTCGGGCGTGAAGAAGTTGGAGGCGAGGACCGCCCCGTGGGCGACCACGCAGTACGAGCAGCGGAGGGCCGCGGCGGCGGCGATCGTCGCGAGTTCATAGCGTCGCAGGCGCATGTTGCCCCGCACCGCTCCGATCAGGGTCTTCCAAGCGCGGTAGACCTCCGGGCGAAGGCTGAAGAGTCGCGAGTAGTTGGCGATGTAGCCGAGACTCGCGAGGTCCTCGTCGTACAACTCGCCGACAAGGCCGGATGCGGACTCGGGTGGACACCTTCCAGGTACGCCATGGTTGCCCACCTCGCTTGGCCAGCTCCTTGCGCTGGTTCGCAGAGTGTCGGTGCGCCGGGGCACTTGCGCAATGCGCGGCGATCAGCGCTGACACGCACCCCGTATCGCCGGATCAAACCGAGGAGACCACGATGAAGAACCTGCAGCAGTTCGACAACGAGGAGTTCTTGAATATCGAGACCTTCAGGAAGTCGGGCGTCGGCGTCAAGTCACCGATCTGGTTCGCCGAGCAGGATGGCGAGTTCCTGCTGTGGACCGACGTGAACTCAGGCAAGATCAAGCGGATCCGAAACAACCCGCAGGTGATGGTCGCGCCCTGCAAGCGATACGGCGACATCACCGGCGAGTGGGTCTCGGCACGGGCGTCCATCGATGAGACGCCCGAAGGTGTCGAACAGGTCGAGGCGCTCGTTCGGCGCAAGGTGGGCATCGGGTTCGCCCTCTTTCAACGGATCGACAAGGTGCGAGACCGGCGCAAGGGTGGTCGGCGAGTCTGCGTCAGGGTGTCGTTCCCTGAGGACCAGGACCACCGCTGAGGACCCCGAAACGAGCAGTTCCGCGGCGGTTAGCGGATCTCGCTCCGGCGGACGGTCGAGCCCTCGACGAAGGACTCCCCCATCGGGAGCACGAGGCCGATCTCGAGGGATCGCATTGGACCTCCGGGTCGCGCCTGGGAGCGCGCATCCGTAGCCGCCGTCGACGACCCCGCGGCGCGGGGGGCCTGATGCTGGCCGACGACACCGACGCGCTGTGCCCTTGGGCCGTGCGATAGTGCCGCGATGCCGGACGTGGAACTCGTTGTCGCGAGGGGGACGCCGTATGAGCGAGGCTGCGATTGGGTGTGCTGCGGCCGCATCGGCCGCCCGATCGGTGGGCTTCAACCGACGCCATGCCGAGGCCACGGGCTCGACCGTGACGCTCTCGCGGCGTTGCTGACTCCCTGTGTCGATGCATCGCGTGAGGCGCTCCCGCACCCGGTGGAGCTGCTCCGAGGGATGGCGGACGCGGCCCGGCTGCCGTTCCTCGGCATCTTCTTCGCGAACGCGTTCGAGGAGGTCCACGGGATCGCCGAGCTCGGCTCGAGGCCTTCACGCTCGATCGCAACGCGAGTCAGCGAATCGCCCGGACCGTCTCGGGCACGAGATGCCACCGCGTCGATCCCGGGTCGCGACCCGCTCAGTGCCTCGACATCGCAGGCTCGTTGCGCACACTCCCACGGCCTGTGGCCGGCGAGAGGCCGCGGACGGGAGGCCATGCATGACCGACGCGCAGTTCGACCCCATCGCGCCCCTCGCCGTTGAGCTCCACGACGACGCCCATCGTGGCGAGCCGTGCCCGAGTAGGGCGGCCGCATGCCCGATGGCGCTGACGCTCGCCATCGAGCTCCGAATGCGGCTCGCAGGTCGCGGCCTCACCCACGGCAACGGACTCGGAGCGGCGGAGCCACGAGGTCGTGTGGGTGCGCCTCCGGCATCGCGACCGGGGCACGCCGCCGACTCGTCTCGGGCCATACCAGCGCTGGCTTGGCGAGCTGGTCATCGGGGACCTGGGCCGGTCGCACCGCCCGGACATCATCGGCGCGTTGATCGAGCCAGAGGCGCCGTGGATCGGGGAGCTGCTCGAGGGCTGATGGCCTCGCTGCGCTAGACCTCGACGTCGACCGTACCGATCGGCAAGGTCGAGCGCGGAACTCAGCGCAATCGGTCGGCCGTCGGCGCGCATCGGCTACCCTCGGGCAGTGACGAGCATTGGAGCCAGGCTGGCTGGACGGTATCGACTCGATGCCCAGATCGGGCGGGGTGGCTTCGCTACGGTCTTTCGCGCCCTCGACCTGCGACTCCAGCGCGATGTTGCCGTGAAGGTGCTGCACGCGGATCTCGCGACCGATCCGCTCATCGCGGCGCGATTCGAGCGCGAGGCGCGCGTGCTCGCCGCGATCAGCCATCCCAATGTCGTGGCGATCCACGACGTCGGACCGGTCGGCGCGACCACCGGAGCAGAGCCGTTCCTGGTCATGGACCTGTGCACCGGGGGCTCCCTCGCCGATCGCCTGGCTGCGGCGGCCGCCGGGGCGCTGCCGCCCGACGAGCTTGTGCCGATCCTGATCGACGTCGCGGCGGGGCTCGAGGCCCTGCACGCTCGGGGGATCGTGCATCGTGACATCAAGCCGTCCAACGTTCTCCTTGCCGACGGCAGGGCGGTCATCGCCGACCTCGGGATCGCCACCGCCGGCCCGAGCGAGCTCACCGCGATCGGCACCACCATCGGCACCCTCGCCTTCCTCGCGCCGGAGCAGCTCGCGGGCGAGCCCGACAGCCCGGCCTGTGATGTGCATGCCCTCGGGGTGATCGCCTTCCTCGGCCTCACCGGAGCGCTCCCTCGTTCCGCAGGAAGCGTCAGCGAATTCGTCGCAGCGAGTCTCGCGCATGTCGACTCCGTCTCCACCCGGCAACCTGCACTTGGCCCAGCGTTCGACCTGGCGATCGGGACAGCGCTCGCTCGCGACCCCTCCCAGAGGCCATCGGCGGCCGAGCTTGGGGCGATGCTTGCCGCGACCCTCCAGGGCCGAGAGGCCCAGCCTGTGGACTCGGGGGCGGCCGACGCGACCACGGTGATCGAGCTGGCGATCCCGAGGATTGCCGTCCCGGCCGCGGACGTTCCCTCCACGCCCGAGCCCCACCGACCGATGGTCGTGGCGGTTGGCGCGCTGGTCGCCGCCCTGTTGCTCGGGCTGGCAGCCTTCCTGGTCCTCGGCCTCCCGGGTTCGGGTGGCGGCGCGCGTCCCTCCGTCGCCGGAGGCGGCCCAGGCGCGAGTCCGTCTGCATCCGCGAGCACGGCACCGAGCGCCGCGTCACCACCCTCCCCGCCGGCCACGCCGCGACCCTCCCCCGCGGTAACACCCACCGTCGACCCGTATGGCGTCGCCGGTGTGGCGAGCGCGGAACTGCGGGCGGCGATCGTGGGCGCCCAGAAATCCCACCTGCTCAAGGGGCACGAAGCAAAGGATCTCGAGGGCAGTCTCGACCGATTCGATCGGGCGCTCGATCAACAGGATCCGAAGAAGGCGCGCGACGAGGCCGGCAAGCTGGCCGAGCGGGTCGCGGCGCTGGTCGACGAACAGGCCGTCGATGCTCAAGCCGCCCGGCTCCGGGCAGCGAGCGAGCGGCTGGTCGCGACCGCGAGCGCCCTCCCGGGCTAAGTAAGGGCTCGAGGTTCGCGCTCAGGAGCCCCGGATTCGTCGCTTCTGCACCTATCTGGCGTCGTGCCAGATGCGGATGTCGTGTCGCGTCGTTGCCCGGGCGTCCGGGGGCCGCGCTGCTCAGCCTGACTTCGCCTCGTGAAGGAGCGGGCCGTCGAAGCCGGGGGCGATGCCGACCGACCGTTGGAAGGTGTTGGCGCGACTCCTCTCGCCCCAACCAACCCGCTCACCTCGCCCGCGCTTTGCCGGGTGAAGCGGATCGAAGCGCGTGTAAGAGCGAATCCACCCCTCGACCACGAAGGTTGGCAGAGCGTGTTCGGATCCCTCGGAGCGCGCCAGATCCCTGTCGTCGCCGAGCGCAGGCTGGCGCCGGACGTCGGCGGCGAGGGATGATGCGTGGGTGATGACGCCGTCCCTCGCAGCGGCGCCGGCGAGGGTCCACCCAGAAGGAGCCAACCGTCAGTCGCCCGGCCGTCGGGGGTGCTGTCCGTGCGCGCCCGCGCGCATCCGGTTACAGGGCGGGCCTGGCCCTTTACAGGGCGGGCCTGGCCCTTTACAGGGCAGCCAGGCGCTCTGACCGTGCGATCAGGTTGGCTGCTCCTGAGCGGCGTCGGCATCGTTCGAGGCCGCGTCGCTGGACACCGCGGCCTCCTCACGACTGAGGTGGCTGACCTCCACGATCGTCGGGCGCCCGCCGCGGTCCTTCCACCGAGTCTGGATCCGGACCTCCTCGGTCTCACCCAGGAGCCGAAGGACCACCGAGTACCCGGACCCCCCACCGCGCTCGATCGACTCGACGGCCGCCTCGATCGCTGGTAGCGGCAGCAGCGCCAGCACCTCGCCCAACTTTGGCATCAGCTCCTCGCTGAGGTCCTCGGTCACCCGCGGGACGTCCCCGACGACGAGCGCAGCGCAAACGGCCTCGGCCCGCTCGCGGACCTCCTGCTCATCCATTGTTGCCCTCCTTCGTGGTCTCGGTCCGGCTCGCCCCCTCCAGAGGCGAACTGTACGACCTGAGGGCCACAATGGCTCTGCACCGAGGGGCGCCTACGAGCGCTTCGCCGCATTGACCCCCTTGAGAATCCGCAGGTTGAGAACCACGAAACGGAACAGCTGCACGATCTTGCTGTTCATCAGCCGGCGATCCCCGGGGCGTGATCTCCATGGGTCGTCCCTCGCTCACTCGGGAATGAACTGCCAGCCGATCCGGCACCGCAGCTTGTGGGTGACCTCGTGGCCCTTGCCGAGCCTGCTGCCGAGGTACAGCGCCGCGGTGTGGCCGGCAAAGCCCGCGCCGAGGATGGCTACTCGCGCCAATCGTTGACCTCCCGTGTCGCGACCCTTCGTGCGGGCGTCCTGCGCCGTCGACCGGGCCATGCTGGGGCCCGCGCCCGGTCAGCATGCGCCTCGCTCATGGTCGAAACATGGGCAGTTCCGCCCGTGCCGCGGGACGACCGGCCCAGCCGCCCGTCCTGCAAGGCTCCCCGATCCTGCCGGCAAGGCTGGGGCTCGGCGTGTGGGTCACGGTTGGGACGGCGGCAACCCGAGCGCGCCACGAAGCACGTCGCCGGCACCCAGCAGCTCGAGCGCGGCCGACTTGACCTTGTCGCACCGCGCGATCGCGGCCTCGCCCTTGGCGGCGATGGCGGCGTACTGCGACGCCAGGGGCGCGAGGCCGATGGCGGGGCTGGCGGCCGGCGTTTCGGTCGCGGCCGGCGTCTTGCTGGCGGCCGGGACTTCGCTCGCGGCGGAGGGCAGGGTCGGGGTGGGCGCAGCGGTGATGGCGACCGAGGGCGCCGGGGTTGGCGCGCTGGACGCCGCGGGCGACACCGTCGTGGAACTGCCGCAACCTCCCAGCAGCAGGACCATCGCGGCCAGGACCGTTGAGCGCATCGACCGTGCCATGACCGCTTCCCTCGCTGCGCTGGCTGGCGGACGAACAGGCGAGTGTATGGCCTCCCGGCGGACGGGCCAGGGAGCGGCGCGCACTCGCATCCGTGCGGGCGCGCCGGAGCCCATCTGCACGCCACACGCAGCACCCGGCCAGCGCCGCCGAGCCACCGGGCAGCGCCGCATCGGCCGCGAACGGCGGCTACCATCGCTCGATGGACGTCCGGATCGTTGTTGGATGATCTCGTCGACATCGAGTTCGTCGAGTTCCCGGTGTCGGACGAGGAGGAGGAGCTGCGCCGCCTGGCCTCGCCGTTCGAGGGCAACACGCGGATCGGCAGCCCATCGCAGGTCGCGCGCTACGCCGCGTGGCGGTACCACCCGGAGACGCCCGAGACCGGCAACCCGCTCGAGCGGGCGATGACGCTGGCCGACCTCGAGCGCTCCCCGTTTCCGGCGATGGCCGGGCCGCGAGCGGTGGACGCCCTCGCCCGGGCGGTGGACGACGTGCACCGGCGCGGCCTCGCGGCGGGCGGCAACACACCGCACCTCGGCGGGGATCTGTTCGAGGCAGCCTGGCGGCTCCGTGGGCTCGAGGCGTTCCTCGTCGACCTGGTCGAGCGCCAGGACATGGCCCACTTCCTGCTCGACCGGCTCGCCGAGCTCGCGCGGCGCAACGCCGAGACCCTCGCCACGGCCGGCGTCGATGTCCTCTCGCTCGACGACGATGTCGGGATGCCGGGCACGATGATGATGAGCCGGGCGACCTGGCGGACGTTCTTCAAGGGCGCCTGGCGAGCGTGATCGAGGCGGCTCGCGCGGTCAATCCCGCGATCCGCGTGCTCTACCACTCGGACGGGACGACGGAGCCGATCCTCGAGGACCTGGTCGAGATCGGCGTCGCCGCGATCAACCCCGTCCAGCCGGAGCACATGGACATGGCCCGGATCCGGCGGCGGTTCGGCGGCCGCCTCGCGCTCTTGGGCTGCGTCGGCCGCCAGACGACGTTCTCGTACGAACCGCCGGACGTCATCGCCGAGGAGGTCCGGGCGCGCGTCGCCGCCCTCGGCCGAGCGGGGCTCATCCTGTGCCCCGCCTACGACATCGACGAGCCGGACGTGGCGTGGGCCAACGTCGCGGCGTTCCTCGAGGCCGGACGCCGATGGGGTGCCCCTGGAGGCTGACCGCGCGCGATGGCCCGGAACTCGACCAAGGACGTTGAGAGGTGCACGTCGAAGCGGTCGTCGGTGGCTGGTTGCACGGGCCTACGCCGCGGCCATGGCCTCCTCCGCGACGACCGCGGCCGCCATCCCGGCGCGCGAGCCCGAGGCGACGAACACCACGACCGCCGCGAGCGCGAGCACGACCGACCCGATGAAGACGGCGTCCCCGACCCCCTGGACGAACGCGGCACGCCCGGCCTCGACGAGGGCCTTGCCCGCCGCGCCCAGCTGGGCGATCGCGGGCGACGCGGTGAATGCCACGGAGCCCAGGGCCCGCTCCGCGACCTGGGGCGGCAGGCCCGCGACCGCCGGCGCGAGGGCGTCCCGGTAGGACCTGTTGAGGACGGCGCCAAGGATCGCGATGCCGAACGCGCTGCCGGCCTCGCGTGCCGTGTCGTTCATGGCGGATGCCACGCCCTGCTTGGCCATCGGCAGCGAGCTCGTGAGCGCCGTGGTGGCCGGCGTCCCCGCGAGACTCATGCCGAAACCGAAGAGCAGCAGGCCGATGAGGAAGATCGCAGTACGGGGTGTCGACCGCCAGGCGGCTGAGCAGGAAGAACCCCAGCGACATCGAGAGCAGGCCGGTCGGTCCCACCCATCGGAAGCCGATCCGCTGGGCGATCCGGGGCGCCGTCCGGGCCGTGGGGATCAGCACGAACGGGAGCGGGAGCATCGCGACCGTGGCCTCCAACGCTGACCGGCCGGTCACGAACTGCAGGTACTGCAGGACGATGAAGAAGAAGCCGAAGGCCGCGAAGAACTGGATGGCGATTGACAGCGAGCCGGCGCTGAACCCGCGCAGCCGGAACAATCGTGGGTCCAGGAGCGGGCTCTTCTGGCGGAGCTCCCACAGCACGAAGAGCGCGCCGGCGACGAGACCCAGCGCGAGCGACCCAACGGTGACCGTGTCGGTCCAGCCCCGGTCGGGCGCCTCGATGATGCCGAACACCAGAGCCGCGACCGTGACCAGCGAGAGCACTCCGCCGACGACGTCGAGCGCGGGCGGGTCCGCCTCCGCGGAGCGAGGACCCACGGCAAACACGCCCGCCAAGGCGACCGCGGACAGGACGACGTTGAACGCGAAGAACGACTGCCACGACGGTGTAGGCGTCGACGATCGTCCGGGGAAATCGCAAGAGGCGGGATCGATGGCACGGACACGGGGCCGGCGACCCGGCGGCCTGGACACGCGAAGCGCGATCGTGGTGGAGGCCCGGCGCCAGTTCGGCGAGGCCGGGTATGCCCCGACGACGCTGCGCGGCATCGCCGCTGGCGCGGGTGTGGACCCACGCCTCGTGCTCCACTACTTCGGCTCCAAGCGCGGCCTGTTCCTGGAGGCCGTGGAGCTGCCGGTGGATGCGTCGGTGGTGGTGAGCCGGGCGCTTCGTGGTGATTCGGGCACCGTCGGGGAACGCGTGGCCGATCTGGTCCTGTCCGTCCTCGACGATCCCGCGTCCCGCCAGGTGCTGATGGGGATCCTTCGCTCCGCCGTGACGGATCCAGAGGCCGCGGAGCTGGTGCGCGACCTCCTGAGCGAGCGCCTGCTGCTGCCGATCGCGCGCGAGGTCGCCGCCGATCACCCGGAGCTGCGGGCCGCGCTTGTCGCCTCCCAGTTCGTGGGCCTCGCCCTCGCCCGCCATGTCGTGGGCCTGGGGCCGCTCGCGTCCGCATCGCGAGAGGCGCTCATCGCGGGCCTGGCGCCCGCGCTCACGCACTACCTCGAGGGGCCGTGGACCCAGGCTGAAGGGGACGGAGCAGGAGCTCCCGCGAGCCCGGCGGGGTGACGTACGCGGGCCGCTAGCGCGGGACCCATCCGGCTCGACCGGTCGCCCGCCCCTTCGGGCGCAGGGCCTGTTTCGGCGCGTCCCCGCACCAGATTCCTCGGGTGGGGGCCGTATGGACGGGGGTCAGGAACGGGTGGGACGTGATAATACGGACCTCTGGCTGGACGACGGGGTACTTCCGGCGAGACTCGAACTACATCCGAACGAACGAGGTCTCCAGTGGATCTGCGCAAGCTGAAGAAGTCGAAGGCGCGGGAGTCACGGCAGGCCGCCCTCGCCGCGGCTCAGGGCGGCGCGACCGCGGGTCCTCTTCCCGAGGCGCCTCCGACGGGGGCGGACGTGGTGCTCGACGACCAGGGGGCCGCCGACCCGGCCACCCCGGACCCGCGCGCGGACGCCGACGCCGATGCCGGACGGATCGAGGCCGCGGAGGCGCTGTTCGCCGCGGCGGCGGAACGCGCGGAGATCGCCGAGGCCATGTACCGGGCGGCCCTGGCGCGCGGCGAGATCGCCGAGAAGCGCGAGAGGGCCCTCGTCGAACGCGACGCGGCCATCGAGGCGCGCGAGCACGCCCTCGCCGAACGCGACGCGATCGCGAACACGCGGGACAAGACCGCGGCCGAGCGCGATTCGATCGCGAACACGCGGGACAAGACCGCGGCCGAGCGCGATTCGATCGCGATGTCGCGTCCGACCGTCGGACGCGATGGCGTGGCCGTCGACGGCGACGATGCCGAGCTCGAGCGGGCACGCCTCGAGGCCGAGCTCCAGCGTGCCCACCTCGATGGCCTGACCGGGGCCTTCCGTCGCGAGATGGGGCGGCTCGCGCTGCGGAACGAGATCGACCGGGCGCGCCGTGCCAACGGCAAGTTCGTCATCGCCTTCATCGACGTCGACGGGCTCAAGGGCGTCAACGACCGGGACGGCCACGCGGCTGGGGACCGCGTCCTCCGGACGCTGGCGGCGATCATGCGTGCCAACCTGCGGTCGTACGACCCGATCGTCCGGTTCGGCGGCGACGAGTTCGTCTGCGGGATCTCGTCGATCGACCCGGGCGAGGTGCAGCACCGGATCGGCGTCATGGACCAGTCCCTGCGCAGCGCCACCGGCGTCGGGATCACGGCCGGGCTGGCCACGCTCACGTCGAACGAGAGTCTCGAAGAGCTCACCGCGAAGGCGGACGCCGCGCTGCTCGACGCCAAGCGGAGTCGCGACGAGTAGCTGCCACCGCCGGCGGGCGGGCGCCACCATCCGCGACGAACGGCTCCTGGCGACCGGTCGACGCGTGCCGTCAGCGCCACCCTGGCGCCCATCGGCTACCGGCTCCTGGCCGGTCCGCCCGCTCCGGTCGCCGCGGGGGCTGTCGCGGTCGGGGGCACGCCGGCCCGCTGATCACGCCGGTCCGCTGATCGTGCCGGGCAGGGTCATCGCCCGGCGGCCTCCGTGGGTCCGAGGCGGGCGGCGATGCCCCCGATCACGACATCGAGGCCCAGCTCGAACTGCGCGCCGAGCGGACGCCGCCCGATCACCGGCGTGACGGCGCGGATCGCCGGGAAGCGCTCGACGGGCAGCGTCAGCATGTAGGCCGCCCCCTGCCGCTGCGCCTCGATGAACTCCGGGCTCCGGCCGGAGGTCGCCATGAACCCCAGCGTGAACAGGTACAGCGACTGGTAGGCGTCGAACGCTGTCTCGGGGGTGAAGCCCGCATCGAGCAGGATGCCCAGGATGCGCTCGAAGGCCGCCAGGCCGCCCGGCCCGAAGCGCGCGCGCCCGACCAGGATCTCGGTCGCGTTCCGGTGCCGCTGGAAGCTCGCAAGCATCGACCGGTGGACCTCGCGCAGCTCGTCCTGCCACGCCCCGGTCCGCGCGGGGAGCACGATCTCGGCAAGGACCGCATGGCCGACGAGCTCGAGCAGCTGCGCCTTGTCGGCGACGTGCCAGTAGAGCGACATCGGTGTCACGCCGAGGTCGTCGGCGAGCCGACGCAGCGACAGGCCCCCGACACCATCTGCGTCGACGATCTGGACCGCTCGCGCAACGATCCGCTCGCGGTCGAGCTGTGGTCGCGTGCCCGTTCGCGTGTGGCCGCGGCGCGGCGCATGCCACGGGGGCGCCGGCAGCACCGCGTCCGCGTCCGCGGTCCGCTCTTCACGTCCGGTGTCGGCCAATCTCGCCTCCCACCTGCGTAACTATACACTGTAGAGTGCATATACACCGTAGATTGCAGGCCGCCCACGCGGCTCCCGCGCTCCGCCGCCGCGTCCCCGGCCTCGATACGAAAGAAGGGTGACATGGCAACACAGTTTGGGGACGCCGTCGGAGGCGGACTCGACCGCCTGGTCCGGTGGGTGATCGTCCCGGTCACAGGGATCATCCCGGTGCTCGTGCGCAGCGGGCTCCTGTTCCTCGGGTTCGCCGCCCTCTGGCTGGGCTTCTTCGCGGCGCTCGTGGCGGACCCGGCCACGCTCGACGCGGCGTGGCGCACGATCACGGACCTTCCGCTGGTCGTGCAGGCCGTTGCATGGTTGCTATTCCTACCCCTGACGGCTGGCCTCTGGATCTGGACGGCGGACTGGCCCCTGGTCGTCCGGGTCGCCCTCGTCGTTGCGATCGCTGGCTGGAACCTGCTCGTCTTCATCCCACGGCGCGAGGCCGCCGCGGCGGCCGGGAACCAGGAGGCACGACTCGTGGACACCTTCGTCGCCACGCTCGTCGACGGCATCGTCGTCCCGCTCATCGCGACCATCACGGCGCCCATCCCGTTCCTCGCCTCGAGCGGGGTCCTGCTGCTCGCATTCGCCGCGCTGTGGGCGGCGTTCGCGGTCGTCCTGGTGCGCGACCCGGCCCGGATCGAGGCCGCGTGGCGCCGGCTTCGGGCCCTGCCGCTCGTGGCCCAGGCGATCGCCTGGCTGTTGCTCCTGCCGGTGCTGGCGGGCGCCTGGATCTGGCGGGCGCCTGGATCTGGCGGACGAGCTGGCCACGTGTTGCGCGGCTCGCCGTGGTTGGCGAGGTGGCGGGCTGGAACCTGTTGATGTTCCTGCCTCGGGCCGCGTGAGGTCCGGGACCGATCGCGTTCAGGCGGCCGGTGCGCCGCCGCCTGGCGGACGGGCCGGCGCCCTCGCCTCCCGGTGCGTCCGCCCGGCGAACGCGTGGACCGCGGTCGCGGTCCCGGGGCCCGTCAGCGGCAACCCGTGGCCGCAGGCCAGGACGGCGGGCTCGAGGTCGGCGATCGCCACGATCGATGCCGTCGCCGCCTCCCGATCCCAGGTCGTGTACGACGGCGGACCGGACAGGCCCGGCTCCTGCCGCACGATGCGGGACAGGGTGTTGACCCGCAGGGTCAGGATGGCGTCGCCGCCGATGACGACCCGGTCGGCGGCCCGCATGTAGGCCACGTGGCCCGGCGTGTGGCCCGGGGTGTGGATCCAGCGCCACTCGTCGAGGCCCGGGGTGACGCCATCGGGCTCCAGCGGCCGGGCGAGACCGGCCAGGCTCGAGCGCGCGACGATCGCCTCGCGCCGGCGGCGGCCGATGGCCCGCATGATCGGCAGGATCACCCAGCGGTCCAGGGGCCCCGCGTACCGGGCCATGGCCTCGAAGTCACCGGTCGCGAGCGGCAGCTCGGCCTCGTGCAGGTACACGGGACAGCCCCATGCCGCGGCGAGCTCGCGGGCCGCGCCGGCGTGGTCGGGATGGGCGTGCGTCAGGAGGATCGCCGCGGGATGCACTCCCGGGCCCAGCAGCGAGGACACGGCGGCCCGGATCCGCGGGCCATCGCCCGCCCAGCCGGCGTCCACCAGGGCCCACCCTGACTCGCCACGCACAAGGTACGCGCAGGTCTGCGTGCGACCCCACGGCCCCAAGAGGTACACGCCTGGTGCGATCCCCGTGACCATCGCGCCGGCGACCGCCTTCCCCGTGCGGCCATCAGCGTCCGCACGTCGTGGCGGGCGTCGCCACGCGACCACCGCGATCGCCGCCACGACGCCAATCCCCAGGAGCACCCCGATCCGTCTCACAGGCGGGAATCTGGCCGCACTGACCGTCGACCGGCAGAGGCGAACGGCCCGCGCCGGACGGCGCATTGCCACGGCTACACTCCCCCCATGCCGAACCGCCTCGCCCCCGCCATCGCCGCGCTCCTCATGGCCGCCACGTTCTGGGCCGGCGGGACCGGGGCCGCCCGGGCCTCCGATCCGGCGCCGCTCGCGGGGATCGTCATCGCCGTGGATCCCGGGCACGACGGCGGCAACGCGAGCCACCCGGCCCTGATCTCGAGGCGTGTGTTCATCGGCAACGGGTGGAAGGCCTGCAACACGGTCGGCACGGCCACCCGGGGCGGCTACACCGAACACCGGTTCAACTTCTCGGTGGCCCTGCTCGTCAAGGCCCGCCTCGAGGCGCTGGGCGCCACGGTCTCCCTCACCCGGACCGGCGACACGGGCGTTGGCCCCTGCGTGGACGTGCGCGGCCGGGTCGGCGCCAGGGTGCACGCGGACCTGACCCTCAGCATCCACGCGAACGGCGCGGTCTCCACGGCCCGCGGCTTCTTCGTCATGCGCCCGGGGCGGGTCGCCGGATACACGGACGACATCCTCACGGCGTCGTCACGCCTCGCGACCTCGGTGAAGGCCGGGCTCCTGGCCGCCGGCATCCCGGTCGCGAACTACTACACCTCGACGGGCATCAAGGCGCGGCTCGACCTCGGCACGTTCAACATGTCGGACGTGCCCGTGGTCATGGTGGAGCTGGGCAACATGAAGAACGCGGGCGACGCGCGGCGCATGACGACGAGCATCGGGCGCAACCGCTATGCGACGGGGCTCGTCGCCGGCATCCGGGCCTACCTCGGCCGGTAGTCCCGGGCCTACCTCGGCCGGTAGTCCCGGGCCGAACGGCCGCCGGCAGACCCACGCTCATGCCGCGCGATCGGCCAGGTCCGCGCTGTCCAGGTTGCGCAGGCGGAGGCACTGGTCGACGCGCATCCACCGGAACAGGCCCTGGTCGGACGTGGAGAACCGGTCGGCGACCGTGGCCGTCGGGATCAGCTCGGGCGCATCGACGCGGTAGGTCCGGCCCTCGTGCGCGACCGTCGCGGTCCCGGCAGCCAGCACGTTGCGCAGCCACTGGGTGCGCGAGCCATACGGCAG
>JBBSCF010000063.1:0-17949 GCA_038250545.1 Candidatus Limnocylindrales bacterium | reverse complement strand
GTTCAACGTCCGCCTCAAGGATGACAAGAGCTACCCGTACATCAAGGTCACCCTGGGCGACGACTTCCCGCGCATCGAGCGCACGCGCAAGCTCGCCAACGATGGGTCGCGCTACTTCGGGCCGTACGCGTCCGCGTCATCCGTGGACGAGGCGATGAACCTCGTCCGGCGGCTGTTCCCGTTCCGGACCTGCACCATCGACATCCGCGAGGGCGAACGGGCCCTGTCCCGGCCCTGCCTCCTGTACCACATCAAGCGCTGCCAGGGCCCGTGCATCGAGGCCATCTCCGGGGTCGCGTACCGGCGGGACATCGCCCAGGTGGAGCTGTTCCTCGAGGGCAACGCCGAGACCCTGCTGGCGGGCCTCAAGCACGAGATGCACGTCGCGTCGGAGGGGGAGCAGTACGAGAAGGCCGCGGTCGTCCGGGACAAGATCCGGTCGATCGAGCGGACGATGGAGAGCCAGAAGATGGCCGCCTTCGCCCGGACGGAGCTGGACCTCGTCGCGATGGCGCGCAAGGACGACCAGGCGGCGGTCCAGCTGTTCGTCGTCCGCAACGGCAAGATGCTGGGCCGCGACGTGTTCTTCCTCGAGGCCCACCACGACGTCCCCGACGACGAGGTGCTGAGCCAGTTCCTGCTCCAGTACTACGCCCGGGCGACCAGCGTCCCGCGCGAGATCCTCGTCCCGCGGTCCGTGACGGACACGGCGGAGCTGGAGACGTTCCTCGCCGCCCGGCGGGGGCGCGGGGTCCACCTCCGCACGCCCCAGCGTGGCGAGAAGCGCGAGCTGATGGACCTCGCCACGCGCAACGCGCAGGAGACGCTCGCCCGGGAGGCCGCGCGGTGGCTGGCGGACGAGGGGCGCACGCTCGGCGCGCTCGAGGAGCTCGCGACCGCCCTGGGCCTCTCCGGCCCGCCGATGCGGATCGAGTGCTACGACATCAGCAACTTCCAGGGCGCGCAGTCGGTCGGCAGCATGGTCGTGTTCGAGGAGGGCCGGCCGCGGACGGGGGAGTACCGCCGGTTCCAGATCAGGACCGTCGAGGGTCCCAACGACTTCGCGAGCCTCCAGGAGGTGCTCCGGCGCCGTTTCCGGTACGCGAAGCCCGGCGAGGAGGGCGTCGAGGAGGAGCGCCGCTGGGCGATGCCGGACCTCGTCATCGTCGACGGCGGCCGGGGCCAGGTCAGCGCGGCCCAGGAGGTCCTCGAGGAGCTGGGCCTCGGCGACCTGCCGATGGTGGGTCTGGCCAAGGAGCGCGAGGAGCTGATTCTGCCGGACCGCGAGGTGCCCGTCGTCCTGCCGACAACCTCCCAGGCGCTCTACCTCGTCCAGCGGCTGCGCGACGAGGCGCATCGCTTCGCGATCACGTACCACCGCAACCTGCGCGACAAGCGCACGCGCAAGAGCGCCTTCGACGATCTCCCGGGTGTGGGCCCCAAGCGCAAGCGGGAGCTGCTCAAGGTCTTCGGATCCGCCAAGCGCGTCCGCGAGGCGCCAGTGGAGCAGATCGCGGCGGTGCCGGGCATCGGGCGGTCGCTCGCCGAGCGGATCAAGGCCCACCTCGAGGCCTGACGGCGACGTCTCCACGCGGCGGACGCGGGCGGCGCCCACATGACTGGCCGGTCCCCTGTATCATCCCGCCCCGATGCGTCGTGCCGGTCCGATCCTGATCGTTGTCATTGGCCTGCTTGCCTTCGTGGCGGCGTTCTTCGCCGTACCCCTGCCCTCCACGGGCACCGCGGCCGGGCGGACGCTCGAGACCAAGCTCGGCCTCGACCTCCAGGGCGGCCTCCGGATCGAGTACCGCGTGGATCCCGCGCAGGGCAAGACGCCGACCCGCGACGACCTCAACGTCATGCGGACGATCATCATCAACCGCATCGACAAGTCGGGCGTGTCCGAGCCCCAGGTGGTCGTCCAGGGCACCGACCGGATCGTGGTCGAGATGCCGGGCATCACCAACGTCGAGCAGATCCGCCAGCTCGTGGGCACCACGGGCCGCCTCGACTTCGTCCCGCTGGGCACCACGGGCGCCTCGGCCGATCAGGTGCTCGATCCCACGTGGCTGGCGACTCCCTGTGCGGACCCGAAGACGAGCATCGACTGCGTCCTGTTCTCCGGTGACCAGATCACCAGCGCCAGCATCGGCGCTGACCAGACGGGCGCCCGAACCGTGGACTTCACGCTCAGCTCGAAGGGCAAGGACCTGTTCGCGGAGCACACGGCCGCGAACATCCAGAAGTTCTTCGCGATCGTGCTGGATGGCAGCGTCATCAGCGCCCCGGTCATCAACTCCTCGATCCCCAACGGCCAGGTGCAGATCACCCAGGGCGGCATCGGCGGCTACCCGCTGGCCGAGGCCCAGAACCTCGTGACGATCCTGCAGTTCGGCCAGTTGCCCTTCCCGATCACCGAGCTCGCCAACACCACGGTCAGCCCGACGCTGGGGGCGGCGTTCCTGCAGCAGAGCCTCCTCGCGGGGGGGATCGCGGTCCTCATGGTCATCGTGTTCATGGTGGTCCACTACCGGCTCCCGGGCGTGATCGCCAGCGGCGCCCTGATCTACTACGCGATCGTGGTGTACGCGCTGTTCCGGCTGATCCCGGTGACCATGACCCTCGCCGGCGTCGCGGGCTTCGTGCTCTCGGTGGGCATGGCGGTCGACGCCAACATCCTGATCTTTGAGCGGACGAAAGAGGAGCTGCGGCTGGGCAAGAGCCTGCCCGCCGCCATCGAAGCTGGCTTCAACCGGGCCTGGAACTCGATCCTCGACTCGAACGTGTCGAGCCTCATCACCGCGACCATCCTGTTCCTGTTCGGCTCATCGACCATCCGCGGCTTCGGCCTCGTCCTGATCGTCGGCGTCCTCGTCTCGATGTTCACGGCGATCACCGTCACGCGCACGATCCTGCGGATCGTGGTCGCGCAGCCGTGGGCCCGGAAGGCCTCCCTGTACGGGGTCACCGAGGAGGAGTTCCTGGCCCGCCCGACCATCGGTCGAGGAAGCCTTCGTGGAGGGGCGCGCGGGCGTGTTTGACGTCATCGGCAAGAAGCGCTGGTTCTTCGCCTTCTCGCTGCTCATCACGATCCCCGGCCTGATCTGCCTGCTCCTTGGCCCCGTCACCGGCGGCAAGGTCGGGCTGCAGTTCGCGATCGACTTCACGGGCGGGACCGTCTGGACGATCCGTTTCGATGACCCCAACGTCACGCCGGAGCAGGTGAAGGCGGTCGCCGCCGAGCAGGGCCTCGAGGCCTCGGTCCTCAAGACCGGACAGGGCTACCTCGAGATCCGCACCAAGGTGGCGGCGCTCGCCGCCCCCGCGCCTGTCGCGACTCCGCTGCCGTCCGCCGCCCCGTCGGGATCGGCTGACGCCTCCGCCTCGGCCGCGGCGTCCGCCGCCCCGTCCGCCTCCGTCGCGCCCAGCGCCAGCCCGGCCACGAGCGCCAGCCCGGCCACGAGCGCCAGCCCGGCCGCCTCGGCTGCCGCCCCGGCGTCAGCAGCGCCCTCGGCGTCGCCCGTCGCGTCTGCCGCACCCTCGGCCTCAGCCTCGGCCGTGCCCGCGGTGACCCCGGCCCCGTCCGCCGCCCCGGGCGGTGAGCTGCCCACCAGCGGCAAGCTGGGCGAGGTCCGCACGGCCCTCGAGAAGGCGTTCGGTCCCATCGCGGAGCAGCAGTCGCTGTCGGCCGTCGGAGCCGTCGTCTCGGCCGACCTCATCACCCAGGCCCTGACCCTGATCTTCTTCGGGTCCATCGGCATCCTGCTCTGGATCACCTACCGGTTCCGCGACTTCCGGATGGGCGTCACGGCGCTCGTCGCGCTGCTGCATGACGTCCTCGTCGTGGTCGGCGCGTTCGCGATCTTCGGCACCTTCTTCGGCCTCCAGATCGACAGCCTGTTCGTCACGGCGATGCTGACCGTCATCGGCTTCTCGGTGCACGACACGATCGTCGTGTTCGACCGGGTCCGCGAGAACCGCTCGCGCCACGTGGGCGAGCCCTTCGCGGCGATCGTGAACCACTCGATCCTGCAGACGTTCGGCCGGTCGATCACCACCAGCCTCACCGTCGTCATCACCTTGCTCGCGCTGCTCCTGTTCGCGGGCGACGCCATCGGCACCTTCGTGCTGGCGCTGCTCCTGGGCATCGTGTCGGGGACCTACTCGTCCATCTTCAACGCGAGCCCGCTGCTGGTCGTGTGGCACGAGTACGACGAGCGCAAGCGGCTCCGTGAGATCGCGGCTCGCCCAAGCCGCCGCGCGACCACGTGATCGCGGGGCCCGGCCGCCCCCGGGACCCCCGCCCGACCCCGCGCCGGCCCGGCGCGAGCGCCGCGTCCGCCGCGCAAGTGCCGGATAAGCGGTTCGTGGCATCCTCCCTACGATGAACGACGCGCGCCACCGCTGGGTCTTCCCCGATGCGCTCCACCTGGATCCGGCGCTGCGCGCCGCCTACCGGGCGCAGGGCGTCGGGACCTTCGCGGCGACGGTGATGGCCCGCCGGGGGATCGCGGACGCCGATGCCCTCGCGTCGTTCCTCGGCCCCGCCATCGCCGGCCTCAACGATCCCTGCCTCCTCCCGGACGCCGCGGCGCTCGTGGACCGTGTCCGGCGTGCGCGCGCCGCCGGGGAGCGGGTGATGGTCTTCGGGGACTTCGACGCGGACGGGCTCACGGGGTTGGCCCAGCTTGTCATCGCCCTGCGCCGGCTGGGCATGGACGCGACGCCCTACGTCCCGTCACGCCTCGAGGAGGGCCACGGCCTCTCGCTCGCCGCAGTCGCCGCCGCGGAGGGCGCCGGGATCACGCTGATCGTGACGGTGGACACCGGGTCCACCAGCGTCGCGGAGGTCGCGGAGGCCCGCCGGCGCGGGATCGACGTCGCCATCACGGACCACCACCACCTGCCCGAGGTCCTGCCCGCCGCGGTCGCCATCGTCAACCCGCACCGCGCGGACTCGGTCTACCCGGACCCTCGGCTTTCGGGCTCGGGCGTCGCGTTCACCGTGGCGCGGCTCCTGCTCGGCGAGCTCATGGCCGCCGAGGCGGACGCGCTGGATCTCGCCGAGCTCGCGACCATCGGGACCGTGTCGGACGTCGTGCCCATCCTCGGCGAGAACCGGGCGATCGTCCGCCTCGGCCTGGAGCGCATGCGGACCGCGCCGCGCCCGGGCATCGCCGCCCTCCTGGAGCGGGGACGCGTTGCCCCGTCGAGCGTCGACCTCGAGACCGTGGGGTTCGTGCTCGCGCCGCGTCTCAACGCGGCGGGGCGGGTGGGGGAGGCGCTCGACGCGGCTCAGCTCCTGCTCGCGGAGACGCCCGAGGAGGCCGCCGCGCTCGCCGCCACGCTCGAGACCGCCAACTCGACCCGCAAGGACCTCATGCGTTCGGCCATCGCGGAGGCCCGCCACGCCCTCGGCCTGCCCGACCCGGGCGCCGTGCCGGGCCAGGCGCCGCTGCTCCCCGAGGCACGCCCAGGCGCCGCCCCCGTCGTCATCGGCTCCGGCGCTGGGAGCCCGTCCCTGCTCGTCTACGGCCCGTGGCCGGTCGGGATCATCGGGCTCGTCGCCGGGCGGCTCGCGGACGAGACGGGTCGGCCGGCGATCGTCGGAACGCGCATCGGCGATGTCATCCGTGCCTCGTGCCGCGGCGATGGCCGCGTCAGCCTCGCCGAGGCGCTTGCAGCATGCGGAGACCTGTTCGTCCGGTTCGGGGGCCACGCGGCGGCGGCCGGCTTCGAGCTTCCCGCCGATCGCTGGGCCGAGTTCACCGAGCGGTTCGTCGCGATCGCGGCGGCCGGCGGCCCCACGGACCCGCGAACGCCCCTGGCGGTCGATCTTGCCCTGCCGGCGGCCTACGTGGACTACGGCCTGTACCGGGACCTCGCCCGGCTGGCCCCGTGCGGGCCCGGGAACCCGGAGCCACTGGTGGCCGTGCTCGGGCTCACCGTGCAGCGTGTCCGGGCCGCCAACGGCGGCCACACGCAGCTCGTCCTGCGCCGCGAGCGGGATGTGATCGACGGCATCGCCTTCGGCCGCGCCGATCTCGCGCTCGGGCTGGCGGAGGGGGACCGCGTGGACGTGGTCGCCCGCCTCGCCAGCCGTGTCTTCGGGGGTCTCGAGACGCTCCAGCTCGAGGTCCGCGACGTGGCCCCGTCGGGCTCGCACCCGCGGGCCCGGGAGGTCCTGGAGCGAGCCGCCGACATGGCCGGCGCAGCCGTCGGGCACGGCACGGTCGCGCCCGTCCCCGGAGGCCCCGCATGACCCGCTCCCCGCGCTCGGCCCGTCCGCGCGCCGCTCGTCCGCCCGGCGCCCGCGACCCGTACGGGCTCCTGCCCGCCGGGACACCCATCGCCGCCGTCCTCTCGGTCATCGGCCTCCTCGTGGTCGGTATCGTCACGTTCGCCGTCGCCAGCGGCAACATCCCGCTCGGCGGTGGCGGCGGCACCGGCAACGGCCCCGTGAACCCCGCGGCCACGGACGACCCGAGGGTGCTCAAGACCCCGACGCCACCGAGTGTCGTCGTCGTCCCCACCGAGCAGCGAGGTCTCGAGATCCCAGGCGCCATCGTCTATGCCAAGGACGGCAACATCTGGCTCCAGGCGGGCGGCAAGGCGACCCAGATCACCACTGGGGGTCGGGACGCCCAGCCGTCGTTCTCCGGGGACGGATCCTCGGTGTACTTCGTGCGCACCCGCAAGGCCGACGGGGCATGGAGCGTGGATGGCGTCATCCGGGACTTTCACATGGACGTCCCGGCGATCATGCGCATCCCAACCGGGGGCGGCGCTGTCACGAAGGTCTTCGACGGGCTGATCGACCCGCCCGGGCGCCTCAAGTGGATGGGCTTCATCCAGGGCCCGGTCCTGGCGCCCAACGGGTCGACGATCGCGATGACCTCGGACCTGCCGGATCCGACGCGCACCGAGGTGACCCTCAAGCTGCTCACGACCAAGAGCGGCAAGATCACCGATCCCGGGCTGGACCAGGTGTCGCCACTGGGTCATCAGGACCCGGCCTGGAGCCCCGACGGCCAGCGCATAGCCTATGTCCGTCTGGACCGTGACGGCGCCAAGGGCACGCCCCGCATCTATGTCTACACGCTCGCGACGAAGAAGGCCAAGGCGGTCACCGGCCCCGGCTACCTCCACCCGGCCTACTCGCCTGACGGGCGATACCTCGCCGCGACCAAGACCAGCCAGTTCGGGACGGACGTCGTGATCCTGGATGCCTCGACGGGTGCGGAGCTGCTCAAGCTCACCGGCGACGGCGACAGCTGGGGTCCGACCTGGTCCCCGGCCGGTGACCAGGTCGTCTACCTGCATGTCTCGGGTCAGGTCGTGGACCTCCGCCTCGTGCAGCTCGAGGGGTCCGCCCCTGCGTGGACCCCGGGCAAGACCGTGGACCTCACGACCAACGCGGGGCTCGACAGCGTGTCGCGACCGCACTGGTTCGTCCCGCCGGACCAGATCCCGGCCCAGACCCCGACACCCGCCGCGTCGTCCTCCGCGGCGCCGTGACCGCGTCATTCCTCGCGCGGCTTGCCGCGCGGACGGCCGCGACGCGCACGGTGCTGTGCGTTGGCCTGGACCCGGACCCCGCGGCGCTGCCGGCGCGTTTCCCGGCCACCCTCGCCGGCATCGAGGCCTTCTCGAGGCTGATCCTCGAGGCGTCGCTGCCCCATGCCGCCGCCATCAAGCCGAACCTCGCGTTCTTCGAGGCCCACGGGTCCGCCGGCATGGCGGCCCTGGAGCGGCTGCGCGCGCTCGTGCCGGGCGACGTCCCGTTCATCGCCGACGCGAAGCGGGGCGATATCGGGACCACGGCGGCAAAGCAGGCAGTGGCGCTCTACGACGCCCTCGGAGCCGATGCCGTCACCGTCAACCCGTACCTCGGCGGGGAGGCCATCGGCCCGCTCCTCGAGCGCCTCGACCGGTTCGCCTACGTGCTGTGCCGGACCTCGAACCCCGGAGCGGGGGAGCTCCAGGGCCTCGTGATCGCCGCCGACCCGGAGACGGGCCACCCCGCCGAGCCGCTGTGGGCCCGCATCGCCCGCCGCGCGGCCGCCTGGGGCCCGGGCGGCACGGTGGGGCTCGTCGTGGGGGCCACCGCGCCCGCGGAGCTGGCCGCGATCCGGTCGCTCGTCCCGGGCCTCGCGTTCCTCGTCCCGGGGGTCGGCGCGCAGGGCGGCGAGATCGCCCCGGTGCTCGCCCACGGGCCCGCCACGGCGCCCCCCGCGGGCGGCACAGCCGGCGGCGGGCTGCTGGTCAACGTCTCGCGCGGCATCGCCCGGGCCGCCCTGGAGGCCGTCCCGGACGGCCGCCCGGACGACCCCGGGAGGCGTCTCGCGGAGGCCGCCGCCGGATGGTCGGCGAGCCTCGCTGTGCTACCCTGACGCCCTCCACGGCACGTGTGGAGCGGCTCCCGCCACGAGGTCGAAGCAGGTCATGCCGTTCATCAACGGGATCGGTCCCGGTGAGCTCATCATCATCCTGATCATCGCGCTGATCGTCGTTGGCCCCGGCAAGCTGCCCGACGTGGGCTCGGCCTTGGGCAAGAGCATCCGCGAGTTCCGCAAGGCGGCGACGGACGTCAAGGAGTCGGTGAGCCTCGATCCGTTGCCCACGCCCTCGGCCTCGGCGCCCACCACCCCCGCGCCCACCACCCCCGCGCCCACCACCCCCGCGCCCCCCGCGCCCCCCGCGCCCGCCGTCCCGCCGGCGCTGTCGCCCGCCCCCGTTGTCCCCGCCGCGCCACCGGTCGTTCCCGAAGCCGCCGCTGTTGCCGCCGCCGCGCCGCTGGCTGCCGCCCCCATCCCGGCCGCGCCGCCGATCCCGGCCACGCCGCCCGCTGCGAGCCAGCCGGCCGAACCCGCGGAGTGGCCCGCCGAGGTCACCCCGGTCGACGACCAGCGGCCGACCGCGTCCGCCTAGTCTGACCAGACGCGACGGATCGACCCAACCACGTGGCCGACGTCGAGGCCGTCCCTGACGGCACCGTAGCCGCGCGCCCGGCGGACGCCGGCGAGGCCCCGCCGCCCGATGACCCCACGCGCGCGCCGGGGGAGATGTCGCTCGTCGACCACCTCGTGGAGCTGCGCAACCGCCTCGTCAAGGTGGTCATCGCCGTGGCGCTCGGCTCCGTCGTCGGGTGGTTCCTCTACGTGCCCATCCGGGACATCCTCCTCGAGCCGCTTCCCCCGCGCCTGGACGGCACGGCGGCGGTCGTGCAGGTGCTGGCGCCGGGCGACGCGTTCGTCATCGCCCTGCGGATCGCGATCGTGGTGGGGGTCATCCTCGCGATGCCGGTCATCCTGTGGCAGATCTGGGCGTTCGTCGCCCCGGGCCTCACCGACGCCGAGAAGCGCACCGTGCGCCCATGGATCCCGCTCGCGTTCGTGTTCTTCGCCCTTGGCGTGGGCCTCGCCTACATCGTCCTGCCGTTCGCCATGGGCTTCCTGCTGAGCTTCACTGACAGCCGCCTCGTCGGCAACCTCGCCGCCGGCCCGTACTTCGACTTCGTGACCACGATGTTCCTCGCCTTCGGGCTGATCATGGAGTTCCCGATCGTCCTGTATGGGCTCTCGCGGGTGGGCATCGTGACCTCCCAGCGGCTGGTCGCGGCCCGGCGGATGTCGATCCTGGGCATTGCGATCTTCGCCGCGGGCATCACGCCGGGTACGGACCTCGTGAGCCCGTTCGCCCTCGGTGGCACCATGTACCTGCTCTTCGAGCTGACGATCTTCTTCATCAGGCGCAGCGGCAAGTGAGCCGCGAGGAGGCGGCATGACGCGGGACGAGCCCCTCCCGGCATCGGCGAAACGCCCGACCGACCAGGAGGTCGTGGTCCTGACGGGCCTGTCCGGGGGCGGCAAGACGGCCGCCGCGAAGCTGTTCGAGGACCTCGGCTATGTCGTGGTGGACAACCTGCCCGGCGAGCTGCTGCGGGACCTCGCGGACCTCATCGCCATGGAACCCGACCGGTATGCGCGCACGGCCATCGTGCTCGACGTCCGCGCCGGCGACGTTCCACTCGCCTTCGGGGCGATGCGAGGGGCCCTGGAGGGTCGGGGAATCCGCCCGGTCATCATCTTCCTCGAAGCCCGCGACGACGCCCTCATCCGGCGCTTCAGCGAGACGCGTCATCGCCACCCGCTCGCGGATGAGCGGGGGATCGCGACCTCCATCGCCCTCGAGCGCGCGATGCTCGACTCGGTGCGCGCCCAGGCCGACGTCGTGCTCGACACGAGCGATCTCTCGCTGCGGGAGCTGCGCGAGCGGATCTTCGCGCGCCTCGGCGACGTCCAGGGCTCGGACCGGCTCTCGATCCAGCTCATCAGCTTCGGGTTCAAGTACGGCGTGCCGCTGGAGGCGGACCTCGTGCTGGACGTCCGGTTCATGAAGAACCCTCACTACGTCGAGGTCCTGCGGCCCCTGTCGGGCCTGACGCCCGAGGTGCGCGCGTACGTGCTCGCGCAACCCATGGCCGCGGGCTTCCTCCAGCGACTCCAAGGCCTCTTGGACTTCCTCGTTCCGGCCTACGTGGCGGAGGGCAAGACGCGCCTCACCATCGCCATCGGCTGCACGGGCGGCTGGCACCGCTCCATCGTGATGAGCGAGGAGCTCGCCACGTGGCTGCGCGACCGGGACTTCGGGCCAGTCGCGGTCTTCCACCGGGAGATGGAACGGTGAACCTGCGCCGCTGGCTGACGGTCGGCATCGGCGTCAAGCGGTGGCTCCTCGTCGCCTTCATCGGTCTCCTCGTCCTCGCCATCGGCGTCGCCCATGTCATCCGCCAGGTCATGGCCGGCGTGGAGACGGGTGGCCCGGTGCGGTCGGTCGTCGACCTGCTCACCCTCCAGTTCCTGCCGTACCAGCTGCGCGGGCTCCTCGCCGGGACCGTCGGCCTCGGGCTGTTCCTCTACGGCGCCTACCGGCTCGTCCGGGCGCTCGTGGACCCGTTCGCGCTCTGGGATCGCGACCAGCCGATGGTGGAGGTCATCTACCAGAAGCGGTTCCTGGCCCGCGGCCCGCGCGTCGTGGCGATCGGCGGCGGGACCGGTCTCTCCGCCCTGCTGCGCGGGCTCAAGGAGCACACCTCCAACCTGACGGCCGTGGTCACCGTGGCGGACGATGGCGGCTCGTCGGGCGTGCTCCGCACCGAGCTCGGCATTCCGGCCGTGGGCGACATCCGAAACTGCATCGTCGCCCTCGCCGACGCGGAGCCGCTGATGGGCCGCCTCCTCCAGTACCGCTTCCCGGGGTCCGCCGGCGTGCCGGCGCCGACGCCGGAGCCGGCAGCCGACCCCGCCCTGCCGCCCATCCGCGGTGCGGAGGCGCTCAGCGTGGGCCTCGGCGGGCACGCGGTCGGCAACCTGCTGCTCGCGGCGCTCGTGGCCCTCGAGGAGGGCGACTTCGAGGAGGGGATCCGCGAGATGAACCGCGTGCTCGCGGTCCGTGGGCGCGTCGTACCCGCGACGGGCACGGTCCTGAGCCTGCACGCCAGGCTCCGCGACGGCAGCGAGGTGGACGGCCAGAGCCGCATCGCGCGCAGCGGCGGCATCGACCGGGTGTGGGTGGCCCCCGCCGACGTCCGGGCGAGCGAGGATGCCATCCACGCGATCGAGGAGGCCGAGGTCATCGTCATCGGCCCCGGAAGCCTCTACACGAGCATCCTGCCCGCGTTGCTCGTGCCCGGGATCCGCGAGGCCATCGCCGCGTCCGGGGCGCTCGTCGTGTTCGCCTGCAACGTCGCGACCCAGGCCGGGGAGACCGGCGGGTACGACCTCGCCGACCACATCGACGCCCTCGAGCGCCACGGTGCTGCCGGGCTGCCGGACATCGTGCTCGCGAACAACCGCTTCAATGCGGCGCCGCCACAGGGCTGGCAGGGCGAGCCCGTGAGGCTGCGATGGCCCCCGACCAGCGCCGCGGAGGGCGGCCCCCGGCTCGTCCTGGACGACCTGGTGGACCCCGTCAACGCCCACCGCCACGACCCGGCCCGCCTCGGCGCCGCGATCCTGGGGATCTGGGAGCGGGAGGGCGGGCACCGCCGCCGGCCGGGGGTCGCGCGCGTCGGGCGCGCCTCCTGACAGGGGCCGATGGCGGGCACGGACCGGGACCTCGTCGCGGCGCTGCGGGCGGAGCTCGCCGCGATCGACCCAGCGCGTGCCTGCGACCGCCGCGCCGAGACCGCGGGCCTGGGAGCGCGCGTCCACGCACGCGAGCCCGCGGTCGCGCGCCTGGTCGTGCGCCTGGGCGGCCATGCCCGCGAGGGCGGGGGAGCGGCACGCCGCGCGTTCCTCCTCCCGGACGTGGAGCTGGACTGGGCGTCCGCGCCCGAGCACTGTCGCGTCGCGTGGCTCCGCGGCCGCTTCCTCGCCCACGGCTCGCTGAGTCTGGCCGCGGGGCGGGCGCATCTCGAGTTCGTGGTCCCGGCGCCCGAAGCTCCGATCCTCGCCGCGCGCCTGGAGGACGCCGGGCTGCCCGCCGCGTGGCGCCTGCGGCGGGGCCGGGGCGTCGTGACGTGGAAGAGCACGGAGTCCATCGCCGCGTTCCTGGGGCGGATCGGGGGGAGCGCGGCCCTGCTGGAGCTCGAGGCGCGCAGCGTGGCCCGCTCGCTGCGCGGGGAGCTCAACCGGGTCATCAACGCGGAGAGTGCCAACCTCCAGCGGTCGGTCGCGGCTGCGGGGCGCCAGCTCGAGGCGATCGACGCCCTCGAGGCCGACGGTCGGCTCGCCGAGCAGCCGCGCACCGTCCGGGCCGTCGCGGAGGCCCGCCGCGAGACGCCCGAGGCGTCCCTGTCCGAGATCGCCGTGCGCCTCGACCTGCACCGCTCGGCCGTCCAGCGGGCCCTGGACCGCGTGGAGCGCCTCGCCCTCCACGACGACGGCGGCGTGGGACGCCGGCATCGCGGCAAGCCATCCGGGGCCGGTTCCGGGAGCCTGTAGGCCGGGTGGTTGCGGGCCGGGCGGCGGGCCCCGGGGGGCCGGTCGGCCGGGGGAACCCGGGCGTGCCTCTGGCATGATGGTGCGCATGAGCCGCCCGATCGTCATTGCCGCCAACTGGAAGATGAACACCACCCCCGCCGATGCCGCCGAGCTCGCGCGGACCATCGCGTCGCGGACGCGGGAGGCCGGGGTCACCCGTGTCATCTGCCCGCCGTACGTGAGCCTGGCCGCCGTGCGCGACGCGATGGCGGGCGAGGACGTGGGCGTCGGCGCCCAGAACGTCCACCACGAGCTGGCCGGGGCCTACACCGGCGAGGTCTCCGTCCCCATGCTGGCCGGCCTGGCCGACTGGGTCATCCTGGGCCACTCCGAGCGCCGGGCCTACTTCGGCGAGACCGACGCGCTCGTCGGCAAGAAGCTCGACCGCGCCGTCGCCGGCGGGCTCCGCCCCATCGTCTGTGTCGGCGAGGTCCTCGCGGACCGCGAGGCCGGCCGCGAGACGGCCGTCGTGGATGCCCAGCTGCGCGGCGCCCTCGAGGGCCGCGACCCGGCGACGCTCGTCGCCGCGGGCATCGTCATCGCCTACGAGCCCGTCTGGGCCATCGGCACCGGCAAGAACGCCTTCGGGGCCGATGCGGCCGCCATGGCGGACGCCATCCGCTCGAGCCTCCGGAGCCTCGGCTGGGGCGACGGCGCGGACGCCACGCCCGTCCTCTACGGCGGCAGCGTGACCTCGGCGAACATCGGCGAGTTCCTCGCCGAGCCCGGCGTCGACGGCGCCCTCATCGGCGGCGCCTCGCTCAAGCCCGACGAGATGGCCGGCATCGCCGCCCGCGCCGGGATCACCGCGCAGGCGCGCGGCCTGGCGTCGTGACCGGAGCGCCCCGGCCGCGACCCATCGTCCTCGTCGTCCTCGACGGGTTCGGGATCGGCCCGGACCCGGCCAGGGACGCCATCGCGGCCGCCGACATGCCGCGCTGGCGGGGAGCCGTGGCCGCGTGGCCGCACAGCGCCCTGCGCGCGTCGGAGGACGCCGTGGGGCTGCCCGCGGGGCAGATGGGCAACTCCGAGGTGGGCCACCTCAACCTGGGCGCCGGGCGCCCGGTCCTCCAGGACCTGCCGCGGATCGATGCCGCCATCGCGGACGGCTCCTTCTTCACGCGCCCCGCGCTCCTCGCCGCCTGCGAGCGGGCCAGGGCGACCGGCCGGCTGCACGCCGTGGGGCTCATCGGGCCGGGCGGCGTCCACGCCAACGACCGTCACCTCGTCGCGCTCGTGGAGCTGGCGGCAAGCCTCGGGGTCCCGTCGGTGAAGGTCCACGCGCTGCTCGACGGCCGCGACACGCCGCCGAGCTCCGCCCTGGGCTTCATGCGCGACCTGGAGGCTCGTCTCGCGCAGGCCCACCCGGACGCCCGCGTGGCGTCCGTGGGCGGCCGCTACTACGCCATGGACCGCGACAAGCGCTGGGAGCGCACCGAGAAGGGCTACGACGCCATCGTCCACGCGGAAGGGCTCCATGCCGCCTCCGCGACGGCGGCGATCGAGGCGGCCTACGCCCGCGGCGAGACCGACGAGTTCGTCGCCCCCACGATCGTGGACGGCACCGACGGCGCCCTGCGCGACGGCGACCCCATCGTGCACATCAACTTCCGCGCCGACCGTGCCCGCCAGCTGACGCATGCGCTGGCCCGGGCCGACTTCGCGGACTTCGACCGGGCCAGCCCCACCGGGCGGCCAGCCCCGCGGGACCTGCTCGTCGTCACGATGAGCGAGTACGAGGGTGGCCTGCCGGTCGAGGTCGCCTTCGGGCCCGAGGTGGCGCGCTCGCTCGCGCAGGCCTTCAGCGAGGCCGGCTGGACGCAGTTCCACGTGGCCGAGACGGAGAAGTACGCGCATGTCACGTACTTCTTCAACGGCGGCGTGGAGGCGGCCTGGCCCGGCGAGGAGCGCAGGCTCGTCCCGTCGCCCAAGGTGGCCACCTATGACCTCCAGCCCGAGATGAGCGCGGCCGGTGTCACCGACGAGCTCGTCGCCGCCATCGGCTCCGGCCGGTTTGACTTCATCGTCGCCAACTTCGCGAACCCGGACATGGTCGCTCACACGGGCGTGTGGGATGCCACGGTGAGGGCCCTCGAGGTCATCGACGGGTGCCTGGGCAGGATCTTCGACGCGATCGCCGCGCTCGACGCCGATCCGGCGGGCCCTGGGGCCGCGCTGTTCGTGACCGCGGACCACGGCAACGCGGACGACATGCTCGACGACGCCGGCAACCCGGTCACGAAGCATTCGCTCAACCCGGTGCCGCTCCTCGGCATAGGGCGCGCGCTCGCCGGGCGAACGCTCCACGACGGGGTCCTGGCGGATGTCGCGCCCACCATCCTCGAGCTCGCGGGGCTGCCCCGCTGGGAGGGGATGACCGGTCTTTCGCTGCTCGACCCGGCATCATGAACCGGGGACGGGGCGCGGGTCTGCTACCATCCGCCTCCGTCACCCAACGGAGGCTTGTTCGCTCGTGGATCCGCTCCTGGCTCTCGGCCAGATCCTGCTCGCCGTCGCGCTGATCGCGTCCATCCTGCTGCAGGCGCGCGGGACCGGCCTGTCCGGCACGTTCGGCGGTGACTCGGCCGTCTACCGCAGTCGCCGGGGCGTCGAGCGCCGGTTGTGGCAGTTCACGATCGTCCTGCTCGTGCTGTTCGTGCTGTTCGCCCTGGTGTCGTTCCTCTTCGTCGGCTGATCGCGGCCCGTTCCGGCCGCCGACCCGTCACCTGCCAACGATGAACCGCCGCGACCGCGCCGTCGTCGCCGCGCTCGTCCTGGTCCTCGCCGTGCTCGCGGGCGCGCTCGCGCTGCCGCGCCAGGCCGCCGCGCCCGGGGCCGAGGAGCCCACCCCTGACATCACGATGCCGCCGCGCGTCGTGTTCCGCGAAGGTGTCCTGGGGACGGCCACGTCAATCACCCCGGTGACGGCCCGCACCCGAGCCGAGCGCTCCCTGGTGGGCCTCGTGTTCAGCGGGCTCGTGCGCCTGGGGCCTGGCACCACCTACCAGCCCGATCTCGCCGAGTCCTGGTCCTCGAACGACACCGGCACCGCGTGGACCTTCCGGATTCGCGAGGGTGCGGCCTGGCACGACGGGGTTCCCGTCACGGCCGACGACGTAGTGTTCACCGTCAACGCCCTCAAGAGCCCCGAGGCGGCGGGGGCTGGGGCCGGCGCATGGGCCGACGTGACGGTCGAGGCCGTCGACGAGCGCACCGTCCGCCTCACGCTGGATACGCCCATCACCGGGGTGCTGGCACTCGCGACGCAGCCCCTGATGCCTGCGCACCTGCTGGCCGACATCCCGTTCGGCGACCTGGCCACGAGCGACTTCGCTCGGCTCCCCGTGGGCAGCGGCCCGTTCGCCATGACCGACATGGACGAGACCGGCGCCACGCTCGTCCCGGCCTCGGGCCTGCTGCCGCCGATCGAGGAGGAGCCGTCCACGACGGCGGAGCCGACGCCGAGCGGGGACTCGCTGGCGACCCCGTTCCCGCGGGCGACGGCCGGTCTGCCGGCGCCGTACCTGGACGAGCTCCGGATCCGGTTCTACCCCGACGAGGCATCGCTCGCCCAGGCCCTCCGGGCCGGCGAGGTGGATGCCGCATCCGGCCTCACCTCGACGGCGCTCAAGGAGCTGGCGCCGCAGGCGGACCTCGAGCGCCACGTGTACCCGACGACGACCCTCTCGACCGTCCTGCTCAACCTGCGGCCGGCGCACAAGGAGCTCCGCGACGCCAAGGTCCGGACGGGACTGCTCGCGGCGATCGACCGGGATGCGCTCGTTGCCGCCGTCCTGGGCGGCGAGGCGAAACGTGCCGACGCGCTGGTGCCTCCGAGCTCCCGGGCCTTCGACGCGGCCTCGGCCGGGACGGTGGCGTACGATCGCAAGGCCGCCACCAAGGCCCTCCAGGGCGCCGGCTGGACCAAGAAGGGCGGCAAGTGGCAGGCGCCCGGCGGCAAGGCCCCATACGCCATGGAGATCCTGACGGTGCCCGCGAGCGCCAGCCCCCGCCTGGCGGCCGTGGCAGCGGCCGTGCGGGACGCATGGCAGGCGTTCGGGCTCAGCACGAAGGTCGTCGAGCTGAAGGGCGCGGACCTCTCGACGCGCCTGCGGGCCGGCGACTTCGCGGCCGCGGTCGTGGACATCGCGGAGGGGCTGGAACCGGACCTGTTCCCGCTGCTCGCGACGTCCCAGGTGCGGTCCTCCGGGACGAACCTCGCGGGCTACCAGGATGCGGCGCTGGACCCGCTCCTGGAGGCCGCTCGCAAGCCCGGGACGCCGGAGGAGCAGGTGGCCGCCTGGAAGGCGCTGCTGGCCGCCCTGGCCCAGCGGATGCCCATGCTGCCCCTCGCCTGGAACGACGAGGTGATGCTCTCGCGGGGCCTCGCCGGGGTGACCACACGGCTCATCTCGGACACCGGTGATCGCTACTGGGATGTGCTAGCATGGCGGCTCGCCGCGGACCGGTGAGCCTTCGGGCGGGCCGGTTTCACGGTCGGGCCGAGGTGGCGGAATGGTAGACGCGCTGGTTTCAGGTACCAGTGATCGCAAGGTCGTGTGGGTTCGACTCCCTCCCTCGGTACCACGCCCTCTCGCAGGGGCGCCCGACGCGAACGGCGAAGGTGCACAAGCCCAGGTGGCGGAATTGGTATACGCGTACGTTTGAGGGGCGTATGAGGCAACTCATCCGGGTTCAAGTCCCGGCCTGGGCACCACTCTCCTGACCTCGCTGCGGGCGGCCCGAAGGCCGCCCGTTTGTCATTCCGGGCGGTTAGCTCAGTTGGTCAGAGCGCCTCGCTTACACCGAGGATGTCGGGGGTTCGAGTCCCTCACCGCCCACCACACCCTGTTGTATCTGCGTTGGAGAGGCTCGTAGGGGCGGGGGCGGAACGCCGCGGTCGCGCGGATCGTCGCCTGACCAGGCGGAACCGACGATCCGCCTGCGAGGGGCCGAGCGGACG
>JBBSCF010000062.1:0-17989 GCA_038250545.1 Candidatus Limnocylindrales bacterium | reverse complement strand
GCCGGTCATCGCCAGCATCGGGCACAGGGGCGGCCCGCACACCCACCCGGTGGTCCTGCCCCCGGCACGACTCGTGCCTGCGCGCACCGCTTCCGGCACGCGGCGTCGCCAAAGGTCCCATGGTGTCGGGCGCGATCGTCCACACGGCCCGTTTTGCGGGCTCGAGTCCTATGGGTCACCATGACCCCGTGAATGACTCCGACCCCACCGGCGCTCCGGCCTCCGCGGCGCCCGCCCCCGACCCGGACCCCACCACCACCGTCATCGAGCCCGTCCCGCCGGTCCCCGCGATCCCCGTCGACGTGCGCGCTCCCGACGCGGGGGTGCCCGGGGTCCCATCAGCACCCGGCCCGGTTCCGGACAGCGTGCGGACGCAGAACCGCCTCGCCCTGCTGGGCACCGTGGCGCTCGTCGTCGCGCTGGCGTTCGGGGGCGGGCTCGCGGTCGGTCGCGCGACGGCGCCGGGCGGCGCGCCCGCAGACGACGGCGTCGTCCTCGCCCCGGCGACCGCGGCCCCCGGCGCATCGGTCGCCCCATCGGGATCGGCGGTAGTCGACCCCACCCCGCCCGGATCCGCAGGCCCCAGCCTCCCGTCGGACGGGAACCGGCTGGGCTCGGCCGACGCGAAGGTGGTCGTCGAGTACTGGGCCGACTACCAGTGCCCGTTCTGCGCCAAGTTCGCCCTCGAGACCATCCCGCAGCTCGTCCCGCTCATCGAGGACGGCACGATCGCCCTCGTGCACCGCGACGACGCGTTCATCGGGCCCGAGTCGATCGACGCCGCCGTGGCCGTGCGCTGTGCCGCCCGGGACGGCAAGTACTGGGCGATGCACGATGCCGTGTACGCGGCCCAGGCCGGCGAGAACCAGGGAGCCTTCGCGCGGCCGAAGCTGGTCGCGATCGGGACATCCATCGGGCTGGACGCCACCACGCTCGAGGCCTGCATGTCGGACCGCGCCGCGCTCGTCGACGTTCTGGCCGACACGGCCGAAGCGGTCCGGATCGGCATCGAATCCACACCCACGGTCATCGTCAACGGCACGCGCTTCCTGGGTGTCCCGGACCTCGCGAAGCTTCGCGCGGCCATCGACGGGGCCGTCGCCGGCGCCACCCCGGAGCCCGCGCCGTCCGTGGCGCCCGCGGCCAACCCCTGGTCGGACACCCGCGCGAGCGGCCTGGTCGCCGGCGATCCGGCCGCGCCTGTGGCCGTGGACCTCTGGCTGGACTACCAGTCGACCGATTCCAACGCCGTGGCCGCGTCGCTGGACCCGGAGCTGCGGACGCGGATCGCGGCCGGCACCGTCGTCGCCCGGCTCCACGACCTGGCCCTGCTGGGTGACGAATCTGTCGTGGCCGCCACGACGCTTCGTTGCACCGCCGCCCAGGACGGCCCCGCGTGGTTCGTGCACGACGTCCTGGCCCGCTCGGCCCGTGGCAAGGACGCCGGCCTGTTCACCGCGGAGAACCTGCTCCGGCTCGGCGCGCAGCTGGGCATGGACGTCCGCCAGCTCGACGCCTGCATGGGCGATCCAGCGGTGGCCCAGGCCGTGCGGGACGAGACGGCGCAGGGCCAGGCCGACGGCATGACGGTCTCGCCCGTGATCGTCATCTCAGCAGGTGGCACGGAGAAGGCGCGTTTCGCGGGTCCGCTGGACCTCGCCAAGGTGCTGGCCGCGATCGATGCCGCGGCGAAACCGTGATGCGGAATCGCCCTTCCAACGGCTGCGCCCGGGCAACCTTGCGACGCGCCAAAAAGAAACGGGGTCGCGGGTGAAACCTTCAGGGTGTAGCCTGCCTCAGACACGATGACGGGCCTTCCGTCCTGACCTCGCTCACTGACCTGCGGCTCCTCTGGGATTCCCCGACCTGGAGGAGCCGCTCCTCGTTAACGAGGCCAGGGGCCGGGCTGGGGCCAGGGCCGGGCTCGTCCGGTGGACACGGCCGGGACGTCAGGCCGCCGGCGCCACCGGCCGCGGCGCCTCATCGGGCCTGCGGCCGCCGCCTCGGACGAGGCTCGTGACGATCGCGACGGCGCACACGAGCGCGGCCACCACGAACGCGTCGTGGATCGCGGCGGCCAGGGCCGCGGGCTGGTCCGCGGCCGCGCCGCCGAGCTCCGCGAGGTGAACCGGGAGCCGTGCCGCGACGACGGCGGCGGAGAGCGCGATCCCCAGCGCCTGACCGTTCACGCGCATCTGCGCGAGGATCCCCGACGCGGTTCCCACGCGCCGCCCGGGAACGGACCCGAGGACCGCGCTGCTGTTGGGGCTCATGAACAGGCCCTGCCCGATCCCCAGCAGGATGAGCCGCCAGACGAGGTCCGGCAGCGCGAACCCGGCCGGCAGCGTGGTGAGGCTCAGCAGGGCCAGCACCATCAGGACCATGCCGCTGCTGGCCGGGAGCGCCGGGCCCCAGCGGTCCGACGCCGCCCCGCTGAACGGCGCCACGATGGCCATCGAGATCGGGACCGGGGTCAGCATCAGGCCCGCCTCGATCGCGGAGTATCCCTCCCCGCGCTGGAGGAGGAACGGGAGCAGGAAGGTCGCGGTGAACAGCCCGGCAAAGGCCACGATCACGCTGGCGAGGCCGAAGGCGAACGGCCGGATGCGGAACAGCGCGAGGTCGATCAGGGGCTGGACCGACGCACGCTCGGCGACCAGGAACAGGGCCCCCAGCACGAGCGCCAGCCCGATGAGCGCCACCGTGGGCGGGCTGGCCCAGCCCCACGAGTCGCCCTCGGTCAGGGCGAGCAGCAGGGCGAACAGCGACCCGCCCGAGAGCGCCGCGCCGTGGAGATCGAAGGTCTGGCCCGTCCGGGCCGTCTCGGCTGGCAGGACGCGGGCGGCCCAGAGCATCGCCAGCACGCCGATCGGGACGTTGATCAGGAAGATCGCCCGCCATGTCACGAGGGTCGTCAGCAGGCCGCCGAGGACCGGGCCCAGGGTCAGCCCGAGCGAGACGCTCACGCCGTTGAGGCCCAGCGCCCGCCCCCGCTCCGCCGGGGGGAAGGTCCGGGCGACGATCGCCGGGCCCATGGCGCTGAGCATCGCGGCCCCCACGCCCTGGACCACGCGGAAGGCGATCAGCGCGGCCTCGTTGGGGGCCGCGCCGCACAGGCCGCTGCCGACGGTGAAGGTCGCGAACCCCGCCAGATAGACGCGCCGGAACGTCAGCACCTCGCCCATGCGGCCCACCGGGAGCAGCAGGCTGCCGACCACGAGCAGGTAGGCCACGACGACCCACTCGACCGTGGTCAGGTCGATCGCGAACTCCTGCTGGATGGCGGGCAGCGCGATGTTGACGATGCTGCCGTCGAGCGTCGACATCAGCGAGCCCAGCGAGACCGCGAAGAGGATCAGCCACTTGCGCTGCACGATGGATGCGAGGCTACTCCCGACGCCGCATCGGGGCCGGCCGATCCGGCTCAGTCGGCGGCGAGCACGTCCTCGTCGGCGAGGGGCGCGAGGCGGGCGACCGCCATCTCGACCTGGCGCATGCAGCCGTCGCGCCACGCCCCGCCCTCGATGAAGGCGCGGTGGCCCTCGTCGGTCGAGAGGTCCACGCCGGTGAGCGCGCGGCAGGTCGTGGCGCCGAACCCGGCCTCGAAGGCGGCGAGCAGGTCGGCCGTGACCCGGCGCGCGACGCGTTTGGCCTCGCGATGGTCCGCGATCCGCCTGGCTACCAGCTGCCCGGCCGCGAGCGCCGCCCCGGTCACCGCGCCGCACGTCGCGCCGCTGTAGGCGATCCCGCCGTTGAGCGCCATCGCGGCGGACGAGTCGGCCGGGTCGGGCAGGCCGAACGCCTCCTTGAGCACGATGTAGGTCGTCTCGGCGCAGCCGTAGGTGTTCGCGTCGTCGAGGAACACTTCGCGGGCGCGCCGGCGTGCGAGCGCGGCCCGGGCGGCGGCGGCGGTCGTCGTCATCGCTTGTAGAGGAACGTGTCCTGGGTGTCCGGCTCGCCGATGGCCAGACGCTGCTGGCGGTAGGGCGTGGAACCCAGCAGGTAGGCGTCGTCCGCGTCCAGCTCCTCGCTGCGGCGGAGCGCCTCCATCTCCGTGCGCACGGCGAGCGGCGGGTGGCGGGCGATGAGGCCGGCGAGGCGGCGCGCCTCGTCCATCAGCGCGTCCGGCTTGACCAGGCGGTTCACAAGGTGGACCCGCAGCGCCTCCTGCGCGTCGATCGGCTCGCCCGTGAGCGCCATCTCCCAGGCCGTCGTGGCAGGCAGGTGGCGGGCCAGGCGCATCGTCCCGGCGATCCCGCCCATCCCGTACGCGATCTCGGGGAGGCCGAAGCGCGCGTCAGGCGTTGCAAGGCGGATGTCCGTGAGGCGGAGCAGGTAGAACAGGCCACGTCCCAGGCACCAGCCGCGCACGGCGCCGATGATGGGCTTGGTGCGTTCGAGCCGGAGCACGGCGTCGGCGGCGTCCCAGCCCTGGGGGTCCGGCGCGGCTGCCGGTCCCGTGGCGGGGACGGGGCCGGGGCCCAGGGCACCCAGGAGGTCCGTGACGGGATCGCCCGAGGAGGGGCTCTCACGCTTGATGTCGTCGCCCGCGGAGAAGGCACGCTCGCCGGCGCCGGTCAGGATCCCCACGCGGAGCTCAGGGTCGGCGAGGAACGCGAGCATCGCGGCGTGCAGCTCGCGGTGCATGGCCGGCGTGATCGGGTTGACCTTGCCGTTGGCCAGGGTGAACGTCGCGATCGCGCCGTCCCTGGTGTACTCGATGGGCATGGCGACAGCGTACCCGCCCGGGATCAGGTGGGCCGTGTCGGTGCGGGTCGCGTCTGCGCAGGGCTGTGCGCGATCTGCCCGCACGGGGACGACTGCGAGCGCCCCACCGGCTCCTCGCCGGCCGCAGGCGCTGCGCGCGGCCCGTTCCTCGGCCCGGGCCCCCCGGCGGCCGCCCGGCGAGCGAAGCGTGGCCGGCATTCGTCGTCTCGCTCGCTGCTGGCGAGCGGCGCGACCTGCAAAGGCGTCCCGTGGCTCCGGCTGCTCGCTGCTGGCGAGCGAGACGACGACGGTCAGCCGTAGATGGGCCGCTCGCCGGCCGCAGAGCGCCGCGGACGCCCGCGCGCCGCCGCGCCCGTCCGGGCGAGGAACGCGAACCCTACGCGGCCTTCTTGATCCCGATCATCCGGGCCGCGACCACGCTCCGCTGCACCTTGCGCGTGTGCGTGCGCGGGAAGTCGGGCTCCGGGAAGGGCGCATGCTCGGCGACCCGCTGGTGGGAGGCGAGCCGGAGGTTCGCCGCCTTGATCGCCCGTGCGACCGCGGCCGCCTCGCCCTCCATCGCGTCGCCGAACGCCGCCCCCTCCCGGTACGCGACCGCGATCCGCCCGGCGCCGGCGTCGTAGACGCACGGCTCCACGAGCCCCTGGTCCTCGAGCGCCGCCTCGACGTCCTCGGGATGGACGTTCATGCCGTTGGGCAGCGCGATGAGGGACCGTGTCCGCCCGACGAGCCGCAGCGCGCCCTTCGCATCCAGCTCGCCGTAGTCGCCGGTCCGGTACCAGCCGTCCGCGGTGAACGCCGCCGCGATCGACTCGGGGTCTTCCCAGTAGCCCTCGAACACGGATGGCCCGCGGACCACGACCTCGCCGTCGGCCTCGATGCGCAGCTCCAGCGGCGGCAGCGACCAGCCCACGCGGTCGACGGGCGCGCGGTCCATGAAGTTGGTCGCGACCAGCCCCGCCTCGGTGGACCCGCAGCCCTGGACCACCGCGACGCCCAACGCCTCCCAGTTGCGCTGGAGCGTGGGCGAGAGGTGTGCCGCCGAGCAGAGGACGAGCCGCAGCTCACCACCCATGGCCGCGTGCACGGTCTTGAACAGCTTGCGGCGCAGCGAGACGGGCAGCATCGGCGCGATCCGCAGGGCGCGCCGGAACGTCGTGCCCTTGCCGGACCTGTCGGCCTCGCGGCGGATCGCGGAGAACAGCAGCTCCAGGACCTGCGGCACGACGACCAGCGCCGTGGCCCGGTGCCCGCGGATGGCGGCGGCGATGACGTCCGGGCGGAGCGTGGTGATGTACTCGGTCTCGGCGCGGGCGGCGACCGCGTAGATCAGCCCCGCGACCTGCTCCATGATGTGCGACAGGGGCAGGATCGAGACGAACCGGTTGCCGTCGGCGGGGATGGTCTGCAGGCAACGGATCGTGGACGCGAGCAGCATCGACTGGGTCACGGTCACGCCCTTGGGGTTGCCGGTGGATCCCGACGTGCACAGGATCTCGATCGGCTGGGCCGGGTCGGCGCTCTCGCGGCCCGCGAGGGCGGCGAGAGCCTCGGGCGGGGCCGGGTCGGCGAGGTCGTCGAGGTCCACGACGGGCAGCGCGGCGAGCCGCGGGATGGTGACAGGCTCCACGGTGCTGCCCGTGCCGAGGAGGATCGCGGACGGCTCCGTCAGGCAGGCGATGCGGTCGATGGTCTCGGCGGTCATCCGGGTGTCGAGCGGGACGAGGACGACGTTCGCCCGACCCGCCGCGAACAGCGCCGCCGCGAACCCGGGACCCGGCGCCCCCTGGACCAGGATGCGGGCGCGCGGGGCCACGGCGGCCGCCAGGCGCGCGGCCGCATTGGACACCGCCGCGCCGAACTCGGCCATGGTCATGGAGAGCTCACGCGTGCTCGACGTGCGCACGCCCAGGAACGGCGCGTTCCCCGCCGACGCGACCGCCGCCTCGAGCAGTTGGGTCAGGGTACGCGGTAGGACGGTCGCGGCGGGCGGATTCTGGGACACGGCGCGGGGCCTCTCGTGCGGTGAGCCGCAGGGGCCGTTGCCGGGGAGGGGGACGACCGCGTGGCGCCCGGGTGACGGACCTAGAACGACGAGCATAGCCGGGAGTGCGCCGGCGCGCCCTGCCCGCGCCGGTCGCGTGACCGACGGACGGCCGCGGGACGGCGGAATTGCCCTAGCCGCGGGCGCCGCGGCAAGCCCAGCATGGTCGTACGGTCAGGAGCGAGAGGGAGGCCATGGCACACGCGACGACACGCGGCGCCTACGGGGCGCTGACTCAGCGCCTCAACCGGATGCCGCAGGGCGCGCCGCCGTCGGACCTGCTGTACCAGATCCTCGCCCTGCTGTTCACAGAGAAGGAGGCAGGGCTGGTCGCCCGGCTCCCGATCCGGCCCGTGACCGCCCGCCGCGCCGCGCGCCTCTGGGGCATGTGCGAGTCCGAGGCCCGCACCGTCCTGGACGGCCTCGCGTCGCGGGCGATCCTGCTGGACATGGAGGGCCCGAACGGGACCCTCTACATCCTCCCGCCGCCGATGGCCGGCTTCTTCGAGTTCAGCATGATGCGGGTGCGGGACGACATCGACCAGCACCTCCTGGCCGAGCTGTTCCAGCAGTACGTCACCGTGGAGGACGACTTCATCACGGCGCTGTTCACGAACGGTGAGACCCAGCTGGGCCGCGTCTTCGTCAACGAGCCGGCGCTCGCCGCGGCGCCCGAGAACCGGATGCAGGTCCTGGACTACGAGCGGGCGAGCGAGGTCATCGACACCTCGCAGCACATGGGCGTCGGCGTCTGCTACTGCCGCCACAAGGCGGAGCACGTGGGCAAGGCGTGCAAGGCGCCGATGACCATCTGCATGACCTTCGGTGGCACCGCGGACTCGCTGATCCGGCACGGGTACGCGCGACGGGTCGAGAAGGCCGAGGGACGGGACCTCCTCGCGCAGGCGTACGAGAGCAACCTCGTCCAGTTCGGCGAGAACGTCCAGCGCGACGTCGCGTTCATCTGCAACTGCTGCGGCTGCTGCTGCGAGGCGATGATCGCCCAGCGCCGGTTTGGCAGCATGGACCCGGTCCACACGACGAACTACCTGCCGCACGTGGACGCCGCGAGCTGCAACGGCTGCGGCAAGTGCGTGGACACCTGTCCCGTGGAGGCGATGACCCTGGTCTCCGCCAACGACCCGGCAAAGCCGCGCAAGCGCCGCGCGGAGCTCAATGCCGACATCTGCCTGGGGTGCGGGGTGTGCACGCGGGTCTGTCCCACGAATGGCCTGTGGCTGGAGCCGCGCCCGAAGCGCGTCGTCACCCCGGTTGACACGCTCCATCGCTCGGTGCTGATGGCGATCGAGCGGGGCAACCTGCCGGGCCTGATCTTCGAGAACAACGCGCTCCTCAGCCACCGGGCGATGGCGGGGATCCTGGGCGTGGTGATGCGGCTGCCGCCGACGAAGCAGGTGCTCGCGAACCAGCAGGTGAAGTCGCGCTACCTGGCGAAGCTCCTGGAGCACATGGCCGTCTGAGCGCGCCCCGGGCGCGTGCGGCGCCTAATCCAGCGGCAGGACGTGGACCGGCACCGGTGGCATGTCGTCGTAGGCCTCGACGCCCGCCAGCATCCCGTCGGACGGGACTTCGAGCGACGCCAGCGTCGTGTCCGAGATCAGCGCGTAGGGCCGGTCGCCCACGAGGTCCCGGGCGTGGTTCTTGAGCAGCCGGTGGACGACGATGACGTCGGGACCCGCCAGCTCCTCGTGGCCCATGATCCGCTGGAGCACGTACTCGCCGTGGTGGAGCACGAACTTGAGGCCGAGGTCGTCGATCCGGATGCACGCGTCGCAGGTGCACGACCACGTCCGGTGGGCATCGGCGAGCAGCTCCGTGAACCCGGCGTGGCAGGCGCGCAGGCAGTCGATCACCGCCGCGCCGCGGACGGCGTCGGGATCGTCAGAGACGGCGAACAGCGCGTCCCCCTCCAGCTTGACCAGCCGGAACCGCGGCCCGACCTTCTCGATCATCGCGTCGAGGAGCGTGGACAGCAGCGCGTAGGCCGCGGGCGGCTCGTCCGCCTCGAGGATGAGCGCGCGGTGGGCGTCGGCCACGCCGTGCAGGAACGAGGTGTAGCCGCTGATGTCCGCGAGGAGGAACGTGCCCTCTCGACGGGATCCGCGGGCGGACGGGCCGATCATCGGGCGGGACGGCACTGCACTCACGCGAGCGTAGCCGAGAGTCGTCCGGTCGCACTGTCGGCGGTGCGACTTAGCGCGCCTGGTCGGACCGCCACTCCTCAAGCACGATCGCGATCGCGTACCCGTCGCCTGCGGCATCCGCCGTCACCGCGATCGTGCCCGCCAGCGGCGGCTCGGCGTACGGGAACAGGGCGTCGCCGCCCCCATCACGGGTGGCGCTGTAGCCGAACGTCTGGGCCGGCACCTCGTCGACGAGCCTGGTGAGGATGGCGAGCAGGAACGCCTGGCGGCGGTCCGCGGGCACCGGGCACCACGCGAGCCACGAGCGCTGGAACGTGAGGCGCGGCCCGTCGCGGCGCGTCCTGGGCACCTCCTTCTCGCGGGCGTCACCGATCGTGCACGCGGCCCCGCCCTCGGTGGCCGTGATGATCCGGTCGGGCCGGAACGTGACGGCGAACGCGCTCGACCCGGCCGCGGCCAGGGACGACGCGGGGGTCGGGGCGGCGGCGTCCGGGCCGGCCGGGGCGGCGGCGGTGGCCGCGGGATCCGCGGTCCCTGCGACCGTCGGCGGGGCCGGGGACGCGGCCGAGAGGACAGGCGTGCCCGGTACGGCCACGGGTAGGGCGCTCGGCCCGCCCGCCCGGGGTGTCGGGCCCGCGGAGGCCACGCCGATCCCCGCGACGAAGGCCAGGACCCCCACCACCAGCCCCACGAGCACGACCCGCGGGACGCGTGTCTGCGTCCGGACGGGCGCCACGGCGAACACGGGCGCGTTGGGCCGGAGCTCCTCGATGGGCTCGGGCCCGCGTTCGTCCTCGCTCGGGTGCTCGGGCATGCCGGGTCATCCTTCCGTGTGTCGCCGATCGGTTATCCAGTTGTTCGTCGCCCGTTGGCCCGTGGATGGCGCGCGGCGCGGCGCCGACGGGTCCCATTGGACCACCGGTTGCCGGCCATGAGAGATTTCACATCGCCATCAGGAAACCCTCGAGGCGTCCGGGGCCTCGAATAAGGGAGACCCGCAACCCCCAACGGAGCGCCCGTGATCACACCCGCACCGGCAAGCCGCCTCCTGGCGGGCCCGCCGCCCTCCGGCGAGCCCGAGTCCTACGACGCCCATCGCGCCCGCCTCGGGCCGCTGCCACCCGCCCATGGCAACGGCGACCTCATCACGACGCTCGAGGACAGCGGGCTGCTCGGCCGCGGCGGGGCCGGGTTTCCTGTCGGCAGGAAGTGGCGGGCCATGGCGGGACGCGCCACCGGCCGCGCCGTGATCGTCGCCAACGGCGCCGAGGGCGAGCCGCCCAGCCACAAGGACCGGACGCTGATGGTGAACCGGCCGCACCTCGTGCTGGACGGGGCGGCCCTCGCGGCCGAGGCCGTCGACGCGGACGAGATCATCCTGTACATCGGCGAGGAGCACGAGGAGGCGGTCGCGACGATGCGGCACGCCATGCGCGAGCGCCGCTCGGACATCCGCCGGCCCATGCGGCTGGTGGAGGCGCCGATCGGCTACGTGGCCGGCGAGGCGTCCGCGGCCGTGCACTACATCAACGCCGGCGACGCGCGACCCACCACCACGCCCCCGCGCATGTCGCAGGTCGGCGTCGGCGGGCACCCGACGCTCGTCCAGAACGTCGAGAGCCTGGCCGCGGCCGCCCTGATCGCCCGCTACGGGGACGACTGGTACCGCTCCGCGGGGCGCCTTGCCCGCAAGGGGACCGCGCTGGTCACGGTGACGGGGCCCGTCAGCGAGCAGGGCGTCCGCGAGATCGAGCTGGGCACCCCGCTCGGCGAGGTGCTCGAGGCGGCCGGCGGCCGGCGCGCCGACATGTCGGCCGTGGTCCTGGGCGGGTACTTCGGGACGTGGGCAAGCCTCGACGAAGCGTGGGACCTCCCGCTGGACCCGGACTCGCTGCACGACGCGGGCCTCACTTTCGGCTGCGGGATCATCGGCGCCCTGGGGGTCGGCAGCTGCGGCGTGAGCGCCACGGCGGAGATCCTCGGCTTCCTTGCCCGCGAGAGCGCCGGGCAGTGCGGTCCCTGCGTCTACGGCCTCGGGGCGATCGCCGAGGCGATGCGCAGGATCGCCCACGGAGCGGGCACGGGCGCCGACGTCGAGGGCCTGCACCGCTGGGGGGCGCAGGTGCCCGGCCGCGGGGCCTGCCACCATCCCGATGGCGCCGTCCAGCTGATGGCCAGCGCCGTGCTCACGTTCGGCGACGAGATCGACTATCACGTGCGGACCGGCCGCTGCTCGGTCACCAGGGCGAGGCTGGGCCATGGCCAGGGCTGAGCGGCGCCTGCGCGTCGACTGGATCAAGTGTGACGGGTACGGGACGTGCGGGGACATGCTCCCCGAGCTCATCGACCTCGACGAGTGGCGCTACCCGATCATCGCCCCCGGGATCGTGCCGGGCGAGCTCCTCGGCGACACCCTCCGCGCCGTGGACTGCTGCCCCATGAAGGCGCTCATCCTGGAGAAGGTGCCGCCGCCCCGGACCTAGGGGCCACACGGACTCTTCGCGGCCCGGCGCCACCCGTGCGACCATCGTGGCCGGCATTTCGGGACCTCTGCTGCGGGGCCCCCACGAAGGATGACGGCATGACGATCCACGAGGCGACGGCCGCCGGCGAGGCTGACACGGACCGCGCGGCGGCCGCGATCGCCCAGGTCGAGGCGCACACGGCCCACAACTACCATCCGCTCCCGGTGGTCCTCGCGACCGGCGACGGGGCCTGGGTCACGGACGTGAACGGGGACCACTACCTGGACATGCTGGCCGGGTACAGCGCGCTCAACTTCGGGCACCGGAACCCGGTGCTGGTCGCCGCGGTGGAGCGGCAGCTGGGGCGCCTCACCCTCACCAGCCGCGCGTTCCACAACGACCTGCTCGGCGTCTTCGGGCGCGAGCTGGCGGCCCTGTGCGGCATGGACGCGATCCTGCCGATGAACACCGGCGCCGAGGCCGTCGAGACCGCGCTCAAGATGGCCCGCAAGTGGGGCTACGAGCGCAAGGGCGTGCCCGAGGGCGCAGCGAAGATCATCGTCATGGCCGGCAACTTCCACGGCCGCACCACGACCATCATCAGCTTCTCCGACGATCCCTCGGCGCGCGCCGGGTTCGGGCCGTACACGCCGGGGTTCGTGATGGTGCCCTACGGCGACGCCGCGGCGCTGGAGGCCGCCATCGACGACGACACGGTGGCCGTCCTGCTCGAGCCGATCCAGGGCGAGGCGGGCGTGCTCATCCCGCCCGACGGGTACCTGCGCGACGTCCGCCGGCTGTGCACGGAGCGCAACGTCCTGATGCTCGCGGACGAGATCCAGTCCGGTCTGGGGCGCACCGGCGAGACCTTCGCGTGCGTCCACGAGGGCGTGGTCCCGGACGCGTACATCCTGGGCAAGGCGCTGGGCGGCGGGATCCTGCCGGTCTCGGCAGTCGTCACGCGCGCCGAGGTCATGTCGGTCTTCACCGCCGGCGTCCACGGCAGCACGTTCGGCGGCAACCCACTCGCGTGTGCCGTGGGCATCGAGGTCGTGCGGATGCTGGCCACCGGCGAGTACCAGGCGCGGGCCCGGGAGCTTGGCGTCGTGCTCCGGGACCTGCTCGCGGAGCTCCCCGGCGATCACGTGTCGGCGTTCCGCGTCCGCGGGCTGTGGGCCGGCATCGACATCGTGGGCCGCACGGGCCGCGACGTCTGCGAGGGGCTCATGCGCCGGGGCGTGCTCGCCAAGGACACGCACGGCTCCACGATCCGCCTCGCGCCGCCGATCGTCATCGAGCGCGCGGACCTGGAGTGGGCGGTGGCGCAGCTGCGCGCGGAGCTCGCGGCGGGCTGACACGCGGAGACCCGGGCCGGAGCCCGGGACTCGAGATCGCGTGGGACGCGTCGCACAGCGGTCCGGGCCGGTGTGCCCGGCTCGCTGCCGCGGTTCAGTGGTTGTAGAGGCACCCCAGCTGGCCGGAGCTGTTGGGGAAGCCGGTCTTCGCCGTGTACGCGGCGTTGCTCCAGTTGCCCTGGACCTTCCAGGTCGAGCCGTCCGAGAGCAAGACGGCCTGGTCGAACTTCCAGGCGCACTTGTCGGCGTTCTCGGAACCGCTCGCATCGGTCCAGCCGTTGCCGTGCGGGTCCGTGACGGCTTCGCTGAGCTCGTGGCCGGTGACGTTCGCCAGCGCCTCCAGGGGCTGCGAGCGCGCGGTGCCCGGGTCGGCCGGGTCACAGCCGGAATCGCCCGCGAGGTCGAAGAAGAACGCGAACTGGACGAGGACGCCTTGGACGGTGCCCCAGCTGTGCCACGCGCAGTAGCCCGCGCTGCCGCGCTTGAGGTCCGAGTAGACCGGGTAGTAGCCGTTGGCGACCGGGTTGCTGATGTTGTTCGACACGATCGTCTGGACGGCGGACGTGCTGGGCGCGCGCCGTGGCGTGGCGCTCGCATCGAAGACCTGGCCGAGGTACGAGACGCCCTTGCCCACCGTGCCGTTGGTGCCCGTGTACTCGGTGTTGGTCCCCATGTACGTGGAGCCGCTGAACCCCGCGTACAGGCTCGCAAGGCCGGTCACCTTGTCGCCCTGGTAGCTCGTGGAGGACCAGCTCGGACCCCAGTAGATCGCCTCGACGACGGAGCTTCCCATGATCTCGCCGCCGCGGAACTTGAGGTTGGGGTCCGAGCCACCACCGCCGGGCTTGGCGCCCTTCGCGTGGACCACGCCCAGCATCGGGCCCGTCTTCACCTCGCGGGGGGAGGCGGCGACGGCCGCCGACGGCACGAGACCAACCAGCAGCATCCCGGCAAGGGCGAGCGCGCCCAAGGACCTCTTCACGGTGTGATCACCTCTGCGAACCGAGCGATGGCTGCGCGCATCGCTCGCTCGGGCAAGTGGGTCGATGGCTCGACAACACCCGTGGGACGCGGCGACCGGCAGGATCGACGCATCAAAGCCCCTTACGGGGTGCCTGTCAATGGGGTATGCCACCCGTGTGACACGTCCCGTTGACGCGGACCAACACCCGGGGGCGAAGACGGCGTGAGGCCGCAGACGGCGAAGCCCGCGGGGCCGGTGTGGCCGCCGCGGGCTTCGCCTGGGAGTGGGGGAGGGTCAGCCGGCCATGGGCGCGGGCGTCCAGGCGACGGCCTGGGCCGGCGGGGTCGCCGGGCGGAGCATCCGCCAGGCGGCCAGGAGCAGGCCACCGAACCCGAACAGGGTCGCGATCGCGCTCACGAAGGGCAGGATCCCGGCGATCCCCAGGACCAGCACGCCCAGCACCGCCGCGCGGTAGGGGCGCCCGGGCTCGCGGGTGCCGCGCGACCGGCTCAGGAGCCAGTCGCCCACCCAGATCGCCGCCACGAGCCAGCCGACGAACGCGAGGGTCGGCAGCACGAGGAACGCCAGGGCGAAGCCGACCGGGGCGCCGATGACCGTGATCATGAGCAGGATCGAGACGAGCGGGAACAGGATGGACCCGACAATGCCGGCGGCGAGCACGTGACCCGGCCGCTGCTCGATGAGGCCCTCCACCTCACGCACCTGGCGGGAGCCGAGGGCGGCGAGGGCAAGGGCGGCCACGACCGAGACCAGGGCGAAGCCGAGGGTCAGCACGATCAGGACCGGGATCATGAGCACGGCGACGGTCGCGGCGAACGTCGCGAGGTTGTCGTCCATGGCCTGGATCGAGCGCTGGACGACGGCGCCGGGCAGCTGGGTCACGGTCCCGCGCAAAGTCCGGACATCGCCGGTCACCGTGGTCCCGGCACCCAGCTCGACGTTCCCGTCGGCGACCACGAGCGTCCCGATGGTGGCGCCGGTGACCGTTGCGCTGCCGTTGGCGACGACGAGCGTGTCGACCGTGCCCGCGATGGAGCCGGTGCCCCGGACGATGACCGCGACGTCGACGTGCTGGCCGGCCGCGATGTCCAGGGACGTGTTCACGGCAACGAGCACGCTGTCGCGGCGGCCGTCCGGGTCGGCCGCGAGGGCCGCCGGGGCGAAGATGGCGAGGAGGATCGCGACCGAGGTCGCGATCGCGAACAGGCGTCGCATCGATGATCCTTCCGAGAGCTGGGCGGGAGCGGTCGGGCGGTGGGCTTCCACCGGCCTCGTCACGGGGCCGCCGTGGTTCTGTGGTTGACGTCATCGACCGTACGCCGCGGGCCGCCGCGCTCCCAGCCGGGCAGCGGGCATCCTGTGGGTGGGGCTATCCCCACCCCGGTCGCGGACGGCGTGCGGCGCTGGCGCCACGGATCCACGTGGGGATGCCAGGCGCGACCGCCGTGAGGCGCTCGACGCCCGAACGCGCGATCTGGGTGACGAGCTCCTCGAGGTGCTCGACGCAGGCATCCAGTGGTGGATGCCGTCCCGCACCGTGCAGCTCCCGCGCGCCCACTGACGGCGCGACCCGGCCGACATGGTCCATCCTTGGCACCAACATCCCGACCGCCAGCAGAGACGGCGGCCCGGCGCCGCGCGCGCCCCGGCCGCGAGGAGAACCACCCATGCCGAAGGCAGACCGCGTCGCCGCCATCCTCGCCGGCACGCCGGCCGTCGGTGCAAGCGCCACGGTCCAGGGCTGGATCCGGACGCGGCGCGACTCCAAGGCCGGTCTCTCGTTCCTCGCCGTCCACGACGGGTCCTGCTTCGACGCCCTCCAGGTCGTCGCCCCCGCGTCCCTGGCCAACTACGCGGACGAGGTCCTCCACCTGACCGCCGGCTGCGCGGTCTCGGTCCGCGGCACCGTCGCGGAATCCCAGGGCAAGGGACAGACCGTGGAGCTCCTCGCCGAGTCGATCGAGGTCGTGGGCTGGGTGGACGACCCGGACACCTACCCGATCTCGCCCAAGCGCCACACGTTCGAGTACCTGCGCGAGGTCGCCCACCTGCGCCCGCGCACGAACACGTTCGGGGCCGTGGCCCGCGTCCGGCACACCCTGGCGATGGCCATCCACCGCTACTTCGACCAGCACGGCTTCGCCTGGATCCACACGCCGATCATCACCGCGAGCGACGCCGAGGGGGCCGGCGAGCTGTTCCGCGTCTCGACGCTGGACCTTGCGAACCTGCCCCGCACGCCCGAGGGCGCCATCGACTACGCGCAGGACTTCTTCGGCAAGCCGGCCTTCCTCACCGTCTCGGGCCAGCTCAACGTCGAGACCTACTGCCTCGCCATGACCAACGTCTACACCTTCGGCCCGACCTTCCGCGCCGAGAACTCCAACACCAGCCGTCACCTGTCCGAGTTCTGGATGGTGGAGCCCGAGATCGCGTTCGCGGACATCTCGGACAACGCCGACCTCGCCGAGGACCTCCTCAAGTACAGCTTCCGGGCCATCCTCGACGAGCGGGCGGACGACATGGCCTTCTTCGCCGAGCGGATCGACAAGGAAGCCATCACCCGGCTCGAGGGCCTCGTCAACTCCAGCTTCGTGCGGATGGAATACACGGAGGCGATCGCGGTCCTGGAGAAGGCCGGCCGGGACTGGGAGTTCCCGATCCACTGGGGTGTCGCGCTCCAGGCGGAGCACGAGCGCTACCTGTGCGAGGAGTACGCGAAGCGGCCGGTGGTGGTCGTCAACTACCCCAAGGAGATCAAGGCGTTCTACATGCGCCTCAACGATGACGGGCGCACGGTGGCGGCGATGGACGTCCTCGCCCCGGGCATCGGCGAGATCGTGGGCGGGAGCCAGCGCGAGGAGCGGCTGGACGTGCTGGATTCCCGGATCCGCGAGACGGGCCTGGACCCCGCGGTCTACCACTGGTACCGGGATCTGCGCCGGTACGGCACGGTGCCGCACGCCGGGTTCGGGCTGGGGTTTGACCGCGCCGTGGCCTACGCGACCGGCATGGCCAACATCCGCGACGTGATCCCGTTCCCGCGCACGCCGGGGAGCGCGGACTTCTAGGGCAGCAGCCGCTCCAGGCCGTCGAGCAGCAGGTCGAGACCGAACTCGAAGTCCAGCATCGGCGCGCCGGTCATCGCGAGCTCCGCCATCGCCTGCAGGTTGGGGTAGGCCTCGAACACGCCCGCCATCATCGCCGCGACCTCGGGTGCGCCCGCAGCCTCGAACGGGAGCGCGAGCTCCTGGAGGGTGAACCCGTACGTGTGGCTGTCGAGGGCCATGAAGGCATGGGCGATGGTGAGGGTGTCGAAGCCGGCCGCGCGCAGCACACCCACGACGGCGTCGAGGTAGCGGAGCCGTGCCAGGCCCGGGTTCAGGCGTGACTCGAGGACCGTGCCTGCCCAGGGGTGGCGCCGGAAGGCCTGGTGCGCCGAGATCGCGCTCCGCCGGATCGCCTCGCGCCAGGGCAGGTCCGGGTCCGGGACCTCCACGTCCTCCATGACGAGATCGGCGATGCCGTCGAGGATCGCCTCCTTGTCCGCCACGTGCTTGTAGAGCGACATCGCCTCCACGCCCAGCGCCTGGCCGAGGCGGCGCATGGACACGGCCTCGATGCCCTGCTCGTCGGCGAGGACGAGTGCGGCGCGCAGCACCCGCTCGCGGCTCAGCGGGGTCCGTCTCGCTGGGCCGGCTGACCCGGTCGGCTTGGTCGGCTCGCTCGATCTCGGCATCCGATCCTCGCTGGGCTTGACAGGCTTACGGTGTAGTCGTACAGTGGCTTACGCCGTAGGCTTACAGTGTAGCAGCAGTCGCTTGGAGGCGTTCACCATGCCGCAGATCCTGACCATCCTCGGGGCCATCGTGCTCGATATCGGGGCGCTGGGCGCCGCGTTCCTCCTCGGCTGGCGGGCCAAGTCGCCGCTCGTCCTGGGCCCCATCGTCGCCTTCAGCAAGCGGTTCATGAACCCGCACCAGATGCGGACCGCCGGCACGCCGGGCGCCTATGCCGGGATCATCCGCCACCGTGGCCGCGTCTCCGGCACGGCGTACGAGACGCCGGTCGGCGTCGTGGCGGACGGGTTCGCGTTCCTCGTGGCGCTGCCGTATGGCTCGCGCACCCAGTGGCTGCGCAACGTGCTGGCTGCCGGGACCGCGACGGTCGCGCACGAGGGCCGGACCTACCGCGTCGATGCGCCCGAGCTGATCCCGACGGCCACGGTCGCCGACCGGTTCTCCACG
>JBBSCF010000061.1:0-18819 GCA_038250545.1 Candidatus Limnocylindrales bacterium | reverse complement strand
GATGAACGGGAACGCGGGCGGCCAGAAGCCCGGGTAGTCGCCCCGGATGAGGTGGGCGTCGGTGCCGCAGATGGACACGGCGCGGACCCTTGCGAGCACCTCGTTGGGGCCCGGCACGGGCACCGGGACCTCCTGGATCTCAAGCACGGACGGCTCGAGGACGACGAGGGCCTCCATGGTCTCGGGCAAGGCGGGCATCGGCGGTCTCCTTGGATCAGAAACGGAAAAGGGCCGGTCCGGCGGGTGCCAGACCGGCCCTTCGAGCGTCAGCGTGCGGGCGGTTCCTTGGCGGGGATCGCCGTCGTCGTGGGGGCGGTGAGCTTGTCGTAGAGCGCCCCGGCGTTCCGCTCCTGGATGTAGTCCATCATGTATTCCTGCCCGATATCGACCGGGTAGCGCTCGGCGAAGCTGACCCGCGCGATCGTCTCCTCGCGGGACCAGCCCTTGGCGATGGCCACCGCCACGGCGGCCTTCCACTCGAGCATGAACGAGCGCTGCGTGGCCAGGTACGCCTTGTCCTGGACCGGTCCGTGGCCGGGGATGACGTGGTCGACGTCGAGCGCGCGGATGCGGTCCAGGGCCGTGATCCACTGGTCGACGTCCGAGGTCATCAGCCAGGTCGTGCACTCGCTGAAGATCGTGTCGCCGGTGAAGACGGCGCGCTCCTCGGGAACGTAGACGGCGATCTGTCCCGGCGTGTGGCCGGGGGTGTGGAGCAGGTGAAAGGTCCGGTCGCCCACCTTGAGCGTCACGTCGCCGGAGAAGACGATGTCCGCGGTGCCCATGTTCGCGTAGTAGGTCTCGCGGTCGGGGACCAGCGCGGCCCCGTCCGGGTCGTCCGTGGGCAGGGCCTCGAGGGCGTACGCGAAGGGGTCCAGCTCCGGGTACACGGTCATGAACCGCTCGTGGACACCCTGGTGGTGGATGATCGGACCGGCGCCCTTGAACCAGTAGTTGCCGAAGATGTGGTCGACATGGTGCTCGGTGTTGATGACGTACTGGATCGTCCCGTGCTCCTCGACCGCCTTGCGCATCGCCACGGCCTTCGTGGGCAGCTGCGGGGTGTCGATGACCACGGGCCCCTTGGACGTCAGCACGAAGCTCGGGTTGCAGCCGCGCACCTTCGTCTCGGCGAAGATGCGGCTCGTGACCTGCTCCATTCGGTGGGAACCCCTCTCTGGGCTACTGCGTGGCGGTGAGGCCGCCGTCGACGCCGAGGATCTGGCCGGTGACGAACGACGCGGCGTCCGAGCACAGGAACACGACGGGGCCCGTCATGTCGTCCGTGCCGCCGACGCGGGCCAGCGGGATGCGGGCCTCGACGCTCGCCAGGAACGCCGGATCGCCGAGCAGCATGGCCACCTGGGGCGTGTCGACGAACGTCGGCGCGATGGCGTTGACGCGGATGCCGTGCTTGGCCCACTCCGTCGCCCACTGGCGCGTGAGTGAGCTGATGGCGCCCTTGGCCGCGACGTACGCGGAGTAGCCGGCGTTGATGCCGAGCGAGGCGCGGACCGAGCTGATGTTGACGACCGCGCCGCCGTGGCCGCCCTTGATCATCGCCTTGACGGCCGCCTGGGTCGCGAGCAGCGTGCTGCGCACGTTCAGCTCCATGATCCAGTCCCAGGCGTCGCGGGGGTAGTCCTGGGCGTCGAACAGCACCTTGCCGGCACCGCCACCGACGCAGTTGACGATGATGTCGAGCTTCCCGAAGCGCTCCACCGTGGCCGCGACGATGCGCTCGCAGTCGGCCTCGGACGTGACGTCCGCGCCCAGGGCCAGCACCTCGGCGCCCGCCGCGCGGAGAATCTCGGCGGCGGCATCGGCCCGCTCCTGGGTCACGTCAACCACGGTCACCCGCGCCCCGGCCGCCGCGAGGGCCCCGGCGATCGCGGACCCGATCGCGCCACCGCCACCGGGGACCAGCGCGACCCGGCCCCCGAGAGCGAACCTGTCGACATAGCTCATCGTGTGTCCTTCCTCAGCGCCCGGTGTCGCCCGCCATATCATCGATTATCGAGCATACGAGACAACGGGCCCGTGGTCAACGACCGTAACAGGATGGTAAGCATCCCAAGGTCTGTGCTCGCCTGCCCGGAACAGGCAGACGCTCGCCTGGAGGTCACCATCGGAGGCGTTTGCAGAGGCCGTTGCATCGATCGCTTGGGGTCGATGGTCGTCGATGTCAACCGGTGCACGGACCGCGAGCGCAGATCGTGCAGCTCCGCGTCGAACAGCGTGATCGGCCACCCGAGGGCGAGCACGTCTGCCATCCGGTCGCCGACCAGGTCGATCTGGCCGCGGATGGCATTGCTCTCGTCGTCGAACGCGAGAACGGTGATCAACGGTGCCCCCTCGGAGGTATCCCCTGAGGGATCGGCAGGCGAACGCCGAAGCTTGTGTCCCAGAAACACGCCATGATGGCCCGGGGCGCCCGACGGGCGGCGCCGCATGCGGGGACCTGCCGATGGAAGGGCTGCTGCTGACGCTGGCCATGCTCGGCCTGATGGTGCTGGCGCTGGTGATCGTGGGCAGAGTCTGGCCGCGTACCTCGCGGTTCGGCGGATACCGCGCGGGCCGCGGGGCCGGCGCCGGCGATGATTCGACCCGCGCGCACGACCCGGATGTCGAGCCGGGTCAGCCCGAGGACGACGACGCGCACTGGCGCTGGCCGGGCGACGACGTCCCGGGCGCTGGGGCCGCCGAGGGCGGCCCGCGGTCGTGAGCGGCGTGCCTGAGCCCGTCGCGTTCGAGGTCCTGCCGCCCACGGTCCCGGGCCGCCCCATCGTGGGCCACGTGCCGCACGCCGCCACGGCGATCCCGCCGGAGGTGCGGGCCGGGCTGCTGCCCGACGACGCGGCGCTCGCGGCCGAGCTCCTGCGCATGACGGACCGCCACACGGACCGCCTGTTCGCCTGGGTCCGAGACCTGGGCGGCTCCCTCGTCGTCAACCGGCTGTCGCGCCTGGTCGTGGATCCGGAGCGGTTCCCGGACGACGACGCGGAGCCGATGGCGGCGGCCGGCCAGGGCGCGGTGTACACGCGCACCTCCTGGGGTGCGCCCCTGCGCGTGCCGGATCCGGGCGAGCGGACCCGCCTGCTGGATCGGTGGTACGCGCCGTATCACGAGGCCCTCGCCGGGGCCGTGGCGCGATCGCTCGAGGCATTCGGGCGATGCCTGTTGCTCGACGCGCACTCCTTCGCGACCGTGCCGCTGCCTGCCGAGCCGGACCAGGACCCGGACCGCCCGGACGTCTGCGTCGGCACGGACCCGTTCCACACGCCGCGAGGGCTGGTGGACGCGATGCAGACCGCGCTCGCCGCGGAGGGCTTCCGGGTGGCCGTCGACCGCCCGTTCGCGGGCACCATCGTGCCGCTCCGCTGGTACGGGGCGGACGCGCGCGTCACGTCGGTCATGCTCGAGGTCCGGCGGGGGACCTACATGGACGAGGCGACGGGCGAGGTTCTCGCGGCGTTCGACCTGGTGGCGCAGCGCCTGCGCGACGCCGTGACGGCCGCGCTGGGCGACGGTCCGCCCTGATCCGCGGAGGACCCGGGGCCGGCGGCTCGCGTCGCGGCCCCGTCGCCCTGCGGACGCCCGCCGGGCACTCAGGCGGAGCGTATCCTTCGGTGGCCCATGGGAGAGGACGTCGACGGCACCCCGCGACTCAGCGTGATCGTGCCCGGCTTCAACGCCGCGGCGACGATCGAGCGCGCCCTCGGGTCGGTGCTCGACCAGCACGACGTGCCCCTGGAGTGTGTCCTCGTGGACGACGCATCGACCGACGGCACGGCCGACATCGCGGAGCGCATCGCTGCCGGGGACCCGAGGCTCCGGGTGGTGCGACTCGAGGTCAACGGCGGCGTCTCGGAGGCACGGAACCGGGCGCTGGACGAGGCCCGTGGCGAGTGGCTCGCGTTCCTCGATGCCGACGACCGCCTGCGGCCCGGGGGCCTGGGGGCGATGCTCCGGGCGGCGGATGCCGGCGATCTGCTGGCCGTGGTCGGACAGCGGATCAGCACCGACGGTGACCGCAGCTGGTACCCGACCCTCTACGAGAAGGACGACATCCGGCGCGCCGGGCGCAAGTCCGTCGCGGCCAACCCGGATCTCCTCTACTACGTGGGGCCGGCGGGCAAGCTGATCCACCGGTCCTGCGCGCAGGGGCTCCGATTCGAGGGGCGCATGCTGGGCGACCAGCCCTGGATCGTGCGGGCCCTCGTGCGGGCGGGCGACCGGATTGGGGTGATCGAGGACGTCGTGTACGAGTGGTGGCGGCCGAATGCCGCCCACTACGTCGCCACGATCACGAGCGCCCGCGAGGACTCGGCGGCCCTGGGGGTTGGGGCCGTGGCGATGGCAGCCGCGGCGTTCGACCGGGCGAGTGCCGCATTCGCGGAAGCCTACGACCCCGCCACCCGGTCGCGGCTCGAGGGGGTTTACGCCGGCAGGCTGCTGCGGGCCGACCTGGGCGGCCAGCTGCGGAGTGCGATCCGCCGGAGGGACCCCCACCTCGCCGACATGCTGCTCGCCCTGGCCGCGCTCGCGGACCGGATCCCGCCGGCCGCCGTCGCCGGCACCGATGCGATGGCCGACTCGATCCTTGAGCCCGTCGCGCGGCACTGGGCGGACGTGCCCGTGCCGGCGCGCAAGGCGTTCTGGGTCCTGCTCGACGCGGCGCGGCGGGCCGATCCCGGCGTCGCCCATCGCACGCGGAGTCGGCCGATCGGCCTGCTGCTGCGCGGGGCGATCGTCCCCATCGTCGGACGGCCGGCCAGCTCGGTCGTGCTGCACGCCGGCAGCGCCGTCGCCGGCGTGCTTGCGACCCGCCGGAGGCCGGCGCCGGCCAGGTGACCCGTCGGGGTCCCGCGCACAGCGTCGGGTCGGCGCCGCCCCGGAGGCCTCCCGGGGACCTCACGTAGACTGGCCCGATGCACCCGCAGCAGCGCCGGACCTCGGGGGGCGAGGGAGAAGGTGGCGGCTTCCGCCCCGATATCGAGGGCCTCCGCGCTGTCGCCGTCCTCCTTGTCCTCTTCTACCACGCCCGCTTCCGGGCCCCTGGTGGCTACGTCGGCGTCGACGTGTTCTTCGTGCTGTCGGGCTTCCTCATCACGGGGCTCCTGCTGCGGGAGCTGGGGTCGACGGGCCGCATCTCGATGTCGGCCTTCTACGCGCGCCGCGCGCGGCGCCTCCTGCCGGCCGCCGCGCTCGCGCTGCTGGTGACGGCCGTCGCGTCCGCGATCCTCCTGCCGCCGCTGCGGGTCCAGGACGTGGCGAAGGACATCGGCGCCGCGGGCCTCTACGTGTCGAACATGTGGTTCGCGTTCCAGGCGACGAACTACCTGGCCAGCGATCTGCCGCCCTCACCGGTGCTCCACTTCTGGTCCCTGGGCGTGGAGGAGCAGTTCTACCTGTTCTGGCCGGCGCTGCTCGCGCTCGTCGCGGGGGGAGCGTTCGCGGCGGGCCGGATCGCCGACGGCATCCGCCGCGTGGGCGTCACCCTCGCGGTCACCTTCGTCGTCTCGCTCGTCCTCGCGGTGTGGCTGACGGGCGTCCAGCAGCCGTGGGCGTTCTTCTCGCTGCCCACGCGCGCGTGGGAGCTCGCGCTCGGCGGCCTGCTCGCGCTCCCGGCCGCGCGGAGGGTCCCGGCCCGGCTGGCCCCGGCACTCGGCTGGCTGGGGCTTGCGCTGGTCGTCGCCTCGGGCCTGCTGTTGAACAACGCCACTCCGTTCCCCGGGCTCGCGGCGCTGGTCCCGACCGTGGGCTCGGCGCTCGTGATCGCGTCCGGCCTGCCCCGCCCGCAGGCACCGGCGGCCGACGGCGGGCCCCAGGCACTCGTGGGGCGGTCGATCCTCCCATCGCCGGTCATCGTCCTGGGCCTGGCGCCGGTCCGCTATCTCGGGCGCATCTCCTACTCGCTCTACTTGTGGCACTGGCCGATCCTCGTGCTGCCGGCGGCGGTGCTCGGTGAGCTCCCCGGGCCGGCTCGACTGGGGCTCGTGGTCGCCTCGATCCTGGTCGCGGGCGCGAGCCAGCGATGGGTGGAGGAGCCCATCCGCCACGGCCGGTTCGTCGGCCTGCGACCGGCCCGGGTGCTCAAGATCGCCGGGGGCGCGACGCTCACCGTCGCGGCGCTCGCCGTGGCCGTGGGTGCCGTGGCGACGCTCCAGCTGCGGTCCGTAGGCCCAGTGGTCGGCGGCCAGATCGAGGACGCGCCCATCGCAGTGATCACGCCGACCGCCGCTCCGGCGCCCACGGGCAGCGCCGGCTCTACGGCCTCGGCCGAGCCCGGCGCGACACCGGACCCCGGCACGCCGACGACAGCGGCGCCCGCCCCGGCGCTGCCGCCGCTTGCCGAATCGGCCGTCCCGGCGGACCTGGTCCCGGCCCTGGCCGTGGCCCGCAACGACAACCCGAGCATCTACGCGGACGGCTGCCATGTCGACCAGGCCACGGTCCAGCCGAAGCTGTGCGTGTTCGGCGACCCCAAGGGTGCGACGACCGTCCTGCTGTTCGGTGACTCGCACGCGGCCCAGTGGTTCCCGGCCCTGGAGCGCATCGCGGACGAGCGCGGGCTGCGTCTCGTGTCCATGACGAAGTCCGGCTGCACCTCGGTCGACGTCCCGGTGTGGAACGTGATCATGAACCGGTCCTACGACGAGTGCACGCAGTGGCGCGGCAACGTCCAGGCCTGGATCGACGAGGCACGCCCGGACGTCGTGGTCATGTCCAACTCGCGCGCGTACCAGCTAGTCGTCGACGGGGCGCCGTCCCCGTTGGCGCAGCACGAGGACCTCTGGGCCGCCGGTGAGCGGCGAACGCTGGACGGCATGGCCGGGCATGTGGGCCGGGTCATCCTGCTCGGCGACACCCCGAGGATGGCGTCCGATCCGCCGACCTGCCTCTCGAGCAGCCTGGACGATGTCGCCCGGTGCGCGACGCCCTTCGCCCGGGCCGTCGGAGCGGCGCGCCTCTCGGCCGACCGGGCGATCGCCGCCGAGACCGGCGCCGCGTTCGTGGATCCCACGTACTGGCTGTGCTCAACCGAGCCGTGCAGCCCGATCGCCGGGCGCTTGCTGATCTACCGCGATGAGCACCACATGACGGCCACCTTCTCGCGGGCGCTCGCCAAGCCGCTGGCCGCCGCGACGGGCCTCGACCGGATCTCCGCCGCCGCGCCCTGATCCAGGCCGTCGCCGGCACGGCGCGCGGTCGCGCCCCCCTCCGCCGTGAGCGGGCCGCGATCGAGCCGTCCACGGCCCTCAACAACTACGCATAGGTATACTGGGCCCTGCCCGAACGGTCCGCTTCATGAAACTCGGGCCGCCGTCTCGAACCCCGGGATGCCCGGATCCGTGCATGGAGCCCCGCCTGTCGTGATCGACGCCACGGCGCGGATCCACCCAACGGCCGACCTCGAGCCGGACGTGACGGTGGGCGCGCGAACCTCCATCTGGCACCGCGCCCAGGTGCGCATCGGCGCCCGCATCGGCGCGGAGTGCGTGATCGGTCGCGACGCCTTCATCGACGAAGGGGTCACCCTCGGCGACCGCGTCAAGGTCCAGAACCTCGCCCTCGTCTACCACGGCGTCACCGTGGAGGACGGGGTGTTCATCGGGCCTAACGCGATCCTCACCAACGACCGCTACCCGCGCGCGATCACGACCTCGGGCGAGCTCGCCCGCGCCGACGACTGGACGGTTTCGCCGATCGTCCTGCGCCACGGCTGCTCCATCGGGGCGGGGGCGGTGGTGGTGGCCGGCACCGACGTGGGCCGGTTCGCCACCGTCGGCGCTGGGTCGATCGTGACCCGCTCCGTCCCCGATCACGCGCTCGTGGCCGGCAGCCCGGCCCGCCGCATCGGCTGGGTGTGTGCGTGCGGGGCGCGCCTCGGTGCGGGTGACGGCATGCCCGCGCCTGCGACTCACAACGGCCCCGCAGCGTGCCCTGCCTGCCATGCCGCCTACACCATCACGGGCGACCGATGCGTCGCCGGCTGACCACCCGGAGGTTTCCATGATCCCGATCTCCAGGCCCGACATCGGGGCCGCCGAAGAGGCGGCCGTGCTTGAGGTGCTTCGGTCCGGGATGCTGGCGATGGGGCGCAGGACCGCCGCCTTCGAGGAGGCGTGGGCCGCCTACTGCGGCGTCCGCCATGCCGTGCTGATGAGCAACGGAACCGTGGCCCAGGAGGCCGTCCTCCACGCGCTTGGGATCGGCCCCGGCGACGAGGTCATCACCGTCTCGTTCAGCTTCAACGCCACGGTCAGCGTGATCCTGCGCGTCGGGGCGACGCCCGTGTTGGTGGACGTCCGAGAGGACGACTTCTGCATGGACCCGGCGCAGGTCGAGGCCGCGATCACGCCGCGGACGAAGGCGATCATGCCGGTCCACCTCTACGGGCTGATGGCCGACATGGACCCGCTGACCGAGATTGCCCGGCGGCATGGCCTGGTGATCGTCGAGGACGCGGCGCAGGCCCACGGTGCCGCCTACCGCGGGCGGCGGGCCGGGCAGTTCGGGCCGGCCATGTTCAGCCTGTACGCGACCAAGAACCTCATGACCGGCGAGGGCGGCTTCGCGACGACCGATGACGACGGCGTCGCCGACCGGCTCCGACTCTTCCGCAACCACGGGATGCGCGTCCGCTACCAGCACGAGGCACTGGGCACCAACTTCAAGCCCACGGACCTCGCGGCGGCAATCGGGCTCGCGCAGCTTTCGCGGCTCGACGAGCGCACGGAACGCCGGCGCCGAAACGCCGCCCGCCTCGCGGCGGAGCTGGGCGGCGACTACCTCGTGCCGTCGGTCCCCGAGGGCCGTGACCACGTCTGGCACCAGTTCGTGATGCGCTTCCCGGGCGAGCGCCAGGCCGTGATCGACGGGCTCACGGAGCGGGGGATCGGCACCCTCATCTACTACCCGATCCCGATCCACAAGCAGGCCTACCTGCAGGCGTACCTGCCGGGCGCCGCGGACCTGGACCTGCCGGTCACGAACCGGCTGTCAGACGAGGTCCTGGCGATCCCGGTCCACCCGATGCTCTCGGACGCCGACCTCGCGCAGATCGTCGGCGCCGTCCGGGCTGTCGCCACGCCCGTGGCGCGGTGAGCGGCGCGCCGCTGCGCCTGGGCCTCGTGGGCCTGGGCTCCATGGGCCGCAACCACGTGCGCGTGGTCGCCGGGCACCCCGGGACGCGCCTCGCCGCCGTCGCGGACCCCGACGCTGACGCCGTCGCGACGGTCACCGCCCAGACCGGTGCCGAGGGCTTCGCCGACCCGATGGCGATGATCGCGGGGGCCGAGCTGGACGGCGTCATCATCGCCGCCCCCACCACCTTCCACGGTCCTCTGGCACTCGCGGCGATCGCGCGCGGCCTGCCGGTCCTCGTCGAGAAGCCGCTCGCCGCCACGCACGCCGAGGCGCTCGCGATCGTCGCCGCCGGCCGCGCGGCCGGCGTCCCGGTCCAGGTCGGCCACGTGGAGCGGTACAACCCGGCGGTCCTCCGCCTGGGCGAGTTGCTGCGCGAGGGCTGGCTCACCAAGATCTACGCCATCGTCAGCCGGCGCGCCGGGCCGTTCCCCGCCCGCGTCCGGGACGTGGGCGTGACCATCGACCTCGCGACACACGACGCCGACATGCTGAGCTGGGTGGCCGGCGAGCGCCCGACCCGCGTCTATGCCGAGCTCGCCCAGCGCAAGCACGCCACGCACGAGGACCTGCTGTTCGGGTTGCTGCACTTCCCGTCCGGCGCGTCGGGGATGCTGGACGTGAACTGGCTGACGCCGGCCAAGCGCCGCCAGCTCGTCGTCATCGGCGAGGAGGGCATGTTCGAGCTGGACTACCTCACCCAGCGCCTGACGTTCACGAAGTCGGACCTGGCGCGCGGCGAGCTGATCGCGGGCTACGCCCCGACGTTCACGGGCGATGTGCTGGAGATCGCGGTCGAGACGCATGAGCCGCTCCAGGCCCAGCTCGACGCGTTCGTGCGGACGATGCAGACGGGGGAGCGACCCTACGTTGACGGGGAGGACGGCGCCTGGGCGGTGCGCATCGCGACCGCGCTGCTCGAGGCCGCGTCCTCGGTGACGCCCGTGCACCTCGATGGCTGGACGGGACCCGCGTGAGCATCGTCCGTCGCCCGTCCGCGGGCGCCTCGATGCTGGGCGGATCGATCACTGTGGCGTCCAACCCGTGCACCCATGCGCCGGCGCGGTCCGTCAATCCGTGGACCGGCGAGGACGGCACCGCCGGGACGGTGGCCGTCGTGGGCGCCGGCAAGATGGGGCTGCCGCTCGCGGCGCAGTTCGCGAGCCACGGCTGGCGCGTGATCGCCGTCGATGTCAACCCGTCGGTCGTGGAGGCGATCAACGCCGGCCGGTCGCACGTCGGCGAGGAGCCCGGCCTCACGGAACTCGTCGCCCGGGTCCATGGCGAGGGCCGCCTCCGGGCCACCCTCGACGCCGCCGAGGCGGCCCGTGCCGCCGATGTCGTCGTGCTCATCGTCCCGGTCATGCTCGATGCCGACCACCAGCCCGACTACCGGTACATGGACCCGGCGGTCGCGTCGATCGCGCCGGGCGTCCACGCCGGGCTCACGGTGATCTTCGAGACCACGCTGCCCATCGGGGACACGCGCCAGCGGTTCGCGCCCGCCCTGGAGCGCGCCTCGGGCCTCGTGGCGGACCGCGACGTCTTCGTCGCGTTCTCGCCCGAGCGGCTGTTCTCCGGGGCCGTGCTGGCCAACCTCGCCGCATACCCCAAGCTCGTGGGTGGGATCGGTGCGGCGTCCACGGACCGGGCGGCCCGCTTCTACGCCTCCGTCCTCGACGCCGAGGTCGTGGCCATGTCATCGTCCGAGGCCGCCGAGTTCAGCAAGCTCGCCGACACGACGTACCGCGACGTGAACATCGCGCTGGCCAACGAGTTCGCGCGGGCGGCCGACGCGCACGGCATCGACATCCTCGAGGTCATCGCGGCCGCCAACAGCCAGCCCTACAGCCACATCCACCAGCCCGGGATCGGCGTGGGAGGGCACTGCATCCCGGTCTATCCGCACCTGCTCCTCGCACGCGCCCCCGGGCTGCGGCTCGTGGAGACGGCGCGCGAGGTGAACGACGGGCAGACGGGCCGCGCGATCGCGACGCTGGGTGCGCTGCTGGGTGGCCTCGCGGACGCGCCGGTGCTGGTGCTGGGCCTCACGTACCGCGAGGGCGTCAAGGAGCTCGCCTACAGCCGCGCGCTGCCGCTCATCGACGAGCTCCGCGCGGCCGGCGCGGACGTCGCCGCCTACGACCCGCTCCTGGAGCCCGCGGAGGTCGAGGCGCTGGGCGCGCGGCCCTGGGCCTGGGGTGAAACCGGGCCGTTCCGGGCCGTGGTCACCCAGACCGCGGACCGCCGGTACGCGCAGCTCGATCCGGCCTGGTTCCCGCAGCTCGCGGCGGTGTATGACGGGCGGAACAGCCTCCGCGGCCTGGCCCTTCCCGAGGGCGTCGCGTACGCGGGCGTGGGCATCCAGGCGGCGACCCGCGGCGGACCCGCGTAGCCCGTGCGCATCGTCAGCGTCGTCGGCACGAGGCCGCAATTGATCAAGGCGGCGGCGCTCGCGCCGATCCTGCGCCGGGACCACGTCGAGGTGTTCGTGGACACAGGCCAGCACTGGGACGAGGCGATGGCGGGCGCCTTCTTCCGGGAGCTGGACCTGCCCAGGCCGGACCACATGCTCGGCGTCGGCGGCGGGTCGCACGGGGAGCAGACGGCCCGGATGCTGGAGCGCCTGGAGCCCATCCTGGTCGCGGAGCACCCGGATGCGGTGCTCGTCTACGGTGACACGAACTCCACGCTTGTCGGGGCGCTCGCTTCCGCCAAGCTGGGGATCCCGGTTGCGCACGCGGAGGCGGGGCTGCGCAGCTTCGACCGGCGCATGCCGGAGGAGCTCAACCGCGTGATGGCGGACCACCTCTCGACGTGGCTGTTCGCGCCCACGCCCGCGGCCGTCGAGAACCTGGCGGCCGAGGGGATCCGGGACGGCGTGCTGCTGGTGGGCGACTTGATGCAGGACCTGGCCGCACGGGTCTCCGCCGAGGTCCGCGACGCGTCCGTGCTCGCCGGGATCGCCGGCTCGCTGGGCCTGCCCCTCGTCCCCGGCGGGTACGCGTTCGCGACCGTCCACCGGGCCGAGAACCGGGACCCGGACGCGATGCGGGCCTGGTCGTCGCTGCTGGCGGCCGCCGCGGCAGCGCGGACCGTCGTGCTGGCCCTCCACCCGGGGACCGCGGCGGCGCTGCGCGAGGGTGGGGTCGGGCTTGCTCCCGGGATCCACGTGGTGGCACCCCAGGGCTACCGGACGACGCTTGCCCTCCAGCTCCATGCCGCCGCCGTCCTGACCGATTCCGGCGGGGTGCAGCGCGAGGCCGCCTGGCTGCGGACGCCCTGCCTGATCCTGCGCGACCGCACCGAGTGGGTGGAGGCCGTGGCAGCGTCCGAGGGCCGCATGGTGGTCGTGGGTCTCGACACGCAACGTGCCCTCGCCGAGCTCGCCCGCCTCGCCGATCCGCGCGAGGCACCGGCGCTCGCCGTCGCCCGGGCACGGACCTTGGACCTGCCGCCGGCCGGTGCCGCGCAGGCGATTAGCGCCGCGCTGGGAGCCAGGGCATGACCCGCCTCGAGCCACGTCGGCTCCGCGTCGCCATGTACGTCGCTGGCGACCCCGACAATGACACCCGCGTTCTCCGCGAGGCTGACACCCTCGCCGCCGCCGGTCATGATGTCGTGCTGATCGCGCGGGTGAAGGCGGGAAACACGCTTCCGGCCGAGAGCCGGCGGGCCTCGGGCGTCCGGCTCGTGCGCATCCGGCGGGACCCGGGCTGGAGCACGCGCTGGCGCCGGCATCGCGGCTGGATCCGCTCTCCGTGGCGGGCGAGCGAGGCCATCGCGCGCCGCTGGCGCGATTCCCTGCGGGACGGACCGGCCGGTTGGAACCGCGTCGCGAGGCAGGGCCTCATGGTGCTCCTGGCGCTGCCTTGGATCACGTACCGGGTGGCGGCTCGGGCGCTGTTCGCCGGGTCGCTGCCCGCGCCCTCCAAGGGCGGACAGCTCGACTACGTCATGACCATGCGGCGGTCGCTCAAGCACTGGGTCCGGATTGCCCCAACGATCGCGCCCGAGGCGGACGTCCACCACGGGCACGACGTCACCGGACTCTGGGCGGCGGTCGAGGCCGCGAAGGGGACAGGAGCGCTGGTTGTCTACGACAGCCACGAGCTCTACCCGGAGTCCGGTCGTCACGCGCGCCAGGGCAAGGTCGCCCGGTACTGGCTGCGGTCGCTCGAGCGCCGCTTGGCGCGGCATGCCGTGGCGCTCGTGACGGTCAACGTGACGCTCGAGCAGACGCTTCGGCGGTCCCTCGGCATCAGGCGTTCCGTCGTCGTGCACAACGCGCCGCCGAGGTGGACGCCACCCGACCCCGCCCCGAACCTCCTGCGCGAGGCGCTGGGCCTACCGGCCGGGACGCGCATCGCCCTGTATCACGGCGGCCTCGCCGAGGATCGTGGGCTCCTGCCGCTGGCCGAAGCGGTGATGCAGCCCGGGATGGACGGCGTGCACCTCGTGTTTCTCGGACGAGGCCCGTTTCGCGATGTCCTCGCCGCGTGCGCAGCGGACCCGCGCGCCGGCGGGCGCATCCACCTGCTGGATCCCGTGCCGCCCGACGAGTTGGCCGAGTGGGTCGCCTCCGCCGATGTGGGCGTCATGCCCAATCAGCCGGTCACGGCGAACGAGCGGCTGTCGACCCCGAACAAGCTCTTCGAGTCGATCGCGGTCGGCCTGCCGGTCGTCTCCTCGGACTTCCCTGAGCGGCGCCACATCATCCTCGGCGACCCGGGGGGGCCGCTCGGCGCCGTCTGCGATCCCACGAGCCCCCAGGCCATCGCGGCGGCTATCCGATCGATCCTGGACCTGCCGGCGGAGGAGCGCGCGGCGCTGCACGAGCGGATCCTGCGCGCGGCGGACGAGCGCTGGAACTGGGAGACCGAAGGCGCCCGACTCGTTGCGCTCTACGAGTCGCTGGCCGAGGCGACGTCCTGAGCGACTGGCCGGCAGCCAAGCCGACGCGGGCCGTCGTCCTCGTGGCAGGCCCCGCGCGTCCGTACTCGCGTGCGCTGCGAATCGCGCGCACCCTCGCGGGGGAGGGCTACGCCGTCGAGATCGCGGCGATCGTCGCTGTTGGGGCACCGTCGGCCGAGCAGGAGGGACCCGTACGGGTTCGCCGGTACGCGCCCAGTGGTCGGTTCGTCCGGTCTGCCACCGTCCACACGGTGCCGCATGAGGGCGCCCTCAACATTGATGCGCCCGCATCGCGATCGGCCGCCCCGGCGCGGTCGCTGCCCGCCCGGATCGTGGGGAGGCTCCGCTCGAGGACGCGGCGCACGATCCGCTCCGCGCGGACGCTCCGCGCCTGGGTCCTGTGGCCCCAGACGGTGCGCGGGTGGTGGGCGACCCACGACCGGGAGCTCGCCCCGGCCGACCTGTACCACGCGTGCGGCGTGCTATCGATCGCGCCCGCGCTCGCTGCGGCGCGGCGGGATCGCCGGGCAGGTCGCCGTCCCGCGGTGATCTTCGACGCGATCGACAACACGTTCGAGGGCAACAACGTCTTGGCGATGCCCGCGGTGCTGCGCCGCATCCACGCCGCCCGCGAGCGACGCTGGGCCCGGGCGGCCGATGCGCGGACGACGGTCAACGAGGCGCTTGCCGCGCGGCTGGGCGTGCGCTGGGGCGTGGAGCCGCCCGTCGTCGTGCCCAACTGGCCCGAGCCGCCCGCGCCCGGCGTCGCCGAGGGATCGGACCGGATCCGCGAGGCGCTCGGACTCCCGCCCGAGATGCGGATCGTCCTGTTCCAGGGTCGGCTGAGCCCGAACCTCGGGCTCGACGAGGCGGCGGAGGCCGTGCTCCGCGTGGATCGGGCGTGTCTCGTGCTGCTCGGATTCGGACGCTGGATGGACCGCTCCCTGGCCCGAGACCGGGACCCGCGGTTCGAGGGACGTCACTTCACCCTGCCTGCCGTCCACCCCGACGAGCTGCCCGCCTGGACGGCGTCCGCGGACATCTCGCTCGTCACGCTGCCGCCCGTATCGCTCAACCAGCGGGAGTCGACCCCTAACAAGTTCTGGGAGTCGCTGCTCGTCGGCACCCCGATCATCCTCGGGCCCGGGCTCGACGTCATGGCGCGAATCGTCGGCGAGACGGGCGCCGGCCTCGTCGCGCCGTCCCTCGAGCCGGACGCGCTGGCCGGGGCGATCCGGAGCCTGCTCGATCTCGACGCCGGGGAGCTGGCGGAACGCCGCCGGCAGGTCGCCCGCCTCGCCGCGGAGCGCTACACGTGGCCGGTCGCCGCGGTGCGCTACCGGGACCTCGTGCGCACGGTCTGCAGCCCCGGCTGACGGGCCCGGCGTGGGTCCGCCGCACCGACCGATCGCATCAGGCGGCCGGCCTCCGCCCATCGAGCAGGCCGGCGTACACGCCGAGCAGGATCTCCGCCTGCGTGTCCCAGTTGTAGCGCTCGTGCGCGGCCGCCAGGGCTCGCCGGCGGAGCGCCTCCCGCTCCTCGGGGGCGGCCTCCAGGACCTGGCGCAGCGCCGCGGCGATCGATGCCGGATCGGTTGGATCGCACAGGTAACCCGCGCCCGTCTCGCGGACGACGTCTGCCATGCCGGGCAGATCGGACGCCACGACCGGCACCCCGGCGGCCAGGGCCTCCCACAGCTTCTGGGGGGTCGTGTACTGATGGTTCACGGACGTCGGCTGGATCGCCATGACCATGACGTCGGCAGAGGCGGTCCACGGCAGGAGCTCCGACGGCGGCACGGCGGGCAGCCGGAACACCCGGCCGGCGTACGGCGGTAGCGCCGTCATGCCGACGTAGCGGGCCTCACGGGTCCCGGGGCCCAGCAGCGCGAGGATCGCCCCGGGGATCGTGACCACCGCGTCGGCGGCCTGCTCGATGCCGCGATCGGTGTTCAGCTGCCCCTGGTAGAGGACGACTGCCGATTCGGGACCCAGGTCGAGCGCCTCGCGGATGAGGTCCGGCAGCGGGATCGGTGGCGACCACCGCTCGGGCGTGTTGAGCACCACGGGCGGGCGAGGCACCCGGAGCTGTCGAGCGATCAGGCCGGCGTAGGCATCGTTCACCGTTATCACGCGGTCGACGCGGTGCGCCCACCGACGCTCCAGCGCCGCCAGGATCGACCGCAGCGGCCACTCCAGGCGGTAGAACTCGCGCGAGAGCATGTACACGTCCCGGCTGTCGTAGATCGACCGACCCCCGTGCAGTCGTTGCAGCCGGACCATCGCCGGCAGGGAGCCGGCCCACATGCCGTGCCAGAGCTCGGCCGGCTCTACCACCCGCTCGAGCGCGACCGCCCAGCCCACGGGCCGCAGCGGGAACGTCAGCAGCACCGACCGCCAGCGCCGCAGCGTGGGCCCGACCCCGGGAATCGCACCGAGCGCCCGGCTCGCCGGCCGCAGGACGGTCCGCAGGCCCCCGCTCCGGGTCCGCGGCCCCGACGTCGCGGTCCGCGATCCGGTCTTGGCCTCCATCGAGTGCTTCGTGGGCTGATCAGCTCCACCCGCCACCGCCCGGGTTCCCGTTGCGACCACCGTGTCCCACCGTCGGAGCGCCGCCCCGCGCAGTCCCGGCACGGCGAGCCGCCAGTCGCTGGGGGCGCGGACGAGCCGGTAGCCGTCCCGCTGCTCCACCAGGGGCAGCCCAGGGGTCCAGCGCGCATACATCGTGACGTCGTAGCCCGCAGCGATGGCGGACCTGGCCACGCGCTGCGACCGGGCGTCGTACTCGCCGATGGAGAAGGACAGGATGGCCAGCCGGGGAAGAGGCAGGGCCATCGGCGGGCGCTCTACGACCAGCCCGCGCCCAGGCGCAGGACCTGGCGCTCGCGCGCGGCGCGTCCCCGGGAGCTGTTCACGGTGTCCACCACCAGCGGCGCCTCGGCGTAGAAGTGGTCCCAGTCGATCACCTTGTGCGGCGTCACCACCACGAACACGTCCGCCCAGTGGAGGAGCGAGTCGAGGCCCACGCCCTCGTGGGCGAACCCCGTGTCGTCGCGGAACCGAGGGATCAGCGGGTCGTGGTAGCGCAGCTCCGCGCCGCGCGCCATGATCCCGGGCAGCACCGCGCCGGCGGGGGAGTTGCGGGCGTCCTGCACGTCGGGCTTGAACGCGACGCCCAGCACGCCAACCCGCGCGCCCTTGAGCGCCTTGCCCCGGTCGTTGAGCGCCTCGGCGACGAGGTCCACCACGTGCCGCGGCATCCCGAAGTTGATGTCGCCGGCGAGCTCGATGAAGCGCTCGGTGAAGTCGAACTCGCGGGCGCGCCAGGCCAGGTAGTACGGGTCCACGGGGATGCAGTGGCCGCCTACGCCGGGTCCCGGCGTGAACTTCATGAACCCGAACGGCTTGGTCGCCGCGGCGTCGATGACCTCCCACACGTCGAGGCCCATCCGCTCGCACAGCAGCGCGAGCTGGTTGACGAAGGCGATGTTGACGTTGCGAAACGTGTTCTCGAGCAGCTTCGCCATCTCGGCGGCGTCCGGCGAGGACATCCGCACGACCGTCTCGTTGATGTTGCCCAGCACGGTGGCGGCGCGATCCGTGGCCCTTGGGGTGCTGCCGCCCACGAGCCGCGGCACCCCTCGCCCGGAGCTGGCCGGGTCGCCCGGGTTCACGCGCTCCGGCGCGAAGGCGAGGTCGAAGTCGACCCCGGCGCGGAGGCCGGCCTGCTCGAGGACCTCGCGGAAGGGACCGGTCGTGGTGCCCGGGAACGTCGTGGACTGCAGGACCACCAGGTGGCCCGCCCGCAGCCCATCGCGCACGAACCCGGCGGCGGCCAGCACCGGCCCGAGGTCCGGGTCCTTGGTGCTGGTGATGGGCGTCGGGACGCATACGAACAGGGCGTCCATGTCCTTCGGCCGGGCGTCGGCCGGCGCGACCACTCGCAGGCGGCCGTCGAGCGCCGCGGCAAGCCGCTCGTCCGAGATGTCGTCGATGGGCGAGTGGCGGGCGATGAGCTCCGCGACGCGGGCGGGGGACGCGTCGACGCCCTCGACCTCGAGTCCGGCCTCGGCGAACGCGATCGCCAGGGGCAGGCCGACATAGCCGAGGCCGATGATCGAGACGCGCCGATCCTGCGCCATGGGTCCTCCGGGGTGTTTGGGATGGCCGAAGGGATCGCGCCCGACGAGGCCGAACCCCCGACAGGGAATCTACCTTAGACGCTCGTCCCGTCCCTCCGGCCCGGGTGACCGTCCGGGTCGGACGTGATGCGGCCGGCCCGCACCGGCCCGGCCAGGCGGCCCCCGAGTCCGTGACCCTCGGCACCTTGGACATCTCATCGTCCGGTGACACATTGGGTCGTGAGATGTTGCTCGCCCCCAGGCCTGGTCCGGGCGTGGCACCGATCACGCGGCCCTGGAGATCCCCCATGCGCACCCAGCTTCCCGTCATCGCCCAGCCGCGGATGGACCTGCCGGCGCCCGACGTCGCCGACGCCCAGGCCGTCGCCGCGCTCCTGGCCGATCGCACCCGGGCCTCGGTCCTGCGGATGCTCAGGGATGGGCCCCACTGCGTGTGCGAGATGGCCGCGGCCCTCGGCGAGCGCGAGAACAACCTTAGCAACCACCTGGCCAGGCTGCGGGACGCCGGCCTCGTGCACGCGATCCGGCACGAGACCAACGGGCGCTACCAGTACTACGAGCGCGACGAGGCGGCCATCGGCCGGGCGCTCGCCGCGCTCGAGGCGATCCTCCG
>JBBSCF010000060.1:0-18830 GCA_038250545.1 Candidatus Limnocylindrales bacterium | reverse complement strand
TCGCGACATGCCTGTCGAGCAGGGCCCGAGCGGCGTGGTTGTCGACCGCGAGGAGGACAATGTCGCCCTCGCGGACGAGGTGCCCGACATTCTCGGCCGTGACGTGCTCGGTCACGACCTGGACGGGCAGGCCCACCGACCCTGCGACCCGGGCCAAGGCCTCGGCCTTGTTGGTTGTGAGCGAGCATGGCCGCCTGAGAGAGCTTCAGGCCAGAAGCCGAGTTGCACCACTTGGCGGGACATGGCCCTCGCACCGGTGCCGATCCTGCCTGTGGATCGGCACCGCAAGGCCATCCGCAAGCGGACACTGGCGCGAGTTATCTGCTCTAGGAGCGCTGTGGCTGATGCCTGTGCGCTAGAATGCAGCTGGGTGCCGGGCAGACGCTCCTCGTGAGGGCGACCCGATCAGGATCAGGTATCTTCTGGTCCCACGCACAGCACCCGCGCCGACATAGCTCAGCGGTAGAGCAGCTGTTTCGTAAACAGCAGGTCCTCGGTTCAAATCCGAGTGTCGGCTCCACTCCCCTTCCTGTTGTGGTCCGCGTGTAGGCATGCACTACATGTTGTGGTCCGCACACGTTTCCCTGTGAACCAGACGGCCTCGATTTGACGATTCCCCCTGCTGTTTCCGGCGGGAGAATCTTCACAGGCGGGCCGGGAGGTACAGGGATGGGCCCCTCGAACTACGCCGTGGCGGCCGACGACTACCTGCGCGACTGCCGGCGCCGCGGGCTGCGGCCCGCCACGATCCGCTACTACGGCCAGGTCCTGGATCGCCTCGGCCGCGCATGCAACCTGGCCGAACCAGCCGATCTCACCCTCGCGCGGACCCGCGACTTCCAGGATGAGCCTGGTCGCCTCAGCCCCCGATCGGTGCGCGGATCGCTGGTCGCGCTGCGGACCTTCTCGCGCTGGCTCGTGGACGAGGGCCTGCTGACGGCCGATCCGCTCGCGCGCCTGCGGCTGCCGCGCGTCGACCAGGGTGTGGTCACCGTCCCGACAGGCGGCGAGCTGCTCGCGCTGCTCCGGGCCTCGGGCCCGCTCCTCCGGACGGTCCTCGCCGTGCTGCTCGGCACCGGGCTGCGGATCAGCGACCTGACGGCACTGGCGGTCGAGGACATGCGGCCCGGCGAGCTGGTCGTCGCACGGACCAAGAACCGGGCCGGGCGACTGGTGCCGCTCGACCCGGTGCTCGAGGCGCTGCTCGCTCGTCACGTCGCCGACCGTGGACCGGCGACGCAGGGCGCCCTGTTCGTGACGCGGACCGGTCGCCCGCTCACCCCCGATGCCACGCGGCTGGTGCTCACCGATGCCCGGGTCCGGGCGCGGCTCGATGTGCGGGTGACACCCCACATCGTCCGCCACTGGCATGCCCGCGATCTCGCGGCCCACGGGACGCAGGAGCGCCTGCTTGCCGCGCGCATGGGGTGGCGGCTCGGCGGTCTCATCGCCCGCTACGCACCGGTCACCCGGCGCGAGGTCGAGCTGGACGTCGCCCGGTACGCGCCGCTGGTGCGGCTCCGGGACGAGGGCTCGCTCGATGGCATCTTCCCCCGGGCGGTGGTGCTCGCCGGCGTCGCGAACTCCTCGAAGAACGAGATGTCGCGCATCGGCGTGACGACGCCCCGGCCGGGCGACTCGCGCCAGTCGTGAAGGCTGTCCGCCGGGCGGGCGCTCGCATGCGCCGCCCGCTTGTGCGCATCGGTCGGCTGGTAGTAGACGCGGAGCAGCATTCCGATGCTGTTCGGCGAGTGGCCCATGATGGCGGCGAGCTCGCCCACGTCCATGCCGCCCTCGGCGGCGCGGCGACCGAACGTCTTCCTGAACGAATAGAGCGCGTAGCCGCCGTCCTGGTCGCCTGCGACCGGTGCCCCCGGATCCACGAGCCCCAGGTCGATGAGCGCATCGCGCATGTCCGACGCGAGCGTGGTCGCCGACGTCGGCGACGCACCGGAGCGTGCGTCCATGAAGACGCGTTCGCTCGCGCTCGCCGGCGTTGGGCGGACGCGCATGTAGTCGCGCAGGTATTCCCATGTGCGCTCCCCCACCGGGACGATGCGGACCTTGCTGCCCTTGCCGACGAAGCGGACCTCCGAGGACCCCTCGAAGAGATCCGCGAAGGTGAGTCCGGCGATCTCCGCGGGACGCGCCCCGCAATCGAGCATGAGGTTCGCGACGACACGAAGGCGCAGGTTTCGCACAGACCGCTCGGCCTCGAGCCGATCGAAAATCAACGCCAGCGTCTGGTCGTCGAAGAAGACCGGGGGTCGCGACGTCACCTTCGGCAACTCGAACCCGGCGAGCGCATGCTTCGGAAGGAGCCCGCGCTTGACGCAGGCAGAGACGACCGACCGGATGTTCCCGCCGTACGTCCGGGTGGTCTGCTCCGACCACCCGCGCTCGTCACCGGCGGTGGTCAGGTAGTCCGTGATCGCCTCCGTCGACGCGTCTGCGGCTACGGGGTCGCGATCGAGCTTGCTGTGCAGCCAATGCACAAGGCCCGTCCACGCGAGTCGGTAGTTGTCGCCCGTCCGGGTGACCGGACCGATGCGCCTGGTCGCCTGGTAGCGGCGGAACACGTCGTCGAGGGTCATGGTCGGGTCCGGTTGGGTGGCATGGCTGGCGAAGTCCACGATGGTCCCTTTCACCGGCTGGCGGCCGGCGCGGCGACCACCTGCGATGCGGTCGCCCGGGAGGCTCTGCAGCCCGTCGATCCCGTCAAGGGGGACAGGGCGACCTACGGGTTGCGGCCTCGAAGCGCCCGGACCGAACCAGCGGAAGCGAGCTCCTTATCGAGGTTCCCCTTGACCCCAGCTCGCTCCGGCACACGGTCGTGGTCCACACAGCACGACGGTGACAGAGCATGAACGACTGGGAACGCATCAATACTTCGTTGGACGCGGACGACTCGGTGACGCAGTCACGGAGGAACGAGATCTGGCGCTGGACCCAGTTGGCGAGGTCCTGGCTCGACGAAAACGGGATCGACATCCTGACCGCCACTCCAGGCGACATGGAGAGATTCGTTGCCGAGGTCCCGGCAAGCTCGGGTCCGAAGAACCCCTACCAGCGGAAGTCCGCCTTCCGGCAGTTGCTGAAGGCGGCCGAGGCCGTCGGACTCCCACATGCCCGGCGAGCGGGTACGGCCGTAGCTCGTATCGACGAGGTCCCCGCGCGATCACCGTTGGGAAAGGCCATCGCACGCGTCCTCGCCGGCGCGACGTCGGAGGGTGACCGCCGCCGCTGGGCCACGTGCCTCGGGACCTTCCTGCGGTGGTGCGACACCCGTGGGATCCCCGCCATGGAGTGCTGGCCGGGTGACCTCAATACCTACCGGCTGGATCGCCTGGCGGGCGGGTTCTCGTCGCCCGGCGAATACGTGCGGGTCGCACGGATGCTGATCGTCGCGCTTGCCTCGCGAAAGTAGGCGGGCTGGGATCCACGAACAAGACGAAGCCCGTGCAGTCGCGCCGCTACGTCCGCGATGTCTGAGCGGCCACCGACACTTGTCGGCAAGCCACCTCGCGCACGACCGCCCTCTGGCCGAGCTCATCCACCGCGCCGGTCCCTGGCGCTCGGTCGAGCAGGTGGAGCTCGCGACGGCCGGGTGGGTGGCCTGGTGGAACCGCGAGCGGCTGCACGCGGCCTGCGGCTACGTCCCGCCGGCGGAGTACGAGGCGGCCTACCATCAGCGCCTACGCGAGGCGCCGGAGGCCGCCTGAAATCCAATCACCGGGGCCTCCATGGAAACCAGTACGGTTCAGATCGCGTCGATACGCCCCGGGAGCGCTCACGACTCCGGGAGCGATGCCTCCCCGAACTCTCGACCTTTCGCACCGAAGTCCGGGGGCTCCGGCGAGGCGGTGCGCGACGCGGCCTCCGTGTCCCCAGGGAGCCTGGGCGCAGACGGGCTCCACGGCTTGATGCCCTGCACGATGTCTAGTCGGACAGCGGGCGCCAAGCGGGGTCGTTCACCGAGCCACTGGCTACTCGGCGTCGTGGATATACCGGCGGACGAAGTCGACGAACGCCGAGTAGCGGATCCGGTAGATGACACGGGGGCCGGACTCGATGGCGCGCGCCGCGATCCGGCCCTGGCGACACCATCGGGCCACCGTCTGCCGCGTGACCCCCACGAGTTGGGCCACTTCGTCCGTCGTCATCCATCGATCGTTGCGCATGCCCAGAGGTGGGTTCGCCCCAGTCGCCTGTCAAGGATCGCGGGAACGCTTGTGCGTCAAGGACGGTCTTGCTTATCCGCATGGCTCAACACGGCGCAACAGGTTGTGCTCGAGCGTCAGTGACACCGCTACCGGCTGTGCTCTGTTGAGCGAAGCGGATAAGCATGAGGACGGTTGGTAAGTCCCCCTTTTGCTTGACAACTATGGACTATTTATCCATAGTCATCACATGAAAGGGGGAACGGACTTGCTCCTCGACCAGGTGGCCCGCCGCAACGGCGGTGTCATCCGGCTTGGCGCGCACGGCACGGCGCTCGATGCCGAGATGCGATCGGCGGGGCGCACCGTGCTCCCCAACACCGTGGTCAAGATCCTGATGTCCATGGTGGACGACGGCCAGGCCATCCGCATCGCCGGCGGGGTGTATGCCGTCGCCGACGCGAAGGGACGCTACAACCCCACTGCGATCGGTCCGCGGCTCGCGGTCGGCCCCGCATACGCCTCGATGTGGCCGGTCGTGTCGACGGCCAACCTCTCGACCAACGTCCCCCGCCTGGTCAGCGTCGTCTCGACGCAGGAGGGTCACCAGGTCCGCGGGCGAGTCCTGCCCGTCCCCGCACTTGACGTCACCTTCTACTTCCACACGCTCTCCCCGGCGCGGCTCTTCGGCTTCACCGAGCGCCCGCTCGGCGACGGACTCACCGCGCCGGTCGCCAGCACGGAGAAGGCCCTCATCGACATGCTGTGGTTCGGCGACGCCCCCGACACACCCCCGGCGTCCGAACAGATGGAGATGTGGCAGGCCGCTTCCTCGTCCGCGTCGGTGAATCCGAAGCTCCTGCTCCGCTACATCGTCCGCATGGACTCGCCCTCGCTCGCAAGGCGCGCCGGCTACCTCATGGAGCGATCCCGTATCTCGGGATGGGAGTCCCTCCTCGAGCACCGCGGCGGCTCGAAGCGGGACATCCCGCTCTTCGCGGGCGACCCCGGCACGGCGGCCATCGCGTCGAACCGCTGGGGCGTACGGTGAGCAGCATCGCCGGCAACCGGGACTTCATCAAGTCGCTGCTCAACGCCATCGCCAAGACGCCCGAACTCGCCGACCTCTACGCGTCGCTGGTCCTGAAGGGCGGCGTCGCTCTCAACCTGAAGTTCGAGTCCGACCGGTTCAGCATCGGCGACATGGACTTCGGACTGACCCAGAAGGACCGCCAGATCACCCAGGACGACTTCGACACCCTCCTGGCGGAACTCGACGACTGGTCCGCGTCCGTCAAGGGCGGTTCGCGCGACCTCATCCCCAAGAGCGACGGCATCGACACTCCCGTCATCACGTATGTCCACCCCGGGACCGGCGAGACGGGCGAGATGATCCTCCAGTTCAACGCGAGCACCGCGCCGCCCGTCCTGTCGGCCGAGGTGGAGAGCCGGCCGCTCGAGAGTTTCACCACCTGGAACGGCGAGATATTCGAGTTCCGTATCCTGCGGCTCAAGGAGATCGCGGGCGAGAAGATGTGCCGGCTCTGGCGTCCCGACAAGCACCCGCCGCGCGTCGTGGACCTCTACGACCTCGGCTACTGCTCCGAGCAGCCCGACTTCAGCGTCTCGGCGGTCGTCACGGTCGTGCGCCGCCACCGCAAGGCCGACAGCGAGGGCCACCTGATCAAGATCAAGGACGCGATGCCCTCGGTCCGCAAGACCGCCAAGGACAGGCCCGGCCAGGTCACGGCGGCCCGCAAAATGGCGCTCTTCGGCGAGAAGACCTCCGACGAGGACATCACCCGGCGCGTGGCGTCAGGATTCGCGCTGCTGACCGAGGTCGCGAGGGCGCTCGGCTCGTAGCACGGCACGGCGCACACGCTCACGCCACAGCGTCGCGCGACTTACCAACCGGGTGTGGCGCACAAGTGAGACACCTTGTGCGTCAAGAACGGTTGGTAAGTCGCGCGAGCGACAGGGCGGTAATATAGGTCTTGCGTGGTTGCCACACAAGACCTATATTGTTCTTGTGACGACCGCCGCCATACGCCGTCAGTCCGCCCTCGACGCGATCGCTCGAGTGGCTGCTGGCGCACGCGCCAGCGATGCCGAGGATGAGACCGTCGACTTCAAGGAGGAGGCTGGCACGGTGTCCCGAAGTGGGGAGCGACGTCTCATCGACCCCCGACATGCGCCCGCGGCGGAGAGCCTTGCCGTCGAGGTGGCATGCCACGCGAACTCCCGTGCTGGCGGCATCCTCGTCGTCGGCGTGGATGATCAGGGCTCTGGGCCCAGCGCGCTTGTCGGCACGTTCCTTGACCTCGACTGGCTGCGGGAGCGGATCTGGTCGCTGACGTCACCACACTTCTCGGTGGACGAGATCGAGGAGATCGCCTCGTTCGGTCCTCGCCTCTACCTGATCAACGTCCCTCCGGCGCTCGAAGAGATTCGGGCGGGCGGCAAGCTGCGTATGCGCCGCGGCACGGGCTGCGTCGAGGTTTCAGGCGATGACGCGCGACGACTCCTCGAGGACCGTCGCGGCTTCGACTGGACCGCTGAGCCGAGTGGCGTCCGACTCTCGGCCGCTGACCCCGTGGCGCTCAGGTCGGCCAGGAGGCGATATCAGGAACGGCGGGGAGCCGCCCCTGATAGCGACCGGGAACTGACGAGCCGAATGGGTGTCCTGCTCGACGACACCGACGACCCCGAGTTCAATCGAGCCGGAGCGCTCCTCCTGGCCGCATTCGAGCCGCACGTGAGCCAGCTACAGCTCCTCATCACCGACGCGGAGGGACTGCCGTCGCGGCAGCACCTTCTGCGAGCAGGCCCAGTGCTGCCGGTCCTCGACGAGGCGCTCGCGCTTCTTGACACGGTGGCCTTCCCGGAGAGCCAGCCGGTGATCGTCAGCGGGACGCGTCGGGAACTTCGATCAGTGCCGGACGCGGCGTATCGGGAGGCACTCGTCAACGCGATCATGCATCGCGACTACCAGCTTGATCGCCTGACGATCGTCGCGATCGCGACCGGATCGCCGAGCAGCGCCTTCAAGGTCCGGTCTCCGGGCGGCCTGCCAGCGAACGTATCAGTCGGTCGCCTTCTCGCGACGCCGTCCCGCCCGCGAAACGAGGCGCTCGCTCGCGCCCTTCGCGCGCTCGGCGTCGCGGAACGGGAAGGCGTGGGCATTACCACGATGTATCGCACCATGCTCCGAGACGGGCATCCGGCACCCGAGATCATCGAGGATGCGGGCGACGTCGTCGTTCGCCTGGCGGGAGGCCGACCCGACGTTGGTCTGCGGGCCTTCTTCGACGAGATGGAGTCGCGCGACGAACGACTCGGGCGCGATGCGGCCGCGGTCATCGCGGTCCGCGAACTCCTGCGATCGACCCCGCTTCGACCCGAGAGCCTCGCCGTCGCCGCGCAGCGAACGGTGGGTGACGCCCTCGAAACCCTGGCCGAACTCGAGCAGGCTGGCGTGATCGAGCGACTCCTTGATCGCAGTCGCTCGTTCCGTTTGACTCGTGCCACTCGGGCACAGCTCGGTTCGAGAGTGGACTACCGGCGCTCGACTCTCGATGAACACTGGGCTCTTGTGCGCGCCTTCCTTGATGAGAACAGCGAGATCAGCCGCGACGTCGCCGCAAGACTGCTCGAAGTGACTCCAGATCGGGCCAGTCGCATCCTGGGCCGGTTCCGGGGAGGCGGTCGCCTGACTCTCGCGGGGCCGCACCGCGGTCGAGCTGTGCGTTATCGCCTCGGGACGGAATGACGGGATACGACAGCTCGGGCATTACCAACCGGGTGTGACGCACAAGCGGGAACGCCCGACCACCGACCGGAACTCACGGAACGGTCGGAGCGCCATCAGGACGAGCTCAACGCAATGCTGCTTCTCTACCGCCATGAAGAAGCACGAGACCCCACGCCTCGACGACACGATGGTCCAAGCGTCGATGGAGCGCCTCGCCGATGCCGGCGTCATCGCGACGGTGGTTCACGATGCGGCCACGGGCGGGGGGATCCTCAACTTCACCCCCGCCTACCACCGCCTGCTCATGGCGGGCCGCAACCCGACGTCTGAGCAGGGCTTCCGCGACGCCTGGCTGACCGGAGATCCACGCAAGGTCCGCGCCTGGATCGAGTCCGAAGCGGCGAGCTTGCCCGACCGGTCCCCCGATAACGCAACCGGGAGGGGCGGCCGATGATGGCGACCCTCCTCATCCCCTCCCCGACCCAGCCCCGGCTTCCAGGACTGTCCCGGGTTGCAGCGCTGCCCACTCCCGATGCGAGCCAGTCGGCGCACCGCCAGGCCGCGTCGGCGCTGCAGGCCGGCCTGGACGCGGTGCCGGGATGACGAGCGAGGAGACGCCGATCGCAGCCCTGTCGATCCCCGAACTCCCCACGCACGCGGTGCTCGTCAACGTTGCCATCCGTCCGGCGGCCCGGGACCACCTGCTCGCCTGGGACGCGAGCCAGCGCCTCGTCGCGATCCACGAGAGTGGCCATGCGTGTGCGGCCGCGGCGCTGGGGATCCCGGTCCGAGCTATCGACATCACCTCCCGGCACGGTGGCGCAACGCAGATCGGCAATCCTCTCGACGACACCTCTCTGCCGTGGGAAACGAGCCAGCGACTCCTCGACAACATCGCCGTCGCCCTGGCCGGGGGCGCGGCCGAGCGCGCCGTGCTCGGCGAGCACACCTCTGGCGTCGAGGAGGACGTCGACACCGCCGTCGGCATCGCGCACCGCTGGATCAAGGCAGGCTTCGGCGGCCCGGGGCCCTTCGTGGGCGAGGATGGGCTCGGGTTCGGCTACCTGACCGAGGCGATCAAGACGACCACCATCCTCCGGATCCAGGAGACGGTCGCCGGCGCGCAGGTCCGGGCCGACGAACTCATCGCAGCCCACATCGACGCGCTGGTCTCCGTCGCGACAGCCGTGTACGAACACCGCCGGCTCACGGACGAGCGCCTCGCTGGGGTCCTCGAGGCCGCGGGCTTCACCCTGCCACGGCCAACCGCGTAGGGCTCGCCGCATCCGCGCGTTCCCGGTCCCTATTCGATGTCGACATCGACCACGATCCCCGCGAGCCGGATCCCGGTGACCGTCAGGCTGCCGTCCTCTCCCGGGTCAAGATTGTCCAACGGCGATCGACCGTTTGCCGCGCGACGCCGATGATCGCGGCGACATCGGCGGTGGTGAAGTACCCGTGGTCTGGCATCCCCGATGGTCCGCGGGGGGCGTGAGCGAGCCGTCAAGCGAACCGGCGCGGACGGCCCCGGCCAGGCCCACTACGACGGCACTCTCGGAACGGAGGGAACGCGCCCATCGCACGCGGGGGTCCATTTGTGGTCGGGTGGACCCATGGACGACCGCCTGCCGCTGATGACGACCGCCGACCTCTGCGAGACCGTGCTCCGCCTCCAGGCTGCCGGGATCGTGGCGACGTTCCGCCTCGAGGCCGGTTCTGCACCGGGCTGGATCACCTGGACGGACGCGTACCTGCGCCTGCTGACCGCCGGGCGTCACCCCGATAGGGAACCGGGAATGGTCGCCGCGTGGGCGACGGGCGATCCTGCGATCGTCCGCCAATGGATCGAGCGCGAGGCCGCCGCGCTGCCCCGGGGCCCGGACCCGTCTCGCGGGTGACCGTCGGCTCATGCCGCCAGCCAGGGCACCGGGCGGTCCCGACTCGCGACCTCTTGGCTGTCGGCTTGCCGAGGTCCGGGTCGCGGCCGGCATGCGCCAGGCTGATGTCGCCGCGGCATGCGGCCGGGACCGTTCGGTCATCTCGCGCTGGGAGGCCGGCGAGATCGAGCCGGACGCCGTCGACCTCGCCCGCCTGGCTGCGCTGTTCTCCGTGCCGGTCGCTGGCCTCCTGCTCCTGGCCTCCGGCGCCGGGCGGTCGCGGGCGAGGCGCGGCGGGCCAGTCCCTGGTCCCGCTGTCGGACGCCGGCTCCTCGCGGCCCGGCTGACGGCCGAGATCGGCGTGGTCGACCTCTCGCGACGGGCCCACGTCAGCCCGCGACGGCTGGCCCGGATCGAGGGCGGGGCGTGCCCGTCACTCGCGGAGCTCGGTCGTCTCCTCGACGGCCTCAGGATCGAACCCGGCGAGTTCGTCGCCGAAGGGGCCGAATCTTGACAGCGGGTGCGGGCCGCCGACTTTCGGGCATGCACCGCTTCGAACGACCCCACTCGCGCGCCTGACCCCATCGATCAGCACGGAAACGTGCGCTCCGATGCACACACGATATCAACAGTGGGTCGCTCTTGACGCACACCAGGGGGCCGCCGGCGCGGTGCGACACCGACCATCGCCGCACCACCGTCTGGAGTCACCGCCATGGCCCGCTACAAGCAGGGCACCGTGCCCGAATACGCACCCGTCGACTACGAGCATCATCTCCGGCACATCCACGCCTTCGGCCTGGCGCCGAACAGCCGGGTGCTGCTGCTCGCCGACGAGATGGTCCGCCACACCCGCGCCGTCGGCAGCGCGGATTCGTTCGCCAAGGAGCTCATGGCCTGGCTGCGGTTCTGCCGGACCGCCGGGATCGAGCCGCTCCGCACCACCCCGCGCGACGTCGACCGCTACCTCGCGAGCCTCTCGAACTACGCCATGGGCACGCAGTTCCTCAAGTTGCTCGTGGTCAGGCTGTTCTTCAAGGCGGCGATCGCCCACCACTACCTGCGCGACAACCCGGTGGTCATCCCGCCCAGCGTGCGCCGGACCCCCGAGACCGAGACGCCGTCGCTCACCAAGGTCCAGGCCGAGCTGCTGCTCTCGTCGATCGCCGCGGACTTCGCGGACCCGAGGGTTGCGCTCACGGCCAAGCGCGACTACGCGATGATCTCGATGGCCCTGCGGCTGGCGCTCCGCGCGGGCGAGCTCTCGACCGTGCGCTGGGGCCGGATCAGCCAGTCCAACGGCGCCATGCGGATTGCGTTCCGGGGCAAGGGCAACAAACCCGCGACGCTGTTGGTCCCCGACGACCTGTGGGCGACGCTCGAGAAGTGGCGCCGGGCGTTCGAGGCCGCGACCGGCGCGACCCTCCTCTCGGGCGACCCGCTCTTCCCGGGCGTGTCGTACCGGTATCTCAAGGTCGCCCGCGAACGCACCGGCGGCACTCCTCTGAAGACGCTCGACCGGGGCTCCGTGCACGACGTCGTCACGAACCGCCTCGACGACATCGGGATCAGCGGCGACCGCTACGGGCCGCATTGCCTGCGGGCGACCGCCGCGGTCCTGTCCTACCTCGGTGGTTCGACGCTCATCGAGATCCAGGCCCTCCTGAGACACTCGAGCATCAACACCACAATGATCTACCTGACCCGCCTCATGAACGGTGCGGCGGGGCCGGCCATCGCGAACATCCGGCTGAGCGTGCCGGTCTGGGATGAGGCGGTCACGGCCGGGGACGATGGCTCGACGGGCGAGGCAGCGTGACCCCGCGAGGTTCCGGGTCCTGCGTTCGACGAGACGGGCGACGCGCGCCTCGCGCTTCGGGTCGCCTACGCGTGTCCACGGCCCGACGTCGAGTAGGGCCTTCGGCGTCTGGTTGCGTTCGCGGCGCAAAGAATCGGCTCGACGCGGGCCGGGCGGGGCGTCCGAGCGCGAGATCCAGCGGATGCTCCGCCATCGCCTGATCACGACCACCCATATCTACATCAAGCTGCTCGAGGACATCGAGTCGCCGGCCGAGACGTGGAGGCCGATCGCGAGCATCGACTTCACCCGGGCCGCGAACGCCACCCGCGACCTCCGGCTCGTGCGCGCCGCGCGGCGGGCGGCCACCAAACGGCGCACGGTGGCGGCCCGGCGGGCCCGGCGGGCGACCGGGACCGGGCAATGAACCTGCCGCCCGGCTTCGAGCTCCGCAGCCTGAGCGCCCCGGCGCGTCTCGTCGCCATCCCGGCCGATCCGAACGGGCCGCCGCCGATGGCGCGCCCGTCGCGGATCACGCTGGACTGCGCCGTGTGCCAGGGGGACCTGGATCCCGCCGAGGGCGTGCTCCACGCCTACGACCCTCCAGGAGCGGTCGTGATCGCGCTGGTCGTGGTGCAGGAGCGATCCGGGCGGCAGCGGCATCTGCTCGCCCCACGACCATCCAGCCTCCTCCGGGCCTCCGAATGCAAAGTCGTTCATAACGCTGGGCGCTGTCGGTAGTCCGCAGGTTGCGGTCCGCAACATGCGGACCGCTGCGAAACCAGCAGCTCGCGGTTGGTCGAAGCACCACATCGGTGCGAGGTACCCGATGATTGGGTACCGGGACGAGGCTTCGCGGAGGCACCCGAAGCTCGGAGCCCTGACACCGCCGTGCGCGACCACTACCCTTCGGCCGGGTCGGGCGCGACCGGTCGGTTCGCCTACGAGGCCTCTACGGTTGACGACCCGAAGTCCTGATCGGGCCCTCTAGGGTGAAGCCGAGGGCCCGTTGGTTGGTGGGGACGCGACAGGGCTGACCACGTCGGATGGCGACGGCGAGGGACTTGGCGAAGAACTCGAGGTTCCGGGCGATGTAGAGGGCGCCGCTGATGCGCCGACGCCCGCGTCGGCCCCGGGCGCAGGCGGCTTTAGGATCGCTGCCGTGACGGACAAGACGGCGAGAAGCGCCAAAAAGGTGATTGCCGCGAAGGCGTATCGCTGCGCGTTGGCCAGGAAGGCGACTGGTCCACGGATCCTGATCTTGTTCTGCTCGACGGCCACCAGGATCTCCGTCGCGTAGAGCACTCGGATGGCCCGCTCATCGATCGCTTCCTCATGCTTGATCCACGGTGTGTCCCAGTTGCTCACGAGATGAGCGCGAACGGCCAAGACTGCGGTACCCACGATTGCGTAGAGCAGGAATAGGCCGTCGATGACGAAGGCCACCACGAGAGGCGTTGGCGCACCCGTGAGTGACTGACCGATCAGACCGGCGCCGGTCGTGATGATCCCAACGAAGAGGAGCAGCGAGTTCGCGCGCATGTAGACGGATCCGCGCGTCGCCTCGATTTCGTCGTAGCGAGACTGCATCCGCGCCGAGAGCGCGTCGAGCGCCTTGTCATCCCGTGACCACAACTCGCGCCGTAGGCCCGTCTTCCACTCCGCCTTGTTGGCGCCGGTCTTGGTCTTGTCCTCGATTCGGCCCAAGAACAAGAGCAGGTCCCACCAATCCTTGCGCGACATCATTGGATGGGATCCAGCAAGAGATCCACCAAGGCACCGGTGATCTTCAGGCCGGTGAAGGGCTCAAGCCAGCCCCATTGGCCAGCGGGATTGCACTCGAGGAACCACAGCGTGCCGTCGCGATCCTCGGCTAGATCGAATGCTCCGAAGCGGAGCCCGAAGGTGTCGAGATAGGACAGCAATCCAGACTCGATCCCTTCGGGCAGCCCGATGACCTCGTAGCGACAGTCGCGGGAATCCGTCTGGCGAAAGTCGAGCGGGGCCCCGTCGGGCGTGGTGATCCGAACCGCGAAGAGGGTACGACCGACGGCAGTGACGCGAATATCGGCAGCCTTGTCGACGCGCCGCTGAAGGAGAACCGGCGTCGGGCGCACGGACTCCGGGTCGAACGCCGCGCCCAGGGGGAAAGCCTCTCCAACGAGAACCTCGTCGGTGGTCTCCACCCTCACCTCAGCCACGGATTTGGCGATCGTCGGGCCGACGGCGGCGAAGGCCGCAGCCGAGTCTGGATCGTTCGTGACGACGGCATCTGGCACTGGAAGTCCCAGCCGGCTCGCGGTCGACAGTTGCTGCATTTTCCAGCGCGCCGCCTGCATGGCATCTGGCGGACTGACGCAACGATCGGCCAACGCCCGCCAAACGCCACCGATCGCGGCGACGGCTTCCTGCTGGGCGAACACGCGATCGGTGTGCTCAAGCCGGGGATCAACCACGGGCCACCGCGGGCGGCGCAGCCAGATCCCGCGCGCTCGCCCCAGTTCGACTTCGTGGTGGTCGCCCCGGAGCGATGCGGTGTCCGGTCGCGCGGGATCGATCGAGATCCGCACCCCGAGCGGGTAGTCCTCGGTGTTGAAGCGATACAGGTTCAGCCCCCGTCTCTCGGCCTCGAGGACTACCAGATCCGCTGACACATCGCCTCGGTACGTGACCGCGACGATGTCCGGCCGAGTCAGAAGGCGACGATGCCGGTCACAGAGTCATCTGCGGGCAGCCGCACTCTCCGCAGGGGCTCCGTGTCCGGATAGCCGCGCGTGCGGGACTCCGTCTCGGTCATCGCGACCGCATCGTCGGGATCCTCCGTGATCACCCTCGTCTCCGTCTCGGTCATCGCCACGGCGTCGTCGGGGTTCTCGGACATTACCTTCGTCGCCGTCTCAAACATCCACATCGGTGGCTCGGACGGATCGGGCGCCTCCTGCCTGACCGCAGTGAGCGTCTCGCCGACAGGTCCGGAAGCGACGATGGGCCGGCCGTTCTCGTCGAGCCGCAGTTGGCGGATCGCGTCGTAAGTCCCAGGGGTGGGCCGGTCGATTGCCACGCGGAAACGAGTGGCGACAAGCGGGCGTGCGGGTCGGTTCATTGATGCAGCATCGTCCTGCCCGCTGCGTCCCGTCAAGGCAGGAACTGTCGCGAGCGACGTTCGGCTTGACGTGAAGAGCGTCCCGCCGACCTTCTGGAATGACCTACGAGATCTTCCACGCGGATGCCTTCGAGTGGCTGGCGATCACCTCGAGGTTGCCCGTGCCCACGAACTCCCAGGCGCGCGCGTCGGATCCGGACGCCGTAGACGCTCGCGGGCGATCGCAGGACCAGTTCAACCGATTGACTTCGCCCCGAGGAGCATCCTCGGGCGCTCCGAGGATGGGCTGGTCGCGAAGATCGCCCACATGGGGCTGGTCGTCGACCGGGACGCCGCGCGCGCCGTCGCCCAGGCCAGCGGCGCCCGGAGGGCGGCCGTCCACCGGGAGCTCCGGACAGCGCAGCGGGCCTGCCCGTAGGTCAGATCGCCGATACCGCACCGCTGCTGGGATATCCATGGTCGTGCGACGAGCACCTCGACGGAGGCTGTGTCACAGTCCGGAAGAGGCCTTCTCCTGGGTACTTGACCCCTTTACACCACCAATGTAGGCTGTCGTAGGCCCCGCTCTTGACTGGGCAAGGCTCTCGCAGACCTTTGATCCTCAGGGCCGTACGAGCGGAGAAGGCAAGTGCCGACAGTCTGGCAAGAAGCGGGTTTCACGTTCCGATTTCAGGTCGTCGATTGCGTGGAGCGACAGCATGTCCATGTGACTGGTAATCGCGGAGCGGCAAAGATCTGGCTGGACCCCGTTGAGTTGGCCAAGGCGGCGGGCTACGATGACAGGCAGATCGGTCGCATCCTCCGCATCGCGCAGGAGCACGAGGCCGAGTGGCTGGCGGAATGGAAGAAGGTCTGTGGTGGCAACTAAGAGCGTGCTGACGCAGGTTCCCGTGATTGAGCGGGTTCATTGCGACGACGAGCGCATCTACGCGGTTCTCGCCGACGGGCGCGAACTGGGTATTCCGCTTGCCTGGTCGGAGCGCTTGTCCAACGCGACCCCTGAGCAGCGCGCGAACTACGAGATCGAGGAGTTCGGGGCGGCCATCCATTGGCCAGCTGTTGATGAAGACATCGGCCTGTCGGCTTTCCTCGGCGTCTCGGAGGACGCGATCTACGAGGCGCTTGGCTTCAAGGGTCCGAGGATGAGCACCGAGGAATACATCAACCTCGCCGACTAAACGCTTGCGACAGCCAGCCCGAGAAGAGTGGCAAACGCGGTCGCCGGATCGCCTCGGAACTCCGAGCGGAAGCAGAATTCGTCGAGGTAGGGCCGGTAGTCGGTGGGCGGCTTGTGGTAGGTCGCCAGCAGCCAGCGCTTGAACCGGCTGGTCGCTCCGTCCGCCGCCGGCGTCGCTCGACCCGCGCCGCGCTTGAGCCCACCGGGTGGATGCGGGATGCGGGTCCAAGCGTAGCCAGCCCGACGCACCCCTGCGTAGCCAGCGTGCCCGTCGGTGACGATGGTCGAGCCGGGGGTCACTATGCGGGAAAGCAGCGGCACGAGGGTCGTGCCCTTGCGATCCGGGATCACCACAAGTCGGGTCCGGGAGGTGCCACGCTCGACGACCACCAAGACGATGTGCTTGTTGGTCCCGGTGACGTTGAATCCTCGTGCGCCGGGCGCGTAGCCGCCGACCACGGTCTCATCCGCCTCGATCGTCCCAGAGAGAACCGGCAGGGCGAGCGACGACATCGAGCGTCGGAGTCGGTTCATCACCGTCCAGGTCGTGCGCCGGCTGGTCAGCCCAAGTTGGCGACCGAGAGTAAGAGCATTCAGCCCAGGCGTCGTGGCGACGAGGTAGGCCGCCCAGAACCAAGTCACCAACGGCAGATGCGTGCGATGAAGGATCGTTCCGGCTGTGACTGAGGTCTCTTGGCGGCAGTGCTGGCAGATGAACACGAGCCGAGGAGGGCGCTCCCAGGCCGCGTCGCCCGTACAAGCCGGGCAGCGGAAACCGGCGGGCCACCGACTCTCGACCAGGTAGCGCTGACACGCCGCGTCGTCGGGAAAAGTCGTCTGGAACTCGGGTACGGTCGTCGGGAATGGGCGGCTCATGCCAGAACGGTAGGCTGGTGGAGTAAAGGGGTCAAGTACCTAACGTTGGCTGCGAGAAGGCGCTCGACGATCGCTCCGTGGTCGTTCGCGAAGCGGGAGGCATCCCGCACTTGCTGGGCGGCCCGCTTGGATCTCTTCGCAACGCGTGCAGCTGACGGATCCGTGATGCCATGCTGGCGCAGGATCAGGTTCACCCCCTGCGCGGACAGGCTGACCTCGCGGGCGATCGCACGCAAGGTCAGCCCCTCCTCACGCAGCGCCAGGATGCGAGCGTCTCGATCCGCCTGATCGCCGGCTTCGCCGCTCACGCCGCCCGCCTCTCGCCCGGTGTCAAGTCGAGGACCGTCATGCAAGGAGCCCGGAGGTGTGAGCAAGATCCTCTGACGTGAGCCGATCGAGATCCGCCCCGCCGACCCAGCGAACCTGGGTGCGGCCGAGCTCCTTGTCGACCCGCAGCACGTGTTCGATTCGATCGGCCACCGATCGCAGATGGCTGATGACGCCGATGACACGGCCCGCGGCCGCCCGTCGCTCAAGCTCCTCGAGTGCCTCATCCAGCGCGTTGGCATCGAGGGTGCCGAACCCCTCGTCGAGGAATAGCGAGGACAGCCGTCCTCCGGAGCGACCCGCCAGCTCAACCAGGCCCAGCGCGAGCGCAAGGCTTGCCTGGAAGGTCTCGCCGCCTGAGAGCGTCCTCGGTGAACGAGGCTGGCCGGACGTGCGGTCCACGATCTGGAAGTCCTCCGAGAAGCCATACCGGCCGCCGGACATCTCGTCGAGGATCGTCGAGGCGATCCCGAGCAGAGCTCGCTGCCTGGCTCCGACGACATAACCCACGAACTGCCCGTCCGCAAGAAGGCGTGCAAGCTCGTTGAGCGTCTCGAGCAGTGCACCCCCTCGATCGAGCCGATCGTCGAGAGCAGCGGCGAGGGGGATCTGAACCTCGGCACGTCGCAGCTCGGTGGCGGCGACGGCCTGCTCCCCTGTGCTCGCGGAAAGGCGATCCTCGACGTCCGTCACCGCGTCGAGCCCTGCGGCCGCGAGCAGGTCCCTGCGCGCCGTGTGCGTCGCCGCGATCTCAGAATCGGCGGCCGCCAACTTCGCAGCAAGTCGCTGTAGGAGGTCGGCTGCGTGAGCAACCACATCGTCGCGTTTGCGAGGGGCCTTGGGTCCAGCAGCAAGCGCGGCTGCGGCACGCTCCACGGCGGCGGACAGGCGCGCAAGGTGGCCTTGATGGGCCGCCATCGGCACGTCGTAGTCGACCTTCCGGCGGTTCTCGATCTCGCGGACCCCGTCGGCAGCTGCGCGCTGCGCCGCCCGCGCGTCCCGAAGGCGTGCCTGGCGAGTGGCCTCAGCGCTGTCGAGGCCATCCAGCCGACCCAGGACGGCTTCGAATGCCTCCTCGCCTGCGTCGGCCGAAAGTGCGAGGCTGCTGGGCAAGGCCGCCAGCGCCGCGCCGATACGCGTCTCCTCCGCCTCGACGGACCGGAGCGCCTGCTCCGTCGCGGACCTGCGCTGGTCGATGGCCGTCCGCCGCTCTGTGAGCCGAGTCGCGGACGTCGTCGCCGACACCCGTGCTTCATCAGCTGCCTTGCCCGCCGCTTCGGCGGCCGTGATGGCGGCTGCGAGGGCCTCATCAAGGGCTGAGAGCGCGTCGGGCGCGTCGGTTTCGAGTGTCCACGCGGGTAGGCAGGCCACCACGGCGGCCGCTGCGGCCGTTTGCTGAGCGCGGAGCTCCTCGAGGCGCAGCGTGGTAGCCGCGGCCTGCTGTTCGGCGAGCGCGAAGGACTGCTCGGCAGCGGTCGACGCGCGGCTGGCAGCCTTGGCCGCAGTCGCCGAGGCCCCACGCTCGGCGGCGGCGCGGTCAAGCCCTGGCGCCTCGGGGACGCGCCAGTCGCCCGGAAGGACCCGGGCGCACACCGGGCAAGGGTCACCAGGGTGATGTCCATGCGACGCGACCGCCGCGGCTTCGGTGGACCCGGCGTCCGCGAGTGCCTTGTCGGCGGTCTCCAGCCGGCTGTCAGCGAGCTGCCGCTCAGCCTCGGCCTGCTTCACCGCGCCAGATGCCGTCGCAACGGCGTCGGACTC
>JBBSCF010000059.1:0-18888 GCA_038250545.1 Candidatus Limnocylindrales bacterium | reverse complement strand
CTGGTCGCCAGCCCCGCAACCACCCCGCGGGGTCGCCCGCCGGCCAGGTCCGGATCATCCCTGGCGTGGCCGTCGGGACCGGAGCTGATGACAGAATCGCTGGCCGCTTCATGGACAAAGTCGCTGGCCGGCGACACCCCCCAAGTCCATACCTGCGGGGAGTATTTCCAGGTTCACCGGCCGAGCCCCGAACGCCCTCGCATCCTGTTACGCAGGGTGGACGCGTGCGCGATCGTCGTGCACAATAACTGACCGTCAGTCATATCGAGGCACCCGCTTCATGTCGCCCGCCCCGCCCAGCCCGCCCGCCGCCCGTCGAAGCCACCGCCGCCACGACGATCTCGTCGACGCCGCGCTGCGCGCGTTCGCGGCGAAGGGTGTGACTGCGACTTCGGTCGACGACATCGTCCGTGCGGCGGGCGTGGCGAAGGGCACGTTTTACCTCTACTTCGAGTCCAAGGACGCCGTGGTCACGGCGGTCGCGCAGCGGCTCGTGGAGGGCGTCGCCCGCGAGATGGATGCCGCGTTGGGGGCCGCGGGCCGACCGGCGGCGGTGCGCCTCGCCGGGCTCGCCGAGGCGATGAGCGCGGTCGGGGCCGAGGCGCACGAGCGCGAGCTCGTCGAGGTGATCCACCGGCCCGAGAACGCCGCCATCCACGATCGGCTGTCCGCTCGGATTATGGTCCGGCTGGCGCCCGGCGTGGCGGCGGTGATCGCGGACGGGATCCGCGACGGCGAGTTCATTGCCCAGGACCCGGACAGGGCCGCCGCCTTCGTCCTCGCCTGCTTCACGGCCCTGCACGACCTCGTCGAGGGCCCGGACGACCTTGTCGTGGTGACGGCGCAGCTCGACGCCTTCATCCTGCGCGGCCTCGGCCACACCCGGGCGGCCGGTGCATGACGCCTGTCGCGGTCGCCGCGACCGGCCTCTCGAAGCGGTACGGCGGGGACGTCCTCGCGGTCGACCGCGTCAGCCTTCACGTCGATCGTGGTGAGCTCTACGCCTTCCTCGGGCTCAACGGGGCCGGCAAGTCGACGACGATCCGGATGCTGCTGGGGATGATCGCGCCGACCTCCGGGACGGCCGAGGTCCTCGGCCGGCAGGTCACCGCCGAGGCGCCCGCGCTGTGGGCATGGGTGGGCCACCTCGTCGAATCGGCGACCGCCTACCCCGAGCTCACGGTCCGGGAGAACCTGGACGTGGCCCGCCGGCTCCACGGCGTCCGGGATGCGGCGGTGGCCGAGCGGGCCATCGACCGGCTGGGCCTGGGGCCGGGTACCGCGACCGCCGGGCCGGCGTCCTGTCCCTGGGCAACCTCCAGCGCCTGGCGCTGGCCCGGGCGATCCTCCACGAGCCGGAGCTGCTGGTGCTCGACGAGCCCGCGAACGGCCTCGACCCGGCGGGTGTCGTCGAGATCCGGGAGCTCCTCCGGGAGCTGGTCCGCGAGGCCGGCTCGACCGTGTTCATGTCCAGCCACATCCTGGCCGAGGTCGATCTGCTCGCGACCCGGATCGGGATCGTCCACGCGGGCCGCCTGATCGAGGAGCTCGACAGTGACGCGCTCCGCCGCCACCGTGACCCGAGGCTCGAGGTCGGCGCCCGGGACCTCGAGGCGGCCGAGGCCGCCCTGCGGGCGTCGGGGCTGGACCCCCGGCGGGTGCTCGACCACGGGCTCCCCCTGCTGGAGCTGCGCGAGCCCGCCGCGCTCGACGCGCCGGACGGGGTCGCGGCGACGCTCGTCGCGGCCGGCGCGTCACCGACCCACCTCGCGATCGCGCGCGAGACCCTGGAGGACCACTTCATCCGGTTGACCACGACCGAGGCGGCGGCATGAACGGCCTGACCGGCCTGCGCGCCGCGCTCGCGACGGAATGGCTCAAGTCGCGCCGTTCGCGGGTGCCGTGGCTCGTCGCCGCCGGCTTCTCGATGGCGCCGCTCGTGGTGGGTCTGTTCATGGTGATCCTCAAGGATCCCGAGGGCGCCCGCCGGCTCGGCCTGCTCGGCGCCAAGGCCCAGCTTGCCGCTGGGACCGCCGACTGGCCGGCGATGCTCTCGATGCTGTCGCAGGCGGTCGCCATCGGGGGCGCGATCCTGCTCGCGTTCCTCACCTCGTGGGTCTTCGGGCGCGAGTTCGCGGACCGGACGCTGCGCGGGCTCCTCGCAAGCCCGACCTCGCGGGGCGCGATCGTGGTCGCCAAGGCGGCGGTCGTGGCGGGGTGGGGCGCCGCCACGACCGCCTGGATTATCGCGCTCGGCTTCGGGGTCGGGGCGCTGGTGGGGCTGCCGGGCTGGTCGGGCGACCTCGCGGCGGAGGCCGCGTCGCGGATGGCCGGCGCGGCGATCCTCACGCTCATCCTCCAGCCCGTCACGGGGCTCCTCGCGAGCGTCGGCCGCGGCTACATCCCGGGACTGGCCTGGGCCGTGCTCACCGTCGCGGTCTCGCAGATCCTCGCGGTGCTCGGGTGGGGTGCGGCGTTCCCGTGGGCTGTCCCGGCGCTGATCTCGGGGGCGGCCGGCCCCGACGTGGCGGAGGTGCCGGCCGCGAGCGTGGTCCTGGTCGTCGTGACGGGCCTCGCCGGACTCTGGCTCACCATGGCCTGGTGGCGCCGGGCGGACCACACCGGCTGACGGGGGGACGTGCCCCCGAGGGCCGGTGGCCGGGCACGGGCTGGCACCCGCTGGGTCGCGGAGGTGGCGCCCACCGGATCAACGGTCCGCTGACCGGTCGATCGAGCCGCCCCGTGCCTCGCTCGTCCGGCGGCGGGCTCGTGGAGCGAACGACCGTGCCGCCCCGCAGCTGGATCGTCCTGGGACCGGATCCTTGCTCCGGTTCGCGGCCCATAGCGCCGCCGCGCCGTGGCGTCCGTGGATCCACCCCGGGCCAACGTAGATGCAGGTTGAGGCACGGTCGATCCGCCGCATCGAGGCCGAGCGCAGCACCGCCGCGGCCGAGCGCATCGCCGTCTACCGGGACCTCGCCCCGGCCGTGCGCACGGGCCTTGCCGCCCGCGAGCTCGCCGGCAAGATCCAGGCCATCAAGCACCTGAACCTCACCCCGGACATGCTCGGCACCGGGTTCGGCGACCTCCTCGTGGCCGGGACCCGTCGGAGGCGCGGGATGCCGCGCAGCGGGCCGCGCTCGCGTCGCTGTCCGCGGGCATGCCGGCCGACTGGCGGAGGGCCCCGGGTCCTGCGCTCCGACAGCGGCTGCGCCTTGTCGAGCGAGGGGTTGGCGTGCGAGCGCGCGCCGCCGGAATCCGGGGCCGGGTCCGTGATCGGTCAGCCGACGGTCGCCTTCGCCCCGGTGTGCCCGATGACCCAGCCCATGCACTTGTGGAAGCCGTCCGCCGTGGGCTCGAACATGAGCGGGCAGGCGCCCGCGATCACGGTCATGCCCGCGGCCCGGCCGGCCGTCGCGGCCTCCTGCGAGACGCTGCCGCCACCGAACGAGCGGTGCATCCAGGCCCTGGTGATGCCGAGTCGGGCGCAGTCCTCGATCACGGACGAGGCGGCGGCGGGCGCCGTCGCGATGACCACCGCGTCCACGCCGCCGGGGATCGCGGCGAGGCTCCGGAAGCACGGCTCGCCGTTGATCTCGTCGGCGTTCGGGTTGACCGCGAAGACCTCGTAGCCGCGCTGCTTGAACCGCTGGTAGATGCCGTTGCCGCTGTGCGCGCCCGCGGTACGGGACACGCCCGCAACCGCGATCCGCCTCTGGGCCAGGAAGTCCTGCGCCGCCTCTGCCACCGTGACCATGGGTCCGTCCTCGTCTCGATTCGTGCTGGTATCCGCCCGGGAGCCTACCGATGTGCCATCGCCGCCAACAGGGCCGACCGGGCCGTGCGCGGCCCCCGAAACGAGGAGAGCTGTGATCCCGCGGCTCGGGGAGAGCCTCCGCGGGATCACAGCTCATTCGAACGGCACGGATACCGCGCTGGTGCCGGTCGCCCTGCCCGTGGCTTCCGTCACCGACGCCCCGCCGCCAGGGGAGGAAGGCGACGTGACCGGAACAGGATCGAACGGCTGACGGATCCGGTGAGGGGCCATCAGCACCGGTTCCGGCCCGCGGACGGCACGTCGGTCGTCATCCAAATCGCGTAGCCGTGGTCCGTTCGGGTCGCCGCTTGACCGCTGCCGCCATCGGCTCGACCATTTGGCGGCGCCCGGTTCGCGCCTCCCGTGCCGTCCCGTCCGAGTCGCACGCAAGCCAGAGGATCCAGCCCGACATGCAGAGCACCATCGTCACGAAGGCCGAGAAGGCACACCGCTACGCGCAGGAGCGCGACCGGCTCCAGATCAGCGCGATCGAGGCGACCTTCGAGGCGGGCGGTGGGACGCACGTGATGCGCCTGGGCCCGAGCGGCTGGACGTGCGACTGCGAGTTCGCCGTTGCGAACGGCGTGTGCCCGCACATGGAGGCGGCCTCACGGATGCTCGACGTGCACCTCGTGGAGAGCGCGAAGCCGCGCGTCGTGGACCTCCTCGCCGGCTCCTGATCGGCCGGCACGGCCGGCACGGCCGGCCCGGTGGTCCGGCCGGGCCGCCTGGGCCGGGTTGGACCGGAGGCTGCGCTGCAGCTCGTCGATCGCGTCGATCACGGCCTCTGAGCTGCGCCTCGCCGGGCAACGCGAGAAACGGGGCGCCGCGGTCAGGCGAGGGCGAGATCCGCGAAGTCGGCCATCGACGGAACGGCGATGTCGGGCGTCACCTGCGCCGGGGGCGTGGCGCCGCTCCCGGCCAGCCCGCGACGGCGGTCGATCCAGGCCGTGGACATGCCCAGGGCCTTCGCCGGGACGTGGTCGTGGAACAGGCTCTGCGCGACGTGGAGGATCCGGTCGCGTGGCACGCCGATCCGCTCAAAGGCGGCCTCGAAGTTGCGCGTGCTGGGTTTGTAGGCGCCGACCTGCTCCGCCGTGATGACGTGATCGAACGTCACGCCGAGCCGTCGGCTGGACGCCGCGAACAGGTCGTTGTCGCAGTTGGTGATCACCGCCAGGGTGAAGCGCTCCCCGAGCCGGGCGAGCGCATCCGGCGAATCGGGGAACGCCGGCCAGTCGCCGACCGAGCCACCGAACGCGGCCAGTTCCGCGGGGCCGGGCGTGACCCCGAGGCCGCGGCAGACCGCCTCCGCCGAGCGGGCAAGCACCTCGCGGTAGTGGAGGTACGGGCCCGCCTCGACGGCCGCCTCCGCGCGCGCGTAGCGCCCGAGCAGGTCGTCATCCACGATCTCGACGCCCCGTGGCGCCAGCATCGGCCGCAGCCCGCCCAGGATGCCCGCCTCCCAGTCGATGAGGGTGCCGTAGCAGTCGAAGGTGAGGACGTCGAAGCGTCCGAAGTCGATGGGGACCATCCCGGCACGCCGCTCCCGGATCGCCGGCCCGCAGGGGACCGGTCAGACTCCGCAGGCTAGCACCGGCTCGCACGGGGGCGAGCGGGCGCGCGCCGCCCTGGGTGCCGCCCGACCGGCGCGGGTCGTGCTCGCGTGCCCGGGGGCGGACCACGACTTGGCGCCAGGACGCACCGCCCTTGGTCATGGGTCCCACGTCACCCTCTCCCGGAGGCCGGCCCCTACCGCGTGCGGGGCATGGCTCAAGGCCCCGTTGCGAGGGCAACCTGCCGCCATGACGAAGCCGCTCCATCCCTTGCGCATCCCGGACGCCCATGCGCAGGCGTCCTCACGCGCAGGGACCCCTCGACCGGATCGAACGTCGGCACGATTCTCGCGGCCGCCATCGGCGCCGTGATCGTCTGCGGCGGACGGAGAGGCGCCCGACCTGGGGGGAAGGTCGGGCGCCTCCTGGTCTCGCCTGAGACACTCCAAATGTAGGGAATGTCGTCTACCGAGAATTGCCCAGAATCGCACGGGTGGACGCTGCCCCGCAATGCCCCGAATCGGGGGGTCAGCCGGCCGGTTTGAGCGTGATCCAGACCGTCTTGGTCTCGGTGTACTGGTCGTGCGCGTGGACGCTCTTGTCATGCCCGCCGAAGCCCGACAGCTTGTAGCCGCCGAAGGGTGTCGTCATGTCGCCCTCCGCGTAGGCGTTGACGCCGACGACGCCCGCCCGCAGCTCGCGCGCGACGCGGTGGGCGATGTTGAGATCGTTGGTGTAGAGCGAGGCCGCGAGGCCGTACTGGGTGTCGTTGGCGATGGCGACCGCCTCCGCCTCGGTCTCGAACTCGATCACGGACAGCACCGGGCCGAAGATCTCCTCCCGGGCGATCGTCATGTCGTTGCGGACGCCGTCGAACACCGTGGGCGGGATGAAGAAGCCGCCCGTGTCGGCCAGGATCCGCTCGCCGCCGGTCACGACCCTCGCGCCCTCGCGCCGCCCGGCCTCGATGTAGCCCAGGACCGTCTCCATGTGGCCCCGGTTGATCAGCGCGCCGATCCGGGTGGCCGGATCGAGCGGGTCCCCGACGGGCCAGTTGGCGAGCTCCGCGACCAGCGCGTCGAGCACGCGGTCCTTGACGGAGCGGTGGACCAGCAGCCGGGACCCCGCGCTGCAGTTCTCGCCCATGTTCCAGAAGATCGCGATCGCGATGTTGGCGGCGATGGCCTCGACGTCGTCGGCGTCCGGGAAGACCAGTTGCGGGCTCTTGCCGCCCAGCTCAAGCAGCACGCGCTTGAGATTGGTCTCGGCCGCGTAGTGGAGGAACCGGCGGCCCACCTCGGTCGACCCGGTGAACGTGAGGCAGTCGATGCCGTCGTGCCGGCCGATCGCCTCGCCCACGATGTCGCCGGGCCCCGTGACCACGTTGAGGACGCCGTCCGGCATGCCGGCCTGGCGGGCCAGCTCCGCGATCCGCAGCAGGCTGAGCGACGTGGTGGACGCGGGCTTCATGACCATCGTGTTGCCGGTCGCGAGCGCCGGGCCCAACTTCCAGGCGGCCATCTGTGCCGGATAGTTCCAGGGGATCACGGCGCCCACGACGCCGCACGGCTCGCGCGTGATCGTCGCGACGACGCCCTCGGGCGCGGGCGCCACCTGGCCATACAGCTTGTCGGCGGCCTCGGCATGCCAGCGGATGCAGTTCGCGGTCTCGGGCACGTCCAGACCCACCGTGTCGGTGATCGGCTTGCCGGCGTCCAGGGTCTCGATGAGCCCGATGCCCGGGCCGTCCGCCTCGATGAGGTCCGCCCACCGGACGAGGATCCGCTTGCGGGCCGCGGGGTCGAGTCGCGACCAGCGGCCGTCGTCCGCCGCGCGCCGGGCCGCCGCTACCGCCGCGTCCACGTCTGCGGGTCCGCCCTTCGCCACCTCGGCCAGCTGCTCGCCGGTCGCCGGGTTGACGGTCTCGAAGCGCGCGCCGCCGATGGCGTCGCGGAACTCGCCGTCGATGAACAGCTGGGTCCGGGGCCGGAGGTTCGCGATCGCGGCCCGGCTCTCGGCGATGGAGGGGATCTGGGGCTCGGTCATGGGAGGGTCTCCGGTCATGCGCGGTGGTCGATCGCCGCGGCGGGCGAACGGCGCAAGCGTAGGCGACCGCGCGACCGGTGCGGTGCCCGTTGGGCAGGGTGCGACGGTCAGTGCCCCGCGTGTCCGGACGCGCCGGGCCGCCACTGGGCCCGCCACACCTCGGCGAGCCACGCGACCTCGCCCACCGGCAGCTCCGGGACCTCGCCGAACGCCCGCGCGCGCAGGTAGACCTCCGCGGCGCCCTCGGTCGTGGCGGCGGCGTCGTAGGCGCGGGCCAGGCTCGCCCCCACGGCGAGCAGCCCGTGGTGCTCGAGGAAGCAGGCACCGCGGTCCGCGAGCGCCGCCGCGGTCGCGTCGGCGAGGTCCGCGGACCCGGGGCGGGCGTACGGGGCCGTGACCACCGCGCCGCCGGCCGCCGCCACGAACCCGGTCAGGATCGGCGGCAGCGTCCAGCCCAGGGCGGCCATGGTCATGGCGGCGGGGGAGTGGGTGTGGACGATCGCGGCCACGTCCGCCCGCCGCTGGTAGACGAGCGAGTGGAGCGGCATCTCCGTGGTGGGGTCGTGGGTGCCGTCGAGCACCGAGCCGTCCACGCCGGCGATGACGATGTCCTCGGGGGCGAGCGTGTCGTAGGCGAGCGACGTGGGCGTCACCGCGAATTCGTCCGGGCTGCCGGGCACGCGCATGCTGATGTTGCCGGCGGTGAACCGGACGAGGTGCTCCGCCTGCATCCGCCGGCAGTACGCCAGGACGTCGAGGCGGGCAGCCTGCCTGCTGTCGCGTGAGGTCATCGTTCCTCCAGGGGTGCGTGGACGCCGCCCGATCGTAGCGCGGACCGGCGGCCGCCCTGGGCCGCTCGATCGGGCGGGCCGTCCCGCGTGCCGGCCGGATGCCGTACCGTTCCCGGCGATGACGACGACCCACGATCCCGATCGCGACGCCCTCGAGGCCGTCCTCGCCGGCCGCGGCGGCTACGAGCTCTTCGCCTGCGACCCGGCCCTCGCCGACACGGCCGCCTTCTGCGCCCACTACGGCTTCGCGATGGAGGACTCCGCGAACACGATCGTCGTGGTCGGCAAGGGCCCCGAGCCCGTCTACGCCGCATGCGTGGTCCTCGCGACCCACCGCCTCGCGGTGAACCAGGTCGTGAAGGCGCGGTTCGGACGCAAGAGCTCCTTCGCGACGCCCGAGGAGACCCGCGCCGTCACCGGCCACGAGATCGGCGGGGTCACGGTGTTCGGCCTGCCGAGCGACCTGCCGGTCTGGGTCGACGCGGCCGTCATGACCCGCGACCGGATCGTCCTGGGTGGCGGGAGCCGCAGCTGGAAGGTCATCGCACCCGCCTCGATCCTCCTCACCCTGCCGGCCGTGGAGGTGGTCGACGGCCTGGCCAACCCGGCGCCGCCACGCGAGGGCTGAGCCGCCTACCATGCGTCCATGACGAACCCGCAGCGTCTCCTCATCGCCGCCGTCTTCATCGCCGCGGTCGTCGGCGGTGGGTGGCTCGCGGCCTCCCTCATCGGCGGCGGTGACGGGTCCGGCGCGTCGCCCAGCCCGGTCGCCGACGCGAGCGCGAGCGCGGCCGCGGCGAGCGAGTCGCCCCCCGCCAGCGGGCCGCCCAGCGAGCCCGCATCGTCCCTCGAGCCGTCGGCGTCGGTCGCCCCGTCTCCCTCTGCCGCCCCGTCGGCCACGCCCAAGCCCACCACGGCTCCTGGCATGCCCGCCACGATCATGTTCACGGCCCTCAAGCTCGACGCCAAGGACGACCCGGCCGGCAAGAACCGGCGCTTCGACTTCGAGTCGCAGGGCACCGGCACGATCACGGTGGAGGTCAAGGCGGTCTCGCCGCAGGGCAACGCGATCATGTGCCTCAGCGCCGACGGGAAGCGGCTCGCCTGCAAGACGACGGCGGACGGGACGATCACGGCACAGACGACGACCAGGCGCGCGGCCTTCGTCCTGACCCTCCGCGGTGAGGGCATCGCGACGCCGGTCGTGGAGGTCACGATCACCTTCCCGGCCCAGGATCCGGCGGTCACCATCAAGAACGCCCGCTTCGACGGCACGGCCTTCCCGGAGACGAACGGGCTCCAGGCGATCATCACGCCCCGGGCGGACGGCGACGTGGCCATCGAAGCCGACTGGGGCGGCCACCCGTTCCTGTACGAGATCGACCTGTTCGAGCAGGGTGGCCCGGGAACCCACGTGCTGTCCGATCAGGGCCCAGCCACGCGGGTGTCCGAGCGGCTGCCGATCACGGCCCCCAACCCGTGGAAGGTGCTCCTCCAGAACATCGAAGAGGGTTTCGGGACAACCATCCTGAACGCGACTGTCGCCTGGCCCTGAGTCGGCGATGCGGGCCGGGGCCCTGGCCGAGTTGGGTCCGATCGGGTAGCAACCGGGGCCCGGACCATCGGCCCCCGGTGGCCGGACCGCCGATCCATGGCCGGTGGCGCCCTGCACGGGGCACGCTGGGAGTCCTCCTCGCGGTCCTTTCCGTCCCGGCGCGCCGCCGGCGATGCCACCGCCGCTGTCACGTCCGGTATGCCCAAGAACCATCCTGCCCGCTCCCTCGCCGCCGCCTGCCTCGTCGCCGTCACGCTGTTCGGCGTGGCTCCGCGCCCCGTGGCCGCCCTCGAGCCGCCCAGACCCCTTCCGGACCATCGCCCCACCTTCGTCACCGAGACGGACACGCGTCCCTGGATCGACTGCCTCTGGGCGTCCGCCGCGATGCTGGCCGACAAGTGGACGAACGGCGACATCCGGGTCACCCACGGCGAGCTGCGCAGCCTCTCCGGGGACGGCGGAGGATCGTCGCTCGAGGATCTCGAGGTGGCGTTCCACAAGTTGCGTCTGGACGTCCCGCTCGATGCACAGGGCGACAGCAGCCTGACCTGGGGCGGCCTTCTGGAGCGGCTGCGGCATGGCGCGGGGGCCGTGGTCCTGGGCGACGACTCGCAGCTGCCGCGCTGGTACGGCCGCTGGGACTCGCAGTTCTGGCGCAAGACGGGCACCGAGGACAACCATGCCGTCTACGTGGAGCGCTACGACGCCCGGCGGGGCCGGGTCTGGCTGATGGACCCGCTGGCCCGCGGCGCCTGGAAGGGCGAGTGGATCGGCATCGGCAGCCTCCGCCGCTTCGCCTGGTTCACGGGCGGCTACGTCGTCGCGGTCACGACGCCCACCGCCAGGGCCGCGCCATTCGCTGGCGTCGTCGCCGAGCGCCCGCGGGTCGGGCTCAGCCCGGCCGCTCTGACGGCCACCTGGCACCTGCGCGCGCCGAGCCGATGGACCTACCCGGGGGCCGATCCGCACGTGGCCATCGCCCCCGCCACCGACCCGATCGCGGCCGCGATCGCCAGCGCGGACGTGGGCCCACTGACCACGGCCGATGCCGCACCGGACGCACCGATCGCCGCCGTCGCCGGTCGAACCCTGCGGCTGTCCGCCGCGTTGCCGACCGAGCCCGGGGCCTACGTCGCGAGCATGTCGCTCACGGACCGCCGGTTCGGGGCACGGTTCGTCGCGAGCGCCCCGGTCGCCGTGTTCGTGCCGGGTCCCCGCCGCGCGACCCTCCGGCTCAACGTCAACCAGCAGATCCTCAACGCCGGTGCCGGCGTCAAGGTCAACGTCTCCGTGGCGAACTCGGGCCAGACGACCTGGGACGAGACGGCCGCGCCCGTGTCCGACGCGCCGACGCCGCGCGAGCGCTCGACCCGCGTCGTCGCGACCTGGGTGCGCCTGGACGCCATCGGCGAGGAGGCTGCCCACGCGGACGAGAAGGCCGCCGACGCCGCGAGGGGAGCTCCGGCGCCGGTGACGGGCGCCGTGAGCACCGGGGCGGCTGGCGCGGCGACCCTCGAGGCCGCCCCGCTCGTCGTCGAGCTCCGCCGCGTGCCCCTGCAGATCGGGCACATGATCCGCATTCGCGAGACCCTGCGGGTCCCCGACGAGGTCGGCCGCTGGGCCCTCGTGGTCGACGTCGTCGACGACCTCGACGGGTCGTTCGCGGCGCTCGGCAGCGCCCCGGCGGTCGCGCTGTTCGAGGTGGTGCCTCCGCGCGGCATCGAGGTCGTCGAGTAGCCGGTCCCCGATCCGGTAGGGTGGGGCCGTGACCATCACGCCAGCGATCCGCCGGACCACCCTCGCGTTCCCGCTCCTGCTCCTGGTCGCGCTCGGTGGGTGCGGCGAACCGGGGGCCCCGTCGGGTGCCCCGTCCTCGAGCGCCACGGCCCCACGCACGGCGGCGGCCACCCAGGCGGTCGATGGCGGGCTCCGCCCGGCCGGCGAGACGGAGACGGCGAGCATCGTGCGCGTCGTCGACGGCGACACCGTGATCATCGACCGCGGCCGCGGCAACGAGCGGCTCCGCTACATCGGCGTTGACACGCCCGAGAGCGTGAAGCCGGACACGCCCGTCCAGTTCATGGGCAAGGAGGCGACCGACGCCAATGCGGCGCTGGTGAAGGGGCGGACCGTCGTCCTTGAGCGCGACGTCTCCGAGACCGATCAGTACGGCCGCCTGCTGCGCTACGTCTGGGTCCACGACGGCGACGCATGGCTGTTCGTGAACCTGGAGCTGGTGCGGAGGGGGTTCGCGCACGTGGTCACCTACCCGCCTGACGTGCGCTGGACGGATACCTTTCGCTCGGCGCAGCGGGCCGCGCGCGACGCCGGCCTGGGGCTCTGGGGGCCCGCGACGCCGCTCCCCTGAGCGCGCCCGGCCACTCCCGGGGGTACCGAGATGGGCGGCCGCCAAACACGACCTCCTCTGACTGGTTCGTGCGCCAGACTCGACCCATGGACCCGATCCCGCCCGAGGCATGTCTCGCCGGCTTCCCGGCACCCATGGCCGCCATCGGCGAGCGGCTCCGGGCAGAGCCGTGCGGGCCGCCGTCCCGGGTTTCGCCGAGCGCGTTCGGCGCTTCGCCGCGGCGATGAGCCGCGAGAGCTGAGGCCACGCCCGGCGCGCGGGCCGCGCGCGATCCCATCCGGGCGCGCAGAATCGCCGCGAACCCCCAGCCCAGGAGACGGTCCCATGGATCCCCTCATCGAACCCCGCAAGACCATCGGGCTCGTCGCCCACGACAACAGGAAGACGGACCTCGTCGAGTGGTGCCGCTATAACCGGGCGATGCTCGTGGCCCACGACCTCGTTGCCACCGGGACGACCGGCCGCCTGCTGGAGGCGGAGCTCGACTACCCCGTCGCGAAGCTCCAGAGCGGCCCCCTGGGCGGCGACCAGGAACTCGGTGCGCTGATCGCCAAGGGCGGGGTGGACTTCCTGGTCTTCTTCTGGGACCCGCTCGAGGCGCAGCCGCACGACCCCGATGTCAAGGCCCTGATCCGGCTCGCCGTCGTGTGGAACATCCCGGTCGCCTGCAACCGGGCCACCGCGGACTTCCTGATCAGCTCGCCCCTGATGACCAGCGGCTACGTCCGGCAGATGCCGGACTTCGAGGCCTACCTGAACCGCCCCACGCTGAGTCGCCCAACGCCGGGCTGAGGAAGCCTCACGGGCACGTGCCGGCCCGGGGATCCACGCGGTAGAGCGTGATGGGGGTCGTGCCGGTCGGGCCGCCCCAGGACACCACCGGCCTCGCGACGGCCGTGAGGGTGTAGGTCGCCCGCAGCGCCACGAGCTCCTTCTCCGTCTGGCGCAGCACGAACACGGGTCGCTCGCAGATCAGCGTCGCGACCCGCGCCTCGCGCGTGCCCCAGCCCTCGTAGACGATGTTCGAGTCGTCCACCACGAGGATGTCCGTCCGGCGGCCCTCGACCATCGTGGCGTGCCACAGCGGCGTCGAAGCGCCCCAGTAGGTCACGATGGCCGCGTCCGGGGTCAGCGCGTTGAGCACCAGGTCCACGTAGTCGTCCGTCGTCCGGTCCTGGCTCCGGTCCGCCGCCGCGAGGTTCGCGGACGCGAGCACCACCACGAGCACGAGACCCACCGCCGCGGCCGCCGCGGTCGGCGCCACCCGCCAGCGCTCCGGGAGCGCCCTCGCCACCAGCCGGGCACCCGTGTCGAGCGCCACGCCCGCGAGGATGCCCACGATCAGCCACGGGACCAGCAGGTAGTGCGGCAGCTCGAGGTAGTTCGCCCAGACGTAGAGCCCCGTCAGCAGCGCCGCGACCAGCGCCGCGGCGGCCGCCGGCCGTCGCACGGCCAGCGCGACGGCACCCAGCGCGCCCAGGATCGGCAGGACAGCCGTCCCGTTCGCGACCAGCAGCGCCCACAGGCTCGGGAGCGCGGCGATGAACGTCCCCGGTCCCCGCGCGGTGAACAGGCCGTCGTACTGGCCGCGGAACTGGGCGCCGGTCACGAGGAACGTGAACGCATCCCAGGTCACCGGGTTGTTGTAGAGGAGCGGTGGCCGCAGCGAGGCGGCGATCGGGATGTAGAGGTACACGGCCGCACCCGCGAAGACGGTCGCCACCGGCGCGAGGATCCAGCGCGGGTGCTCGAGCAGCGTGGCCCGGCCGGCCCACAGCACGTACAGGATCAGGTACGGAGCCACGAAGATCGTGAGCGCGTGGTTGCCCAGCGAGAGCCCGATCAGCAACCCGCCCAGGGCCAGGTCGCGCAACCGGCGGCCCTCTGTCCAGGCGAGCGACCGCTCGATCAGCATCGCCATCAGCACCAGGTGGAGCGGGTTGACCTCGGCGACGCCCGCCGAGACCCAGACCGTGCCCACGAGACCGGCGGCCAGCGCGGCGACCGCGGCAATCACCGGCGCGACGCCCAGGCGCTGCCCGGCGGACGTCGCGAACGCCAGCGCCAGGGCGACGCACACGCCGGAGAGGAGGTTCGCGCGGAACGCCACCTCGCCGATCGGCAGCAGCTCGAAGGCCCACGCTGCCAGGATGTACGAGGGGTAGCCGGTGGGATGGGCGATGCCGAGGACGTGGGGGACCGTCTGCATCTCGCCCCAGTCGTCGAACGCGAGGCCGGGCAGCATCGTCCGCAGGTACACCAGCAGCGCCACGATCCCCACGAGGGCCGGCGCTCCGTAGCGGTCGACGAGCGACGAGCGGCGGTCGGCGAGCGGCGATCGGCGGTCGGGCGTCATGGCGCCCCGAACGGTAGCGGGGCCGAGGCGAACGCGCCGGGCGCACCCGCCGCAGCGGGGCCAGGAACGCGACCCGCAGCGACCGACGCGCGACCCCGCCGCCGATTGCCCCTGTTGCTTCGACGCCGAAGGGGTCATGCTGCACGGCACCCGGCCGTCTCGCCGGGACAGTGGGGAGGGGTGATCGATGGCGACGGACCTGACGATCGGGCTGGCCAGCCGGCCCGGCAGCCTGGCGGCGGCCTGCGAGGCCCTCGGTCACGCCGGGGTCAACATCGAGGCGGCCTGCGGGGTGGTCATCGACACGAGCGCGGAGCTCCACGTCCTGATCACGGATGCGGAGCGGGCAACCCGCACCCTGATCGACGCCGGCTTCACCATCCTGGCCCAGCGCCAGGTCCTCGCCGTCCCGATCGCCAACCAGCCCGGGGCGGCGGCGACGCTCCTGCGTCGGGTTGCCGATGCGGGGGTCAGCCTCGATCTCCTGTACACGACCCTCGACGGACGGGTGGTCCTGGGCGCCCCCGACCTCGCGGCCCTGCGGGTCGCCCTGGCCTGAGGCGCCATCGACGGACGTCCATGGCGCACCGCGTGGTCAGCGGGCGCGGAGGAACGCGGCGCCCATGAGGTCCGGGCCGAGGTGCGGGCCCGTGGACGCGCCGATGAGGCCAGCCGTCACCTTGGACGGGTCCACGCCACCCGGGATCGCGGCGAGGAGCGCCGCCCGGAACTCGGCGACCTCATCGGGCGTGCTCGTGGGCGTGTGCAGGACCGCCAGCCGCTCCACCGGGGTCGCGGCGATGCTCGCGATCGTCAGCGCGCGGGCCTTGGCGCGGCTGCGTTGCTTGTCCGCCATGACGACCAGGCCGTCGCGAACGGTGATGATCGGCTTCACCGACAGCATCGAGCCAACCACCGCCTGGGCCGCGGACAGCCGGCCGCCCTTGCGCAGGTAGTCCAGGCCATCGACGGCCACGAACAGGTCGATGTCGGGCAGTCGCGCGCGGATCTCGGCGGCGATGTCCGCGGCGGCGGCGCCCGTGCCGGCCATCTCGGCCGCCATGAGGGCAGGGATGCCCGTGGACATGGACGTGGAGCCGGTGTCGATCACGTGGATCTCGCGGTCCGTCATCCCCGCGGCGGCGAGGGTCGCGCTCTGGAACGTCGCCGAGAGCTTCGTCCCGATCGTGGGGCAGACGATCGCGTCGGCCCCCGCGTTGAACGCCGCGTTGAAGGCCGCCGCGAAGTCCCCGGGGGACGGGGCCGAGGTCGTGGGATGCGTGGCGCCGGCCGCCAGGAGCTTCTGCCAGAACTGCTCGGTGGTGAGGTCCACCCCGGCCCGGTGCTCCTCGGCGCCGAAGCGAACGTAGAGCGGGACGACGGTGATCCCGGCGCCGGCCGCCTGCTCGGGCGACAGGTCCGCGGTGGAATCGGTCAGGATGGCGACGTGGGCCACGGGAGCCTCCAGTGACGTGGGCCCCGAGCATACGCTGCGGGACAGCTCAGTTGAACGCTGCCTCAGGAGGTGCACTGCCAGCACACGGCCGCGCTCCAGGCAATGGTGAAGATGCTGTCGCCGGCCGCGTTGCTGGCCCGGACCAGGACGGCACCGTACGGTCCGGGGCCGGCCTCACCCTCCTTCCACGCGATGTCCACCGTGCGCAGCGAGCCCGGAACCTCGGCGATCAGCCTGAGGCTGGCCTTGGGGATCCGCATGCCCTTCACGACGCACGGCTTCCCGTCGTACTTCTTGGCATTGCGCAGGCAGTCGGTGACGCCGTAGACGCTGAAGCTCGTCGCGCCGCCCACGGGAGCGGTCCACGTGATCCGGTGCGTCACGCGGGTCTGCCCTCCGGCGAGCGCCTGGGTACCCACCTGCTTCCAGGTCACGTCCGCGGGCTTCGGCGGCGCGGTGGTCGCCGGCGAGGGGCTGGGCTCGGGGGTGGCGACAGCCTCCGACGGCGCCTCGGTCGCCGCAGGCTCCGAGGCCGGAACCTCCGACTGGGCCGCTTCCGAGGCCGGCGCGCCCGACGGCGCCTCGGACGCCCGCGCCTGCGACTGCGGCTCGCCCGAGCAGGCCGCCATGAGGACGGCGACGAACAGGAGCGAGGTCCAGCGCATGATCTCCGTGCGCCCAGGCCTGGTCACCGGCGCCTCCTTGTCTCCCGGGGCCACGTCGGCCGAGGGCGCCATGGTATGCGCACCGCGCGCGCCCGGACGGGTCCGCGGGTTCGCTGTGCGTGCCCTTCCGCCCACGGATCGACAGCAAGGGCGATACTCGTGCCATGACCGACCCCGGTTTCCGCGTCATCAGCCCGCTCGGCTTCGAGATCACCCCCGAGATCGAGGCCGAGGCGCTCGCCGATCCCACCCGCATGCCCACGAGCCTGCAGACGCCCGAACGCCGAGAGCGGCTCATCGCCGACCTCGACTCGACGAAGGTGGGCGAGCGCCACCTCGCCCTCGGCCAGCTCGCCGCCTGGGACCCGGATCCGGACGTCGCCACGGCCCTGCGCTCGCTCCTCGCGTCGGACGACATCTTCGTGGCCTCGCGCGCGGCGACCGGCCTCGCGCGCCAGCATGACATCACGGACCTGCCGGCCGTCCTGCGGATTCTCCATTCCCTCTCGCCGGACGAGGGTGGCAGCGCCGAGGCGATGATCGAGCCGCTGCGGGCGGCCCTGGCCCTCGCGGCGATCGCCGGCCCGGAGATCGCCGAGGGCGTCAAGACGCGAGCGCGCACGTGGCTCGGCGAGCCGAAGACCCGGCGCCAGTCCTGGGAGCACCAGCTGGATGTCGAGCTGGAGGCGCTGCTCGCGACCTAGGGTCCTGCGAGCCGCGGGGCTTGACGCCGGGTGCAAGGATGAGCACCACCGGGTTCCGGTCGGTCGATCGGGTCGCGGTGGTCGAGTCCCGAGGCTGTCCATGTACGCGTCCCCCTTCCCGGCATCCGTCCTTCGGGCCCCATCGCCCGAAGCGACCTGCACCTGCACCCACTGGGTGCACTGCAACTGCATCTGCCACGACGCCCACTGCGACCCGGCCGAGGCGGCGTGTGATGTCGAGTACCTCTCGGACGACGGCGGGCTGACGCCGTGGGGCTGCCCGGACTGCACGCCGGGCCAGCGCGCGCCGCACGTCCTGGGCTGCGAGCTGATCGGCTGGAACGTGCCGATGCCCGAGCGGATCCGCGGGATCTGAGCGCGTGGTGGATGATGCCGCCATGGGCAGCACATCCACGCGACGGCGCATCGTCCTGGGGCTCGCGGCCGGCACCGCCGTCGTCGGGGCCGCGGTCGTCCTGGGGCCGTCGATCGCCAGCATGCGGCGGTCCCTCCGCACGTCGTCGTCGCTCGGCGCCAGCTTCTACGAGATGGCCGCGGGCCTCCTGTTCGGTGGCTACTACGACGACATCGCGCGCGACATCGAGCGCGTCCTCGGGGGCGCCGCGGCGCCGACGATCCTCGAGGTGGGTCCGGGGCCCGGGCACCTCGGGGAGCGCCTCCTCGCCCGGCTCCCGGCGGCGCTCTGGACGGGCCTCGACATCGACCCCGACATGCTCCGCGTGGCGACCCGGCGGGTCGCGGACCGGGGCCTCGGCGCCCGCGCGACGCTCGTCGAGGGCGACGTGGCCTCGCTGCCCTTCCCGGACGCCGCCTTCGACCTCGTCGTGAGCTCGTTCTCGGCGCACCACTGGCCGGATCCCGAAGCGGGCTTCCGGGAGATCCGGCGGGCCCTCCGTCCCGGCGGCACGGCGCTCATCTACGATCTGCCGCCGGCCTGGGGCCTCCTGGAGGGCGGGTCTCGGGGGATCGCCGCCGCCGACGGCCCCTTCGACGCACCGGTCCCGGAGCGGATGCGCGGGGTGGGGCCGTGGACCATCGTCAGCCGTCTCGAGCTCCGCCCCGGCAGCGGCTGAGGCGGGCGTCAGCTCTCGGGTGCCTTCACCGGGCCCTTGGCGGGCGCCCTCGCGGGCGCCTTGTCGGCCTTCATCCCGAGCAGGCCGGCCGCGACGCCGAGGACGGCCGCCAGGGCCAGCCCGATCGTCCAGCGCCAGTCGCCGTCGAGGGCCGGGGCCACACCGTCGAACGCGGTGGTGGGTTGCAGCATCGACCAGCCGACGAACGCGAGGGCCGGGATCAGCATCCGGGCGAAGTCCCACCAGGTCGGGATCCGCTGCAGCCCGATCGCGTACAGGGCGGCGGCGGCGAGCGTGAGGAACCAGAACCAGAACGCCAGCTGCGGGCCGGCCGTGATGGTCGTCGTGCCGTTGTCGGTCTTCGTCGAGAGGCTGATGACGACGGCGTGCAGCGCCAGGACCTCGGCCGGGACCAGGGCCGCGAGCGCGTCCACGTACGTGCCCATGCCGGGCGGCTCGGCCCCGGTGCTGCGCTGCGCG
>JBBSCF010000058.1:0-18913 GCA_038250545.1 Candidatus Limnocylindrales bacterium | reverse complement strand
TCGGAACCCACCGCCACTCGCCGAGGGCGAGAAGACCCGGAGACGACGACGCCCCAGGATCACAAGCCCTTCGGCTGCCGAGAGATGAAAGACCTCGGACCTACATCTTGTGGTGTGTTGAGGCAAGCGGATAAGCATTACGGGCGTAGAGGATCCGGGCGAGCCGGATGCCGGCCGAGGGCGTGGATCGATCGGTGCGCGTCATGCGACTCCCTCCGGACTGGGTGCGGGTCGCTGGCCGCTGACGGCGTGGACGCCGGCGGGCGGATCGTCGTCGCCGTGTCCGCCCCCCGCGTCGCGGCGCTCCGCACGGCGTGTCGCCACCAGCGAGGCGACGATCGACACCGCGAGGATCCCGACGATCGCTCCGAGCGACAGCGGGATCGGCATCTTGTAGACGTCGGCGATGAGGATCTTCGCGCCCGCGAACACGAGCAGCGCTGCGAGACCCTGTTTGAGGTAGACGAACTTGTCGATCAGCCCGGCGAGCAGGAAGTACAGCGCGCGCAGGCCGAGGATCGCGAACAGGTTCGAGCTCAGGACGATGAACGGGTCCGTGGTGATCGCGAAGATCGCCGGGATAGAGTCGATCGCGAACATGATGTCCGTCGTCTCGACCACCACCAGGACCGCGAACAGCGGCGTTGCGACGAGCCTGCCCGCATTGCGAATGAAGAACCGCTGACCGTGGTACTCGTCGGTCATCGGGACGAACCGCCGGACCAGTCGCAGCGCCACGTTCTTCTGGGGATCGACCGCGTGGCCCTTTGAGTGCCACATCCGGATGCCCGTGAGGAGCAGCAGCAGGCCGAAGCCGTAGATGAGGACGTGGAACGCCTCGAGCAGCGTCGTGCCGGCGGCGATGAAGATCGCGCGGAACACGATCGCGCCGACGACACCCCAGAACAGGATCCGGTGCTGGTAGATGCCGGGGACGGCGAAGTAGCCGAACAGCATCGCGAACAGGAACACGTTGTCCATCGAGAGCGACTTCTCGATCAGATAGCCGGCGAGGTACTCGCCGCCTGCCTGGCTGCCGCGCGTCGCGAACACGAACGCACCGAACGCAAGACCGAGGCTGATCCAGACGACGCTCCAGATCGCGGCCTCCTTCATGGAGACCTCGTGGGCGTTGCGGTGGAACACGAACAGGTCGAGCGCGAGCATGCCGAAGATGACGACGCCCAATACGACCCACGGGATGAGATCGGGTGACAAGACAGAAAGACCTCCAGGGCTTTATCAGCCCGTCGGTCTTCCCCGGCCTGCGCCCGATGGGCGCGCGGCCGGCGGCGGCGGATCCTCTCGGATCGTGATGACGCCGACGCCTTGGAGGGGTACTCCCCTTCGGATGCCCCTACCGTAGCGGCTCGGGCCGCTACCTGTCAACACGTTCAGGAACTATTGTTCATGTACCCTGGTGCCCGCCCGCAAACCTCGGCGCCGACGTCGCCATCTTCGAGGCGGTGCACGGGTCGACGCCCAAGTACGCCGGATCCAACGCCGCCAACCCCAGCGCCGTGATCCTCTCCGGCGTCATGCTCCTCCGCCACGTCGGACTCGAGGAGCAGGCTGCCCGCATCGAACAGGCCCTCGAGGCGTCACTCGCAGCCGACATCCACACGCGCGACGTCGCTGGCTCGACGCCGGTCTCGACGACGGCCTTCGCCGACGCCGTGATCGCCCGACTCGACGCCCTCCTCCCCGAGGGCGCGGCCGCGGCTCCGGCCAGGCGGGGCCGCCTCGCCGTGCCGCGCATCGACGACACGCCCCACGCGCCGGGGGGACGGTCACAAGTCGGCATGGACGTGTTCGAGGAGTGGGACGGGTCGCCCGAGGAGCTGGGCGCCTCGCTCGAGGCGATCACGAACGGGACGGTCCTCGGGCTCAAGATGATCTCGAACCGGGGGACGATGGTCTACCCGAGCCGCGGAATCACGCCGTCGCTCGTGGACCACTACCGCTGCCGCTTCGTCTCGGCCCAGGGGACGGAGCCGACAGACGCCGAGCTCCTGAGCCTGCTCTGGGCGATCGGCGAACGGCATCGCTGGATGCACGTGGAGCGCCTGCAGCGGTTCGACGGAACGCGCGGATACGCCCTTGCCCAAGGAGAGGATGGCGAATGAGCCCGCTGGTCGATTCGACTGCCGCCCACCACGCCTCGGCGACGCACGGCCGCGAAGCCGTGGGCGCCCGTCCGGCCCGCAACGACGCGGCGACCCCCGCGGACGAGCCGGATGCGCCGGTCGCCGATGGCGTTCGGGGCGGCATCGGCTCGTGGGAGTCGCCGTGCGCATGCCCCGGGTTCTGCCATCGGGACCACCAGCTCGACTGACGCCGCAGCGCCGCGGACTCCTCCGTCAGCCCGACGCCGCGAGATCCTTGCGCAGCACCTCGAGGAGCTCGCCCACCGAGTGGTCGCGCTCCACCGGGTGGCGGAAGGGCAGATCGACGTGAACGGTGTACCGACTCCGCGTTCCGACGCGGGTCCGCTCCAGGTAGCCCGCTTCGACGAGGTCATTCACGATCGTCTGCGCCGTGCGCTCGGTCACGCCGATCGCGATCGACAGGTCGCGGATCCGACAATCGGGGTCCCGCGCGAGCACCACGAGCGCGTGGCCGTGGTTCGTCAGGAAGGTCCAGGTGCCAGGGGCACGGACGAGGGCGTCTGTGGCCATGGGCCCGGCGTCATCGGGGCGGGGTGATCGTGCCATCGCCATATCGTGCCACCGCCTGGACCGGTCCACCCACCGGATCGGTTGCCGGCGATCGCCGTCGCGCTTGTCGCCGCCTGACGGCCCTGCCGACCGGAGCCCAGGCAGCTCGGGCGCTACCTACAGCCTCGGCGGCAGCTTGAGAGGCTGATCCGGTCTTCGGATTGGGCCGCCTGGCCCAAGCGGTTGGCACCGCCGCGCTGCAGGTCGCCGAGGCGGGCTCGGCCCGCTCGCTTGTACGGGCCGCTGACCGCGCTATCGAACGCCCGGGTGAGCGTCATGACGGCGCTGGTGTCCTTCGCAGGATCTTCGAGGTCCTCGACCTGCCGCCGATGGTGGCCGAGAAGCCCCAGGCCGTCGATGTGCCGCGGGGTCCTGTGCCATGTGCTACTATGTCGCACATGGAACGTGTCGGAGTCCGTGAGCTGCGCCGGGAAGCGAGTGCCATCCTGCGCCGGGTGGCCGCTGGCGAGACCGTGGAGATCACCGACCGCGGGCGTCCTGTCGCCGTCCTGCTGAAGACCATGCCCAGCGGCCTGGCGCGGTTGGAACGCGAGGGACTCCTGCGCCGGGCGGAAGGCGACCTTCTCGACCTCGTGCTCGTCGGACTCCCGCCGGGTGCCACAGCGCCATCGCGACTGGTCTCGGAGGGCCGATCCGATTGAGCGCGCTCTATCTCGATAGCTCGGCGTTCGTGAAGCTGGTCGTCGAGGAGACGGAGTCCGCGGCCGTGCGTGAGTACCTGGCCAACCACGGAGCCCGGCGCGTGTCGTCAGCCCTGCTGCGCGCCGAGTCCCTGCGCGCGGTCCGCCACCTGGGCCCCGATGCGCTGGCCACGGTACGGGAAGGCCTGCGGCGGGTCGACCTGATCGGCGTCGACGATCGGATCCTGGATGCGGCGGGCACGCTCGAGCCGCAGGTGCTCCGGACGCTCGACGCGATCCACCTCGCGACCGCGATCGCGGTCGGCGACGATCTCGAAGCGATCGTGACGTACGACGAACGGATGATCGATGCCGCGAGCCTCCTGGGGCTGCCGGCGGCCACCCCGCGCTGAGCCGACCAGCGTCGGGCCTTCCGCTCCGCCATGGTCCACCCAGGGGCGCCGACGAAGTCCCTCCGCCGTCAGTCCTTCCGTCGGGGACGGGAGCGCGAGCGCCCGGCCGATCAGGGGCTTGGGATCGCGTCGTGGTCGTAGGCGATAAGCCGCCACGACGTCCCGGCCGGCGCGTTGACGACGACCTGCGTGTCCGGGGCAGGTCCCGGCAGGGCCAGCAGGGCGCTCGTGCCGCCCTGGTCGCACCCGAACGTCCCCGCGTCCGTGTCTGTGGTCGGATAGGCGACGCCGGCGCGCCGGAAGGACACGACCACGTCGCCGACATCGCACGCGACGGCGATCTCGAGGTTCCAGGCGGCCCCTGCGTTGCCGGCCACCGTCTGGGTCGGGGCGTCCACGGCCTCGTGCTCGGCGCGAAACAGCTCGAGCGTGCTCTCCGCGTAGCGGGCCAGTTCCTCGTAGGACAGCACGTCGTCCAGGGGGTGCGCCGCGAGCGGCGTGATCGAAGAGCCCGATCCTGATGCGACGAGCCGCCAGCGCATGGACGCGTCGGCCGTCACCACGATCCGGTTGACCTTCGCGCTCGAACCCGCGCCGTCCGTCCACACCAGCGGCCGCGTGCCGCACGTCCCGCTGGTGCCGAACTGCACCGCCTCGCCGTCCATGACGGCGAGGCTGTAGTCGCCACCACGGCAATCGAGGGCGACGTTGAGGAAGTCGAACGGACCGACCGAGCCCGCGCCGACGATGGCCGTCCCGGCGGCGACACTGAAGGTCACCTGCTCGCCACGAGCGACCATCGGCATCGATGGCGCCGTGTCGACGAGGATGCGCTCGAGATCCGCGTAGGAGGCCAGGCCCGGGTCGGGGGTCGCGGATGGTGTCGCCTCCGGGACCGTCGAGACCACGATGCGCCAGCGGACCTCGGGGGCGCTCGTCGCGGTGAGGGCCACGGGTCCCTCCGGTGCTTCGCCCGTGAGCGAGAGCAGCAGGGTGCCGTCGAAGGGCTTGATGTTGCAGTTGATCCGCAACGTGCCGAGCTCGTTCCCCTTGACCTTCGCGACGAGGTCGATCGAGCCGCCGAGGCAGTGCACGGCGTAGTCCAGGGTCGCCAGGCCCGAGACGGCTCCCAGCTCGATCGAAACGGGCTCACCGCCCGGATCCGCTTCCGCGTGCTCGCCGCGAAGCAGATCGACCGGCGCTCGGTCGAGCAGCTGCCCCAAATCCTCGTACGAGGCGAGCGCGCGCGGCGTCGCGGACGGGGACGGGGATGCCGCAACCTTGCCATCGTGGTCGCGGCCGATGGCGCCGGTGGCGACGAGGATCGCGAGCACCGCCGCGAAGCCGAGCAGCGACGCCGGCAGCGCGAGACGCTTCCCCCTTCGCCGGCGTCGTGCCCGTTTGATGTCGTCGGACCGGATGAGCAGCGGGAGTTGATCGGCCTCGGCGTGTAGCGCCTTGCGCAGGCTCGTCTCCAGTCGCGGATCGAGCTCGTCAGCCATGGGCCGCCTCCCGGGTCGCGCCGCCCTCGGCCAGGGCCGTGCGCATGGGCTCCAGCGACTCCCGGAGCTGCGTCTTGACAGTGTTCTCGCTGGTACCCAGCGTCTCAGCGACGTCCCGAACTGACATGTCAGCGTAGTAACGAAGCACCACGGCAGCACGCATCCGGGGCGCGAGGCGGTCGACGCAGGCGAGGAGCGTCAGGCGCTCGTCCTCGTCGGTGAAGCGCGCCGGGCGGTCCGGCACCACATGGAGCTGGACGACGCGCGACGAGCTCCGTCGCACCCCGAGCGCCCGGTTGGTCGCGATGCGCAGGAGCCACGGGCGCAACGCGTCGTCGTCCCGGAGCTGGTCGCCGCGATCGAGCGCGGTCAGCAAGGTGTCCACCACCACGTCCTCCGCCGCCGCCCGATCCCGGAGGATCAGGAACGCCACGCCCTGGATCTCGCGCCCGAACCGGTCCAGCAGGTCATCGAGGACCTCCGGGCGGTGGCGCCGCAGGGCTTCCACGGTCATTGCGGGTTGTTTCCCCAGTCGGGCCGGCGGCATTGGGCGACCGCTTCGAAGGGTAGATGCACGGGCCGCCGATTCGGGTGACTCGCGCATCCCGGCAGCCCAGGGAAGGGCTGGACGCGCGTGGTATACCGCTGGCAAGACCGAGCCGCCGTCCACGGCCGGGCGGCGGCGCTGGTCCCCAGGGGAGGAGGCAGCGCGTGTCCCCGCAGCCGCTCGTCTACGTCCATGGGGCGGGTCCCCAGCAGCCGGCTCCCGCTCTCAAGCATGAGCTGGACACGATCCTGTTCGGGCGGGACATGCCCGCCACCCGGGTGGGCTACTACGCGGACGTGCGGTGGCCACCGGGCGGCACCCCCGCCGGCGGCGCCGGGCTCGCGGCGCCCACGGGCGTGCCCCGCCAGCGTCGCGCGACCGCCATCCGCCGCGCCGCGGAGCCGGGCGCCAGCGCACGGACCGCCGCCACGGAGATCCTCGCCGCGACCCTGCGGGGACCGGCCGGGGGCGCGGGTGCCGCCGCCGCCACGGCCGTGGACCCGGCCACCATCGCCGAGGCCCGCAAGCTCGTCGAGCGCCTGTACCGCGGCGCGGACAAGGTCGCTGCGGCCTCGGCCGTGCCCGCCCCGACGCCGGCGGCAGGTCTCGCGGTCACGCCCGTCTTCCCTGATGCCATCTTCCGGTTCGTCGTCGGCAAGTTCGCGAGCGACGTCCTGGACTACCTGTTCGGCCCGTACACCGAGACGATGCGTGCCCCGGTCCGCGCCGCGCTTCTCGCCTCGCCGGCGCCCAAGGTCGTCGTCGCCCACAGCCTGGGCACGATCATCACCTTCGACGTGCTCTCCGAGCCGGCCATGGCCGGCCTGAACATCGACCTCCTCGTCACCCTCGGCTGCCCGCTCGGCATCGGCAACGTCCAGCAGCGCCTGCGCGACGGCAAACCGCGCCCGCACCCGGTCCCGTCGGAGGTCCACGCCTGGGAGAACTTCGCCGACCTGTTCGACCCGGTCGCGCTCGACAAGACGCTCCGCGACGACTTCACGCCGCCGCCGCGCTTCGCGCACGACCACCTGGTCAACAACCCGGCCCGCGACAACCACGCCCTCGACGGCTACGCCTCGGTGGCGAACGTCCGGGCCGCCATCGTCGCCGCGGCCGGATAGGCACGGCCATGCGCGTCCGCGTGCCGCTCATGATCCAGGACCCGGAGATCGCCAGCCTGCCCACGGACCGCCTCGTCGAGGACTGGCTGGGGCTGGCGGAGGCGCACTACCTCGACGGCCCCGTCACCGAGCGGGTCGCCGTGGTGGACCTCGATCCCACCACCGAGGCCCTGGAGCCCGGCGCCGTGTTCGAGCCGCCGTCGGGACGCCGCACGTTCGGCCGCTATCGCGTCGGCAAGACCGACGTGGACTCGCCCGCCTTCATCCAGGTGAGTGCCTTTGGCACCGTCATGCGGACGATCTACCTGTACGAGGAGCCGGACACCCTGGGGCGCAAGGTCGCGTGGGGCTTCGACGGGCCGCAGCTGCTCGTCGTCCCGCGGGCCGGGTGGTGGGCCAACGCCTACTACGAGCGACGGTCGCGGAGCCTCCAGTTCTTCTCGTTCAACGCGCACGGGCGGACCGTCCACACGAGCCTCTCGCGCGACATCGTGGCCCACGAGACGGCGCATGCGCTCATCGACGGCATCGACCCCGACCTCTACGACGCGCTGGACCCCCAGGGCCTCGCGCTCCACGAGGGCGTCGCGGACCTCACGGCCGTCCTCATTGCCTTCCGCAGCCCCCGGCTGCGCAAGGCCGTCCTCGACCGCACCGACGGCTCCATCGAGGAATCCACCAGCTTCAGCTCGATCGGCGAGGAGTTCGGGCGGGCGATCGATCCCGCCGGGCACGTGGGCTGGCTGCGCAACCTGCTCGACGACGCGAAGCTCGACCCGCACGGCGATCCGGCGGCCGAGCCCGAGGCGCACCTGCTGTCGCAGGTGCTGACGGGCGCCCTGTACGGCTTCCTGGTCGCGCTCCACCGGGACGTCCGGGAGCGCCTCGCCGAGCGCCGCCACGAGACCGAGTTCGCCGTCTCGGGCCGTGCCCTGTTCGCCGCGTCCCAGCAGTTCAAGCGGATGATCCTGCGCGGCCTGGACTACCTGCCGCCGGGCGAGATCACGTTCGCCGACTACATCCGCGCGATCCTCGCCGCCGACCAGGCCTCGTTCGAGAACGACCGCTGGCGGCAGTGGATCCGCACGGAGTGCGTCCGGCGCGGGATCGTGGCGGCCGAGGCGGACCTGGACGTGGTCACCAACGCCGAGCACCCGGCCCTCGCGGACATCGACCTCGACGGCCTCGCGACCAACGAGTGGGCGGCGTACCAGTTCGCGGACCGCAACCGCGGCCTGCTGCTGATCCCGGCCGATGCCCAGTTCGAGGTCCTGCCGCGGATCGTCGTCAACAAGCGGTTCGAGCTGCCCGAAGCAACCCTCGAGCGCGCACGAGCCGCCGGCCAGGACGGCCCCGCCGACGGCGGTGCCGCACCCGTCCGGGAGCTGCTGTTCAAGGTCCGCTGGAGCGTCACGGAGCCCAACCCGCCGGACCTCGGCGCCGCGATGCGGCGCGTCCAGACCGGGTCCACGCTGGTCATCGACCCTGACCGACGGCTCGTCCGGTCCTGTCTCGGCCCGCTGTCCCTCGAGGCGCGGCGCCCGGCCCGCGACGCCGCGATGCGGCGGCTCGTGGCCGCGGGACTCGTGGACGTGTCCGCGCCCGACGACCCCGCGGCCGTCCGCCAGACCCTCGGCACCGGGGTGGAGGCGGTCGTCACGGACGGGATCCTGCGCGTCAAGGGCACCGGCCGCCTGCTCCACGTGGCGAGGGAGGCCGGCGATGCCTGACCTCGTCGTCCGCGTCTACAACGTCCGCTTCGGCGACGCGGTGCTCGTGTCCATCCCCGACGAGGAGGACGGCGCCGCCGTGGAGCGGCACATCCTGTTCGACTTCGGCAACGCGCTGAGCCGCGAGGGCGGCCTGGATGCCGTGCTCGTCCCGGTCATCGACGACCTCATCGCGCGTCTCGGCGGCGGCCCGCTCGACCTGTACGTCATGACCCACGAGCACCTCGACCACGTCCAGGGGCTGTTCTACGCCAGCGAGGTCCACGGCAGGACCGTCGCGGCGAAGCAGGCCTGGCTCACGGGTTCGGCCCATCCCGACTACTACGCGACCCACCCGGACGCCCGGCGCAGGCGGTTCGCGGCCCTCGCCGCGTATCGGACCACCGTCGCGCGCCTGCCGGCGGCCGCCATGGCGTCGCCCTTCCTGGCCATGCTCATGGCGACCAACGACACCCGCTCCACCAAGAAGTGCATCGATTACCTGCGCGACCACCTCGCCCCGGCGGGCGGCGTGCACTACGTCGACCGGACGACCGACCTCTCGACCCTCCAGCCGGCCTCATCGGCGCGCGTGACGCTCCTGGCACCCGAGGAGGACACGGCCGACTACTACGGCCGGTTCACCGCGCTCGCGGACGGTCTGCGCCTGGGCGGTGACGTGGTGGACGACCTGGACCTGGACCTGGGCCTCGGGCCGGCCGCCGCGGTCCCCGAGCCGATCCCGCCGCGCGGCGTGGACGCCGGGACGTTCTACAACCTGCTCGACGTGCGGCACTCGAACGCCACGTCCACCCTGCTGGCCATCGACAAGGCGGCCAACAACACCTCCATCGTGCTGCTGCTCGAGTGGAAGGGCTGGCGGCTCCTGTTCACCGGCGACGCCGAGAAGCCGAGCTGGCGCCGGATGGATGCCCTGGGCCTGGTCGCGCCGGTCGACTTCCTCAAGATCAGCCATCACGGCAGCGAGACCGGCATGCCGCCGCCCGAGATCCTGGACAAGCTGCTGCCCGTTCCGGCCGCGGGGGCGCCCCGCCCACGGGCCGCCGTCTCCACGTATCCCGGCAACTACCCGGGAGTCCCCAACGAGATGACGCTGACCGCGCTGCGGGCGCGGGCGGACGTGTCGTCCACGCTGGACCTGGCTCCCGGCGAGGGCTCCCTCGAGCTGCGCTTCGCCGACACCGGCCCGCCGTAGCGGCTCGAGGTGCCGACGGGCCCCGGCAGCCGGCCCGCCGCGGGTACGATCGCGGCCATGGCCTACGACCTGCTGATCCGCGGCGCGACCCTGGTCGACGGCACCGGCTCGCCCGGGCGCCCGGCCGATGTCGGCGTGACCGGTGACCGGATCACCGCCGTGGGGGACCTGTCGGCCGTCGCCGACGCCGATGTCACGACCGTCATCGAGGCGACCGGCCTGGTGGTCGCGCCCGGCTTCGTGGACCCGCACAACCACTCCGACACGAGCGTCCTGATCGACGGCGCGCTGCCCTCGCACCTGCGCCAGGGCTACACCACCCTCCTCGCCGGCCACTGCGGCTACACGTTGGCGCCACTGACGCCGCCGTCCCGCGCGCTCCTGGAGCCGGACCTCGCGACGCGCGGTCTGGACCCGGGGTGGACCACGTTCGCGGGGTACCTCGACGAGGTGGGGCGGCAGGCGCTCGCCCCCAACATCGCGTTCCTCGTGGGCCACGGCACCATCCGCGGCGCCGTCCTCGGGCCAGACGACCGCGAGCCCACACCGGCCGAGCTCGCCGAGATGGTCGCGCATGCCGAGGAGGCGCTCGAGGCCGGCGCGTTCGGGGTCTCAACCGGCCTCATCTACCCGCCCGGGATCCACGCGCGACCCGGGGAGATCGCCGCGCTGGTGGCGGCCGCCGCCCGGCGCGGGGCGACCTACGCGATCCACATGCGCAACGAGGCGGCCGACGTCGCCGACGCCATCGACGAGGCGATCGAGACCGCCCGTGCCGCGGAGCGCCTCGCCGGTCGCCCGGCGAGACTCCAGGTCAGCCACCTCAAGGCTGCGGCACGCGCCGCGTACGGCACGGGTCCCGCGCTGGTCGCCCGGATCGAGGCTGCCCGGGCCTCGGGCCTGGACGCCGGCGCGGACCAGTACCCGTACACCGCCGCCCACACGACCCTCGCCACGGTCCTGCCACCCGACCTGCTGGCGCTGGACCTGGACGAGGCCGTGGCGGTCCTGCGGCATCCCGCCGGCCGGCGCCGGGTCCGCGACCTCCAGGCGCGCGGCATCCCCGGCTGGGAGAACGTCGCTGCGGACCCGGGCTGGGATGGCGTGGTCATCGCGTTCTCGCGGACCCGCCCGGGGTGGAACGGCCGATCGCTGGCGGAGATCGCCGCGAACGAGGGAGGGGACCCGGCCGACCTGGCGATGGACGTCCTCGCGGACGAGCGCCTGGCGGTCGATTGCGTCCTGCACTGCATGGACGAGGGCGACGTCGAGGCGATCATGGCCGTGCCCTGGATCTCGGTCTGCACGGACAGTGAGGCGCGCCGCCCCGGCCACCCGATCCTGGGCCGTGGTGTCCCGCACCCGCGGGCGTACGGGTCCGCGCCACGCGTGCTGGGGCGCTACGTGCGCGATCGCCGCGTGCTCACGCTCGAGACCGCCGTCGCCAAGCTCACCGCGGTGCCGGCCGCGCAGGTCGGGCTGCGTGAACGCGGGATCGTGCGCGAGGGCTGGTTCGCGGACCTCGTGGTGCTTGATGCCGCGACCGTCATCGACCGGGCCTCATTCGACGCCCCCGGCCAGTACCCCGACGGGATCCCGCACGTGATCCTGAACGGCCGGCCCGCGGTCCGCGACGGGGCGGAGACCGGGGAGCGGCCGGGGCGGCTCCTCCGCTTCGGAACCTAGAGGCGGGTGCGGCGCGCCCTCGCCGATGAGGCCGTCCCCCTAGACTGCCCCATGCCCAGCCGCCCGGAGACCACCGTCGAGAGCCCCGCCGTGGCGTACCTTGCCGCCGGGCCGCTCGCGTACACGCTCCGGCGCTCCCCGCGCGCGACCCGCCTGCGGGTGATGATCCACCCGGAGCGCGGGGTGGTCGTGACGATCCCGCACGCCGGTCGCCGCGGCTGGGCCCGGCCGGAGCCGCTCATCACCGGGTTCCTCGCCGACCGCGAGCCCTGGGTCCGCCGCCACCTGGCCCGCCAGGCCGCGACACGCACGCACCTCGACGACCGCCCCCTGCTGGACGATGGACGGCTCGTCCCGTACCGCGGGGTGCCGCACCGCGTCCGGGTCGCCGCCGCGCCCGCGGGCACCCGCCGCAGCCACGTGTCGCGGGTCGGCGCCGAGGCGGGCGACGAGCTGCTCGTGGAGCGGACGGGCCACGACTGCCGCCCCACGGCCGCCATCCTGGAGGTCTGGTTCCGGGATCGCGCCCGCGCCGACCTCGAGCGTGCCATCGAGCGCCACGCGCCGGGTCTCGGCGTGGCGCCGTCGAGGATCACCATCCGCGACACCACGTCGCGCTGGGGCAGCTGCTCCGGGAAGGGCGCCCTGTCCTTCTCGTGGCGGCTGGTCCTCGCGCCGCCCCAGGCGCTCGATGCCGTCGCCGCCCATGAGCTGTGCCACCTGCGGGTGTTCGGCCATTCGGAGCGGTTCTGGGCGCTGCTCGCGGCCCGCGTCCCGGACCATGCCGCGTGGCGCCGCTGGCTCCGCCGCCACGCCCCGGAGCTCCACGCGGCCCTCGACTGAGCCACCGACCAGGGCACACGCCGGGTCGCCATGTGGACGGATGACGATCGCGTAACAATGCCCGGAGAGGGAACCATTTGGGCGTGCTCGTTCGTCACAGGGGGACCCACACCCCACATCGCCCCGACCCCCAGCCTGAGGTCCCATGTCTCCGCGGTTCGCGCCGACGCTCGTCGCCTCCTTCGCGCTCCTCCTCGTCGCCGGCTGCTCCGGTGCCGCATCCACCACGCCCTCCCCGGTCATGCCCATCGCGTACGCGCCGGATCCCACGCCGATCCCCGTCCCGTCTCGCACGCCGGGGGCGGCCCCCACGCCGACGGCCGATCCCGGGGATGTCGGCGAGGTCGACGGCGCCACCGGCGGCCCCGAGATGACGATCGTGACCGTGGACGACGACACGATCCAGGTCACCATCGACGACCCTGCGGCCAAGGCCTGGCGCCTGGTCATCGCGGGCACCGGCGAGCTCGGCGGGGACCGCTGGGAGATCGCCGTGGAGACCGGCGACGTCGCCCCGGACGTCACCGCCACCGAGATCCGCGGCGGCGAGGTCGTGGACGTCATGGACCTGACCGGGTTCGTCGACGGCACCGCGGCGGCCGGCGGCTGTCACTCGACCCTGCCGGTCTGCCTCGACTCGGACGCCTTCAAGCTCCCCGATGGCGACGGCCTGTTCTCCGTCCGCCTCGACCTCCCGCAGGCGCAGGTGCCCCTCGTGATCCGCGGCGGGACGGCGGCGTGGGACGGCGAGCCGTTCATGCTGGGCCCGTGGCACGACACCCAGCCGTTCCCGTGGGGCGAGGGCTGAGCGGCCCCACCGCCGGATTCCATCGCCGAAACGACGACGCCCGCCTCATCCGAGGCGGGCGTTCCGTTTCGTGTTCGCGGGCTCCTACTGCGTGGGCGCGCCCGCGGCGACCAGGTCGGCCAGGGCGCCGCCATCGACGATGTCGGTGAAGCCCGCCTTGGCCATCTCGTCGGCCGCGATGGCGCTCCGGCGGCCCGAGTGGCAGTACACGAGGTAGGAGGCCGTCTTGTCGAGCGACTCGATCCGGGTCGCGAAGTCGCCCGCTTCGACGTCGATGTTCTGGGCGCCGGCGACGTGACCGGCCGCGTACTCGGACGGCGTGCGGACGTCGATCACGACCCGGTTGGCGAGCATCCCGACGGCCTTGGCGGCGTCCACCTTCTTGACCGCGGCGCCGGACGAGGCGCCGCAGGCCGCGACGAGGGTCGCCAGCAGGACGATGAGCACGATGGCGAGGGCGCGGCGAGAGGGGCGGTGCATGGGTCGTGGCTCCGGGTACGTGATGGTCGAGGAAGCCCGGTCACAGTACGCCATGCTTGCGTGATTGCGCAAGTACGCGAGCCAGCCCGGTTCCCGCTGCCTGGTGCCCGCTGCCCGGTGCCCGGTGCGCCGACTCGCGGGTCAGGGCCGGGTCGCGCCGGCCACCGGCTGGAGCCCGCAGTCCGGGGTGTCGCACATCACGAGCCCCATCTCCGCCAGCCCCTCGGCGAGCGGCGTGAAGCCCAGCCGCCCGGCATACGAGCGGGACGCGACGCCGGCCGGGGCGCCGTTCACGAGCACGATGCCGCCGGAGTCGCCCGAGGAGACGGCGATGTCGGAGACGGTGATGCACGGGAAGTAGGTGCCGTCCTCGGGGAAGTCGTTGGCCTGCTGGCCGACGATGCCGCCCTCGCGGTAGCCGCCCTGCCCGTTGATCTCGACGTGGTCGCCGGGTTTGACCTCGGGGCAGGAGAGCGCCGCCGTCCCGGCGGCGATCACCCGATAGCCCGCCGCGCCGAGGTCGATCTCGTTGAGGTGCCCCCACGGGATCATGTCCTGGACCAGGGGCACGTATGCCATGTCGGAGGCGGTGCAGCGGTTCTTGCCGGCCCGGTCGCAGGCCCCCCAGCTGGACGGCGCCGATGCATAGCCCACGAGGCGGCCGTTGGGCATGTGCTTGGGATCGCCCTCGTGCGAGCAGTGGCCCGTCGTCGTGATGACGATGACGCCCTCGCCCGTCCGCGCGTAGACCCCACCGGAGCAGCCGGGCGAGACGACCTGGCCCGCGAGCACCGGCGGGTCGTAGACCGGGGTCGTGCGCCGGTACTGCGTGAACCAGATCAGGCCGATGCGCCCGAAGGAGGCGAGCTGGACGAGGAGCACCGCGATCAGGACGATGAACACGACGCGCCGGATGCGGATCCGCCCGAAGCGGCGGCGCGTGGTCACGGTGGGATCGGTCATGCGGGAACGATCGACGGCATGGCCGCGGCGGCGCAATAGGCCGATCGAGGGGTCGCCGTGACCGGTCGGGCGGCGCTCTACAGGCCGGGTACCCTGGGCACCCGCCCGAGCTTGGTGGCGCGGGCGTAGCGGCCCCACGCCCGCTTGAACCAGTGCCCGACGATCGGCAGCGGGATCACGACGTTGCGGGTGCGGCCGCGGTAGACCATCGCCGCCCCGTTGCCCGTGTCCATGAGACACACGATCGAGAGGTGCGCCTGGTAGCCCTTGCGCTCGGGCCGGCCGGCCTCCGCCGCCAGGATGTTGAACGCGGCATTGCGGGCCATCACCTCGGCCGTGTGCCCCTGCTTCGCGCGCCAGTCGGGACCCTCGAGCGCCGCGACGTCGCCCGCCGCCCACACGTTCGTGGTGCCCTCGACCAGGCTCGTGTCGTCGATGCGGACGAAGCCCGCCTCGTTGAGCGGCAGGTCCGACGCACGCAGCACGTGGTGGCCGGCGGCGCCCGGGATGAACAGGACGAGGTCCGCGTCCAGGCGCGAGCCGTCGGCGAAGGCGACACCCCGCTCGTCGAACGACGCGATGGGCGTGCCTGTCCGTCGCGCGATGCCCGTCTTCCCGAGCATCATGTCGACCATCGACAGCGCCCGCGGGCCCATGCGCTCGCCGGGCTCAGCCATCGGGGCGAAGAACGAGAGCTCGAATCGGTCTCGGAGCTTGCGCCGCCGGAGCATGACGTCGATGTTGAACAGCAGCTCGAACGCCGGGCCGCCGCGGACCGCCGAGCGATCCTTCGGGTTGCCACCGAAGCCCACGGCGATGGACCCGCCGCCGCGCGCGATCAGCGCGTCGAGGCGCTCGCGGATGTCCAGGCCGGACTGCGGGGCGCCGCAGATCGAGAGCGTGTGCTCGGCGCCCGCGGGCTTGAGCTTCTCGGCGCCGATGGCGACCACGAGCTGCTCGTAGGGGTAGGTCCCCGCGGCGCCACGGACGAGGTTCTCCGACGATCGGATCTCCTCCACGGCGTCGAGCACCACCCGGAAGCCGCGCTTGCGCGCGATCTCGAGCAGCGACACCTGGGCGCTGCGGAAGGGGAGCCGGCGAACCGGCACCCAGACCGAGATCGGGAACAGGTACAGGTAGTCCCGGTCCGAGACCAGGGTGACATCGAAGGAGCCGTCGCGCGCCAGGGCCGAGGCCGCCTCGACGCCGGCGAAGCCTCCGCCGAGCACGAGGGCCCGCTTGCGGCCCGGTGCGCCTGTCGCGGGCGCCGGGGCGACCAGGGCGGCCACCGTCAGGCCGCCGCGGCGGCGGCGGGCTCGTCACGCAGGATCGCGAGGAGGTCCAGGGTCTCGATGATCAGGTGGTCGTCGTCCGCGACACGGACCTCGGCGGTGTCGAGGACGGAGAGGCCCGAGGCGGTGACGCTCTCGGCGGCGAGGACTCGGACGAGGACGCGGCTGCCCAGCGGCTGCACGATCTCGGTCATGGACGGTGGCTCCTGGTGGGATTCTGCACGCTCGGCTGATGCGGTGATCCTACGCCGCACTTGCGTAATTGCGCAAGTAAGCGAACGATCACTCGCCCGACGCTCTCGCGACGAACCTCCACGGGGTCTCCATCGTCCGTACACGGTCGCGTGCGAGCCTCCGGGATGGCGTCGCCGGTCACGCATGCCGGCTCACGCCATCCACCCCGGAGCCACGCATGACCCATCTCCCGGATCTTCGACGAACCGCCGCGTCACGGGACGCGATGTCGTTCGTTGCTGCTCCTCGAACGAACGGCGCCCGACCGGGCACGTGCCCGCCGCCGTTCCCGGAGACGACACCATGCCGAGCCTGATCCCCATCATCCTCGCCGCCAAGCTCCCGGCGCTGCTCGGGGGCGCCGCCCTTGCGGGCACCCTCGTCGTCGGTGCCGCGGTGATCGTGCCGGCGTCTTCCGGGGATCTCACCCGCGACCGTGACGCCACCCAGCTGCAGGACAAGGACCAGGACCGGCTTCGCGACCAGGACCGCCTTCACTTCGTCGTGAACCCGGTTCCGGCGGTCTTCGACCCGCTGCAGCTGCGCAACCAGGAACAGACGCAGACCCAGGCGCCGGAGGGCGCGGGCACCCAGGCCCAGGAGCGGGTCCGCGAGCAGACCCAGGCCAAGGAGCAGACGAAGGCCACGGAGCAGGTCCGCGAGCAGACCCAGGCCAAGGAGCAGACGAAGGTGCGGACCCGCACGCAGGCCTCACCCACCGCCAGCCCCGCGCCCGGCCAGGCCCAGAACGGCGCCGGCGGGACCGGCTCCGGCGGGAACGGGTCCGGCGACCGGGACGGTTCGGGCCAGCAGAACCGCGGCGGCTCCCCCAGCCCCTGCCCGGCTCCGTGACCAGGGCGGACAGCTGAAGGTCCGCGCAGGGCGGAGCAGATCGATGAACCAGCAGCAGGAGGGTAGGTCTCCCGGCGGATGGTCGAGCCGGCCGACGACGCGATGGTGGTCGAGGACCTGGTCCGCAGGGCGGGCACAGGCGATGCCGTCGCGTTCGCCGGCCTCTACGACCTGTACTCGCCTCGGGTTCGACGCTTCCTGCGCCACCAGGTCGGCGACATCCAGCTCGCCGAGGACCTCCATCAGCAGACGTTCATGAAGATGATCGAGGCACTTCCTCGGTACCGGTCGCGCGGCCTGCCGTTCGGCGCGTGGGTGTTTCGCATCGCGCGGAACCTCGTGATCGACCTCCGCCGCACGGCCCATCCCTCGGCGCCGATCGAGATCGCCACGGACCATGTGTCCGACGCGGATGGTCCCGAGCGGGCCGCCGAGCGGGCCGCCGAGCGGGCCAGCCTCCTTGCCGCCCTCGATGCGCTCCCGGCGGACCAGCGCGACGTCCTCGTCTGGCGCTTCTTCGGCGAACTCTCCCCGTCCGAGACCGCGGCTCTGATGGGTCGCAGCCCGGAGGCGGTGCGCTCGCTCCAGCACCGGGCGATCCTGGCGCTCCGGGAGCGTCTCGGGGGCGCTGGCTACGCCTGGGCAGGGGGCCCGGCATGACGCGGTTCGGCCTCGGCCGGCGGACCTCCTCCCCGACGACGGCCTGGGACGACAGCGGGGCCGAGCCCTTCGTCCACCACGTGGCGGACCTTGCCCGGTCCGCGGACCCGGCTCCCGGCGACGCGCTCGTCACGGGAGCCCGGTCCGCGATGCTGACCGCGTTCGCCCGGGCCTCCGCGGCGGCGGCGCTTGCCACCGGCACCCCACGCAGGCAGGCCCGCCCCCGGTTCGCGTGGGCCCTGGTCGCGGCGTCTGCCCTCGGCCTGGCCGCCGTGGCGGGTGCCGTGGCCTCGACCCCGGGCGGCCCCCTGTACGACGTCCGGGTCGCGGCCGAGACCATCGGCCTGCCGGACGCGCCGATCGCCCGCGAACGCGCGCAGGCGGTCCGCCTCGAGGCTCGCATCCGTGACGTCGAAGCCGCCGCGACAAACGCCGACGCGGCCGGCGTTCGGGCGAGCCTCGAAGCGTTCCAGCAGATCGCCACAGGCGCCGCGGCGACCGCCGTGCCCGACGATGTCGCCGCGGCGTCGCTCCAGGCGGTCCTCGAGCAACTTGCACACGTGCCAGCCGGGGACGCGGAGACCCTCGCGGCCCTCGAGCGAACCCGGGTCGCGGGCGAGGGCCTGCTGCGGGCCCTGCGTGGCCCAGGGTCGCCCGGGGGCGGCGAGGGTCCCGTGGATCGGACGCCGGCAGCGACGGAAGCGCCGCGCAATTCCCATGGACCGGCCGCGAGCCCTTCGCCGGCGCCCTCGCCTGTCCGCGGGAGCGGTTCCCCTGGCCGCAGCGACGCACCGCGCGGCAGCGGTGCCCCCGGCGGTGACGGGGGTGGCAACGACCCGGGCAGCGGCTCGGGCGGATCTGGCGGCTCGGCCGGATCTGGCGGTTCGGGCAGTGGTGCCGGAGCGTCCGGCGCTCCGTCGGGCTCGGGCCCCGGTTCCGGCGGCGCCTCGGGCTCGGGTGGAGGCTCCGGCTCCCGGTCGTCCGGCGGCGGCTGAGGCATCGCCGCCGAACGCACCCTCCCATCCTGGAAGGTGGTCGCTTGCGGTGGGCGTCGACGTGATCCGCGCCCGGGACCAGGTTGTCCGGAAACGGAAAGACCCCACGGAGTGGGGTCCTGATGCCCGGCGTGACGTTGTGTTGGTGGGCCGGGGCAGAATCGAACTGCCACAGCCGAAGGCGAGGGTTTTACAGACCCTTGGGCTCACCACCTGCCCGACCGACCCACG
>JBBSCF010000057.1:0-19062 GCA_038250545.1 Candidatus Limnocylindrales bacterium | reverse complement strand
CGTTCAGCGCGACGACTGCCGGCGTCCGCACGGCCTTCGGCGCCACGGCGACTCCTATCACGTTTACCGCCGGCGCCGCCGGAACGCGCACCGCCTTCGGCGTCGCTGCGCTGCCCATCGTGTTCGGCGCCGCCGCAGCCGGCGTGGTCGAGCGATTCGGCGCCACCGCATCGACTTACACCTTCGGCGCGACCACGGCGGGCGCGACCACGGCGGGAAGCTCTGAGGTCCGTGGATCAACCTCTTCCGAATGGGCCTTTGGCGCGTCGTCGTCTGGATACGCAGAGAAGTTCGGTTCATGCTCGCTGCAGATCACGCTTATGGCGACGACAACGTTGCACTTCCCCGCGACGCCCAGGCGGCGGCTCAACCGCATCGAGCTCAGACGCAAAGGAAGGAGGTACTCCGGGTGAGCATTCACACCAGCGCGATCGTCCTCTCTGGGACGCCCCAGAGGCTCGGATCAGGGAACTCCCGGCGCTCCTACCTCGAGGTTTTCGTCTCCGCCGGCAGTACCGCATACGTCGGCGGAGAAGATGTGACGACAGCAAGCGGAGTCCCGCTCACAGATGCCGACGACAACTTCATCGCCTACTCTTGGTGGTCTGGCGACACATTCCCCGGCGAGGACTTCTACGTTGTCGGCTCCGGCTCCGTACGAGTCATGGAGCGTTTCTGATGTCCGTCGGATCTGAGGCGATGAACTACGCGGACCTCGCCCGCGAGGTGGGCAACGACTGGCTCTCCGCGGTCCACTCCAAGAAGGAGGTGGAGGAGCGCCGGATGTACGACTACCGGCTCTACCGCCGCTTCCGAAACGACGTCTCCAAGCTTGGGTTCGCCGAGGCGGCGAGCGGGCCCTTCGGGTGGTCGAAGCTCACGGTCCCGGTGATCTTCTGGATCGTCGAGACGATCGTGCCGCGCCTGGCGGTGAACCCGCCGACGCTGATCGTGCGGCCGATGTCCGGTGAGGCGGTGCCCTACGCGCAGGCCAAGGAGCTCGAGCTCCAGCAGACGCTCGACCTGATGCGCGTCCGCTCAACGATGCACCGGACCCTCAAGCAGACGGTCCTCTACGGCGACGGCCCGACCAAGCTGTCCTGGGATTCGGTCAACGGCCGGCCACGGTTCACCGGGATCTCGTGGTTCGACTGGTTCCTCTCCCCGGACGCCCGGACGCCGGAGGACGCAGAGGTCATCTACCACCGCGCCTGGTACACCCGGCGCCAGCTCCAGCGGCTCTCGAAGCTCACCGATCGCAACGGCAAGCCGCTCTTCTACGGCCTGGATCGAGTGGCCGCGGGGGAGTCGGTTGAGGCCGCGGACTCGACGTGGGCGGCTCGGCGCGAAGCATCGGGCCAGGGCCCGGAGGAATGGTCGGCCACGGGCGGGCTCTTCTGCCTGATCGAGTGCTGGTACCAGGACGGCACCGTCGTGGTGCTGGGCGGGCAGCACGGCGACCTCATCGTTCAGGTGCGGACCTCGCCCTTCCGCGACGAGTCTGGGATGCCGGTGCGGCCCTTCGTGGTCTTCGGCAACACGCCGGATCCCGAAAGCCCCTACTCCATCGGCGACGCCGAGATGCTCGAGGACCACCAGAGCGAGCTCTCGACCCTCCGCAACCAGGCGATCGACCAGACCACGGTGAACCTGAACGGCCCGGTGATCTACTCGGGAAGCGTGAAGCCCGAGGAGGTCGACGCGGCCTTCGGCGCCCCCGGCGGGAAGATGCGCGTCCAGGGCGACGTCCGCAACGCGGTGATGCGGATGGCACCGGGCAACGTCTCCAGCGACTTCTACAACTTCTACAACAACGTCCGCGACGAGACGCAGTTCATCAGCGGGGTGAACGACAACCAGGCCGGCCAGGCCGCCGCGCGCGAGCAGACCGCCACCGAGATCACCCGGATCAACGACGAGGCCAACAAGCGGTGGCAGTTCAAGATCGCCATTACCGAGGAGCGGTTCGCCGAGCTCGGTCACCTCATCGACCTGGCGATCCGCCGCTACGGTGCGCCGGGCGCGTCCGTGCAGGTGCCCAAGGGCACCGCGATCCTCCCCGACCAGCGCGGTCTCATGGGCCTTGGCGGAGAAGCCGTCGAGCCAGGAGAGAGCGCCGGCGGATTCGCTCGCACCTCCCCGTTCATGAACACCGACGGCGCGGTCTACGCGGTGCAGGTGAAGGCGGGCTCGCTCGCCATGCCCTCAGAGCTCGCCGAGTTCCAGAAGGTGATGGCGCTCGTCGGTGCCCTCTCCCAGAACGAGCCCATGATGGGCTTCGTGAAGTGGCAGGAGGTGGTGAAGCTCGTGGTGCAGGTCGCCGGCTACGACCCCCAGAAGATCCTGATGTCCGAGGACGAGATCGCCCAGCAGCAGATGGTCGCCCAGCTTGAGCAGATGCTCGCTGCCCAGCCCGCGCCAGGCTCCGCGCCGGCGTCCGCGGGCCCGATGCCCGCATGAGCGACCTGATCGCCAACCGCGCGCTCGGGAACGCGCTCGAGTCGCTCCTACGCTCTGATGCGTGGCGCGCGGTGGAGGCGAGGATCCGTGAGAAGATCACGAGCGCGGTGGATGAGGGGTTCTCCATCGCGGCGCCGCCCGACGTGAGGGCGGTGCAGGCGGGATACTGGAACGGTCTGCGCGACGCGCTGGACATTCCGGGGCTCATGCTCGAGGAGATACGACGAAGGGATGACGGATGAGCACGAACGGACGTGAGGCACCAGCAGGTGACGACGGCTTCGGGGGCTCGGGCACTTCGGCCCTTGTGCCGCGCGACGGGGACGAGATCCTCGACGATCCCGGATACAGCGGTGGTGACGAGTTCGAGATTGACCCCTCGCTCACTGTCCCGGCTGGTGACGGCATGGGCGGAGGAGCACCCGCGGCGACGCCGGCGGATCCGTGGGCCGGGTTCGACGACGAGGACCGGCGGCTCGCCGATGCGAAGGGGTGGAAGACCCCGGCCGAGATGTCGAAGGCGTACCGCAACGCCGAGTCTCTGATCGGCTCGCGCGACACCGAAGCCGAGCAGCGGGCCCGCGCGGCCGAGACGAGGGCTGCCGCGCTCGAGGCGCAGATGCTCTCCCAGCAGGGGGCGCAGCCCCAGGGCGCCGGCGGGGCCCCGGCCGATGCCTTCGCTGAGATCTTCCAGCCGATCGACTACGACGAGCTCGAGCGGGTCGGCAACGGCGATCCGAAGCAGATGATGGCGATTTACCACGAGCAGGTGATGATGCCCCAGGTCCGCAAGGGCATGGCGCAGCTCGCTCAGGAGATGCTCGGGCACGTCGACCAGACCGTCGGCGGGCGCGTGGCGCCCCTGGAGCAGGGGCTCGGTCGGATCTCCGTCCGCGACCAGGCCCAGGAGCTCGCACGGGAGTACCCGCAGGACTTCGGCCGGCTCCGCGATCAGGTGCGCGAGCGCCTCACGCGCGACGCCGATCTCCGCCAGCGGCCCGACGGAATGCGGATCGCCTTCAACGACGCGCTGGCGCGGGACTACCGCGAGCGCACCCAGCGCGCGGCGATCCAGCAGGAGGGCGAGACGCTCGTGGGCGGCGGCGGACGCTCCCAGGCGAACCAGCGCCGGAGCGACCCGGACGCGGAGCTGCGCGACGCGCTCGACGGCGCGGCGGCATCTCTGCGCGACGGGCTGGGGTGAGCTCCTGCTAGGGTGACGCTTCCTTTGGTCGGGACTTCGACGGGCTCCTTCGGGGGCCCGTCGTCGTTGTGCGGCTTGCACAAGCCCTCCCCGATGCCCTACCCTCCCCGCCATCGGGCCCCGCAAGGACAAGCCCGGAGACGCGAACTAGCCCCCAAGGGCGCTGCGGACAAGGCTCGGCCCCCGCAGGGCACCACGGACAAGGCGAGATCAGCGGACGACGAAGGTTCCATCGTTCACTTCTCTCGGAGGCTTCAATGCCCACTGTCCGTACCGGTAGCCAGGCAACCGCCGGCGCCTATGCGATCAACCAGGACCAGCGCGCGGTCGAGTTCATGGAGCGGGTCTTCCAGTACGACCCGCCCGACTCCCCGATGCTGACGATCACGACCAAGCGCGCGCAGACCATGCGCGCCCGCACCACCGAGCCGAAGCACCTCGAGGACGACGTTCTCCCCGAGTGGGACCAGGCGAACGGGACGATCGCCTCGGGTGTCACCGCCCTGGTGGTCGACAACCCGACCTACCACCGCGAGGGCGACATCCTCAAGGTCGTCCAGACGGGCGAGACGGTGCGCGTGATCTCCGTGGACACCGGCACCTCGACGCTCGGGATCACGCGGTCCTGGGGCGCGACGGCCGCGGCCACGATCACCGACAACTTCTGGCTCCTGAACATGGGCACCGCCGAGGCCGAGGGCGATCTCGCTCCGCCGGCCAAGAGCACGGTGACCGTCACCAAGAGCAACTACACCCAGATCCTCCGCACCACGGTCCACCTGACGAAGACGCTCGACAACATCGACCTCTACGGGGGCCCCGAGCGCAACCGTCAGCGCCGCAAGGAGGGCGCCCGCCACGCTCGCCTGTGGGAGCAGATCTGCCTCCACGGCGAGAAGCGCGAGGACACGACCTCCGGCGACACGCCGATCCGTTCCGCCGGCGGCATCGACGAGCACATCGCCACGAACGTGCTCGCCACCTCCGGCGTCCTCACCGAGGGCCAGTTCATCGACTTCATCGGCGACTGCATGCGCTACTCGGTCAACGGCCGCAAGCGCAAGGGCCTCCTGGCCTCCCGCGAGCTGATGGCGACGATCTCCTCGTGGGGCAACCACAAGCTGCGGACCAACTCCGCGGCGTCGGCGACCTACGGCATCGAGGTGACCACCTACATCTCGCCGTTCGGCACGCTCGACATCATCAACCACCCGCTGCTCGAGAACGGCTACGCGGGCTATGGGTACATCGTCGACTGGGACGGGATCTGGTACCGCCCCGCCCGCCGGACGGTGCTGAACACCAACATCCAGCAGAACGGCGAGGACGCCTTCAAGGACGAGTGGTTCACCGAGGCGACCTTCTCCTTCGCGCTCGAGAAGGCGTTCGGCAAGATCACGGGGGTCACCTACTGATGCCGCCCGTGATGCCGATGCTCGACGCCCCCCCGCTCAATGAGCGGGGGATGGTCGACCTCGTCTCCCCGGTTCGCCAGCTCCGCATCCTCCTGACGGCGGACGAGCAGGCGTTCCTTCCGAACGGTGCCTTCCGCACGGTCGAGAAGGGGCGCTCGGTGAGCTTCCGTCAGTCGCGGGCGACGATCTCGCTGGAGGACTTCGAGCTCCTCCGCGAGGTGCCCGCATGGACCGGCGACGGCGAGCCGAAGCTGGCGTTCTTCGCCGACCAGCACCGCTTGGCGCCCGGCGCCGACGGTCGCGTCACGGTCGTTGACGGCGCCCAGAACACCGCGATGGGCCAGCTCTCGCGCGAGCCGATCCGCGGGTGGGACAACATGAGCTACGTCGCCATCCGCAAGGCGCTCAAGGAGGGCTTCGTCCGCGAGCCGCTGGACGCTCTCGTCTACGAGCGGACCCACAAGGACCGCGAGGGCGTCATCATGCTGCTCCTCGCTGCCGCGCAGGGCGACGACTCCCTGCCGACGGCGAACCAGATGAAGGCCGCCGACCGACGCGCCGCAGGGCCGTCGGACCCGGACGTCGAACCCGAGACGGAGCCCGACCCCGACCCCGAGCCGGCCGCGGCGATCGCCAAGCCGCTCACCGACGACGAGCTCCGCGCGCAGATCGAAGCCGAGCTCTCCGGCGGCGGCGACGGCATGGGCCTCATCGAGACGGAGATCCCCGCCGACGAGTCCCAGCCGATTCCGGGCGAGGGGGTGGTCTGATGGCGTTCGTCGTCACCTACGCACTCGGCGGCTCCGGCCGCGGTCCGATGGCGGCCATCCACCAGGAAGACCTGGCGATGGTCCCCGTGTCCCTCACGTTCGGGGGGTCGGACACCTACGTCACCGGCGGCTACGCGGTCGTGCTTCCTGACGAGATCGCCGAGCTGGCGATCGTGGACATCATCATCACGAAGGCCCACGACGGCACCCGGCGCTGGGAGTGGGACGGTTCCCAGTCCTCGCCGAAGATCCTCGCCTACGACGCCTTCGCAACCGAGGAGGGCAACGGCACGGCGATCGCGTCGATCGTCCTCCGCGCCATCCTCGTCCTCAAGTAAGAAGGAGCCGACCCTCATGGGCACTCTCGTCACTGTGGTGCCGCCTGCATCGGGCGGCACCCTCAAGACCGTCTCCAAGGGCGGAATGCGCTACGAACGGCTCATCGGTGAGTTCACGATGGGCGCGACCTACGCGACGGGCGGGGACACCCTCCCGCTGCCGACGGTCCCCGGCGGCACGCTCCGCTGCGTGAGCATCCTCCACTACGAGCGCGTGGCTGGGATGTCCGTCCACTGGGACGGGAGCGTCTCGGCGCCGAAGATCATCGCGTTCGACGAGGACAACGCCTCGGGCATCGAGGCCGAGCTCGCCAACGCAAGCTCCGCGCTGGCGGCAGTCGAGGTCATCGTCGAGTACATCTTCCGCGTCGGCGCGTAGCACTCGCTGATGGCGACCCGCGGCGAGCTCACCTCCTACGTTCTCGAACGCCTGGGGGTGAGCTCGGGTCGTACCGACTTCGTGACGCAGGTGAAGGCGCAGCTCTACCGGGAGTACGTCGCCCTGTCCCGAGAGCTCGAGCTCTCCCGCGACGTGTCGAACCTCGTGTTCGTCGCCGACGACCACTTCGTCGACCTCCCCGACGACTGGCTGAAGACCCGCACTCTTCGGGTCGGCACCACGATTCTGCGCGAGGTGACGATGGAGGTGCTCTCCACGAGCCTCGGCGCCCAGGCGCTTGTGGTGGGCGACGTCGGCCGGATCTCCACCTACGTCTTCATGCCGCCCTCGAGGATCTACCTCGACTGGGCCCCGGAGGCGAACGACGCCGCCGGCGCCGAGCTCTTCTACGTCGTGAAGCCGGCGCTCTGGACGACCGACTCCGACACGCCCGACTTCCTCCCCGAGGAGTACCAAGACCTCCTGGCAGAATCCGTGATCTACCGGATGGGCATGAACCAGGAGGAGTTCGCCACGCACTCGGCCGGCGCCCTGCAGGCGATGGGCCTCGTGCGCGGTCGGCTCGAGGAGGAGATGAAGCTGCGGACGGGTGACGGCGCGACTCGGATCACCCGGCGCGTCTACGGCTGATGCCACCCTCGGCTGCCCTCGTCTCGGCCCGGACGAGAATCGACACGATCTTCGGGCAGCTCCAGAACGACATCGTGGCTCGGCGCGACGCGGTGAGGTCTGCTCGCGCCAACGCGACCGATACGATCGCCCCGATCCGCTCTCTGACCATCTCGGCCGGTGCTCTGCGCGCGATCACCAACGCGCGCGTCAAGGCCGGCCAGATCACCTAGCAGGAGGACCGATGCGCTCAGGATCCGCCCCAGGGATGTCGTGGGAGCAGGCCGAGAAGCTGGCAAGCCTCGCCCGGCACGACCAGAGCAAGGTCGCCGATCACATCGCCGAGATGGACCACAAGCTCAAGCAGGAGGAGCTGCGAGACGTCATCTCTGACGAGCAGAAGAACCTCGCCGAGACGCGGCGGAACATCTGATGCCTGCTCAGATCTCCAACCGGTTCGCCCCCCCTCAGCTCGCCGGGTTCTTCTACAACGCCGCGGCGCCCGTTCCCTCGGCGTGGCGCTCGAGGCACTCGGTCTTCGTGCTCGGGCGTGTTGTCACGAACCCCGGACGGATCGAGGCCGCCGCGGCTGGCGCGATCGGATCCGTCTACATCAACACCACCACCTACATCCCCAGTGGCACCTACCACACGCTCCTCTACCAGTCGAACACACTGGGACCGGCGATCGGGAGCATGGGCGGGGGAACCGCCTTCGGCCCTGCGGTAGACATCCTCACGAACACGACCGCGGTGGCGAACAAGAACGAGGCGGTGATCCGGCGCATGAGGGCGGACCACCCCTGGCTGCTCTCGCTCTTCGCCGACGACCAGGGCCCGAACTGGTCCGGCTACAACTCCTTCTCGGCGCCGCAGCGCGAGAACATCTACCTCGCGCAGGTGGCTCTTGCGGCCCGCTACCGCGCGGTGTCGGACGAGCTCGGCCTCATCGTGATCGGCAACGGCGAGTGGCGCGGCGACACGAACTACGGGTTCCCCTCGCGCAGCACCTACGGCTGTCAGTACATGGACACCTTCTGCATCGAGAAGCACGACCACCGCTCCGAGGCGGCATTCTGGCGCGTGGTAGCGCGCGGTCAGTGGGGGATGCGCGACTCCGGCGGCTTCCGCGGGATGCTCCACATCACGGGGCCGTTCACCGGCTCGACGGCTGCGGACCAGACAGCGCGCTGGCGCGTTGAGCCCGACATCGGCTGGATCGCCGAGCACACGAGCGGGCTCTACGACACGAACCCCTCCCAGGCGACGGCCAACTCCTCCCTCGTGCCGAAAGACCTGGGGCTGACCTTCTCCGGCCAGACCCCCTCGATCACCGTTGCGGTGTCGCCCACCACGGCGATCGTCCAGACGAGCACCACCCGGCAGTTCACGGGAACCGCGTCCAACGGCGCGGCGCTCACCTGGAGGGTGAACGGAGTCTCGGGCGGCAACTCGACCGTGGGCACTGTCAACGCCTCGGGGCTCTACACGGCCCCGACAACAGTGCCGTCTACTGCCGACGTCACCGTCTCGGCGGCCGTCACGACAGGTGAGAACGGCTCTGCACTCGTGACGATCCAGGCATCCGCCCCTCCGCCGGTCGAGCCGGAGGCGCCGGCGGCACCGGCGCCATCTCCGAACGCCGACGGAAACCGCTTCATCGGCGTCGAGAAGTCGAACCTCTCTGCGGACATCAACCGCGGCATGGTCACCTTCTTCGACGAGGGCGGCATCATCACGCGCGCCTCGGCCCTCATCGACGGCCTGGCAGCAGGTGGGGCGGGCTCCCAGTCCTTCCGGTACTCGATCTACTCGAGTGACGTGAACGGCCTTGCGGACGTGCTGCTCGCCACCACGTCCGACGGCTCGGTGGCCGCCGGCGCCGCGCCCGCGTGGATCCCGCTCAATCTGACGGCCCCCCTGCTCGTGGCGCCCGCTACGCCGCTGCACCTGCACATCCACTCGGGCACGAACGTCGTCGGGCGCTACTACTTCACCACCAACGCGGACGTCTCCGAGTTCGTCGCGGATACCTTCGTCGGCGGGTCAGTCAACCCGTTCGGCGCGGGATCGCTCGGATCCGCAGACGTCTCGATCTACTTCGACTTCGCCTCGGTAGGCGCGACGCGGGCCCGGATGCCGGTGCTCATCGACACGCCGGGTGGCGACGGCGCCTTCCCCGGACTCACGACCGACACCGACGGCTTCAGCAACGTCCGGCGCTACATCATGAAGTTCCCCGACGGGACGACGACCACGGCGAGCGGCGCCCTCCAGGTGCCGCTCGACTACGGCTCCGGCGGGAAGCTCCGGCTCCGGTGCGCTGCGGCCGCCACATCGGGCGCCTTCAACGTCCGCGTCTCGACGAGCTCCCAGGCGGAGGGCGAGACGGCCGACGCCTCCTTCACTAACGAGACGTACCAGTCGATCACGGTCCCGGCGACCACCCGCTTCATCAAGGACGTCGTGTTCACCCTCACCCCGGCGATCGTCCCCGGCGATACGCTTTCGGTGAAGGTGACGCGCGACGGTGGGGGCGGCTCCGGCACCGACTCGCTGACGGCCAACCTCCTGCTCCTCGGCGCAGAGTTCGACTACACGGTCGTCTGATCGGTGCGCAGCTTCACGAGCACAGGGAAGGTGGCGATCGGCAGCTTCGCCCTACCCGTCGCCCTCTCTGTGCTCGGCTGGGCCAAGGCGCCGATCGTCACCGGCGCCCCGGCCTACTTCATGGCGAACGACACCGACACCCGTCTCTTCATGGATTCGTCGACCACCTTCAAGTTCCACCGGGACTGGAGCTCCCAGGCGGGCATCTGGACGGTCGACGCTGCGGCGCACGGGATCACGCTGACCGACTTGTTCCACTTCGCCATCTGCTACGACGGCGCCAGCACCGCCAACGATCCGACCTTCTACGCGAACGGCGTGGCGAAGACCGTCACCCGCGCCCTGGCGCCATTGGGCATGATCTGGACGACATCGGGCCAGTGGACGATCGGCAACGATCACGACGGTTCCAAGCCCCTCGGCGGGCCGCTCGGATGTGTCTCGATCTTCAACGTGAAGCTGACGGCGGATGAGGTGCTGGAGCACATGGCGCGCGGGTTCACGCGGCGCGGTCGCATGGCCGAGCACCGCCTCGAGGGCGACTCCCCGGAGCCAGACACCTCCGGCAACGGCCGTAGCGGCACGGTCACCGGCGCTGCGAGCTCGAACCTCAACCCCCCCATCGTGCTGAGGGGGACCGACCCCTTCGCCAACCCCGTTCCCGCGCCGGAGCCGCCCCCTCCACCGCCGGACCCCGACCCCATCCCCGACCCCGACCCCGACCCCGACCCGGACCCCGTGGACCTCCCGCCGGTGCTTGGCGGCATCATCCTGGCGATCGCCGATCTGAACGAGGTCTACGCCGAGAAGGCGGAGGATCTTGCTGCAGCCATCGCGGGCTTCTCTCGCCGCGAGCGCGATCTGGCAGCATCCGAGCTCGGGACTATCTCCCAGGCGCTCCGCGAGCTCCGCCGAGCGCAGAACCTCGTCGAGAGGCTCGGCATCTGATGGCGCTCCAGACCTCTCTCGTCCGCGTGGATCGCCCCTTCACCGGCGGCCTGAAGGATGATCCGACGCGGCCTGGCGACGCTGCCGAGCTCGACGACGCCCTCTTCCCGCTCGGCATCGCGTGCGAGCGGGGCGGGTTCACCGGAACAGGGGAGACAGTCGCCTCGAGCGGGTGCGTGCGCCCGTGGGAGGAGATCATCGGCGCCGGCGCGGCAGAGGGCGCAGAGCCGACGCCCGACATCCTCGTCGCCGGCCCCACCACGGTGACGATCGCGACCAACTCCTCGCGCGACATCAACCTCTTCCTGTCCGATTCCTGGGACTGCGACGGCAACGACCAGGGCTTCCGCATCATGCCCGGCACCTTCAACGGCGAGGTGCTGATCCTCCCGCTGGACGGCCTCTCGCCGATCATGACCTACGCCGGTCAGATCACGGTCACCAGCTCGATCCAGGACACCGCGGTCGTCACGACCAAGGGATCCACGATCACCGGAATGGCCTCGATGTTCCCCGAGTGGGTTGGGGCCTACATCTACATGGGCTCGGCGCACGGATGCCGCCGGATCGTGGGCTACATCAACGACACCACGGCTCTCGTCGATGTCCCGTGGGACCACACCCTCTCGGCATCGACCGGCCGCATCATGCCGATGGGCGTCCTCAACCTCTTCGCTCAGGTCGCCAAGAGCGGCAAGGCGACCAAGAACGGGACCACGACGACGGTGACCGGAACGGGCACCCGCTGGGATGACTTCCCGCAGGGCGAGGTGGGCGTGCATGAGCCGACCGCGACCAACCGCGAGGTGACCGACTACATCGCGCCGATCGGCGTGGACTACGGCACGCCGCTCCCCGTAACCGATGTTGTCTCGGCGACGTCGCTCACGGTGGGCGGCACCACCCCGCCCACCTGGGGGGCATCCGCGGTCGACTACGTCGTGGGCCGCCACATGCCCGGTCGCGTCGCGTGCGTTCACAAGGCGACGCTCTACACCGCCGGCTACCGTGCCTTCCCCGGCCGCCTCTACCACTCCCCGCCGCGCTGGGACTCGCGCCAGGCCAAGAACCTCGAGTTCTCCTACGACGTGGAGATCGGCAAGGCGATGATGATGGCCTACACGGATGTGCCCGACCCCTTCACGGTCCACGAGATCACGGGCCTCCTGTCGCTTCCCTCCGGCAACCTCGGCGTGCTCTGCTCGAGCGGCACCTACGTCGCCTGGGGCCAGCACCCCTCCCTCTCGGTCGAGAAGACCTCCGACTACGGGAACATCTCACCGGAGTCCACGCTCATCGCGGAGGGGGGCGCGTGGATGGCGGGCCCCGAGGGCGTCTTCGAGTTCGGCGGCCAGAACAGCCCGCGGCCGATCTCCGGTGACATCGACCGGCGCTACCGCGCCTTCGCTAGCAGCCGAGCGAACCCCACCACGAGCATCGCGCTCGGCTACTTCGACGGGCACCTGATCGTCTCGGTGGTGCGCGCTCCCGCCGACGGAAAGACCTTCGTGTGGGACATCCGCCGGCGCGTGTGGTGCGGGGAGTGGAGTCTCGGCATCGTCGGGGGCTACTACTACTCGACGGCGCCCCAGCCGACCGGGCACGCCTTCGGCGTTGATGCCCGCACGGCTCCGGCGCGGCTCCTGGCGGGGCGCTACGGAACCCAGGTCGATGACCTCTCGACGGCCTTCGTTGACCACCAGACGCCCATGACGGTGACCGACAACCCCGGCGCCTTCCGCGCGAAGACCCCCATCGACTTCACGGGCGACCTCTCCCGCGAGCGCGAGGTGAAGTACCTCAAGGTCCAGCACCAGATGACCGGCGCCGACGGCGGGGCCGACGTGATACCCGGCCCAGACGGCACCGTCTCGGCCATGACCCTCACTCAGACGACCGGCGCTCAGGTCGCATCCAGGATCGCCTTCCCCGACTCGGCGCTCGGCGGCTCGGTCAACACGCTCGGCCAGCGCACCAACCGCTTCGACGTGGAGGTGACCCGCAACGCCGGCACCATCACGAAGTTCGCGGTCCACGAGCTCGAGGTCGAAGTGAAGCAGTACCGCCATCGTGGCTAGGCCCCCCGGAGGGCGCCAGGACGGAGGGCTCGGCTACGTCGTGCGCGACATCGTGAACGGGATGCTCCGGTCGGCGGAGGTGTCCGAGGGGATCGGACCTGCCACCGCCGGCGCCCTCGTGCAGCGCGATGCCCCAGGCGGGCTCGGGATCCAGAACATCCGCCGCATGGTCGCCTTCGCGAAGACCACGGCGACGGCCAGCATGACGGTCGTTCACGGGACCAGCGGCTTCGCCCCGCTCTCCACTCCCCTGACGCTCGAGACGTTCCTCTCGGGGAGGCCGGTCATCGTGCTCGTGACCGGGAAGGTCGGAACCGGCGCGGCCGGATCGGTCACCCTCGACGTGAAGATGCGCGGCGCATCCATCACCGGGCTGACCACCGGGCTCCCCGGCTGCTACGTCTTCAACTCGACCGACCCGCTCGGCGTGACTGGATTCTGGCCGGTGATGGCGCCAGCTCCGGGTGCCGCGCGCTTCGAGGTGACGGCCGACGCGGTGACCTCCAGCGGTACCATCTACGTCGGCGCCGGTAACGACACGTTGGCTCTGATGGTCATTGAGCTCTAGGATGCCCGCGAGGAGGCACGAATGGCGCTACCAGTAGATCCAAGGATCGAAGCTCTCCTGTCTGGCGGACGGGGGCTCGTCGCCACCGGCAACGCCCAGCGGCAGCAGGCGTCCATCCTGGCGGCTCTCGGCCTCACCGAGTCCGGGCTCCTCGAGCGATCCGGTTCGGTCCTGCAGGGGTCGGCGAACGCCGGCTTCGCGGAGGCGCCCGACCTCCTCAACCAGACGTGGGGTGTGCAGCGGGGCCCCGAGGGCCGCGCCTTCCGCCAGACGCAGGGCCAGATCGACGCTTCGGCCGCCCAGCGCGGTGCCGCCTACAGCTCGGGGCGAGACAACGCCCAGGCGGCCGGCCGCACCGCACTCCTCCAGCAGCTCGCCGGCTCGATTCGCGGCTACGACGGCGCGCAGGCCCAGTCCATCATGGGTCAGATGCAGCCCCTCGGTGAGCTCGGTCGAAGCATCGCCGAGATCCGCTTCGAGCAGGGCCGCGAGGCCGCCGCGACGCCCGCGGTTCCCGGCCCGTCGGAGGCGTTCCAGGCCGCGATGACACCTGCGACCGGGGCCCCTGGCATCTCGGCCATGCCGATGAAGAAGGCGACCAAGGGCCCGGCCAGGCAGCCCCTCAAGAGGGCCCCCGTCGTGAAGGTGAGGCGCTGATGGCGACCCCGCTCCAGGCGTTCGTCAACAAGAACTACGCCGCGCCGATCCGGGCAGGCGTCCTCAAGAAGCTGAAGAACAAGGGCTTCGTGCCGCCGGGTGCCACGACCCCGCTGACGACCGCACCAGCAGGGGGTACCGCGCGCGACAGGATGCTCCCGCGCGATCTCATCGGCACGCCGAACGTCCGCGGGCCCTTCTTCAAGGTGACCCCGAACCTCAACCCGAACGACTACGTGGTCCACACCAACGACCGCGGCCGGACGTTCTATGAGCCGATCACCGAGATGACGGGGCTCTCCTCCGGCCAGCGCGAGCGTGTGCGCAGCTTCGACGCCGCGAGCGCAGCCCAGCGTCCGGTGATCCAGGGCGGCTACGCGCAGCTCCAGACCTCCCTGAACCAGAACGCCGACGCGACCAAGGCCCGCCTCTCCTCCCTCGGATCGCTCGTGCAGGCGTCCCCGACGGTCGTGGGCGGCACTCCCGGCGTGGCCGGCGCCGATGCCCAGCTTGCCGATGCGCGGCGCCAGGAGGCGACGGCACGCTCCGCGGTTGAGGTTGGCGCCCAGTCGGCGCTCACCTCCGTCGCGGCGACTGAGGGCGCCAAGACCCTCGCCGGATGGGACGCGAGCCGTGCAGGCGGGCGCGAGGGCCTATTCGCCGACATCCGCACGGAGCGCCAGGCGGCCGCGCAGGGGGCGCTTGAGGCGAAGGCCGCAGAGCAGGAGCTCGCCGCGCAGCTCCGCGGCCAGGATCTCAACCTTCTCGGCACGCAGATCAGCCAACAGGGCGGCCTCGAGCGGGCCCTCGTGCAGAGCGGCTCCCGCGAGCGGGTAAGCGCGGGAGAGCTCGAGACGCGCCTCCTGATCGCCGAGCTCAACGGCAACGTCTCCGAGGCGAACAACATCCGCACCACGCTCGCGCGCATTCAGGCTGCTGGCATCTCCGCGTCGTCGGCCGGCCGCGCGGCCGGCACGGGCGTGAAGGCGGAGAGCACCGCCGAGTTCGTGAAGACCGTCCGCAAGAACCTGACCGGAGCCTTCGTCAAGAACCCCGCCTACGACCCGGTGACCGCGCCGGGCGAGCCCCAGTTCATCCGCAAGAAGGGTTCAGCAATAGAGCCCCTCGACCTCGTGGCTGACGCTGCATCCCAGGGAGTGCAGATCATCCCGGTGCTGAACGCGATCCGCGCGGCGGGGCCCGGTTGGGGGCGCGGGAGTGGAGACATCTCGCGCGGGATCGCATCCGCGCTGATCGACGGCGGCATGGACCCCACCCAGGCTTACAAGATCGCCCGATCGTTCACCGGCAAGAGCGGCGATCCGAGAACCGCGCAGGGGGGCTAGACCCCCGTGGCCGAGCGCACCTCTCTCGTCCCGGTAGGAACCGGGCGCTCGTCCGTAGGCTCCGGGCGCTCATCGTTCGTACCGGCTAGCTCGGGACGAACCGCGCTTGGCTTCCCGGTCCAGCGGGGCACGCTCCCCGCGGCGCTCGGTATCGGCCTGAACGCGGAGCAACGGGACCGTCTTGCGGCGCGCATCGCCGCAGGGGGCCCCATCGGCCGGGCGCCCGGCGGAGGATTCCTCGGTGCCCTGGCGCGCGACTTCGCCGACGTCGTGACGTCGATACCGGCGTCGGCGGTGTTCGCTGGTCGCGTGGGGACGACGTTCCTGGCGGCGCCCTTCATCGGCGCGTCGGCGATCGCCAACCGGACGGGGCTACGCAACGGCGCGACCACGGCCCTCACCGGGTACGGGCAGGGGACGGCCGACCAGCTCGTGACCGCAGGGCGCGCGATCGCGTCCGACTACAAGTACCGCTACTCACCCCTGCTCGGCGGCAACTTCGATACGTTCGGTTCCCGCTTCATGGAGCACCCGCTGGCCTACCTGCTCGACGCCGGCGCGGTCTACTCCGCCGGCGTGAAGGGCGCGACGGCCGCGATCAAGGGCGCGGGGTACGGGCCCACCGGAGCGCGAGCGGTCGCGCCTGGCACGGGAACCCGCCTCGAGCAGATCCTCTCCTACGTCGGCGACACCGCGGCGGATGGGCGCCGGCGGGCGCGCAACGACAGGAGCGTCTTCGTCCCCATCGAGGCGTCGACTGAGCAGCTCCTTCCGACGCCTCGCTCTCGTCGCGCCGGTTCGACCAACGTGATCACGAACGCGCTGCAGCGGGCGATCGACTCCCGAGTGGACGCGCGCGACCTGGCCTTCGCCGGGCGATCTCGGTTCGGACTCCCTGAGCAGGTAGGAGGCTTCACCGTCCCCGGCTCGGCGACGGCCGCCTACAACCGCGCCAACCGCTTCATCGGCCAGCAGGTGCGGATGAACGCGACCGACCGCGCGCGGCGCGACTTCACCGAGACGTCGAAGACCTACCAGAGCCTCATCCGCCAGATGGGCCCGATCCGCGCGAAGCTGAAGGGCACAGGCCCGATCGAGGAGGCGCTCTTCCTCCACACCACGGGGCTGCTCGACTACAAGCGGCTCGGGTTCGCCACCCCCCAGGAGGCGCTCAAGGGCGCCATCGACTACTGGGAGGCGGGCATCGCCGATGCTCGGGCAGCGCGCCAGCGCACCAAGGGGTCAGAGAGGGCGCTCGAGAAGATGCGCGAGCTCCAGTCGCACCCGGAACTCCTCGACCTCGACGCCGCACCGGCGCTGCTCGTGCGCTCCGTCTCCGAGGCGCGCAAGATCATCCGCGAGGGCCAGAGGCGCATCGAGTCGGGCGAGAACTTCGTCAACCCGGCCACGGGGCTCATCACCCGCGAGCAGATCGACGCCGCGCGCACCCGCCTCGCCGAGCAGGCGTTCGGCGGCTCGCGCCAGTCGGACGTCCTGGTCGACCGCCACCAGCAGGTGAACGACGCCGAGTTCGGGCCCACCTCGCTCGCCGAGCTCCAGAAGGCGCGCGATGCCGTCGCCACGCGGGTCCGGGCGATCCGCTCGCCGGCCGCCCGCAAGGAGGCGCTCGCCGAGACGCGGACGGTGGAGCGCCAGATCAACGAGGGGATCCAGGCGTTCTGGCGCGGCAACCGCGAGGAGGGCGCGGCCATGATCCGCGACGCCCGCGAGCGGCTCGCGCAGCTCGAGGAGTCCTCGCGCGCCAACGCGCCCGGAGGCGGGTCCAGCTTGGGGCCGGCGATGATCCCCGAGTTCCGCAAGATCGACGCGACGGAGCGGGTGAGGGCGCGGGCGAACGAGCTCGACGCTTCGGCCGCCGCCATCGACGAGCGCGTGCGCCCGCTGGTCGAGTTCTTCTCTCGTCGCTCTCCTGATCGTGGAGCGCGCAACGAGTTCCTCTCCGCGGGCCAGGAGCTCGACCGGGCCCTCGAGGGACTGTCGCGCGAGCGCGGGGTGGAGGGCTTGAGTCTCGGAGAGATCATGACCTCGCGCCAGGTCTACCCCCTCATCACTGAGAACGTCTCGGCGTCGGTCCCCGTGAAGTGGAAGGCAGGCGGGAAGAAGCCGGGCGGGATCTCGAAGGAAGCCGGCCGGCTGATCGACGAATACGACCGGCTCTCGGTCATCCTCGCCGACCGCGCGAAGGTGGGCAAGAGCGGCAAGGTCGATGGACACGACGCCGACACGATCGAGGCGGCCATGCGCGAGGCGTCTGCTCGCGTGCTCGAGAAGCTGCGCGAGGAGGCTGACGCCCGCAACGCCGCCCGCGGGTCCGATCTCCCCGGCCGCATGAACGTGCTGCGCGAGAAGGTCGGCCGCGGTCGTCTCGGCGAGGAGTCTCTCGGGAAGGTCGCGTCAGAGATCGCCGCCCTTCATGGCCAGCGCCCGCTCGACATCTGGAAGCTCGTCGTCGCGGCGCGGCGCGAGCTCGAGGCCGCGGCCACCTCACCGCGCGAGGCCGCGAAGATCCAGAAGTGGATCGACGTGCTCGAGGACGCCTTCCGCCGCGCGGTCGCCGAGCGGGTGGCGCTGATCCCGCCGGGCCCCCAGCGCGATGAGGCACTAAGGCTGATCGCCGACGAGTCCAACCCCCTGGCGCTCCCCGACGGCGACCTCCCGCTGAGAAACCCCCAGGAGGTTCTGGCGGCGCTTGAGGAGTCCTCCGGTCTGCGCGCCGAGGCGGAGATGATCCGGCGCGCGGTCGAGGCGCGCGAGGGCATGGAGGGCATCGAGCTCGAGGCGCCCGAGGTGGTGCGCTCGCTGGAGGACGTCTACATCGCCCTGGCCGATGAGCTCGGGGGAACCGAGAAGAGGATGGTGAGCTCGCGCCGGCGCCGCGCGCGCAACGCCTTGGACCCCACGGGCCCCGCCGAGTCGGCGCGCGTGCCTAAGGGCCAGGCGGCCGCGAGCCGGCGCCAGGCCAAGAGGATGTTCGGCGAGGGCTCCGTGGTGCCGCGCTCGCGCGAGGTCGGCATCGACCGCGACCGGCCGCTCACCCCGGTAGAGGCTGCGGTCGAGTCCATCGGGCTCGGCGAGGTGAAGGGCCTCGTCGCCATCGAGCGGCTGATCCCCGAGGAGATGGCGCGCGAGCACCGTCTGGCGATCGCCGAGGTCTATGAGTCCCTGGGGGCGGTGCGCGCCTCGTTCGGCGGCACGCCGGCGGATATGGCCGACACGCTCCGCGAGCTCTCCAAGTACGGCGCCGCGATCCGCCGGACGCGCAAGAAGGTGACCGGCGGGTGGACCACGCCGCGGCCGATCGACGCGATGCACGCGCAGATCCCGCACACCCCCGAGATGACCGAGGCGCAGTTCGCCATCACCCGCAAGCGCGCGGCACTGTCGGACGTTGAGGACCGTATCCGCGAGATCCAGGACATCGGCGGCGACGACATCGAGCTCTCCGATGAGCTCCGCGGGCTTCAGGGGCACCGCGCGCGCATCGAGGGCCAGATCGAGCGCGCCGAGGTGGCCTTCCACGAGCTCGAGACGCACGAGGCGATCAAGCTGTTCGGGGAGTTCGGCGCCGAGGAGGGCTCCTACTGGTCCATGCGACCGCGGCGCGGGCAGTCTCCGAAGGCGGAGCGTGACGACCGCGG
>JBBSCF010000056.1:0-19531 GCA_038250545.1 Candidatus Limnocylindrales bacterium | reverse complement strand
CACGCTGCCGGATCGTCACGCCATCGCCGGCCTCGTCGCCGCCCGGTCCGTTCCGCAGATGGAGGAGCGGATCGCCTAACCTACCCGTGCCGAGGAGCCTGTGCCGTCAGAGCTTTTCCAGCAGATCCGGGACGCGACCGGTCCCTTCGAGATCGATCCGCTCCGGGCCGACCGTGCAGACGTGGTTCCACGAGTCGCCGAAGTCGAACTCGTAGACGAACTGGTCGCCGGGATGCAGGCGACTCAAGCGGGTCCGACGATCATCGAGCGCGGGCCTGAGCTCTTGCCAGTCCTCATACGGCGTGGTCAGACGGGTGCCGTCCGCGAATTCGAACTGATGGAGGTGCGCTCTGTCCCAGCGGGCGAAGGCGTCATCGATCGCGATCGCGAGATCGGCGAACGTGTGGGTTCGCGCGGCGGCGAAGATGCGGCCGGAACGCGGTCAGAGATGCTCGCCATGTCCTTCGACGAGGTCCACCCGAATGGACAACCAGGTGCGCGTCATCGACCTCCCTGCTCACGCGTGCCCCGGCCTGTGCTACCCCGTTGACCTGCAATCCCCGGAGCTTCCGCGGGCCCACCCAAGCACGATATCCTGCTCGCCAGGTCGGTACGATCGACGGCTGGGCACGTGTGGTGGAGCTCGATGGCAGGAACGCGGGGACGATCGCTACGGCAGGTGCCCGCAGACGTCACCCGCCTGCAAGGCTGGCATACCTCCGACGCCGAGCAGGTCCACCTGCGGCGCCGACGTGCCGCCAGCCAGGCGCTCACGATCGAGTGTCTCGAGCCGCGCCATCGGTTCTTCGGCACGTTCCGGGTCAGCTCCGAGCGCGCCGGCTCATACGGAGTCGAGATCCGCTCGCTGACCGAACGCCTCAATTCGTGCGGCTGCCCCGATCATCGGGTCAACGGCCTGGGTACGTGCAAGCACGTCGAGGCCGTCCTGGCGCACCTGAAGGCGGAGCCCGACGACGGCTTCGAGCGCGCCACCCGCGAGGGCTCACGGCGGGTCGAGATCTTCCTGGACGGCAGCGCAGAGCAGCCGCTGGTGCGAGTCCGCTGGCCGCGCAGGGCTGGCTCCACGGTTCGGGCTCTGATCGACCCCTTCTTCTCCGGCGACGGCACCCTTCTGGCCGATCCCGTGGCGGCGATCCCGGCCCTGGGCCGCCAGATCGAGGAGGCCTCGGCAGGGCAGCGCCGCCAGATCCGCCTCTCCGAGTATCTTCCGGCCTGGGCCGCGGAACGGGATCGTCAGTCGACCCGGCAGCGGTCACGCGAGTCCTTTCTCGCCGACGTCGCGGCTGGCAAGCGAACGCTCGACCTCGTCCGTCATCCCCTGTACCCATACCAGCAGGAAGGCCTGCTCTTCCTTGCCTTCACCGAGCGCGCGCTCCTCGGAGACGAGATGGGCCTGGGCAAGACGGTTCAGGCGATCGCCGCCTGCGAACTCCTGCGTCGCCTGCGCGGCATCGAACGGGTCCTGGTCGTGAGTCCCGCCTCGCTCAAGGCCGAGTGGGAGGAGCAGATCGGCAAGTTCACCGGGCTGCCGGCCCGGATCATCGCCGGCCCACGGGCGGCGCGGCTGCGTCAGTACCGGGAGCGGTCGTTCTTCTACCTCACGAATTACGAGCAGATCGTCACCGATGGCCCCGACATCATGCGGCTCGTTGCCCCCGATGTCGTGATCCTCGACGAGGCGCAGCGGATCAAGAACTGGCGGACGAAGACCGCGCAGGCGGTGAAGCGGCTCGAGAGCCGGTACGCCTTCGTGCTGACCGGCACGCCGCTCGAAAACCGCATCGACGACATCTACTCCATCGTCCAGTTCCTGGACCCCGGCGTCTTCGGGCCGCTCTTCCGCTTCAACCGGGAGTTCTACGAGCTCGACGAACGCGGCCGACCGGTGGGCTACAAGAACCTGGGCCAGCTTCACCGACGTCTGCAGCCCGTCCTCCTGCGGCGGCGCAAGGACGAGGTCGAGGATCAGCTTCCGCCCCGCACGGTCAACACCTACTTCGTGGGCATGCATCCGGAACAGACCCGCCGCTACGGTGAGTACAGCACCCGGGTGGCTCGGCTTCTCGCACGGGCGCGCCGCCGCCCACTCTCTCCCGAGGAGTTCGAGCAGCTCCAGCGCTGGCTTGCCTGCCTGCGCATGCTCTGCGACACGCCGTACATCCTCGACTCCGAGTGCCGCGAGTGTCCCAAGCTCGATGAGCTCGGGGAGATCCTCGGCGATGCTCTCGCTGAGGATGGACGGAAGGTCCTCGTCTTCTCCGAGTGGGAGCGCATGCTCGAACTGGTCCGCGATCTGGCCGAAGCGATGGAGGTTGGCTTCGCCTGGCACACCGGGTCAGTGCCGCAGCTGAAGCGCCGCGACGAGATCCGTCGCTTCAAGAGCGACCCGACGTGCCGGCTCTTCCTCTCCACCGATTCGGGCGGGGTTGGGCTCAATCTCCAGGCAGCGAGCATGGTGATCAACCTCGACATACCCTGGAACCCGGCGCGTCTCGAGCAGCGCATCGCCCGGGCCTGGCGCAAGCACCAGCCGCGCCCGGTCCAGGTCATCAACCTGGTCACCCAGGACTCAATCGAGCACCGGATGCTGCACGTCCTCGCCGGCAAGCAGGCGCTTGCAGAAGGGCTGCTTGACGGAACGCCCGAACTGGACGCGCTTCCCATGCCTTCGGGACGCGCCGCGTTGATCGAGCGCCTCGAGGAAATCATGGGGACGTCCAGGTCGGTGGTACAACCGGCGCCCCCGCCGACCGATCGCCTGGAGCGATTGCACCAGGATCTGGTGACCGGCCTCGGCGACCGGCTGCTGCTGCTCGAGACCCTTGCTGCCAAAGATGCCGGGACGACCGTGCTCGTGGTCGTCGGCGGGTCTGCGGACGCGGCTCATGCCAGGACCCAGGCGGAAGCTGCGCTCCGCCGGCACGTTGGTGACGACGCCGAGCGGCTACGGATCGAAGTGCTCGACCGGGCGACCTTCGAGACGGTCGAACGTCTTGCAGAGGCCGGAGTTGTCCACCTCGCCTCCGCCGACCGACGACGCCTGCTGTTCCGCTCGCCGGCTTTGACCGACCCTCGTGCCGGGGACGAGCAGCGGCATCTGGAGCGGGCCCGGCAAGCGTTCACCGGCGGCGAGCGCAGGCAGCGCATGGCGACACTGCTCGCGGACGGCGGGTTTTCCATCGAGGCGCTCGACCCGCTGGCAGAGGCGGTCCAGGCGGCGCTCAGCTGTCTGGCGCATCTCGCCGGCCTTGCCCGGCTCGATGGCGAGGAGGTTTCGCCGGAGGTCATCGAGGCGTTGCCGCAGGCTGCGCCACCCGTCGGTGCGCTCGCGGCCCGGGCCGTGCTCCTTGCCGGTCGGCTTCGTCAGCGGGCGGGAGTGGCCGCGAGTGTCCGGGAAGAGGAGGCCCGAGCGTGGGTACAGGACGGAGGCGGGCTCATGGTGGGGATCGAGGAGATCCTCGATCGTGAGGCAATCGGCACCGCGACGACGCGATGAGGTCCGGCGGGATGGAATTCTCGCCCCCCAGTTCTCCAGCATCGAGGAGTACCTCGGGCGGAACACGCAGGACTAATGCGACGTTCTCGCCGAGGTGGGTGCCGGTTCATGGCAGCCTGGGCGTGATGCACGCCCGTGGGTTCGGTTCACTCCGACGGCGCACTTTCGACAGGCGCAGGGGCCCTGCGTCGGGTTCGGCAGACGGAACGTCTCTGGACACTCCTCGAGACCGAGGTCCAGCGGCTACATATCCCTTGACCGGACCGTCCTCGCCTTGTTCGACGCAGCCCAGAGGTTCCGCGTGCACGACAGGGACTGTCAGGAGCACGCGGACAGCTCCGAGCATGCGGGTGGGCGGGATCTCAGGCGCCTGGTCGAAGCAGGCTCCTCGAGCCCAAGGGCGAGAAGAGGGGATGGTTCTACGTCGCAACTCCGCGGTTCAGCTTGCCCTGGCGCAGGAGGTGTGGGAGCACGAGCGAGGGCGAGAGCATCTCGCTCCGTTCGAAGTCGCGCAACTCCCGGCTGAACCCCCGCGCGCTGTTGCGTCGCCACTGAGTCAACCGGATAAGCACGAGTCACCTTCTACGCGGATCCGGAGACCCGGATCCCGATTTGACATTATGCGCAGCGACGTTATGCTTCGTCATAACATAGACGGGGATAATGTCATGACAGACCACAACCGACCCGGCCTGCCTGGATTCGTCGGGCGAGCACGCGAGATCCGTGCCCTCGAAAGCTCGCTCCGTGATGTGCAGGAGACCGGCGCGGGCCGCATGATGATGATCCGGGGCCGTCGGCGAGTCGGCAAGTCCTGGCTCGTGGAGGAGTTCCTGCTCCGCCAGCGGCTGCCGAATGTGTTCTTCACTGCCTCTCGAAATCCCGTAGATGGTGATCTCGGCCGGTTCGCGGAAGCACTCCTCGAGAGCACGATGCCGGAGGAGGCGCGCGCTGGCGGCGTGACCTTCCTCAATTGGGAGGCGGCGCTCATCGCAGCGTCGAACGGGGCCGACCGGGCACGCCCGTCTGTCATCGTGATCGACGAATTCCCGTATCTGGGTGGCGAGTCCGACGAGGGCTCGCGCGCGATCGAATCTTTGATCTCGGCCGCGTGGGAGAGGCGTCTCTCCCGGATGCCCGTCTTGCTCGTCCTCGTTGGATCGGACCTCGCGATGATGGAGCGGCTGACCGAGTACGGGCGCCCGCTCTACGATCGGGCGGCCCGAATCCTCGTCGTCGAGCCACTTACGCCAGGCGACATCGCCGAGATCGCAGGGCTCATGCCCGTCGATGCCTTCGACGCCTACGCCGTGATTGGTGGCCTGCCCGCGTTCGCGGCCACGTGGCGGCGGGCCGGTGGCCTCGAAGCCTTCCTCGGCGAGGCTCTCGCCAGCGCCGACACCCCCTTCGTCAATAGCGGCCAGCGCATCCTCGAGGCCGAGTTCCCGACTTCTCTCAACGCAAGGGCGATCCTGTCAGCGGTCGGCCACGGGGAACGAACCCTCAAGTCGATCGCCGACGCGATAGGCGCATCGCCGACGAACCTCGGCAAGCCCATCGGCGCGCTCGTCGCCAGAAAGCGGGTCGTACGCGCCGAGGAGCCGCTGTCTGCGGAGCCGCTCAACGCCCCACGCTACTCGATCGCCGACCCGTACCTGCGCTTCTGGCTTCGCTTTGTCGAACGGGAGATGCCAGCCATCGAGCGGCTCCACACGGACGAAGTCGTCAAGCGCATCCTCGCCCAGTGGCCCGACGTGCGCGGGACGTTCGTAGAACCGATTCTGCGCGATGCGTTCGAACGAACGCTACCTGACGACCGCCTGCCCGGTGCGGCATACGTTGGGAGCTACTGGACGCGGAAGAACGATCCGCAAATCGACCTCATCGGCGCCGACAAGAGGGCAGCGCCGGCTGAGATCGCCTTCGTCGGCTCGATCAAGTGGCGCGAGCGAGCCCCGTTCGGCGACGGGGACCTCCAGCAGTTGATCCAGAAAGGCGGGCTCGTGCCCGGTGTTGGCCCGACTACCCCGCTTGTTGCGATTTCCCGCACCGGCGTCGATCCCTCGTGTCATCGCTTGACCCTGACGATCACCCCGGACGAGCTGACGCGCCGATAGGCACAGCGCGCGCCCCGTCGGCGGACCTGCATCGCGGTCGTTGCCCGCGCAATCGGCATGCCAGGTCTGCTACAGTTTCCGTGACATCCGTGTAACGTAACGCGAGCGACGGGACCTGCTGCAGCCATGAGGTGCACATCGTGACCAGTCCGAGCAACGACGACCCGGCTGTGACCGCGGACCGCCCCTTCACCGACACGCGCCGGTTCAAGGTCATGCGCCGGGTGATCGACGCGGGGAACCCGCTCGTGAAGGCGCTCCTGCGCAGCCGGGTCCCCGGCCCGATGGGCCGCTCGCTCCTGCTCCTGCGCTTTCAGGGCAGGAAGAGCAACCGGTGGTTCGAGACGCCGGTGGGTTACGCTCGCGAGGGTGATCGCGTCGTGATGGTGACCTCGCCGGCGTATCGCTGGTGGCACAATCTGGTGGGCGGAGCCGATGTCGCGGTCCGCGTCGCAGGGACCTGGTACGCCGCCCGCGCCCGCCTGCTCTTCCCGGACGACCCCGACTACGACGGCGCGGTCGCACTGCAGGTTCGCCAGCGGGGACCGCGCATGCTCGCGGGCTTTGGCCTCGAGGTCGACACCGATGGGAGGCTCGCCCCCGGCGCCCGCGCCACCGCGCCCGAGAAGGCGCACCTCGTCCTCGTCGAACTGCTGGGCACGATCCCCGCGCCGCCGCGCCCGTGACCCACGGGCGCCCGCGCAGCCCGGCCGCCGACCGGGCGATCCTGTCCGCTACGCTGCGTGTCCTCGCGACGGATGGCTACCAGGCACTCACGATCGAGGCGGTCGCCGCCGCGGCCGGGGTCGGCCGCCCGACCGTCTACCGGCGCTACCGATCGAAGGCAGAGCTGGTGAGCGACGCGCTCCTGGCGATCGACGCGGGACCCGAGCCGGAGCTCCCGACCCCGACCCGCGACGCGCTGCTCGAGATGCTCCGCCGCGCCGCTGCGTCGCTCGCGGCGCCGGGCAGCCTGACCGTCCTCGGCTCGCTCCTCGGCGAGGCGGGGCGCGATCCGGCCCTGCTCGCGACCTTCCGGGAGCGCGTCTTCGGCCCGCGGATGGCGGCGGTGGGGATGATCCTCGAGCGCGGGATCGCGGCCGCGGACCTCGTGCCAGAGACGGACATTGCGACCACGATCGACCTGCTCTTCGGTGCACTGCTCGCCCGCTCCCTGCTCGGCGAGCCCCTCGACGACGCGTGGCTGGCGCGCGTGGTTGCGTCTGTCCTCGCCGGCATCGCCATGGAGTCATCCCGATGACCGATCCCAACCCTCAGGCCGCCCTGCCCAACCCGATCCTGGTGACCGGCGCCCCCGGCAACATGGGGACGCCGCTCGTCGAGGAACTGCTCGGCCTTGGGGCGCGGGTCCGCGTCGCCGCCTGGGACGCGGATGCGGCACGGGCGGCCTTCGGCGATCGAGTGGAGGTCGTGCGCTTCGATTTCGCCGATCCGGCGACCTTCCGGGCATTCGACGGCGTGGAGCGGATGTTCCTGCTTCGACCACCCCAGATCGCCGACGTGAAGCACGTCATCGGACCGGCAATCGACGCCGCGAGAGCGCGTGGCGTCCGTCACGTCGTCTTCCTCTCGATCCAGGGCGCCGAGCGCAACCGGATCGTGCCCCACCGCAAGATCGAGGACCACCTGCGTGCCTCCGGGCTCGACTGGACCTTCATCCGGGCGGCCTACTTCATGCAGAACCTCTCGACCACCCATGCGCCGGACATCCGCCGTCGCGACGAGATCTACATCCCCGCTGGCCGACGCTCGCGGACGGCTCACGTCGATGTGCGCGACGTTGCTGCGGTTGCCGCCCGCGCGCTGGTCGAGCCGGGGCACGCCAGCCAGGCCTACACCCCGACCGGGCCGGCGACGCTGACCTACGACGAGTGCGCGGCGATCCTGACCGATACCCTCGGACGGCCGATCCGCTACGCGGACCCGACGCCCTGGCACTACTGGCGGCGGATGGCGCGGAGGGGTATGCCGGCAGCGATGATCGCGGTCACCCTTGGCATCTACACGGCCGCCCGCTTCGGGCTCGCGGCCTCGCTGACGGATGACGTCGAACGCATCACGGGGCGCGCGCCGATCGACTTCGCGACGTTCGCCCGCGACTACCGCGAAACGTGGGCGGGACCGACTGTCGGCCCGCTTGCCAGCACCCCCGGTGCTGAGCCCGACTCAGCGTCCCCGGCGAGCGAGCCGGCAGCCCCGAGGCGGGCTCAGGGGCAGGCCATGCAGTGTCAGCAGTCATCGTCTCTCGGATCGTTATCGTCTCTTGGCTGCAGACGATAACTTGGGCGCTTCCGCTCGTTTCGATCATGATCTGGGAGCGGCTGGCCACAACGCTCAGCGGCGTCTACATGCCATTCAGACGCTCTCCCAGCTGAGCTATAGCCCCACGCGTTTCGTGCTCTGTCAGAGCTGCTTACTGAGCGAACGGGAGTCTAACACGGTCGAAACGGCCGGGCCGCCCGTCAGGATCTGGGCCACTGCGCTCGGAGAGACGATAACTGCGATGGATCGCAGGCGCCGTCTCGGCGGCCCAACCATGCTCGCGGTCGACAACCACGCCGCACGGGCGCTCCTCGACCGGCACGTCGCGACCCTCGCTGACGCGACCCTCATCTCCGGCGGCAACGACGAGACGGACGGCAACGTCCAGGTCGTCCGCCGCCGGAACGGCTGGTCGGTCGACGGCCACCTTGTCGAGATCCACCCGGAGATCGGCGAGGCGGCCCTTCGCGAGGCGTCAGCGGAACCCGGCTGCCAGGTGATGGCGGCCGAGCGTCCGCAACTCCTCGTGACGAACCTCATGGTCGCAAGCGCGATGCTCAACGCCCTGTGGCAGGTCGTCGAGCACGGCAGCGTCCCCTACAGCGAGGTCTACCTCGACGTGACAGCGTGTGCGGCTCGTCCGCGACGCTGGTTCCGCCTGGGGCCGGGCGCGCAGTGGAAGCCGTGGTGTGATCTGAAGCCGGGTGGGCGCCACGAGGCGCTCCCCAGGCTTCCCCATTTCCGACCCGCCGCTGCAGATGCGTCGCACCCGCCGGGCATCGGCCGTTGCGGAGATCCGCCCCACCAGGTCCGCCGCTGTGGGCGTCAGCGTGGGCGTCCGGACGAGGAAACCGCTGCCCGAGTTAGCCGGTCTCGCGGCCGGTTTCGGTTCGTCATCGCTGGAGCCGCCCTCATGTCGAACCCCGTCAACTTGATCGCCAGCGGCCACTGAACCGGGACATTGAGGTCGGTACTGGAGGCTTGACTCCCCTCGCCCCAACCATTTCGACGTCATCAGGTCCAAAGGCCTCGGCAAGGCCGTGGTCCAGCGCTTCCTGCGTCGGTTCGAGCGTCGCCACGCTGACCCCGAGCACGCGGATGCGCGCGAAGAGCGTCGTCGCGAGGGCCCGCCGATCGTCGGGGTCCGCATCGGCCCTCCACGCCGGAAGGTTCTCCAGGTAGCGGCGGACCTCGTCGGGTGGCAGCGTCGGCCGCTCCGATCCGCCCGATGCCTCTGCCTCCGCGGCGTCGAGCTCGCGCATCGTCTGCTCGAGGATCAGGGGATCCCGATCGCGCCGGTACGTCGAAAGCGCGCGTTCGCGCTCCTCCTCGATCCGGGCCAGGCGCAGCTGGTTGGGCTCCGTCCCGGCCCCTCGGCGATACGCACCCGTAGCGGCCTCGACGTCGCGCGCCCCCAGACAGGCTCGGGGGGCTGACGGCCTCGATCGGCGTCGCCCCCGAGCTCATGGCCCTCGTCGCCTGAGCCCTGGTCCCAAGCGCCTGACGACCGCCGGGTGTGCCTCATGCCGACCTGCTTGTGGCGCGCGCCACAGCGTCGACCGGCAAGTGCCCAATGGCACTCGATCCGCGGCGGGTCCGCGGTTATGGTCACGCGGTCATTGAGGCGTCCCACAAGGGGAGGACTCCAGCATGACGGCTTCCCGTTCCGCGACCCGTGGCCACCGCGCGCGGCCGTCGCTCCGCGTCGCGGCCACGGCAGTTGCCCATCCCAAGACCCATGGTCACCACGCGCGGGTTCGTCTCCGCATCGCCGCCCTGGCAGCCACCGTCGCCCTCGTGGGGACCGAGCAACGTCGATGGCGGCGGCGCCCACACCGGCGAGCGGGCCGCACTGTGCTGTCGAGCTGACCCAGCCCGCGGGCGGTGGCCCGGCGACGATCGCCAGCGAGACCTGCTTCTCCACGTTCGCGGAGGCGCTGTCGTTCGCGACGGGAGGCCGCGTCAAGGTGGGACCCGATGTCGACCCCGCCGAACTGACCCCCGAGATCATCGGCACTCCGCAGGCGGCAAGCGCAGGAGAGGCCGCCGTGCTCGCCCGGTGGACGCTCGGCTGGGACTGGAAGGGCCTCAACTACACCGGAGAGTCGCGCAACTACTACGTCGACGGCGCCAACCCCCCGTGCGCCAACGGCGTCGTCTGGACCCTCGGCGGCATCTTGGATGCCGGCTGGAACAACGTGATTAGGTCCGCCCAGGGCTGGTCGGGCTGCAACCACTTCATGCACTACGACCTCGCGAACCAGCAGGGCGCTGTGTGGCCGTGCGTGCCCAACTGCCCGACCATGGGCGCGATGGACAAGCGTACGACGTCGCTCAAGTGGTTCCAGTAGATTCCCACGCCCCTGCAAGGAATCGTACGCCGTCGGTGTTCTTGGGGTAGGACCGAGACGCGAGGACACCGACGAGGATGAGCGAACTGGTGGTCGAGGCCGCAGCGCCCGCGACGCGGGCGTTCGAGGACGACGTCCTCGCGCTGCGGCCTCGGCTCGTCCGCCGCCTCGCCCTCGTCGTAGGCGACCACGAGGAGGCCGAGGACCTGGCCCAGGAGACGTGCCTCCGCGCCATCCGGCACGAGGCGGACTTCGAGGGCGACACGGTGTGGCCATGGCTCCAGGTCATCGGCGTCCGGCTCGCGCTCAACGAGCTCCGCCGACGGCGGCGGGCGCTGGCCACGGCTCTGCGTGCTGCGCCGGCACCGCTGGTGCCCGCCGACCTCGAGCTATGGGGTGCCCTGCGTCGGCTGCCGCGCAACCAGCGGGCGGCGCTCGTGCTCCACGTGCTCGACGGCGTCGGCTACGCCGAGATCGGCGATGCGCTCCACGTGCCGGAGGGCACCGTCGCGAGCTGGGTATCACGGGCAAAGGCCCGGTTGCGGGTCGAGCTCGGGGAGGAACGTCGATGATCACCTCGGACGAAGATCTTGACGCGCGCCTGCGCGCGATGGAGAGCGGCGAATGGACTCCTGACCGCCGTCGCCGCACGCGCGGCAGGGTCCTCCCTGTGGCCGTCGCCTCTCTGGTGGTGGGTCTGGTCCTCGGGGTCGGCGCCGGCTTCGCGACCGCAGCCAGCGTCGTCGTGAGAACCGATGTCCACACGGGCGAGAGTGCATTCAACAAGGGGCAACCGCTCTATTGCAGCGGGGTCGAGCTCATGACGCCTCCCGAAGCGGAACAGTGGCTGCGCGACCGCGGCTACACGGTCGAATGGCAAATGGATCACTTCCCCGGCGGGCCCAGGCTCAGCGAGACGCCGCCCGAGGAGGGCATGATCGCCAACGGCGGGATGGTCGATGCCCGGACCATCCACATGGGCGTCGTCCCGGTGGGCTACTTCGAGCGCGACGGCCAGATGAACTGCCCCTGAACGGCACTTCAAGTCCTGGGGCTGCGCCTCGGGGCAGAGCCCAGCGGCGCCCACTGCAGTTACCGGATGGCATCGACCACACGGCGCCACTCCGCCTCGACCCGTTGACACGCCCCCTTTCCACATCTATCGTGCCAACACGATGGTTGAGGAAATCGACGGCGACTGGATGTCCACCGCGGACGCGGCGGCGGCGCTCGGCCTGACGGCCGACCGGGTCCGCCAGCTCGTCGCCTCGGGTGCCCTGGACGCGCGACAGGTGGGCGGCCGCTACCTCGTGCGCCGGGACGGCGTCGAGGCCCGCGTCGAGACCGGCTCCCGGCCCGGCCGCGGCTTCTCGCCCCGGCGCGCCTGGGCGCTGGTCCTGCTGGCGGGCGGGGTCACGCCCCCGGGCGTGGATGCGGTCACCCTCTCGAAGCTGCGCGCCGTCCTGCGCGAGCGCGACCTGTGGTCCCTGCGATCCAGGCTGGGGGCCCGTGCCGCGTGCAGGGACCTGCGCGCCCACAGCTCGGACCTCGCGCGCATCGAGGCCGAGGAGGGCGTCGTCCTCACCGGTGCGCGGCACGCGCGTGACGCCGGCCTCGACCTCGTCGCCCCGGACGCGCCCGTCGAGGCCTACGTGGACGCGGCGACGGCGGACCGCCTGGCCGCCCGCTACGCGCTGCGCCCGTCCGCGCGGCCGAACGTCCGGCTCCGCGTCCTGCCGCCCGGGGTCGAGGGCTGGCTCGGGGGCCCGGTCGCCCCGCGCCTCGCGGTCGCACTCGACCTCGCGGAGGACCGCGACCCGCGCGCGCAGGCCGCGGCCCGCGAGGCGCTGGAGCGGCGGTGACGGTCCACATCGCACCCGGCAGCGGCGCGGAGGCCGCCGTCTGGGCGACCGCGCTCACGGTGTCCGACGTCCTCGGCGACCTGCCCTGGGTCCTCGTCGGCGCCCAGATGGTGATGCTGCTCGAGCAGGAAGCCGGGCGGCCGTCGGGCCGAACGACCGGCGACGTGGACGCCGTGGTCGACGTGCGCGCGGTCGCGGGCGCCACGAGAACTGCCGCGGCGCGCCTCGTCGCCGCGGGCTTCGAGCCCGAGGTCGGCAGCCACCCGTACCGCTTCCACCGCGGTCTCGAGTCGGTCGACGTCCTCGCGCCCGACCACCTCGGCCGCCGCGCGGACCTCGTAACCGTGCCGCCGGGCACGACCGCGGCGATCCCGGGCGGGACCCGGGCGCTCGCGACCCGGCGCGTGCTCGAGGTGCGGATCGCCGCGGGACCCGCAGGCCTGCTGCCCGTGCCCTCGCTCACCGGGGCCATCGTCCTCAAGCTCCGGGCGTGGGAGTCCCGCCAGGCCGATCGCGACGCCGAGGACCTCGTGCCCCTGCTCGCGCTCGTGGGCGACGTCGAGGCCGCCCGGGCGGAGCTCAAGCCCGCCGAGCGGCGGCTTCTCGGCCTGGTGCGGCCGCTCGCCGACGAGCGCAGCCGGACCTGGCGGGTCGCGGCCGACCCGGACGAGGCCCGGGCCGCCTTCCTGCGCCTCGCCGGACTGCGCTGATCAGGGGACGCAGACGGGGGCTTGCCCGGGACCCGACGCCGTCATGAGGCTGGTCGACACACGGCACCCGTGACGAGGCCATACGGCCGGACCGGCCACGGGCGCCCGCACGGCACGTTGCACGCCGTGATAACCGGTTGGTACTTCATCTCGGCTCTAAGCCTCTCGCCCCGACCAAACCTACCTCATCGTCGAGCTCCGCTCCGATGGGCCTCGCCCACAACCATCGATGCGGTGTTCCGTTGTGAAGCGATGGGAGCTGCGCCGGCTGATTACTCCGTACCGGTTGGCGCTTGTGATCGTATCGGTCCTAGCGTAGGCGAGCGCGAAAGCCGCCTCGGCCGAACGAGAAGGGCGCCGCCGAACCACTGGGCCTCTTCTTCGGCGGCGCGATCCCACGGTCGACGCGCGGACGGGATCCGGGGTCGGACCCTGGGGAGGTGGAATGGTGTCCGGCGCGTTGTCGCTCCGTCCTTCCCAGGCTCGCCGGAACCGGAATAGCGGACCTGAAGATTTTCCGGCGCTCAACCCCTTGCGCTCCAGCACGTCTTGACGACGATCGATGCACGGGGCCAGTGGGGCTCCCGACGGAGCAAGGAGATCCCGATGCGCGTACACGACCACAACGAGATGTGCGACGACCTCAGAACCGCGGAGCCAACCTGTGCCGACGAACTCAGCGAACTCATTCGACTGGCCGACCGTGCGATCGTCACCCTCACCGGTCCGACGTTCCCGTATCTCGCGCCGACCGACGCCGCCCACGCCTTGATGGTGGCAGCGGTCATGACAGGCCGCTCCCGACGACGAAGGAGGAGGCCGACGGGCTGATGGCGGACATGACCTCGAAGGTTGTTGCCGTCGCGTTGCCGGGCGAGCGAGGCAGTGATGGTAGGGGCTCTCACATCGCCGACAACGCGTCTGGAATGTAGACCTAGCTGCGGCCCCCGGGCAGGAACCGCCGCCAACCGCGACGCTCCTTGGCGTCGGGCAGTCCAAGCCAGCGGGCGATGTAATCCGTGTGGAGCCCGAGCGCGAGTTCGCCCATGATCAGGGCCCGCTGCCAGCGATTCTCCTCGGCAACCAGCTCGGGCTTGAGGGGCGGCTTGGTCGGGAGGGCCGCCCAGTTCGCCATCTCCTCGTTGAGGGTCTCGATGAAGCCGGCGCGATACTTGGCCATGTAGTCGGCCGGAGCCGCCAGGAACGCCTCCATCCACTCGGTCCGGTTGGCATCGGCGATGAACGACGAGAGGAGCTTCACCCGCGCCTCGGAGTTGTGGATGCTCGCGATGTTCGGCCCGATCCGCTTCATGTCTCGGCCATAGGCCTCGATGATCGCGGCCGCGCAGGCTTTGCCCAAGTGGGGCTCGTCGAATATCGCCCGGCTGATCGCTCGCAGGGCGACCGGCGCGTCGGCCGCACCGTAGGCCCGCCACGTTTCGCTCGAGGATCCGGGCGCGGGCACTACGCCCTTTCTGGTGAGACCCGCGCCCACCGCGCGGTCTTTGGACCAGTAACCCTCACGCGGGCCGGCCGTCGGGTAGGTCTTGTGGATGGACGGGTCGCCGCCGATGCAGCCTTCAGCCCGTCGCTTCGCGGCCCAGAAGTCGGTGAAATGCCAGCACCACAGCCCAGTCACCTCGCTGTGATGCCCGTGCCCCGAGTGGCCGAGAGCAGTAACTGGACCACAATCCGGGTGCCCGAGGCACTCGTACGCTGCGAGGGCGCCATGCTCTCTGGCGCCACCTAGAGAGCCCGGCCCACTCGTCGCGGGCATTTCCGCCGCCGCGGCCGCCTTCTCGAGAGCCCCTTGTTCGGCTCTCTCTCGCATGAAGTTCGCGAACTCCTCCGCCTTTGCGGGGTCCGCTTGGAGAACTCGCACGATCTCGTTCAGGCCGTGCATGCGGAGCCTGTCGCGAAATGAGCGGGTCCACTCGTCATCGCCCGCCTCCTCAGCGGTGGCGGCGATGACGGCCTGCATGATCTCGCTGGCCGTCGCGCCCGCTCGGAATCCGTCGCGAACGACCTGCGATACGTCGCTCTCGGCTGCAGAGATGCGCGCGTCGATCGCCGCCTGCTGCGGCGGTTCGCCACGGTCCCGCGTCACCTTGTTAGCCCCACCAGCCTCGTGCGCCACGCGTCGATGCTAGCAGCCGCGATACGGCCCAAGAGGTGCCCCTGCCCCGGTTGCGTTTCCGGGCCCGGGCTGGCCGCGGAGCCACCGTCTTCCGGCGACCGACACCGCCCAGGCGTCGCCCGAACGGGTGCCGGTAGCGCGACTTCTCTGCGATCAGCGTCAGTACGGTCCGCTAACGTAGGCGGGATGGCCGAACCGCGAGATCCCTTGGTCTTCGAGCCCCTCCAGCGGCGCACCTACGAGGCTGCCGAGCTGATGCGTCGCCACCCGCCGGTGCTTCGCAACGAGAACAAGCAGGTGCTCTTCGCGATCGCGTGTCCGGCCAGCGCGGTCCACTCCGGTCAGCTCGAGTACAGCCGGTGGCCGGAGATCCCGCTGCCGCCTCCCCGCGAGGCCGACCCGGACCGCCTCGCCCGCCTAGTCGTGGTTCGCGACGGCCACTACGACTACCGCCCGGTCCTCGATCCGGGCGTCGGCGTCGAATGGCACGTCAACTTCGCCGATCCCAATCTCTTCTACGCCTACGGCTCGGCGCTCTTCGCGCAGGACGAGATCCAAGCCGCCGAGCATCCGGCCCTCGGATCGCTGCGCGAGGCGCTGGTCGCCGAAGGCCGTCCGACGACGACGATCGAGAACGGTCGCCCGACGCCGGTGCTCGTCATGGGAGCCGAGCGACGCGTTCGCATCCAGACCATGCCAGGGGCCGAGAGCGGCGGCCCGAGCTGGCTGTACGGCATGGCGTTCGCGAGCGCGATGGCCGACACCGTCCGCGAGGCGACGACGCGGATCGATCCGCCGACGATCTCCAACATCATCGCGCTCGTCGCCCCGTACGGCGGTCGCGGTCGATACCAGCGGGAGCAGATCGGCCTCGCGATCTCCACGGCCCACTCCGGGTTCCAGGCCGCGGTTCTCGAGTCGAGGCGAACGGTCGGCCCGGATGCCCTGGTTGCCGTCCACTCGGGCTTCTGGGGATGCGGGGCGTTCGGCGGCAACCGGGTCATGATGACGCTGCTCCAGCTGCTTGCGGCCGACCTGGCGGGCGTCGCTCGACTGGTGCTCCACGTTGGCGACCCGAGCGGGCGGACCAGTGTCGAACGGGCGCTGGCCCTGGCACCCGGTCTTGACGCCGCGACGAGCGCGACCGAGCTGATCGCTCGTGTCGACGCGCGTGGCCTTTCCTGGGGCGTCAGCGACGGCAACTGAACGAGACGCGCCTTGGGGCCGATGTCGTCCGCGTGAACGATGGTCAAACTGGTCGCGGCGAGGGGAGTGGAGCCGGGAATGGTAGCTACTCGTCCGTCGGCGCCAAGCCCCCGGGCTCCGGCAGCCGCGTGGCCAGGATCCAAACGAGCTGCACCGTCGTCTCCGCGCCCACCTTGGATCGGGCGTTCGCCAGGTGGTGCTTCACGGTCGAGTGCGACAGGCCCAGCTTGTGGGCGGCTGCCTTCTCCGACCCGGCAACCAGGACCGCGGCAACCCCCCCCGACCTCACGGTCCGTGGCGCGCCCGACGGAGTGACGGGAGGACCGACGCGTCATGCGCTCCGGACCAGCTCGAGCGGCTCCGGAGGCCGGCGAGACGCATCGTGATCGGAAGGTCGTTGGTGGCGGGGCTATCCCTCTCGCCCCGACCAGTCTTACGCTCTTCCCCCCCGGGCTCGATGCCGATAACGGCGGCCTTCCTTCCTGCGCGGATGGCAACCACCAGTCTAACGATGCTCTGCCGCAGGGTGGCATGGCGAACCTTGCCGTCGGTTGCCTCACGCCGTCGTTGCGTGCCAGTCGGAAGGCGAGGGCGAGATCGACCTCGCTCATCGGACGGTCCAGCGGCCGACGGCGCGGACGTACCCGAGGTCGCAACAGGCAGGGGAGCCCAGGAGTCGGTGTGGATCAGACCAGCGCGCCCGTCCCCGTGCTGCCAACGGCCCATGCCGTATGATCGCCACGGCATCGCGATGGTGCCGCCTATCAAGAGCGCCTGAGAGCCCTGGCTCGTTGACGGCGCAGCAACCACCGACCTTCCTCGGGCCGGAACGGTGCTCCTGCCAGGATCGATAGGAGACCGAGGCGATGAACGAACGCACGATCCCAGCCGAGGCTGACCGACACGCGGAGGTCGCTCTGCCCGAGCCGTTCGACGGCTATCCCTACCTCGTCACGAGGATCGGCCGCAGCGCCCTCCGCCACATGGCGGTCCTACCCGCCGACTGGCCGCGCGGGCGCCTTCTCGACCTGGCGCGCCGCCAAGCCCAGGCCAACCAGCTCGAGACATGTCTCTGTATCGGGCCGTCCGAGGCCGTCTTCTTCACCCCAAACGGTGAGGCCGTCGACTCGGGGGTCATCCCGACCGGTATCCCGGTCGTCGAGCGGCTTGCGCTCGTCGAACCGGTTCCCCAGACGGAAGAAGTTGCCGTCCGTCGGGCCTGCCTTCACGCGCACGCTGAGCGATTGAACCCGGGCGGCTACCAGGTGGGCGATGGGCTCGAGGGCGGCCGACCGGCGGCTCCCGAGGACATCAATCGACTATCCCGACAGGGCGCGGACGGCGTCCCAGAGGGGCTCGCTCGCTGCACGACCTGCCGCTTGTTCGCGGGCGACTACCTCGCTCTCAACGGTGAGGGCGACGGCGACCTCAAGCCGCGGGTCATCCACGTCCGGTGCCGGTGCGAGAACCACAATCGCTGCGCCGGCTGCCGGGAGCCGCTCGCCGACTGGCGGCTCAGCGCCTATCACTACGACGAGGCGAACCGATCGGTCCGGTACGTCGCCGCCTACTTGGCATTCAGTCACCGCTGCCAGGACACTCGCACGACGGTTCAGGACTGAATCCTTCGCGCCTTGGGGCGTCGTCAACATCGCCGACGCCATCTGCGACCGCCTGCTCGCGGGCGCTCACCGGATCGAGCTGTCCGGCGCCTCCCTGCGCCGCTCAGAGCCACGAGGAGCGCCGGCATCTCCCGCGAGCGACGGACCCGCGGCCCGCGGATGATCACCCCGGGCCCGCAGCGCGGCGCCCGGGCCGTGCCACACTACGCGGCCAGGAGCCCGTGGGGGTCGAAAGTCCAGATTCACGTCCAACCGCATCGTAGGATGCGCCGATGCTGTTCCTTCTCGGCTTGGCCTTTCGGGTGCTCGCTCGTCTCCTCGGCGCCAGTGGCAAGGACGACGGGGCCAAGGACCTCGAGATCCTCGTCCTGCGCCATCAGCTCCGGGTCCTCCAGCGAACCAGCGGGCCGCCGAGGTTCCGGGCCCGTGATCGCGTCCTCCTCGCGGTGGCAAGCCGAACGCTCCCGCGCGACCGCTGGGTCGCCTTCCTCGTCACGCCGACGACGTTGCTGCGCTGGCACCGGGAGCTCGTGAAGAGGAAGTGGACGTACGGCAGGGCCGGCTGTCCCGGACGGCCACCGATCGATCGAGAGGTCCGGGAGCTGATCCTGCGTCTCGCCCGGGAGAACCCCCGCTGGGGCTGCATGCGCATTCAGGGTGAGCTGCGCAAGCTCGGGATCCGGGTGGGAGCGACGACCATCCGGAGCCTGCTCCGGACCGCGCGCCTCGGCCCCGCTCCACGCCGGAGCGGGCCCACCTGGACCCGAGTTCCTGCGGGCGCAGGCGAACGGCATCATCGCCTGCGACTTCTTCACGGTCGAGACCGCGTGGCTCCGGACGCTCTACGTCCTCGTGTTCATCGAGCTCGGGGAGCCGGCGGATCTTCGTGAGCCCCTCGACCGCTCACCCGGACTCAGCGTGGGTGACCCAACAGGCCCGGAACCTCGCCATGGAGCTCGATGATCGGTCCACCGCGATCCGGTTCCTCATCCGCGACCGGGACACGAAGTTCAGCCGATCGTTCGACGAGATCATCCGCTCGGAGGGGGCGCGGGTGATCCTGACGCCGGTCCGGGCGCCGAACGCGAATGCCTACGCCGAGCGGGTGATCGAGACTCTCCGGGCCGAGTGCCTCGACTGGTCGCTCATCCTCGGTCGGCGGCACCTCGATCGCACGCTTCGAACCTATATCACCCACTACAACCGCGGGCGGCCGCATCGCGGGATTGCGCTCGCGACTCCGATCGCCGCAGCCCGAGACCCGCGGCCGGCGCATCCCCGAGACGTTCACCGGCGGGATGTCCTCGGCGGGCTCATCCACGAGTACCACGGACTCGCCGCGTGATCAGATCTGGGTTTTCGACCCCCACGCGCTGGCACCGACCCCTCGACCGGCTGCACATGCCGATGACGTTCCGCGACTACGCGGGCGCAAGGAACCCGGCGGCGGTGCCCGATGCCCGGGTCGCGCTCGTCGACCTCCTGACGCCGGCCGGGCACGCCGCGCTCGAGGCCGCGAGCCTGCGGACCGCCGAGCTCGACCAGTATCTGGGCGAGTACATCCGCTGTGGGGGTCTGCCGGCGCCTGTCACCGACATGCTCACCGACGGCCGTGTCGCGGGCGCCACGGTGACCGAGCTCTGGCGCGGGCTGTCGGCCGATGCCCGCCGCCTGTCGCGCAGCGACCTCACCCTGCGCAAGCTGCTCGCGCGAACCGTGGTCGCGT
>JBBSCF010000055.1:0-19788 GCA_038250545.1 Candidatus Limnocylindrales bacterium | reverse complement strand
GCGGTAGAACGGGATCCGAGCACGCGGTAGAACGGGATCGGACGACGCGGAAGAGCGGCATCTGGGGGCATGGCGGGGTACGCAGCGCGACTCATCGATTCGCTGATCGACCGGCTCCTTGCTGATCTCCCGGCGCTGTTCATCGTCGGCCCGCGGGCGACCGGCAAGACGACGACGGCGGTCCGCTTCGCCCGGACGGTCGTGCAGCTCGACCGAGAAGCGGAGGCGGTCGCCTTCCGTGCAGATCCGGATGCGGCCCTCCGTGGACTGCCGGAGCCGGTCCTCCTGGACGAGTGGCAGCTGGTGCCGGGGACCCTCGGGGCGGTCAAGCGAGCGGTCGATTCGCGCCCTGACCCCGGCCGCTTCCTCGTGACCGGATCCGTCCGCGGGGCGACATCCAGGGCGACCTGTGGCCGGGGACCGGCCGACTGACGCGAATCGCGATGTGGGGCATGACCATCCGGGAGCAGCTCGGCGAGTCGCTCGGGCCCGCGTTTCTCGACCGTCTCGTGAGCGGCGACGCGCTGCCAGCGGCAGCCCAGTCGCCGGACCTCCGCGGCTACTTCGAGGCACATGCGCTCAACACGGCCGGTGTCGTCGAGGACAAGGCCATCTACGACGCCGCCCCGGCGTCGATCGCAAGACCGCCGTCGCCTACGAAACGCTGCCGACGAACCCGCTCGTGATCGAAGGGCTGCCGGCCTGGACCACGAATCGCCTGAAGCGCCTCGTTCTCTCGCCCAAACGACACGTCGTCGACGTCCGCCTTCTTGCTTGCCATCGCCGGTCGATACCTCTAGATTCACAGCCCATCCAGCCGCTGTGTCTAGGTATGAGCGAGCAGACGAGCAACCGCGACGCCCTCCTCCGCGTCGGCCAGGCGGCCGAGATGCTGCAGGTCGGCGTGGACACGCTCCGCCGCTGGGAGGCGGAGGGCCGGCTGCGCATGGAGCGCTCGGCCGGTGGCCAGCGCATGGTCCCGGTCACCGAGGTGACCCGGCTCCTGGCCGAGCGCCGCGCGGGAGCGACGGACCGGCCGATCATCGGCGGGTCGGCGCGCAATCGGCTGCCCGGGATCGTGACCCGGATCGAGAAGGACCGCGTGGCGGCCGTCGTGGAGATCATGGCCGGTCCCCACCGCATGGTCAGCCTCTTGACCGCGGAGGCCATCGACGACATGGACCTGCACGTGGGCGACGAGGCCGTGGCGGTGGTCAAGGCGACCAACGTGATCGTGGAGATCCCCCTCCGCAGGGACCCGCGCTGATGCGGCTCAGTCTCGCCGCCCCCCTGGTGGTCGCCGCCTGCCTGATCGCCGGTGCCTGCTCGGGTGCGACGGCAGCACCGGGCACGGGTGCGGTCGAGCTGACGGTGTTCGGGGCGGCGTCGCTCAAGGGCGTGCTGGAGCGGGCCGTGACCGTCTACGAGGCGGCCCAACCGGGCGTGGCGATCACCGTCTCGACCGACTCCTCCGCGGCGCTGGAGACGCAGATCGAGCAGGGCGCCCCGGCGGACGTGTTCCTGGCCGCCGACACGACGAATCCCGGGAAGCTGGTCGAGGCCGGCTTCGCGTGGGACGAGCCGGTCGCGTTCGCGGGTAACGAGCTGGCGGTGATCGTCCCGAAGGGGAACCCGGCCGGCCTCACCTCACCCGCGGACCTCGCCCGGGTCGGCGTGAAGATCGTCGCCGCCGGGAACGGCGTGCCGATCACGGGCTACGCGACCCAGCTGGTCGCCAATCTCGCGCGCCAGCCCGGGTACCCGACCGGCTTCGTGGCCGCGTACGCGGCCAACGTGGTCTCGAAGGAGGACAACGTCAAGGCGGTGGTCGCCAAGATCGAGCTGGGCGAGGGCGATGCCGGGATCGTCTACGCGACCGACTCGGCGGCCTCGGGCAAGGTGGACCGGCTCGAGGTCCCGGCAGGCGCGAACGTGCCGGCGACCTACGCGGGCGTCGTGGTCCGGGCATCGGCCCACCGCGACGCCGCGGCCGCGTTCCTCGCCTGGCTCGCGGGCCCCGGCGGGCGGGCCGTGCTCGCGGGCTTCGGGTTCCTGCCGGCGCCATGAGGCGGATCGCATGAGCGGGACGGCGGTCGCGCACGCCGCGGGCGCCCGCGGCGGGGCGTGGGGCGCGCGGTCGGTGACCGCCCTCGCCGGGCTGTTCGCGGCCTTCCTCGGCCTGCCCGTGCTCGCGATCGTGGCGCGGGCCGCCATGGGCGGCGTGCTGCCGGGGACGGCGGGGTCGTCGGCCCTGCTCACGGCCCTGGCGCTGAGCCTCGGGACGACGGCGGCGAGCCTCGTCATCACGGTCGTCGTGGGGCTGCCGCTCGCGGTCGTCCTGGCGCGACGGCGCTTCCGGGGCGCTTGGCTCGTGGAGACGCTGGTCGACCTCCCGATCGTCCTGCCGCCGTCGGTCGCCGGTCTCGCGCTGCTGCTGGTCTTCGGGCGGCGCGGGCTCCTGGGCTCGGGCCTCGACGCCGCGGGGATCGAGATCGCGTTCACCACGGTCGCCGTGGTCCTGGCCCAGGTCTTCGTCTCGGCACCGTTCTTCGTCCGGTCCGCCCGGGCCGGGATCGCCGGCGTGGACCGCGACCTCGAGGACGCCGCGCGCGTCGACGGGGCCTCGGAGGCGCAGCTGTTCCGCCTCGTCACGCTGCCCCTGGCCGGACCGGCGCTGGCGGCGGGGCTCGTGATGAGCTGGGCCCGGGCGATGGGCGAGTTCGGGGCCACGATCATGTTCGCGGGCAACGTGACCGGGCGGACGCAGACGCTGCCGCTCGTCGTCTACTCGGAGTTCCAGGGCGGCGACCTCGACGCCTCGATCGCGGCGGCGGCGATCCTGGTGCTCGCGGCGTTCGGCGTGCTGGTCGCGGTCCGGGCGCTGCACTGGGGCCGCGTCCTGGACGCACGGGCGATCAGCCAGGGCTAGCGCTGCGTCGAGCGTGCGCGGCATCGTGGGCACCGCGACGATCCGGCCCGGCACGCTGCGTTAAACGTTCGAGGCGGCTCCGTGAGGAGCCGCCTCGATGCTGTCCCGGTGAAGGTGTCCACCATTTCGGGTGGACCTTCTGCCATCGCATCAGGAGCATCTATCGCGTCGGCTGAACCGACTACCCTAACCCAACCTACCCATGAACCTGACGCTGGGGCAGCCTTGGCTGACTGGCAGCACGGATATCATAGCGGCGCGGTGCGGATTAGGGAAGGGGTTTATCCGACCCTTCGGTGAAAATCTCTTAACGTTCCGCCGCCAATATGCAGCGGAGGGCCCCTGCAGCCCGGTTACGCTTCGTCGAGGACCGTGACGCTGCGCATCGCGACGGGCTCGTTCGGCAGGTCCCGCGAGTTGCGCGGGGCGGTGGCGATGGCGTCGACGACCTCCTGGCCCTTGGTGACCTGGCCGAAGATCGTGTAGTTCTTGGGCAGCGCATAGTCCGCGTGCATGATGAAGAACTGCGAGCCGTTGGTGTTCGGGCCGGAGTTCGCCATCGCGAGCGTGCCGCGCAGGTAGCTGCCGGTGAAGGGCTCGTCGGCGAACTTGTAGCCCGGGCCGCCGGTGCCGACGCGACCGGTGTTGAGCGTGGCCTTCTTGCCGAACTCGCCATCGCCGCCCTGGATCATGAAGCCCGGGATGACGCGGTGGAAGATCACGTCGTCGTAGAAGCCGTCCTTGGCGAGCTTCACGAAGTTGGCGGCCGCCTTGGGGGCGCCCTCGGTGAACAGGTCGGCCTCGATGTCGCCGGCCTCGGTGGCGATGATCACGCGGGTCATGACGGGTCTCCTCGGAGCTGGTGATGGGCGCAAGGTTACGGGTTGGCGACGGTGACCTTGGTCATGGCGACCGGGTCGAGGGCCGCGTTGTTCGGCTGACCGCTGTTGGGCATCGCCGCGATCGTGTCCACGACATCCATTCCGGCCGTGACATTGCCGAAGACCTGGTAGGACTTGGGCAGGTCGGGCAGGTCCGCGAGCACGATGAAGAACTGCGAGTTCGCACTGTCGGGCGCCGGCGCCTTGGCCATCGCCAGGACGCCGCGGGTGTAGTCCGCCGTCACCGGCTCGTCCTTGATCGTGTAGTCCGGGCCGCCGGTGCCCACGAGGTCTGCCAGCACGTTGGGCGCGCGGCCGAACGACCCGTCACCGCCCTGGATCACGAACCCGGGGACGAGGCGGTGGAAGACCACGTTGTCGTAGTAGCCGCATTCGGCGAGGGCGACGAAGTTGCCGGCGGCGATGGGCGAAAGGTCCGCCGAGACCTTGACGACGATGTCGCCCTTGTCGGTGGTGAGCGTGACGGTCCGCGTCTCGCCGGCCGGGAGGGCCGCGGGCTGGGCGGTGGGGCAGCCCGGCGGATAGGTCGGGTGCGCCATCGGATCCGCCGTGGGTGCCGTGGAGGGTGCGTCCGCGATGGGCGTGGCCGGCGGGATGGTGGGGAGCGGTGTGGCGCCACCACCGGACGAGCAGGCGGCGACGAGGACGGGGATCGCCAGTGCGGCGAGGAGCCCGGTGAGGGTTCGCTGACGGGTCATGAAGCGGCTGCCTCCACGGCGCGTTGAAAGTCGATGGCCCCGGAGAGGAGCGTCTCGCCGAGGATGAGGCCGGCTACACCGGCGTCGCGCAGACGGCGGACGCCGTCGAGATCGGTGGTTCCGCCCGCGACCAGCACGTCCACGTCGTGGCGGCGCCGGAGGGCGGCGAGCAGGCCGGTATCGGGGGACGCGCCGCCGTGGCTCAGCACCAGGCGGCGGACGCCACCGGCGACCAGCTCCTCCACCAGCGTATCGAGGGTTGGCGGAGTCGTGCGTCGCCAGGGGAACGCGGCCAGGCGCTCCGGCCGCGGATCCAGGCCCACGGCCAGCCAGTCGCCGGCGACGGCAAGGCACTCGCGGAGGGTCTCGGGGCGTTCCGCGATCGCCACCGAGAGCACGACCCGCGTCGCCCCGGCCGCGAAGGCGAGGCGCACGTGGTCGGCCTCCTCGAGGCCCCCGGCGAGCTGGAGCGGCACGGCGACCCGCGCCGCGACGGCGCCCACGGCCTCCAGGTTCACGGGCCGGGCCTGCTGCGCCCCGTCGAAGTCCACGAGGTGCAGGATCCGTGCCCCCTGGGCCACGAACTGTTCCGCGATCCGGTCCGGCCGATCGGTCGGCGTGCCGGTCCCCGCCGCGGCCCCCGGCCAGTAGACGACCCGCGACCGGCCGCCCCGGACGTCGATCGCCGGGATGACCTCCATGCGGCTCAGCCTTCGCCCGCCAGCAGGCGGCGGTGGAAGCTGATCGGCAGGGATCCGTTGCGCAGCAGCGTGTCGTGGAAGTCCCGCAGGCTGAATTCGGCGCCGCGGCGCCGCTTCTCGTCCTCGCGCAGGCCCAGGATCAGCACCTTGCCCAGCAGGTAGCTGAGCTGGTAGCCCGGCGTGTACGTGTAGCGCCGGACCTCGGCGCGGGCGTTGGCCTGCTCGAAGCTGGTGTGCTCGACCAGGAAGTCGGTTGCCTCGTCGGGGGTCAGCTCGCCCCGGTGCATCCGGACGTCCAGGATGATCCGGCAGGCGCGCCACACGGCGTCCGTGTACATCGCGGTCCGGAAGGCGGGGCCGGCGTCGAAACCCTCCTCGCGCATCATCTGCTCGGAGTACATGCCCCAGCCCTCGACGAACTCGGGGGCGTCCGTCAGCATCCGGGTCAGGCTCGGGTGCTTCGCCGCGACGGCGAGCTGGAGGTGGTGGCCGGGGTAGGCCTCGTGGATGCTGGTGTTGGAGATCGACGCCCAGTAGTGCTCCAGCATGGCGTTGGGGTCGTCGTCCACGGCGGGCGTGACGACGTACAGGCCGCGCTGGTCGGCGTCGAAGCGGGCAGGTGCGAAATAGGCGGCGAACGGCATCACGCTGCGCAGGTACTCCGGCGTGGCGATGACCTCGATTCGCTCGTCGTCGGGCACGGTGACGAGGTCGTGCTCGATGAGGTAGGCGCGTGACCGGCGCATGACGTCCGCGTAGCCCGCGAGGGCCTCTTCGAACGTGGCCGGGTGATCCGCCTTGAGCCGCTCGATGACGGTCTGCAGGTCCGCATCGGAGTCCAGCTCGCGGGCGGCCGCGCGACGGCCCTCGGCGTTCGTGCGCAGCTGCTCCCAGCCGATCTCCAGGATGGTGTCCGCGTCCAGGTCGCCGAAGGCGCGCAGCCGGACGAGCTCGTCGTAGCGCTCGTGGCCCAGCGGCCAATCCTCGGTCGCGGTCGCGAGGCTGCCGTCGAGCCACGCGACGTGGTCGTCAAGCGCCGAGCGGGCACCGGCGATCGCGGCGTCCAGGCGCCGCAGCTCGACCGGGTCCAGCTCCACCTCGGCCGCCTCGCGGACCTCCGCGAAGAGTCCGGGCAGGTCCGTGGTGTAGCGGCGCTCGACCTGCTGCCAGAGCGCGACCTGCGACCCCTTCGAGCGTGAGCGCGACCCGGCCAGGTAGTCCGGGACGGCCGCGATCCGGTCCGTGATCCGCGCCAGTCGCTCGGAGAGGGGCGCGGCGCCACGGGCGAACAGCGCGAAGACGGCGTCGCCGATGTCGCCGGCGGCCTGGCTCCGGCGCTCCCAGCGGCGGACCTCGTCCATGTCGAACAGGCTGAGGCGGACGTTGTGCAGCTCGAGGTCCCGCTCGAAGCGGGCCGGTGCGGAGAGTCCGGTGGGATCGAGCGCCTCGATCGCCGCGAGGTGGGCCTTGTCGGCGGCGATCTCGTGCTCCACGGCGTCGCGGCCCGCATCGCCCAGGCGATGGTCCTCGCTGTGGAGGCCGAAGTACGTGGCCGCGATCGGGTTGTCGGTGAACAGGCGGCGGACGCGCGTCTCCACGAGGTCGTACAGGCGGGCGTCGAGCGGGCCTTCGTCGGCCGCGGGAGCGGGTCGCGGGAGGTCCACGCCGCCGAGCTGGTTGGTCATCGTTCCTCCGCGCCGCCGGACGGGTCGGCGCTCCTGGGTCGGACGGGTCGCCGCCGGTCAGGCGGCGCCGGTCCCCACCCGGGGTGCGCTCGGGTCGGTCTCGCGCAGGGCCTCGGCGGTCGCGGCCACCACCCTGTCGATGTCGTCGGCCGTCACCCCGAGGTGCGTGACGGCGCGGATCTGGCCGTGGGCGTACGGGACCATCAGCACCCCGCGCCGCTCCAGGGCGGCGAGGAAGGCCGACCGGTCCCGCTCCACGCGGAACAGGACGAAGTTGGTGACGGCACGTCCGGGGTCCAGGGGCCCGTCCGCATCCGGCTGGGCGATCCCGCCCGGCGATCGGACGCCCGGGAACTCGGCGAGGCCCTCGGCGAGGCGGCGCGCGTTGGCGTGGTCCTCGGTGAGGCGGCCGACGGTCCCGTCCGGCCCGTCGGAGAGGGCCACCAGGCCGGCCGCCGCGAGCACGCCCACCTGGCGCATGCCGCCGCCCAGGAGCTTGCGGGCGCGCCGGGCGCGGGCGATGAACGCCCTGTCGCCGACGACCACGGAGCCGATGGGGGCGGACAGGCCCTTGGACAGGCAGAAGGTCACGGTGTCGGCGGTCGCCGCCAGCTCAACCGGGCTGACGCCCAGGGCGACGGTCGCATTGAAGAACCGGGCGCCGTCCATGTGCAGCGGGACGTTCCGGTCCTTCGCGATCTGCGCGACGCGCCGGACGTAGTCCATGGGCAGCGGGCGGCCGCCGGAGTGCGCGTGGGTGTTCTCCAGGACGATCAGGCCGGTGATGGGCTCGTGGACGTCGTCCGGGTCGCGGAAGGCCTCCTCGATCTCGGTCGGGTCCATGGTCCCGTCGGCTCGCTCCCGGAGGGCGCGGATCGTCGCCCCCACGACCACGGCGTGCCCCCCGGCCTCGTCCATGACCGTGTGGGTCGTCTCGCCCGCGATCGCCTCGTAGCCGCGCGGCAGGTGCGCCATCAGCGCGACGAGGTTGCCCATCGACCCGCTCGCGACGAACAGCCCGGCCTCCTTGCCGAGGAGCTGCGCGGCACGGGCCTCCAGCTCGTTCGTGGTCGGGTCGTCACCGAAGACGTCGTCGCCGACCGGGGCCTCCGCCATGGCGCGGCGCATCGCCGCCGTGGGGTGGGTGACGGTGTCCGAGCGGAGGTCGATGAACGGGGGCATGGCCGGGCGAGCATAGCGCGGCTCGCAGGGGCGGGCACGCGCGTGGGCTTCGGAGGCGGCGCTGGGCAGGCCGCGGGACCCGTGTCGCTCGCCGCTCAGACGCTCCGGCGGCGCTCCAGGGCCACCACCAACGCCGCCGCCCCGAGCAGCACGGCCCCGACCGCCGCCCAGAACTGGTCACCCGTCATGAAGCTGCCCGGGATGAACCCGAGGCCCTGGCCCAGCCAGACGAGGCCCACCAGGGCGAGGACGAGGGCGAGAACGAGACGCGTGGGGCGCATGGGTCCTCCGGGCACGGGCGTGACGATCGACGTGATTGTCCCTCATCGCCCCACGATCCCGTCGTGCGCGCGTCGCCTGCCGGCGGCGGGTCAGGCGCCGGGGCTCGTGAACGGCCTGCCGTCCGGCTCGGGGTCGACGTGGTTGCGCAGCAGCGCCGCGATCCCGCGCGACGCCGGGTACGCCTCCATGATCGAGACCAGGCCGACCGTCAGGGGCACCGCGAGCAACGCCCCGGCGGCCCCCAGGATCCAGGCCCAGGCCAGGACGGAGATGAACACCACGAGCGGGCTGAGGTTGAGCTCGGAGCTCATGATCACCGGCTGGAGGAACTGGTCCTGCGCGAAGTTGATGAGGGTGTAGCCCACGACCACCACCACGGCCGCGACCGGCCCACTCGCGAGCAGCGCCATGAGCGTGGGCGGGACGAGGGCGATGAACGTGCCGATGTTGGGGATGAAGCTGGCGGCGAACACGAGGAAGGCCCACAGGGCCGGGAACGGGACCCCAAGGACGACCAGGAGCAGGAACGAGAGGACCGCCGCGAACAGGCCGAGCTGGGCGCGGACCACCAGGTAGCGCCGCAGGTCGATCCCGAACCGCTCCACGCCGGTGATCAGCCGGTGGTCATCGCCGTAGGCCCGGCGAGCCCGCTCCTGCAGGGACCGGGCACCGAACAGGGCATAGATCATGGTGACCACGAGGACGAAGACCGCGAGGCCGCCGCTCGACACTGCCGACGCGACGGGCCGGACGATGGACAGGATCTGCTCCGGCTTCAGCAGCGAGGCAAGCGCGGCCGAGTCGAGGGTGATCCCGACCCCGGCGAGGACCGCCTGAAGGTCCCCGATCTGCGCCCGCAGCTCCTCCTCGTACCGGGGGACCTGGAGGACGAGCTCCGCCACGGACAGCGCGGCGATGCCGGCCGCCACGATGACCACCACCAGGACCAGGAGCATCGCCGCGCCCAGGGCGATCGAGTGCGGGACCCCGCGGCGCTCGAGCTGCCCGACGAGCGGCCACGCGACGAGCGCGAGGAACAGGCCGAAGAGCACGGGGACGACGATCGTGGCGACCTCGCGCAGGGCCAGAGCGCCGACCAGGACCAGGACGCCGCCGGCGAGCGGGACCAGCGGGCCCGCGGTCAGCGAGCCGCGCGGTTGCTGGAGGGCGATCGCCGCCGGAGCGCCCGGCGTCGGTCCCGCGCCCGGCTTGTGGCCCGGAACCGGCGGCTGGGCCGGGGCCGGATCGGCCACCTGTGCCGCGCCCGGTCCGGGCGTGGACCCGGGATCCGGGAGCCCACCGGTGGGCAGGTCGGTCACGTCGCTCCCTTGCGCTGGCCGGCCGTCGCATCCGCGCGATCCGGCTGGGCGCAATTCTAGGCTCGTGGGACAGGCGTCCGGTCGCCCGTCGCCGGGGCGGACGCCGGGACCCGGTGCCGGGCGGGTCGGCTCCCGTGTTTGTTGGCGGCTTCGGGGGGTCCCTGCTATGATCCGCCACCGGTCGTGGACCCGTGGTGTAGCGGCCCAACATGCCAGCCTGTCACGCTGGAGATCGCCGGTTCGAATCCGGTCGGGTCCGCCATCTTCTCTCGATTCCTCGTACGCCCCGTCCGCCCGCCCGGACGGGGCGTTTCCTTGCCCGGCTTACAATCCCGGGCGTGAGCGTCCGCGAACCCGGCTACGACCCGCGACGAGTGCACCCGAGGGATGGTGCCCGCCCGCCCGGCGCGCGCCCCGCGGGCGGGACCTCCGGCGGCTCGCAGGGTCCGCAAGGCTCCCGCGCGCAACCCCTGGCCGGCGCCCTCGCGATCATCGCCCTGCTGGTCCTCGTGGGGCTGGGCTTCGGGAGCGGCTTCCTGGGTGGCTCCGGGGCGAAGGGTCCGGTGGCGGCCGCAGCGGACACCAGCGCCACGCCTTCGCCCGCCGCATCGACGACGTCCGGAGGGGTGCCTGCGACCGATTCCCCGGACCCGTCGGCGACCGGCACGCCGACTGACGGTCCCTCGGCGCAGCCCACCGCGGCAGCGCTCGTCGAGACGGACGTCGCCATCGTTCCGGTCACCAACTTCCGTTCGGCCCGGACCGGGATCCGCCCCGCGGACATCGCGGGCCTGGCCGCCGGCGGCTCCCCGTTCAAGGCGCTCGTCCTCGTCGAGCGCGACGCAGACGCCATCCTGGCCACCCTCGACCTCACCCGCGACGGGCTGGGCAAGAAGCTGCTGACCGTCGCCTCGGCCGAGAAGCTCGCCGCGAACCTGGCCGCCAACCGGTCACGCGTCGCGTTCCTGCGCGCGGACGAGGTCGGGCCGTCGGTCCGGGCCCTCTCGTGGGGCGGCAAGGCGCTGTTCGGCAATGCCCGCGTCGCGGGCCTCGCCAAGTGGCCGCTCACCGCGCGGCTCCCCGGGCCCGCGACCCCCGCCTACGACCCGGCCGGCGCGTGGACGCTGGTCGCCGGCGGCGACATCCTGCTCGATCGCGGCGTGTCGCTGGCGATCGGCGCCAGCAAGCGCGGGGCGGACTTCCCGTTCGACGGCGGGACCGTGGACATCACCGGCCGCTGCAAGGACTGCTCGCCGATGGGTTGGGACCTCCCGTACATCAAGCGGACCGGCAACGCGGGCATCGTTCGCGACCTGATCAAGAAGGCCGACCTTGCCATCGCCAACTTCGAGAACCCCGCGCCGAACGCCTTCCGCTGGCACGGCAAGGGCACCGTGTTCTCGGCCAACCCCAAGCACATCGCCGGGCTGGTCAACGCCGGGATCGACTGGGTCTCGCTCGCCAACAACCACATCGGCGACGCGGGCCGGACCGGGATGCTCCAGACGATGAAGAACCTCGACAAGTACGGGATCGCGCACGGCGGCCTGGGCAAGAACCTCGCGGCCGCCCACAAGGCCACCCTGCTCAAGGCCGGCGACGTCACGGTCGGCATCCTGGGCTACGACATGATCGCGCCGTCCTATCACGCCGGCACCGACCTCGCGGGGAGCGCCGGGATGACGAAGAAGGGGCTCAAGGCGGACATCAAGGCCGCCCGGAAGGCCGGCGCCGACGTCGTCGTCGTGTTCCCCCACTGGGGCATCGAGTACCGGGCCGCGCCCAGCGCCACCCAGCGCACGATGGGCCAGGCGGCGATCGATGCCGGCGCCGACCTTGTCATCGGCAACCATCCGCACTGGGCCGAGGGCATGGAGGTCTACAAGGGCAAGCCGATCTGGTACGCCCTGGGCAACCTCGTGTTCGACCAGACCTGGTCCGAGTACACGATGGAGGGCATCACCCTGGAGCTGACGTTCCAGGGCAAGGAGCTGGTCCAGGTCGCGATGCGCCCGCACCTCATCCTGGGCAAGGCACAGGCCAACTTCATGGACCCGGCGGGTTCCGGCAAGTTCGTCATGGACCAGGTCTGGAAGGCGTCCGAGGGGCTGCTGGCCTGGTAGGTCCGCGGATCCCGCGGCAGCGTCCGCCCCCCGGGTCCCGCGGCGGCGCACGCTCCCCGGGTCCCGTGCCAGGGCCCCCGACCCGCGGCATCACCTGTCGCCTGACCGCGTCGTATGACCCGGGGTGCTATCCGTCTTCGGTTCGAGCCGAGGGTGGCCGGGTTCGGGCCCGTTCATCATCACGGATGATGGATGGGGAGCCGCCGGGCGCTCAGCTCGCGGCGTCGCCCCAGCCGAACGGCTCCGGCTTCAGCCCGTCGAGCCCCGCGAACAGGTCCTGCTCGACGGCCGGCGCCGGCACCCGGGACTCGCGGCGCACGAACGCCTCCTTGAACCAGAACTCGCGCCAGGCATCGCGCCCGAAGCGCACGAACGGGTTCTGGTCGCTGATCTGGGTCACGTGCGCGCGGAACGCCTCCCAGCGCCGGTCCAGCTGCGCCGAGACATCGATCCAGGCGGTGACGGTCTCGTCGGGGACCAGCATCCTGGCCGCGTACCCCTCGAACTCGGCGAGCTGCTCGGGCGTCGCGTCCTCGGGCGGGCTCCAGAACGAGCGCTCGCCGATGGCCTCCATCCGCTCCTGGAGCGCGTGGCGGACGGACGCCGGGATCGCCTGCTCGTAGAGCTTGGCCGGGGCCCACGGCGCGAGGCCGCCCTCGCCGACCGCCCCGCCGGTCCCGCCGTGCTCGGGCGCCAGCTGCTCCGGGTACCACGCCGGGTCGCCGGCCCGCGCGAATGCGCCCACTGCCACGAGGTGCGTCCGGATGTGGTCCGGGTGCCCGTACCCGCCGAAGTCGTTGTAGGTCGTCATGACATCCGGCTGGTAGCGGCGCACCATCCAGACCAGGCGCCCGATCGCCTCGTCGAGGTCCGCCTGCCAGAAGCTGCGCGGATCGTGGTTCCCGGCCCGACCCATCATGTCGGAGTCGTGGTAGCCCAGGTTCTCCCACTCGGTGACACCGAGGGCGGCCATCGCCCGCTCCAGCTCCACGGCGCGCAGCTCGCCCAGGCGCCGGTGGTTCTCGGGCGTGTCCAGCTCCGGGACCACGATCTCGCCCATCTCGCCGCGCGTGCACGTCACGAGGACGACCCGTCGGCCCTCCTCGACGGCCCGGGCCATCGTGCCACCGGTTCCCATGGTCTCGTCATCGGGGTGCGCGTGCACCGTCATGAGGGTGGGGAGGTGGTGGGCGGGCGGGGACGTCGGTTCGGTCATGAGGTGCATCCTAGCGCCCTCGGGACGCGGACCCCGCGTGTGCGCTCCGTCACAGACACGTCACGGTCGTCGGGCAGCATGGGCCCGGCACACACCGACAAACGAGGGGGAGCACGCGGTGACGACACGACCGACGGCGGCACGCTGGGCCGCGATCTCGATGGCCGGGGCGCTGTTCCTGGCGGCCTGCGGTGGTTCCTCCGGTTCGGCCGCCCCCGAATCGATGGCCCCGCACGCGTCGGACAACCCCGCCTCGGCGGCCCTCGCCTCGAGCCCGTGGGCCACCGCGACCCTCACGGACGTCGCCACCGGCGAGATCTTCACCATCGCCGACCTCGCTGGCAAGCCCGTGTTCATCGAGGCCATGGCCATCTGGTGCACCAACTGCCGCGCGCAGCAGGCCCGGTTCACGGAGGCGTTCGGCAAGATGGCCCCGGGCACGGCGTCGTACGTCGTCCTCACCATCGACTCGTCCGAAACGGCCGATGACCTGGCGCGCTACAAGGCCGACCGCGGGTTCGCCGGGCGCTATGCCGTGGCCGGCAAGGACGTCTCGAAGGCCCTCGAGGCCGAGTTCGGCCCGAACGTCCTCAACGCGCCGTCCGTGCCGCTCATCTTCGTGTCGGCCGCGGGCGAGGTCTCGTTCACTACCGGGCCCGAGTCGGTCGAGAAGATCCTGGAGAACGCGGGCGTCTGATGGGCGAGCTCGTCGCGGTCTTCGCGGCGGGCCTCGCGAGCGCCGCGAGCCCCTGCCTGCCGCCGCTCTACCCGGGGTTCCTGGCCTACCGCTCGGCGAACGCCGTATCGCTCTCGGGGCGGCGGGCGACGGGGCTGCTCGGCCTCCTGGTCCTCGCGGGCCTGCTCTCGACGATGATCGCGGTGGGCGCCGTGCTGGTCGTGGTCGCGGTGCCGATCGGGCGCGTGGCCTCGTACCTCGTGCCCATCGTGGATGGGTTCCTGATCCTGCTGGGCGTCCTGCTCCTGGCCGGGCGGAACCCGTTCAACCGGCTCCCGGGCATGAGCGTGCCGGTCGTCCGCAACCCGTACGGACAGGCCTACGCGTACGGCGTGATGCTGGGGCCGATCGCGCTGCCCTGTGCCGGGCCGTTCCTCGCCGCCCTGCTGGCGGTCTCCGTGGGGTTCGGCGACGCGGTGCTGCGGCTGGGGACGTTCGTCGTGTTCGGCCTGGGGTTCGGGCTGCCGCTCGTGGTGCTGTCCCTGCTGGCCGGGGCACGGCAGCGGTCCATCGTGCGCTTCGTGACCTCGCACCACCGGACGATCGAGGTGGTGTCCGGCATCGTGCTGATCGCGGTCGCGTTCTGGGACCTGCGCGAGAACTGGGACGGGATCCTGTTCACGCTGGGGCTGTGAGCTCTCACTCCCCACGCCGCGACCACAGGCCCCGCGCGGCAGGCGGCTCATCGCCGCAGCGGAACGGCGCGAACCCGGCCCATGACGTCCAGGTGGACCGTGTCGTCGCGGACCTCGTAGGTCCAGGGCGGCTCGACGGCCTCCACCCACAGCGGCTCGCCGTCGATCGACCAGGCGGCCATCTCGACCTCGCCGGACATGACCACGACATCGCCGTGCAGCCGCCAGCCCCAGAACCCCGGGTAGCCGGCCGTCTCGTGCCACTGACGCTGCCAGGTCCCGGCGTCGTCTCGATAGCACAGGATCCGCGTCCCGGCGCCGATGAAGACCCGGCCGCTGTCCGGCACGACCAGGACGCCGGGCCGGAAGCCGGCGCCGGTGGGACCCCAGCGCTGGGTGACCACGAGGCTCGGCCAGTCCTCGCCGGGGCGCGCGATGGCGGTGAACAGGCCGCCGTCGTCGTCCGGATCGCCCTCGAACCCCTCGACAAGCCCCGCGCGGCTGCGGTACTCGTCCAGGATCAGGGGCATACCGTGTGCCGTCAGGACGCCCCAGGCGCCGACGGCCGTCTCGATGATGGTCGGCGAGACATCGTCCATGCGCCCATGGTGACGCCGGCGGGAAGAAACTGCTCGGAACCCGGCGGCGGTCGACCGGCTGACGACCGGCGGACGAGTCGGCCGAGCCCACCGGGGGTCCGTCGGCGGGGTCGCGCTACCCTGCGCCGATGACCGACCAGCTCCGCACCCCGGCCATCGAGGCGCTCGAGGCCGCTGGCGTCCCGTTCCACGTCGTCCAGACCGAGATCGCCCGCAGCGCCGAGGAGAGTGCCGGGTTCCAGGGCATCCCCGTGGGCAGCCTGCTGCGCTCGATTCTCGTCCGCCGCGCGGCCGACGACTTCGTCTTCGTCCTGGTGCCCGGTGGCCGCCGGTTCAACTGGCCGGCCCTGCGCGCGCTCCTTGGCACCAACCGCCTGACGCTCCCCACCGAGGAGGAGGCCAAGGCCGAGACCGGCTACGTGCGCGGGGCGATCACGCCGTTCGGCGCCCGCCGGCCGTGGCCGGTGATCGCGGACGCGAGCATCGAGGGGCTGGAGGTCGTGGCGATCGGCGGCGGGGCGCGTGGCGTGAACGTGCACCTCTCGCCCGCGGACCTCATCGCGGCGACGGGTGCGCAGGTGGTGGACATCACCGTCCCCCAGCCGCCGGCGCCCACGCCCGAGCCTGCGCCGGGGCCGGCAGAGGGCGCCCCGGATGGCGTGGCACCGGCGCCGGAGCCCGCAGAGGGCGCGCCCGAGGCCTGAGCGCAGCGGAGCCCTGCGCCAGGAGCCCTGCGCCGCCGAGCGGAGCGCCGCCGAGCGGGGCAAGGGTCCGCTCACCGGATGTTCCACCCGGCCCGAGGCACGTTCGTTCGCTGCAAGCCTCCGCCACGCGACAGGTGTGCCGCCGGGTGGCCCGAAGGTTCGGTCACCGAACCCTTGACCCGGCGCGCGGCTCCTCGTGCCTCCCCGCGCGCCGCCCCCCCGGCTCGCCGCCCCAGCGCGACCCCGGGGGCCGGCTCGGCGCGACCCGCCCGCTACCATCGGCCCCATGGCCCCCGCCCCCGCCCCCGCCCCGACCCCCGGCCCGCTCGCCGGCATCCGCGTCGCCGACTGTTCGACGGTCCTCGCCGGCCCGTACTGCACGATGCTGCTCGCGGACCTCGGAGCGGACGTGGTCAAGGTGGAGCCCCCCGAGGGCGACGCGACCCGCGGCTGGGGCCCGCCCTGGGTGGGCGACGAGGGCGCCGGAACCCGGACCGCCGGGTACTACCTCGCGGTCAACCGCAACAAGCGCTCGATCCGCCTCGACCTCAAGCGCGACGAGGGTCGCGAGGTCCTCCGCCGGCTCGTGGCGACCAGCGATGTCCTCGTGGAGAACTTCCGCGTCGGGGGCCTGGCGCGCCTGGGCTTCGATGACGCGACACTCGAGGTGCTCAACCCAGCCCTCGTCCACCTCGCCATCAGCGGGTTCGGGCCGGACGGGCCGGACGCGGCGAAGCTCGGCTACGACTTCGTGGTCCAGGCGGTGGGCGGCCTGATGTCGATCACGGGCGCCCCCGATGCCGAAGGTGGGCGGTCGACGAAGGTGGGCGTCGCGATCTCCGATGTGGTGACCGGGCTGTTCGGGGCGGTGTCGGTCCTGGCCGGGCTCGTGGGCCGTGGCCGAACCCCGGGCGCGGAACCGGGCGCAGGCGCGGAACCGGGAGCCGGCGCGGGACGACGGGGCGGCCAGCGCATCGACGTCAGCCTCCTCGAATCGACCCTCGCCGTCCTCGTGAACCAGGCGCAGAACGCCTTCGTCTCGGGTCGGGCACCCGGCCGTCTCGGCAACGCGCACCCCAACCTCGTCCCGTACGAGACCTTCGCCACGGCCGATGGCGAGCTCGCGGTCGCGGTCGGCAGCGAGCGCCAGTGGCCGCGCCTGTGCGAGGCGATGAGCCTCCCGGGGCTGGCCCAGGACGAGCGCTTCACGACGAACGGCGGCCGCGTCGACAACCGCGCGGAGCTCCGCCCGATCCTCGCCGCCCGCTTCGAGACGCGCCCCACCGCCGCGTGGCTCGCGGCCCTCGACGCCGCCGAGATCCCCTGCGGCCCCATCAACGACATCGCGGCCGCCTTCGCGAGCCTCCAGGCGCAGGCCCGTGGCATGACCGTGGACGTGGAGCACCCGGTGCTCGGTGCGGTCCGCCAGGTCGGGCTGCCGTTCACGCTGTCGTCGACCCCGGCCAGCATCCGCACCGCGCCGCCGCTCCTGGGCGAGCACACCGCCGAGATCCTGGCGGAGCTGGGCTACGACGCCGCGGCGATCGTGGCCCTCGAGCGAGAAGGCGTCACGTGAGCCGGCGGATGATCACCTACCCCACCAATCGCCTCATTGGCGTCATCGACACGCCGGAAGGGGCCGCCGGTGCCGCCGACGCGCTGGCCGGCGCCGGCTTCGGGCCGGGCGACGTCGTCGTCCTGACCGGCGACGAGGGTCGTGACCACCTGGGCCGCCTCGGAGCGGAGCCCAACGTCCTGTCGCGGATCGTCCGCCTCTTCCAGTTCGTCCTCATGGACCAGACGCCCGACTTCCTCGCCGACGAGGCCGCCATCGCGGAGGGACGGGCCGTCGTCGCGGTCCAGGTCGGCGACCGGGCCAGGATGCTCGCCGCCGCCGACGTGCTCACCCGCCACGGCGGCCACTTCCTCAACGTCTTCGGGCGGTTCCAGACCGAGGAGGTCAGCCTCTGGCGGGGCGACGAGCCCGCGATCCCCGACGCCCTGCGGCGCTGAGGATCACGGCGGACATGGGTTCGCCGGCGGCCACCCGGGGAAGGTGGTCGCCGGCGAGGACGCGGGACTGGAGGCTAGTTGAGGGGGTCGCCGTCGCCGGCCGAGAAGATCCCGATGGCGCCGTGGTTCACGAGGTTGAAGGCGTGGGTGACGAAGGGGTACATCCCGTCCTCGGCCGGGGTGAGCTCGATGATCGTGGCCTGGGCCGGCGCGAGGTCCACGGCCTGGGCGCCCCAGTTGCCCGCGTTGCCGCGCTTGAGCTCGATGCCTTCCTTGATCACGTTGTCGAAGATGGTTCCCACGACGTGGAACGAGCTGTCCATGTTGGGTCCGGCGTCCAGGACGAAGATCCGGATGCGCTTGCCGGTTGCGACCTTGACGGGGTTGTCCTTGTACTGGTTGGCGATGCCATTGAAGACCACCAAGTCGGGGGCGGGGTTCGTCTGGTTGGCCTTGGCGTAGTCGGCGGGCTGCCCCTGCGCGCCCAGGTACCACTCGCTCTGGACGAGGGCGAACTCCTGGTCGACCTTGGGCAGGCCCGCCTTGGGCTCCACGATGACCATCCCGAACATGCCGTTCGCGATGTGGTGGAGGGTCGGCGCGGTGCCGCAGTGGTACATCCAGACCCCCGCGTAGTTGGCCGTATAGGTGTAGGTGAACGTCGCGCCGGGCTTGATCTCCACCATCTGGTGGTTCATCGCCGTCTCGGACGCGTGGAAGTCGATCGAGTGGCTCATCTGGCCCTGGTTGGTGAGGTGCACGTTGACCGTGTCGCCGACCTTCACGTGGATCGTCGGCCCGGGGATCGTGCCGCCGAACGTCCAGGCGTGGACGACGAACCCCTCGGCGACCGTGATGTCCTTCTCGATGATCGGGAAGTCGATGTCGTGGACCGTGCCGGGCAGGAGGGGCGGCGCGACGGGGTCACGCAGCTCGTAGGGCGGGGCGTTGGGATCCGCGACGGGCGCGGCGGCCGTGGAGCCGGCCGGCGCCGGCGACGCCGCGGGTGTCCCGGCCATGCCGGGCATCGCCGCGGTGTCGCCGGCGACCGACACCTGGCCGGTCATCCCGGTGGCCGCGTGGCCCGGAATCGTGCAGACGAACTGGAGGCCGCCGGCCGGCACCGTGACCTGGCCCGTGGCCGTCCTGCCGGCGTCGGCGACGAGCTTCGTCCCGTCGGCGAAGGTCAGGTCGTGGGCCGTGCTGCCGGTGTTGACGAAGGTGACCTCGTAGGTCCCGGCGGCGGGGACGGTCACGGCCGCGGGCTTGAAGCCCAGGTCGAACGCCTCGACCTCGATCTTGCCCGCTGCGGCGACCGCGACGGTCCCGGTTCCCGGTGTGCCGGCGGGCTGGTCGACGCCGGCAGGGGCGGAGGCGGCCGGCGCCCCGAACGTCCACCTGGGGACGCTCGCCGTGCCGCAGGCGGCCGTGGCGAGGGCGACGAGCGCGAGGGTTGCGGCGAAGCGGCGGCGGGCGAGACGCATCTGTGGTTCCTTTCCCTGTGACCCGGTCGTTCCCCGTCCGGGTCCTGCCCCGCCGGGCCTCTGGCATCCCGCGTCACGGGCCCGGCTCCGGCGTGCGACCAAACTATCACCAACTTAGTGTGTATTTAGACAGATGACAAGAGACCCGTTTCTGGAGGGCCGTCAGGACCCTTCCGGCCCACCCCAGGTCCCGCGGCGGGAGCCGCCCACCCGCGCCCCCCTGGGCGTCCCGCTCGCGCCCACGGCGCCGCGCCTGCCCGCCGGCTCGCGTCTCCAGCCCGGTCCGCGCCGCGCGGACGACCGGCGGGTCGCGGCGGTCTCCGTGGTGGTCGCGGCCGGGTTCCTCGTGGCGGCCGTCGCGTCGGCGGTCGCCTCCCTGCTGGGTGCCACCGTCCTCTCGCCGTGGCTGCCGCTCCACCTGGCCCTCGCCGGGGGCGCTTCGACCGCCATCGCGGGCGTCATGCCGTTCTTCGTCGCGGCGCTGGCGGCCGGGGCGCCGGCACCGTCGCGGCTGCGCAAGGCGGGGGTGGGGTTCGTGGCGGTGGGCGCCGCGCTGGTCGCGGTGCGGGGGATCGCCCCT
>JBBSCF010000054.1:0-20378 GCA_038250545.1 Candidatus Limnocylindrales bacterium | reverse complement strand
CGGCCCACGTCCACGTACCGGTCGGCGCGGACGACGAGCGCGAGCCGCCCGTCGGCGTCCAGGCGCCCCCAGACACGGCGCCGGGGCATCCAGAAGGTGATCAGCAGCCCCACGATCAGGAACCCGAACGCCGTCCACACGACCCTCGCGCCGGGGTCCCGCTTCGCGATGAGGAGGGTGAACTCGCCAAACCCGCGCAGCTCCACCGAGAAGTCCGTGCCCGCGGCGGTGTCGGTCTGGCCGCGGGTCAGGGCGAGTGGCTCCAGCCCCTCGATGACGGGCGACCCGTCCGGGTTGGTCCCCACGGCGTGGAACGGCAGCACGAGCAGCACGCCCTCGCCGTCACTCGCCTTCTGGAGGAGCAGCTGGAGCGCGACGTCCCGGCCCGGGACCGCGAACTCGGTGAACGGGAAGCCGGCGGCCTGGTCGGTCATGGGGATCGGGCCGGACCACAGAGGCTTGCCCGCGGCGTCGCGGATCAGGACGTCCGGCGCGGGCCCGAACCCGTTCTGGTGGAACGTGAAGCCGTCCACCTCGAGCGGGTCGTTGACCCGGATCGTCTTGTCCGCAATCTGCCGCCCGTCCCGGTAGACCGCGAGGTGCGTCGTGAAGTCGGTGGGGGCGCCGGTGTCGAAGCCCGGGGCGTCGAAGCCGAGGTTGCGCACGAGGAGCAGGCCCGGCGTCCCGATCGGCTGGACCGTGAGCGACTCGCCCTCGGCGACCACCAGGCCCTGCTCGAACCCGAAGTTGGCCGTGATCCAGGCCGCGAGCAGGAACAGCACGAGCCCCGTGTGGGTGAGCAGCGTCGCCATCTTGACCCAGCGGTTGCGGTCGCCGTAGAGGTACGTCACCCCGTCGGCGGCCTCCCGGCGGACGCGGAACCGGTGGCGCCGCAGGACCGCCGCGGCGGCATCGGCCGTCACGCCCGCCATCAGCGCGCGATCCGGGAGCCGGGGGTCGTAGAAGGGGTCCGGCTGCACGACCCGGACGTCGGCCGACTGGCGCCACAGGCGCGGCGTCCGGTCGATGGTGCAGGCGACGATCGAGACCACCAGGACGCCCAGGCCGATCTTGAACCAGATCGAGGTGAAGACCTGGAACAGCTGGAGCCGCTCGAGGAGGTCCACGAGGCCCACGCCGAGGGTCGCGTCGTAGGTGGCGTGGAGCTTGTCCATCTCGTTGGCGTAGTCGGTCGGCGAGCGGAAGGCGAAGCCCGGGAGCTGGTGGAGGGTCATGCCCACGACCGCGAACAGCGCGAGCACGATGATCTGGAGGACCGCGAAGTCGACGGATGTGAGCAGGCCCCAGACGGCATTGCCGAGCCGGGCCGGCGGGCCGGGGACGGGGCGCGCCGCCGGCCGGCGCGCGGCGAGGGTCGCGATCGCTCAGGCCTCCCGGGCCGCCCGCAGCGCGCGGCCGAAGTCGTCGAGCAGGTCGGCCTCGTCCTCGAGGCCCACGCTCACCCGGAGCAGGCCCTGGGTGATCCCGGCGGCGGCGAGCGCGACGGCGTCGAGGGCACGGTGCGAGCTCGTGGGCGGGTGGACCACCATCGTGTGGACGCTGCCCAGGCTCGCGGTCCGCTCCGGGATGCGCAGCGTGTCGAAGAAGACCCGGCCGGCCTCGCGGCCGCCGGCGAGGTCCACCGAGAGCATCGCCCCACCCGAGTCCAGGATCCGCGCGGCGACCGCCGCCTGCGGGTGGCTCGGGAGCCCCGGGTAGATGACCCCGCGCACGCCGTCCTGGCCCTCGAGGAAGGTGGCGAGCACCTTCGCGGTCTGGGCATGCCGCTCCATGCGGACGGCGACGGTCGCGATCCCGCGCAGGACGAGGAACGCGGCGAACGGCCCGAGGGTCGCGCCGGTGTCGATCTGGGCGCTCCGCACCGCGCCGATGCGCTCCCGCGAGCCGACGACCGCGCCGGCCATGACGTCGCTGTGCCCGGACAGGTACTTGGTCGCCGACTCCATGACGAGATCCGCGCCGTGCTCCAGGGGTCGGCAGACGAGCGGCGAGGCGAAGGTGTTGTCGACGGTGAGCAGCGCCCCGTGGCGGTGTGCGGCCTCGGCGAGGGCCGGGATGTCCGCGAGCACGCACGTCGGGTTCGCGATGGTCTCCACGTGGAGGATCCGCGTCGGGGCAGCCTCCAGCGCAGCCTCGACCGCCGCGACATCCGTGGTGTCGACGTACGCGACCTCGATGCCCAGCCGCCCGAACGCCGAGGCCGCCTGGGTGCGGGTGGTGCCGTAGCCCACGGAGCCGAGGAGGAGCCGGTCGCCCTGGCGCAGGAGCGAGAGGAAGCCCGCGTGGATGGCCGCCATCCCGGTCGCGAGGGCGATGCCGGCCTCGGCGCCGTGGAGATCGGCGATGGCGTCACCGAGGGCGGTGGTCGTGGGGTTGTCGATCCGGCTGTACGCGTAGCCGGGCTGCCCATCGAGGACGGCCGCCAGCTCCTCGGCATCCGCGGAGGCGAACGTCGCGGTCTGGTAGATGGGCACGGACGTGGGCACCTGCCGCACGTCGGGCACGCGCGAGGCGGCGCGGATCGCGCGGGTCGAGGGGCCTGGCCGGGGTCGCTCGTCGGTCACGGGGCGATGATACGCGGGCGGGCGGTTCGCCCCACGGGGACAGGGCGTCGGCCTAGCGGGTGCCCCACTGGTAGCTCTGCTTCATCAGCCGCAGGTAGACGAAGGTCTCCGTCTCGCGCACGCCCTTGACCTTGCGCAGGCGCTCGCTGAGGAACTGGAGGAGCGCCTCGTTGTCCTCCGCCACGCACTCCACGAGGATGTCGTACGCGCCCGCGGTGACGACGACATAGTCCGTCTCGGGGAACGCGGCGATCTCCTCGGCCACCTCGATCAGCCGCGCGGCCTCCACCTTGATCCCGATCATCGCCATCTGCTGGAAGCCCAGCTTGAGCGGGTCGGTGACGCCGACGACCTGGAGGATGCCGCGCTCGATGAGCCGGTTGGTGCGCGCGCGGACGGCCGCCTCGGACACGCCGAGCTCCGCCGCGATCTGGGTGAACGGGCGGCGGCCGTCCTGCTGCAGGTGCTCGATGATCCGCTTGTCGAGGTCGGACACGTCGAGGCTGCGGCTGGCGCGCTGGCGTCCCTCTGTCATCGGCGGGCTCCTCGGTTCGATCGGCGATCGTCTTTGAGGCGAGGCTGGGCCGGGATGCTAGCACGCGGCTCGGCGCGTGCACGCGGATTTCCCCATGGCGCGACGGGCCGTGCGGCGGCCCGACCCTGGCGCGCGTCAGCCTCGGTCGAGGAGCTCCAGCACCGGCGCCAGCGCGGCGACGGACGCCTCCGTGATGGGGTCCACCACGAGCTGGACGTGGCCGATTCCCTCGCGGGCGTAGGCGCGCAGCTCCTCGGCCATGTGCTCGGGCGTGCCCTCGAGCGGCCGGACCGCCATCCGCGGGTTCGTGTCGCCCATCACCCGGCCGGTGCCGCCGGGCATCCGGACCTGGACGGCGACCGTGCGCTCGATGTCCGCCGGGTCTCGGCCGGCCTCGCGGGCTGCCGCGTCCACGACGTCGCGCAGCGCGGGGACGCCTGCCGGCGCGTTCTGCGTGTCCGCGTACCAGGCGTTCCACGCGTGGACGTAGGGCAGCGTGGCCGCGAGCATGCGCGGACCGGTCGAGCCGATCAGGATCTCGGGCCCGCCGGGCCGTGCCGGGCGGGGCAGGAGCTCCGCCTCGCGGGAGGTGAAGAACTCGCCCTCGAAGTCGATGGAGCCATGCGCGAGCAGGGTTCGCACGATCGTGAACGACTCCTCGAACCGGCTGATCCGGTGGTCGAAGGGGGCGTCCAGCGCCGCGAACTCCACCGGGTTCCAGCCCGCCCCCAGGCCCAGGACGAGGCGGCCGCCCGAGATCTCATCGACCGTCGCGGCCATCTTGGCCAGCATGAACGGATGGTGGAACGCGGTCGCGGCGACGAGCGGTCCGATCGCCACGCGCTCGGTGGCCTCCGCCAGCCCGGCGAGCGTCGTCCATGCCTCCCATGGGCCGCGCGTCTCGCCGGACGCGTAGCGGTAGAGCAGGTGGTCGCCGAGCCAGAGGCTGTCGAAGCCGGCCTGCTCGGCGGTGCGGGCGATGGCGCGCAGCTCCGGCCAGCGGATCTCGCGCTCCACCTCCGGGAGCTGGACGCCGACCCCGAGAGGGCGGCCGGGTCGTCGGGGGATCATGGCGTCACCCTAGCGCATCCCGGGGGGCAGGGTGCCGTCAGCTCCCCGTCTCAGCCTGGATCTGGCTCAGGATCACGTCGACGTCGGCGCTGCCCACGATGCCGGTGTACTTCGCGCGGACGATCCCCTGCCCGTCAACCACGAAGATCCAGGGCATCTTCGTGGCCGGCCACGTCGCGTCGCCCAGGCCCCACGCGAGCGAGTAGCGGTTCAGGGGCGGGTCCGTGATCGACCCGGACAGCACCGGCTCCTCGGTGACGACCTTGTACTCGAACGGCTCGAGGTGGATGAACACGGCCCGGTCGCCCCATCGATCGAGCAGGTACCGGATCATCGTCAGCGCCCGGCCACACTCCGGCGAGACCTTGAAGCGCGCCGAATCGATGACGATGACGTACGGCTTGCCCATCGCCCGCGCGTCCGCCGTGGAGGTCCGTGACAGCCGCAGGTCCGGGTTCGGCTGCGTGGTGACGGCGCGGACGACGCCACCGACGTCGTCGAGGGTCGGCGTGTCGATGTCCGGGGCCGGCCCACCGATCGGCAGGGTGTGCCCCTGGTCCAGCGCCTGGATGGTGATGTCGCCGGTCGCCGCGCCGGAGGTCAGCCGGAGCTTCCAGGCGCCGGGCGCCGGGATGTCCAGGGCGGCGATGAAGAAGACCTGCTTCGCGCCCTCGGGCAGGATCGCCCGGGCCGCGACCGGGCCGCCCACCGGGGTCCCGTCGTTCGCCGCCAGCTGCACGCTGAGCCCGTCGCTGGCGTCGATCCTGTGGCCGGCGGTGTCGACCGCCCGCAGGATGACCGGGGACCCGGCCGCCGCCCAGATGTTGGTCGAGATGACCTCGGGGAGCAGGGCGACCGCGGCGGTGCCGGGGGTGGCGACCGGCGCGGGCGTGGCCGGGGTGGGCGTCGCGGCGCCGGCCGAGGGTATGGGCGTGATCGGGGCCGCGCTCGGGGGCGGCGCCTCGGCCAGCAGTGCGCTCAGCTCGCGCGCGATCGCCCCTGCTTCGGTCCGGAACGGGAAGTGCGCGCGGAGGTTCCCCTGCGCGTCCACGAGGAAGATGTCGGCCGTGTGGCCCATCGAGTAGCCGCCGGCCGAACCCTGCTCCTGCTTCGCGTACTGGACGCCCCAGCGGTCCGCGTTCACGCGGATCGCCTGCGGGGTCCCGGACAGACCCGTGTACGCCTTGGGCAGGTAGCGCAGGTACGACTTCATGGCGGCCACGTCGTCGCGCTCGGGGTCGATGGAGGTGAACACGGCGCGCGGGCCCTCCGGGACCATGCCCAGGGCCTCGTTGATCACGCCGACGGTCGCGGGGCAGACGTCCGGGCAGTGGGTGTAGCCGAAGAAGACGAGGACCGGCCGGCCGGCGAGGGACACCAGCGCGAACGGGCGCCCGTCCTGATCGGTCAGCTCCAGCGCGGGCGCGGGGCGGACCTCCGCGTAGGCGAAGCTCGCCGGGTCGGGCGTCGGGGTGGCCCCGGCCCCGGCCCCGGCCCCGGCCCCCATCGGGCCGCCGGGCTCGCGCGCGAGGAACACGACCGCGAGCAGGCCTATCCCGGCCAGGGCCAGGGTTGCGAGCGCAAGCCCACCGGCGATGGCGGCGGTGCGGCTGAGCGGAGCGGTGTCGGGGGGTCGGTGGGTCATGGCGGCTGCGGCCCCGAAGGTACCCGGCCGGACGGCATCGTGCACCCGGGGAGGACAATCAAGGGGGATCTCGCCGATCGGTGCCGAACACCCTGGCCCATTTCCGCGTCTGGACGTGCGAGAGAGAGGAAGCCCACCTGGATCCAGTGCAGCGCGCCCGTGACGGAGACCTCGATGCGTTCGACCAGCTCGTGCTCCTGCACACGCCGGCCGCCTACCGCATCGCCGTGGCCGTCGTGGGCGAGACGCTGGCCCGTGACCTCGTCCAGGAGGCGTTCCTGGGCGCCTGGCAGCAGCTCCCGCGCCTCCGGGACCCCGACCGGTTCGGGCCCTGGCTGCACCGGATCGTCGTGAACCGGGGTCGGTCGGTGCTGCGGCGAGGGCGCGCCGTGCGCGAGATCCCGGTCACGGCCTGGCACGAGGGCACGCTCGTCCACCCGCACGACGGGATGGGGGCGGCCGAGGCGCGAGCCGTGCTGGCCTCCACGTTCTCGGCGCTCTCGTACGACCAGCGTTCGGTCATCGCGCTGCACTACGCGGCGGGGCTGTCGCTGCGCGAGGTGGCGGAGGCGCTCGACGTGCCGGTCGGCACGGCGAAGTCGCGGCTCGCGGCGGCGCTCGAAGCGCTGCGGCGCCAGGCCGGGGTCGATGCTGCCGGCGCGCCGGGCGGTCCGGGCCGGGCCGGGCCGGGAGGCGCCCGATGACCGACGAGCGCATGCCCCCGCAGGAGGCCCACGTCGAGGCGTTCCTGCAGTCGCTCACGGACGTCGCGGTCCCCGGGGACCTGCCCGGGGCGGTCTCCACGAGCGTCCGCGAGCACCCGAGCCGGCGGCCGTCGTTGCGGCTGCCGCTGCTCGCCGCGGCCGCAGGGCTCCTGCTCACGGTGAGCGTTGCGATGGCCGCAGGCTGGCAGGTCCCGTTCGACGTCCTGCCGGGGCCGCAGCCCACATCGCCTGCGCCGAGCGCCAGCCCGGACGTGGCGCAGCCGCCGGAGGCGTGGGAGTTCGCGACAATCGTCCAGGACGGCGTCGAGCTCCGGTCCGGGCCGGGCACGGGCACGATCCTCGGCGTGACGGAGCGGGGGACGATCGGCATCGTGCTCGTGCGGGAGCGGCGGGTCGTGGACGGGCGGACCTGGGTGCGGATCGAGCAGGGCTACGGCGACGCGGGGAGCTTCGCCTGGCTGCCCGAAACGGTCCCATCGGTCGCCCCCGCCGGCTACGACGTGGCCGTCCTGGAGCGGACGACCTGGCTGCCCTGCGCCACCGGCGAGATGCCGCCACCGCTCACGACGCTTTCGATTGCGACCGCACCCCAGCGTCTGGCCTGCTACGGAGCGGCGTCGTTCACCATCGGTCCCGTGCAGGCCGTCCCGATCTTCGATGACACCGCCGACACCGGCACGCCGGACTGGCTCGCCGGACCCGCGACGATGATGCTCCAGGCCGCGGCAGACGCCGACAACCAGGTCGCCACCGTGCCCGTCCGGATCAACCCGGTGCTCGGGATCCAGCTCCCGCTGGACCGGTGGCTGACCGTCACCGTGCACCTCGACGACCCGGCCTCCGCGTCGTGCGTCCGCGAGCCGCGGTTCCTCGACCGGCCCGTGGGCGAGCCGTCCGACCAGGTGCTCTGGTGCCGCCAGCAGCTGGTGGTCACGGGCTACGACGAGGTGCCGGCTCCGACGCTGCCAGCCCCCACCCTGCCGGCCCAGACCCCCATGCCGACCCTCGATGGCGTCAAGGGGTTCCTCCCCGCAGCGCCCATCGCCGGTCGGAGCGAGGAGAGCGCGGCATGGACGGGGTCGGAGTTCGTGGTCTGGGGCGGGGTGATCCGGTCCGACGCCTACGTCCCGGACGACTCCCCGTCGGATGGCGCCGCGCTGGATGTGGGCTCCGGGAGCTGGCGGGTCCTGGCCACGTCGCCGCTCGAGGGTCGTCGAGGAGCCCTCGCGGCCTGGACCGGGAGCGAGGTCCTGGTCTGGGGCGGGGTGTCCACGCGGGACGACCGCTGGCTGATCGATGGGGCAGCCTGGGACCCGGCGACGAACGCCTGGCGGATGCTTCCGGCGGGACCCCTCGTCGCGGGGTTCCCACAGGCGGCAGCCTGGGCCGGCGACCGGTGGTTCGTCACGTCGGGCGGCCGCCTGGCGACGTATGACGCCGCCACGGCCACGTGGAGCGCCGGTCCGGACCTGCCGATCGGCGCCGATGAGACCGTGAGCCTGGCCTGGTCGGGTGACCGCCTCGCCCTCCTGGTCCAGGGCCCGTCGCGCGGCTCGCTGTGGACGATGCGCCCAGGCGAGGTCTGGGTGAGCCGCGCCGCGCCGCCACTCAAGCAGGTCAAGACCGAGGGCATGGTCTTCGGTGGCGGGCGGCTGTGGATCACCGGCGTGGGGGTTCGAGATGGCCAGGCCTTCGAGGCGATCGCCGGGTGGGACCCACGGGCCGGCGCCTGGATCGACGTCCTCGACGTGCCGGCGGGCACCCATGGCACGGCGGCGGTCTGGAGCGGCTCGGAGCTGGTCGTCGTGGGCAGGCGCAGCGCAGCATTCGATCCAGCGGCGAATACCTGGGCCCTGCTCCCGGGTGTCGGCGACGACCGGTTCCGCGAGGATCCATCGGTCGTCTGGGCCGGCGACCGGGTGATCGTTTGGGGCGGTGGCATGGGCGAGAACCCGCTCGCGCCGCCGGACGGCTGGCAGGTGGTCTGGGGCGGCAGTTGAGCGCCACGCGCGCGAGCCCGCCGCCCCAGGACCCCGGGTCCGCCCCTGCGCGACGCCCCCGCGCGGCGCCATCATGGACCCATGCAGTACGGAATCGTCATCACGACGGGCGACCCCGGCACCGTTGCCGCGCTCGCCGCGGAGGCCGAGGCCGCGGGCTGGGACGGCGTCTTCACCTATGACGCGATCGCCATCGGGCCGGGGGAGATGTGGGATCCCTGGATCCTGCTCGCGGGGATGGCGGCCGCCACGGAGCGGGTCCGCCTCGGGGCGATGGTCTTCGCGCCGGCGCGGCGCCGGCCCTGGAAGCTCGCCCGCGAGATCACGACGCTCGACCACCTCTCCGGGGGTCGCCTCGTGTTCCCGGTCGGTCTCGGCGCGCTCGACGACGCGGGCTTCGGCAACGTGGGCGAGGCGACCGACGCACGAACGCGCGCGCATCGCCTCGACGAGACCCTCGCGATCATCGACGGCCTCGCGTCCGGCGAGCCGTTCGGCTTCGAGGGCGAGCACTACCGCTTCGCGCCGATGACGTTCCGGCCGACGCCCGTCCAGGGCCCGCGGGTCCCGGTCTGGGTCGTGGGCGCGTGGCCGCACGAGCGGTCCATGCGCCGCGCGATCCGTTGGGACGGGATCGTGGTGCAGGCGCTCGGGCCGGACGGCTCGCCGGCATCGGGCCCCGGGGTGCTGCCCGAGATCGTCGCGTGGATCCGGCGTGAGCGCGCCGCGGCGGGCCTGGCGGGACCCTTCGACATCGTCGTGGACGGCACGACCCGGGCCGACGACCCGGTGGCCGCCGCCGCCATCGCCCGGGCACACGAGGCGGAGGGCGCGACCTGGTGGATCGAGGCGGACTGGACGCACGCCTCGTCCGACGCGCTCCGGGCCCGGATCGCCGCGGGGCCGCCGCGGGGCTGACCGGGCACCGGGCCATTCGCCATCCGGGCGGGCGGGGTTGACGGGCCTGCCAAGATGGCCGGGACTCCCGCTCCCCCGCGCGCGCCGCCCGAGTCCCCAGCCCGCGGCCGCGCCAGACCCCCGCCGTGCCCCATGCGCGGCGTCGCCGATCGTCGCCGCGCGTTCCGTCGCGGCGTTCGGGTAGAGAGGAGGCAGGCCGTTGGTCTGTGCCCAGTCCGTCGCCCGTCGGGCGGCCCGCCAGCTCCGGCGTCCGATCCCCATGGTCGCCGCCCTCGTGATCGCCGTGACCGCGATCGCCACCGCCCCGGTCCCGGCGCAGGCGCAGGCCGCCTACGTACCTCGGGTCGTCATCGTCGTCGGGCCCGCGGGAGGAGCCACTGCCGACTACCTGCGCCACGCCCGCGACTACGCGGAGCAGGCCAGGGCCGCCGGCGCCAGCGTCACCTCGATCCTCGCGCCCCGTGCGACGTGGGGCCGTGTCGTCGCCGCGGCGCAGGGCGCCAACATCTTCATCTACCTCGGCCACGGGAACGGCTGGCCCAGCCCGTATGGGCCGTACCAGGGCCGCACCAAGGACGGCCTGGGCCTGAACCCGTACGACGGGGCGCCGAGCTCCAAGGTTGTCTACTACGGCGAGGACGTCATCGCGGCCCACATCCGCCTCGCCCCGGACGCCGTGGTGCTGCTCAACCGGCTCTGTTACGCCTCCGGCAACGGGGAGCCGGGCTCCCCCGAGCCGACCTGGGGCACGGCGGTCCGGCGGGCCGACAACTTCGCCGCGGGGTTCCTCCGCGCCGGTGCCGCCGCCGTCCTCGCGGACGGCCACACGAGCCTGGCCTACGAGCTGCCGATGCTGTTCGGCCCGAGCCGGTCCATCGCCGCCCGGTGGTCCGCCGACCCTGACGCCAAGGGGCACACGCGCACATTCGATTCGGTCCGCACCCCGGGGTTCACCGTCAGCCTTGACCCCGACCGCGCGAACAGCGGGTTCTACCGCTCGCTCGTCACGCGGGCCGACTCGGCGACCGGCGCCGTCCGGGTCGCCGCCTTCGGCGGCACACACCGGACCGGAGCGACGCTGCGGACCGGTCCGGGCCAGGGTGCGAAGGCCCTCGGCACCATCGCGGACGGCGCGAGGATCGTCGTCCGGGGCGCGCCGACGACCGACAGCTCGGGGAGGACCTGGGCCCCGGTCATGACCCGCAAGGGCACGGCCGCCTGGGTCGCCGCGTGGGTCACGGCGTTCTCCGGCACGGCACGCGCCCGGACGACCGTCGTCCTGCGCTCGGCCCCATCGACACGTGCCGCGCGGCGCGGGAGCGTGAAGGCGGGGCGGCGCGTGGAGGTCCTCCGCAGCGCCGAGGACGGCACGTCGCGGGCGTGGCTCAAGGTCCGGACGTCGTCCGGGCGGACCGGCTGGATCGCGGCGTGGCTCACGAAACCCTGAGACCGCGGCCGAGCCTGCGCTGACCGATGTGGGCGCCCGCAGGGCACCCACGGGCGTCCGCGCGGACGCGACCTGTCCGAGGGTCACGAAATCGGACCATCCGGGGGCACGGGCCGGTCCCGGAGGGTCCCGGATCGTCAGTCTACCGGGCCCGGATCCCCGACACGCGACCGGCGCACGCTGGTCCCATGCAGTTCACGCTCCCGCGCGCTCGTCGAGCCGATCACGGGCGTAGCCCTGGCCGCGCTCATCCTCGGGCAGCCGTTCGGGGCGCCCGAGCTCATCGGCGGCAACGGTGTGCTCGTCGGGGCGATGCTCGCCCAACGACCGGCTGCCGTCGCTCGAAGCGGTGCCTGACCAACCGATTCGGGCTATAGACCTGGCCCGATCGGGGGGATAGCGTACGTCGCATGAGCGGCGCGCCGATCCATCATCGCTTCCTGGCCGCGGCGCTGGCGGGCGTCCTCATGGGGGGCTCGGGTGGGGCCCCGGAACCCGTCGCCGCGGCCGGCGCGCCGGGCTGCACCCTCGGCAACACCACGACCCGCTACCGGGCGACCTCCGACTGGTACCGCAGCGTGCTCGACACGCAGCTCCGCCTGAGTTCTTCGTATCAACCCCCCGATCTCGTGAGCGTGACCCGGGCCGGCGTGGCCGGGTCCGGCCGGATCCGCCGGCTCGCGCTGGCGGACTTCACGGCGATGGCCCGGGCGGCCCGAACGGCGCGGGCGTCGTTCGCCGTGCAGTCCGCGTACCGCAGCTACCCGACGCAGGTCGCCACCTTCTGGATGTGGGTCTCGCGGACGGGTTACCGCCGGGCCCTGCTGGCGTCGGCGCGCGCGGGGCATTCGGAGCACCAGCTGGGAACCGCGGTGGATCTCAAGACGCCGGGCGGCCGCGCACCGTGGGCCTTCGGCGACTGGGGCACCACGCGGGCCGGGGCATGGCTGGCCCGCAACAGCTGGCGGTACGGCTGGGTCCTGAGCTACCCCAGGGGCCAGAGCCCCGGTCGCACCTGCTACAAGTACGAGCCCTGGCACTTCCGGTACGTGGGCCGGACCCTGGCGGCCCGGATCCACGCGTCCGGGCTGGCGCCCCGGGAGTGGCTGTGGCGCAACGGCGCGACCGCCGTGTGGACGGGCGGCTCGCCGTTCCCGCGGCCCGAGCCCACACCGAGCCCCAGCCCGACACCGAGCCCGAGCGCGAGCCCGACGGACACACCGGCACCCACGCCATCGCCGGCCGCGAGCCCCACGCCCACGGCAACCGCCGTGCCGACCCCGACCGCCGTGCCGACGGTGGCGCCGAGCGACGAGCCCTCGCCGCAACCGAGCCCGGAACCGGCGTCGTAGCGCCCGGGCGCGCGGGCCAGCCGGCGCCGCGAACGGCGGAGCCGGCTACCGGAGTCGCGCGGAGAGCCGCCCCCGCCGCAGCCAGATCGTCATCGCCACGAGGAAGCGCAGGCCCAGCGAGACCCCGTAGGCCGTGCACCAGATGCACACCGCGTGGATGACGAACACCTGGAGCGCGATGAAGTAGATCTCGAAGATCACGCCCACCAGCGACAGGCCGTAGTGCACGTCCAGCAGCGCCGGCTTGTCGGTGCGGACCCACGCGATGGCGAGCGTGAGCAGGATCAGCGACAGGAAGACGCCGTACACCGCCACCGGCAGCGGGCCGACCCACGCGTACTCGCTGGCGGCCACGGTCTCGCAGCCGTGGAGGGGGCCGCAGTAGGGCACGCCGCCACCTAGCTCCACGACGGACAGGTAGCCGGCGATGGCGAGGCCGATCACGTCCAGGATGATGAGGATCCAGCCGGGATGGATGCGGCGGAGCCGCTGGACGGTGGTGGTCATCGATGGGGATCTCATGCGGTGCGGCGGGGCGTTGCCCGCAGTCTAGTCGGTCGTGGCTCCGGAGCCCTCGCGCCGACAGGCCGGGCCGCGATGCCCGGACGGCACGGGGCGTGCGGGCCAATGGCCCCTGCAGGACCGGGCGGATGGGCCGCCCGGGACGCCGATCGGCCCTTTGCGCTCGACACCCATCGGGGCCAGCCTATCCACCATAGCCCCCGTCCGCCCGCGTCCCATCACGCCCGAACGCAATCGAGGACCTCGATGACCGCCCCCTCCCCGGCGACCGACGCCGCCAGCCACCCGACCGAAGAGCGTCAGCCGCTCGACGCCATCTTCCATCCGCGCTCCATCGCCGTCGTCGGCGCGACCGAGAAGGAAGGATCCGTCGGCCGGACCATCCTGTGGAACCTGCTGTCGAGCCCGTTCGGCGGCACGGTCTACCCGGTCAACCCCACCCGCCCGGCCATCCTGGGCGTGAAGGCGTACCCGTCGATCGGCGCCATCGGCGAGCCGGTGGACCTCGCGGTCATCGTGACGCCCGCCAAGACCGCACCCGGGCTCGTCGACGAGTGCGGCCAGGCAGGGATCAAGGGCGTGATCATCATCAGCGCCGGGTTCAAGGAGATCGGCCCCGAGGGCGTCGAGCTCGAGCGCCTGGTCCTCGAGGCGGCTCGACGGCACGGCATCCGCGTCATCGGACCCAACTGCCTCGGCATCATGAACCCCGTCGGGAAGATGAACGCGACGTTCGCCGCCGGAATCGCGAACCCGGGGCGGGTGGGCTTCATCTCGCAGTCGGGCGCGCTCCTCACCGCGATCCTGGACTGGGCGGCGCACGAGAACGTCGGCTTCAGCTCCATCGTGAGCCTCGGCTCGATGCTGGACGTGGGCTGGGGTGACATCATCGACTACCTCGGCAACGACCCCAACACGGACTCCATCGTCATCTACATGGAGACCATCGGCAACGCGCGGGACTTCCTCTCCGCGGCGCGCGAGGTGGCCCTGACCAAGCCGATCATCGTCATCAAGCCCGGGCGCACGGCCCAGGCGGCGAAGGCCGCGGCGTCGCACACGGGCTCGCTGGTGGGCTCGGACGCCGTCCTCGACGCCGCCTTCCGCCGCGCCGGCGTGCTCCGCGTCGAGAAGATCAGCGAGCTGTTCCAGATCTCCGAGATCCTGGCCAAGCAGCCGCGGCCGAAGGGCCGGCGCCTGTCCATCGTGACCAACGCGGGCGGCCCCGGCGTGCTGGCGACGGACGCGCTCATCGGCGGCGGTGGCGAGCTGTCCGACATCAGCCCCGAGACCATGGAGGCGCTCAACGCGGTCCTGCCCACGGTCTGGAGCCACAACAACCCGATCGACATCATCGGCGACGCGCCGCCGGAGCGGTACGCCAAGGCCCTGGAGATCGCCGCGGCCGACCCGGAGACGGACGGCCTGCTCGTGGTGCTCACGCCGCAGGCGATGACGGACCCGACCGCGACCGCCCAGGCGCTCGTGAAGCACGCCCACATCGAGGGCAAGCCCGTCCTGGCCTCCTGGATGGGCGGCGAGGACGTCGAGGAAGGGGCCCGGATCCTGCGCGAGGCCGGAATCCCAACCTTTGCCTACCCGGACACGGCCTGCGTCCTGTTCAACCACCTGTGGCGGTACGACGCCAACCTCCAGTCGCTCTACGAGACCCCGCGCCTGCCCGTCGCACCAGAGCGCGGCGAGTTCCGCGAGGAGGTCGACCGAATCATCGCCGACGTCTCCGCCGAGGGCCGCGTGCTCCTCACGGAGTACGAGAGCAAGAAGGTCCTCGCGGCGTACGGCATCCCGATCACGGACACGGAGCTCGCCCTGACGGAGGACGAGGCGGTCGCCGCGGCGGACGCCATCGGCTACCCGGTCGTCGCCAAGCTCCTGTCCCGCACGGTCACCCACAAGACCGACGTCGGCGGCGTGGTCCTCAATCTGCGGACCCCGGAGCGGGTCCGCGAGGCGTTCGCCACGATCCGCGATGCGGTCACCGCGAAGGTGGGCGCCGAGCATTTCGAGGGCGTGACGATCCAGCCGATGATCAACTGGTCCGGCTACGAGCTGATCGTGGGCAGCAGCCCCGACCCGCAGTTCGGCCCGGTCCTGCTGTTCGGCATGGGCGGCTCCCTGGTCGAGGTCTTCAAGGACAGCGCCCTGGCGCTGCCGCCGCTCAACACGAACCTGGCCCGGCACCTCATCGACGAGACCACCATCTCCGAGGCCCTCAAGGGCGTGCGCGGCCGCAAGCCGATCGACAAGGACGTCCTGGCTGCGCTCCTCGTCCGCTTCAGCGAGCTCGTGGCGGAGCAGCCCCGGATCGCCGAGATCGACATCAACCCGCTCCTGGCCTCGCCCGAGCGGATCATCGCCCTCGACGCCCGCGTGGTCCTCCACCCGGCGTCGGTCACGGACGCGGACCTGCCGCGCTTCGCGATCCGCCCGTACCCCCACGAGTACGAGCATGAGGTCACCTGCGAGGAGGGGACGCGCCTCCTGATCCGACCCATCCGCCCCGAGGACGAGCCGACCGCGGCCCGCTTCCACGCGGCGCTCTCGTCCAGGACGGTCATGGCCCGCTACGGCGTGGACCGGCCACTCGAGGAGCGCGCCTCGCACGCCCGGCTGGCCCGGATCTGCTTCGCCGACTACGACCGCCAGTTCGCCCTGGTGGCCGAGGTCGAGAAGGGCGATGGCGAGGATCCCGAGTTCGCCGGCATCGCCCGCGTGGCCCGGGTCCACGCGTCGGAGGACCGGACGCTGACCATGACCGTTGCCGATGCCTGGCAACGGCGGGGCGTTGGGGCGTGCCTCGTCCGGGCGGCCGTCGAGGTCGCGAAGGGCGAGGGCGTCACGAACCTCGTCTCCCGGCTGAGCGCCACGAACCTGGCCATGCGCGAGCTGCTCGAAGACGAGCACTTCGTGATCACGGAGGCCGACGGCATGCTGGTGGCCTCGCTGCCGATCGGGTAGCCAACCGCCGGGGAGGAGCCCCGGGTCGCCGGCACCTGGGGAGCCGGTGGCCCGGCGGCGGCGCGGGTCCAGGGGTCCGCGTTGCTGGGCGCCCGTCCGCGGAGCGGAGCAACGGTTCGGTCGCCGGACGGTTGAGCCGCCTCACGGCACATCTGGCCGGTGAACGCGGCCCTGCGGCGAACGCGCGTGCCTCCGGGCGAACCGAACGGCCGGGGACCGAACCCTTGATCCGCCACGTGCACTACGGGGTGCGCGGCGTGCGCCATCGCGTCGCTCAGGCCGGGAAGGTCACCCGCCACGCGCGAGGCGCGGCTTCGTCGTCCCAGCGCTGCTTCAGGACCGCGGCGAGGGCGCGCACGGGGAGCGGCGTTTCGGCGTCCGCGATCGCGATCGCCAGCAGCTCGGCGGCGACCTCGTCGAGCTCGCCCTGGAACCAGCCCTGCGCCTCGCCTTCGCCCTCCACGAAGTCGATCCCGATCCAGTCGAGCGCGGATTCGGCGGAGTCGATGTCCCGGAACGTCATGACGGTGGCGGATTCGGGGTTGCTCATGGGATGCATCCTACGGCTCCGGTCGAGGGGCCTGACGGCGTGGACCGTCGGCTCGACCCCGGATGGCGACAGCCTCCTCGTGGCCCACATCGCGGCGACCTCGGAGAACGCCTCTCCGCACGAGCCATACGAACTCTGGCGAGTGCCGGTCGACCCGGGCTCCCGCGACCCCGTGCTCCTGCGGGACGATGCCTTCGGGGAAGCGCTCCAGCCTACCTACTGACACCGGACGCGATCTGCGCGATCATGGCAGCCGATGCCCAACCGTCACCCATCTCCCCGCGCGGCAGTCACGGCGCTGCTCGTCGCTTCCCTGGTCCTGCTTGCCGCCGGACCCCTGCCGCTCGACGGCGTGCGCCCGGCGGACGCCGCCGAACCGTCCGTGCCTGCCGTGGTCGAGTCCGACCCGGCGCCCGCGATCGTCCCGACGCCGGAGCCGACCACGGCACCGTTGATCGAGCCGACGCCGACGCCGGCGACCACGCCCGGGCCCACGTCGGCGACCACGCCCGGGCCAACCGCGACCCCGGCGCCCACGCCGAGCGCGACCCCGGCACCAACCGCGACGCCGACGCCATCGCCCACGCCGACACCCACGCCGACCCAGGAGCCGTCGGACACGCTGCGCCTGGTTCGCCTGCCGGTGATCCGCGGGAGCATCACGCCCAAGTCCGTGGTCGCGACCCAGACCGGCCTGTTCTTCGCCCAGAACATGATGTACCGGCACACGATGACCGTGTACAACCGCAAGGGCCAGCTCGTGAAGACCATCTCGGACACGGTCACGCTGGCGGGCTTCGGGTATGCGCGCTGGTCCCGCCCGGTGCATGGGGCGCCGGTCGAGGCCGCCGTCTCACCCGACGGGAAGTTCATGTACGTCTCCCAGTACTCGATGTACGGGCCGGGCTTCGGTCACCCGGGGTGGGACACCGGCTGGGTGGACGACACCATCGACCGGTCCTTCGTCTACGAGATCAGCACGTCCACCTTCCGCAAGACGCGCGTCTTCCGGGTGGGGCCCGTGCCCAAGGCCGTGGGGGTGAGCCCGGACGGGAGGTGGCTCCTTGTCGGCAACTGGACGCACCGCGACGTGTCGCTGGTGGACCTCAGGAAGGGCCGTGAGGTCAGGCGCATCGTGGTGGGCGGCAACCCGCGCGGTATCGCGTTCGCGCCCGACTCGTCGAAGGTCTACCTGAGCGCGGAGTCCGGGCAGCGTGTCCTCGTCTACACGTTCGCGACGGGCACCCTCCGCACGCTGATCCCGCTCCTCCCGGGCGAGCCGCGCCACCTCGTGATCGACCGGGCGGGCAGGTACCTGTACGCGTCGCTCAACAAGGGCGGCGGCGTCGTGAAGATCGACATCGCCCGCAGGCGGATCGTGGACCGTGTCAGGACGGGGACGGAGCCGCGTACGATCGTGCTGGCCCCGGACGGTCGCAGTCTGTACGTCGTCAACTACGTCAGCCAGACCCTCGTGAAGGTCCGCACGAGGGACATGGTCGTCCTCCAGCGGCTCCGGACGGCGGGCGTCCACCCGGTCGGCGTCGACTATGACGCGGCGACACGCACCGTGTGGGTCTCCTGCTACCGGGGCACGATCGAGCGCTTCGCGGATCGCTAGGGCGGCCCAGGGCAGCGGCCTCCAGGTGCGACCCAGCAGCAGCGAGGCGCCCGCGAGCAGCCCGCCCACCGCGACGAACACCACGCTCAGCTCGGCGGGCTCGCGCTTGGTGACGAGCGGCCCGTCAGGCGGCGGGCAGCTCCACGTTGAAGGTCGTGCCGAGGCCCTCGCCGTCGCTCTCGGCCCACGCGTTCCCGCCCATCGCCTCGGCGAGCGCGCGCACGATGGCGAGGCCGATCCCGGATCCGCCGGCCGCCCGGCTGCGGGCCGCGTCCACGCGGTAGAAGCGCTCGAACACCGCCTCGAGCTGGTGGGCCGCCAGGCCCGGACCCTCGTCGCTCACCGAGACCCGCAGCCGGTCCGGCGTCCGCTCGACCGCGACCGTGATGGTCGATCCGTCCGGCGCATGCCGCAGCGCGTTCGAGAGGTAGTTCGACAGGACCTGCGCCAGCCGGTCCCGGTCCGCGAGGGCCATCGCCGGACCCTGGGGCAGGATGAGCGTGATCCCGCGGGCAACCGCCCCGTGCGCGAACCGCTCGCCCACCTCGCGCGCGACCGCCGCCGCGTCCACCGGCTCCACCGCCAGGGGCAGCTGGTGAGCCTCGGCCCGCCACAGCTCCGAGAGGTCGTTCACCATCCGGGTCAGGCGCGCAGTCTCGGCCCGGAGCAGGTGCCACGTCTGCGCCGACGGCGCGATGACCCCGTCCTCGAGCCCCTCGAGGTATCCGTCGAGCGTCGTGAGCGGGGTGCGCAGCTCGTGGGCCACGTCGCCCACCAGCTGGAGGCGACGCCGTTCCGTAGCCTCGAGCGACCCGGCCATCTCGTTGAACGACGACGCGAGCTCGCCGAGCTCACCCGGCTCGTCGGTGTCGACGCGCTCGGTGTAGTCGCCGCCGGCGACCCGCCGGGCGGCGCCCGCGAGCCCGGCGATGGGCCGCGCGATCCGGGCCGCGACCAGGAGGCTCAGCACCGCCGCCGTGATGACGGCGATCACCGTCGCGGCGAGCAGCGCCTGGCGCATCGCGTCCGTGAACGCGACCAGCGTGGCCTCGCCCATCGCCTCGCCCATCGGGTCGCCCGGGAGGTGGCCCATGGCCTCGGTGAAGTACCCGGGCCCGACGAGCGTCACCGCGACGGCCACCGTGCCGATCGCCGCCGCGACGACGACCAGGAACGCGATCAGGAGGCGGGCGCGCAGGGAGCGGGGCATCAGCCGCCCTCGCGCAGCCGGTACCCGACGCCGCGGACGGTCTCCAGGAACCGGGGGCTGGCCGGCTCGTCGCCCAGCTTGCGCCGGAGGTTGGCGATGTGGACGTCCACGAGGTGATCGTCGCCGGTGTACGCCGGGCCCCACAGGCCCTCGAGGAGCGCCGGCCGGCCGATCACGATGCCGGGCCCACGGGCAAGCATCGCGAGCAGGTTGAACTCGAGCGCGGTGAGCTCCACGGGCGCGCCGTCCACGCGCACGAGCCTGCGGCCCTCGTCGATCTCGAGGCCGTCGGGGACCTGACCGCCCCCCGTCGCGCGTGCGTCGCCTGCGGCGGTGACCCCCGCCTGCGACGTACGCGGCCGACGAAGCAGCGCCTTGATCCGCGCCACAACCTCTCGGGGCGAGAACGGCTTCACGAGATAGTCGTCCGCGCCCACCGTGAGGCCCATGATCCGGTCGATCTCCTCACCGCGAGCCGTGAGCATCAGCACATACGCGTCGGAGAAGGCGCGGAGCCGGCGACAGACCTCGACGCCGTCGAGGCCCGGGAGCATCACGTCGAGAACGATGACGTCCGGGTCGGAGCGCCGGACCGCGTCGAGCGCGGCGTGGCCGTCGCCGGCGCTCTCCACGAGCCAGCCCTCGCGCTCCAGGTAGCCCGTGAGCAGCTCGACGATGGGCGGCTCGTCGTCCACGACGAGGATCCGGTGGGGACGCAGCTCCATGGGCGCAGTGTGCCACTAGCGCGTGGCCCCTCGTCAGCATCCCCGCGATCATCGGCGCGAGCCATGTATCCATTTGCGGAGCCGGCTCGTCCTTCCAGTAGCGGCGGTCGCGCCAGATCGCCGACAATGAGGATCCCGAGATGAAGCTCCAGAAGAACACCGGCACGGCCGATCGAATCATCCGCCTCGGCATCGCGGCCGTGCTGGCCGTGGTCGCGTTCACCGGCGTCGTCGCCGCGCCCTTCAGCTACCTCGCCCTGGTCGTCGCCGCCATCATGCTGGTCACGAGCGTCACCGGCTTCTGCCCGATCTACGCGATCTTCCGCGTCAGCACCAGCCCCCGCCGCCACGCCTAGGCTGAACTTCCAGCGGCTGACAGGCGCATTCGAGCACGAAACCGGCTGAATGGACTGCAGCGCTCTGGCTACACGCTCGCGGGCGTGATCCCGATGAGCGCGAATGCGCGGGCCTGGAGCGCCGTGGGCTCGTCCTG
>JBBSCF010000053.1:0-20592 GCA_038250545.1 Candidatus Limnocylindrales bacterium | reverse complement strand
GGTCGCCGTCGGGGTGGCGGTCGGGGTCGCCGTCGGGGTGGCGGTCGGGGTCGCCGTCGGGGTGGCGGTCGGGGTCGCCGTCGGGGTGGCGGTCGGGGTCGCCGTCGGGGTGGCGGTCGGGGTGGCGGTCGGGGTCGCCGTCGGGGTCGCTTCCGTGCAGTTGAGCGAGTTGGTCTTGCTGGACGAGATCGCGGTCGTGCCATCGTGATTGACGGCGAAGACGACCAAGATGCCGCCCGTACTCGTCGTGAATGCGCTCGTGACGTTCAGCGTCCAGGGGACGACGGTCCCGCTGGTGCGGTTGCCGGCACCGAGCGTGATCGTGCCTTCGTTCTTGGTCACGTTCGTGGACGGGCTCGCGTCCGACCCGTTGTTGGCGACCATGTAGACGGTGATCTTCGACCCGACATCGAGCGTCTTGTCCAGCGTGAACGAGCCGACGACCGAGCCGACGTTGGTGCCCGAGCAGTACATCTTGGCATTGTCGTTCATCGTGGCGCTGCCGCTTGCACCGGCGAGGCTCCCAGCCACCGTGGCATTCGACTTCGTCCCATTGCCGGTGGCATCCAGGCCATTGTTGCCCGGACCCGCGGCCATGGCTCCGGAGGGCACGATGAGTGCGGCGCCGAGCATGCCGGCCACCGCCAGCCACCCCGCATTTCGGAATGTTCTGTGTCGATTCATGTGGTCCCCTGTCCTTTCCCCGAGCGGCAGCCCTGCCGTCAACCTGCCTGAATGCTTCGTGCCGCTGCCTGACGGTGGTTGATGAGTGCTATGGACGGATGATGATGGCCGGTACGGTCCGCGTCCAGTACTTGAGAGCTACTCGGCACCGAGCAACGGGGCACCAGACCGCACACGCAGCCCCGTTTCCGTTGCCTGTCGTCACCGGACGTCCCCGCGACCATCGGTGCTGACCAACTCCCCGGTCTCTACCGTGCGATACCCCATTCGTACTACCGGCAGATATCGAAAGGTACTGTCTGCTGTCATCCTTGCATAGGCCCTTGCAGTCGGAAGTCACGCAGTTGACACCGGGACGCAACGGCCAGGGCCCCATCCCCGTGGCGGTCCGCTCTCTCTCTCTCTCTCTCGGCCCGGTCTCCCGTCATGGGCGGTCGCCGAGTCCCCGCACAGTACTTGTAAGGGGGACCAAAAGGTACTGGGACGGACCGCACCTGACTAGTCCGATTCGCGTAGAAGAACCGGGACGTCAGGCCCCTGACCCGAGAATCGGTGCACTTGGGCACCGGGAGGTCCCAGGACCTTCGGCGGGCCGCCTCCGGGTAGCATGGCGTCCGTCCCGTCCGCCCGCCCCCAGCCATCGAGGAGGCCACCGGTGCCCAGCCCCACCGATCCCGCAGCATCACCCGTGGCGATGCGCGCCCGGGTCAGGGTCGCGATCGAGCGCGCCTGGGCGGACGCGGTGGCGGCGGGGCGGCTGGCCGCGGTCGAGGACCCGGCGGCCGTGCCGGCGATCGAGGTCGAGCGGCCCGCGAACGCGGCGTTCGGCGACTTCGCGACCAACCTCGCCATGAAGCTGGCCCGCCCCCTGCGGCGCTCGCCGCTGGACATCGCCGAGACGCTCGCGGAGGCCCTGCGCGGCCCGGCCGGGGCCGGCCTCATCGCCACGGCGGAGGTCGCGCGACCCGGGTTCGTGAACGTGCGGATCGAGGACGCGGCCTACGAAGGGCTGGTGGACGGAATCCTGGCGACACCCGCGGCGTGGGGCCGCATCCCGGCGGTGAACCCGCGCCGGGTCAACGTGGAGTTCGTCTCGGCCAACCCCACCGGGCCGCTCACCGTCGGCAACGCGCGCGGGGCGTTCGTCGGTGATCTGCTGTGCCGGGTGCTCGAGGCCGGCGGCCAGGAGGTCACGCGCGAGTACTACTTCAACGACTCCGGCACCCAGGTCGACCACCTCGGCGCCTCGGTCGCGGCGGTGCGCAGGGGCGAGCCCGTGCCCGAGGACGGGTACAAGGGCGCCTACGTGGAGACGCTCGCGCACGAGGTGCCCGAGGACGTCTGGTCCGCGGCGACGGCCGAGGGGGCCGACCCGGCCGCCGTCCTGGGCGCATGGGCCTCGAAGCGCGTGCGCGGCATGATCGAGGCCAGCCTCGCGCGCCTGGGCGTACGATTCGACGTCTGGAAGAGCGAGGCCTCCCTCCACGACGAGGGCTGGGTCGAGCGCGCCGTTGACCGGCTCCGCACGGCGGGCGAGGTGTACGAGCAGGACGGCGCGACGTGGTTCCGCTCGACCGCGTACGGCGACGACAAGGACCGGGTGATCTACCGCTCCGACGGCCGGCCCACGTACTTCGCCGCCGACATCGGGTATGTGACCGAGAAGTTCAGCCGCGGCTTCGACCACCTGATCTACATCTGGGGCGTGGACCACCACGGCACCGTGGCCCGCAACAAGAACGCGGCGCAGGCCATGGGCTACGACCCGGAGCACTACCAGGTGCTGCTCGTCGGCTGGGTGCGCTTCGTGGCCGACGGGATCGAGGTCTCGATGTCCAAGCGGGCCGGGACCTTCGTGACGCTCGACGACCTGCTCGACGCGGTGGGCACGGACGCGGCGCGCTGGTTCTTCGCCTCGCGCGCGGCGCACGTCGCCTTCGACTTCGACATCGAGCAGGCCCGCAAGCAGTCCGCCGAGAACCCGGTCTACTACGTCCAGTACGCGCATGCCCGAATCGCGTCGATCGTGCGCAAGGCCGCGGTTGCCGGCCTCGCCCCGGCGGCCGGCGTGGCGGGCCTGCTCGCCGGTGAGCCCGAGGCGGCCCTGGCGCGCGCGGTCTCCCGGCTACCGGAGGTCGTGGAGGACGCGGTCCTCGCGGAGGAGACCCAGGGCATCACGGCCTACGCCACCGAGCTCGCGACGCAGTTCCACGCGTTCTATCGGGACGCGCGCGTCGTGGACACCGAGAACCCGGAGCGGTCCGCGAAGCGGCTCGCGCTGGCGCTGGCGACGCAGACGACGCTCGCGAACGCGCTCGGCCTGCTGGGGGTCGCCGCGCCCGACCAGATGTAGGGGCTCGCGGGGTTCGTCCGGCGAGTCGAGAGGCTCGCTCGCCGCCCTGGCCCGGGTGCGTGCCAGTACGTCGGGTCACGTGCAGAGGTCGGCTGCGGAATCGCGGGTCCAGCGCCCCAGCGTTGCGGCAGCACCTCTCGCCTGGCACCAGGCTGAGCCAGGTCGGGTCGCGAGGCGGCCTGCTCAGTCCTCAGGCCGCGGCGTCCGCCGCGCGGCGAGGATCTCGAGCACCGACGGCAGGTCCGGCGCGACCGGGGCCCCGCACCGGGGGCAGGCGAGGTCCGCGCCGTGGCTGGCCTCACCCGCGCCCGCGCCGCGCATGGCGGCCTCGGAGCCCTGCCAGCCGCAGTCGGGGCAGGCTCGGAAGCGGTCGGGATCGGGTGTCGAGTGGCCGCCGCCATCCACGACCCGGCTACCCGGCGAGGCCGAGGACGTTCGCGACGCGGCCCATCGTGTCGGCGGATTCGGCGGTGATCAGCACCACCCGGTTCTCGGACGGGCGCAGGATCGTGGGCGAGCGCCCGAGGCCCTTGAGCTTGTCGACGGTCGGCCCCAGGGCCGCCTCGAACTCGGTGGCGTCCTGCGCGCTGTCCCAGGCCGTGTCGAGGACGACGGCCGTCCTGCCATCCGGGCCCTCCAGCAGCGCGACGCGGTCGCCGCCCCAGCCGGCCGCGGCGTCGTTGGTGGCGGAGGCACCGCCGTCGCGCAGCACGATCTCGAGGAGCATCTCGCCGAGCGTGTCCTGGAGCGAGACCGTCCAGCCGTCGCCGAGGCGCGTGGCCAGGTCGTCCGGGAAGGTGATCTTCACCGGCTGCTCGCGGGACGCGAACTTGTCGGCATGGAGGACCTGCTCGGTGGAGTCGGGAGGGTTGGCGAACAGCGCGTCCACCGCGGCGAACCCGCCGGTCGCGAACGCGCCGAGCGTCAGCTGGAGCCCGCCCGTGTAGGGAAACAGGAGCGGGTCCTTGAGGATCGGCGGCATCGCCGCGAGGATCGCCGCGGACGCAGGGTCGGCCGCGCTGCCGACCTCGCCGAGCTCGGCCGGCGTCAGGTACCGCTGCGCCCAGAGGCTCATGAGGAGCGTGGCGTCGCCCTCCACGAGGGCGGAGCGTGCCGTGGTCCGGTCGCTCTGGTCCGTGTCCCGGCCCACGACCTGGCGCAGGCCGAAGGCCTGGTCCTGGAGCGCGTGCGTGAACTCGTGCGCGTAGGTGATCTCCTCGACCGGACCGATCGCCCCGTCCTGCGACACGACGTACATGTGCTTGGTGTCGTCGTCGTACAGGCCGGCGACCTGGCTGGTCAGCAGCTCCAGCCACAGCCGCTCGAGATCCGCGTCCGCCGGCAGCAGGCCGAGCACCTTGTAGAGGGTCTCGGTGCCCTTGACGAGCGCCTCCGGGTTGTCCTTGCGGAACCCCTCACGCAGGTAGGCGCACAGGCCGGCAGTGTTGAACACGCCGCGGGCGACGGGGGTCGTGGCCTTGAGGCCGCGCAGGGACTCGACCTGGCCTTCGATCTCCGTATAGGTGGCGGCGTTGGGGTCGTTCGCATCCGACGTGGCCGCCGGGTTCCCGACGACGCTGTCGTCGCAGACCGATGCCGATGGCGATGCCGACGGGGCCTCGGTCGGGGCCGACGATCCGCTGGGCTCGGCGGTGGCGGGCGTCGAGGTCTCCGGGGCCGCGGTCGCCGGGGTCAGCGTGGGGGTGCCGTTCCCGCAGGCGGCCACGACCAGGGCCGCGAACAGCGCGACCAGGCCCCCCGAACGGCGCGTGTGAGCGGTCATCGGGGGCGATTGTGCCACGCCAGCCCGACGGGGCCCCGCGGGCACCCGGTTCCTGCCCCGAGATGTGCGTTTCTTAACCGTTCCGCCCGCCGGGCTTGAATCCACCCCCGTCTATGGTTCATCGCGGAACACCCCTCAGGTTCCATCCTCCCTCCCTCGGGACCGGAAGCGTCGATTGGGCAGACGCTTCCGGTCCTTCCCGTTTCCGGCGGTCGAACGCCGATGGCGGAGGGACGATCCCCAGCGAAGCGCCCTGTGCAAGAATCGGCGCATGGAGCTCACCTGGTACGGACGAACCTGCATCCGGCTACGCGGCAAGGAAGCCGTCGTCGTGAACGACCCCTATCCGGCGATCGTCGGGCCCACGGGCCGCGGCATCACTGGGGACGTCATCACGTTCAGCCACCCCGACGACGCCCCGCTCGCGAAGAAGGCCATCAAGGTCTCGCGTGACGGCGGCACGGCCATCCCGACCAGCCTGGAGGCGGCATTCGTGCTGGACGGGCCGGGCGAATACGAGGTCCACGACGTCCTCCTCATCGGCGTGCGGACCTACCGCGACGACGCCAAGGGCGCGCAGCGCGGACGCCAGACGGCGTTCATGACGGAGCTCGACGGGCTCCACACCATCCACCTCGGCGAGATCGGGCACGTGCTGACCGAGGAGAAGCTCGCGGACATCGGGCGCGTGGACATCGCGTGCGTGCCGGTGGGAGGGTCGCTCTCGGCAACCAAGGCGGCGGCGCTGATCGCGCAGCTCGACCCCAGGATCGTCGTGCCCATGCCGGTCTGCGAGGACGAGGCGGATTGCGACGAGGCCCTCAAGCAGTTCCTGCACGAGATGGGCGCCGAGCCCACGATCCAGCCCAAGCTGTCCGTGACCACGTCCAGCCTTCCGTCGGAGACGACGACCGTCCTGCTGGAGTCGCGCGGCAAGGCCTGACGCCGTGACGGCGCTCGTCGCGGGCCTGCTGCTCGTCGCCGCGGCCGCGGCGGTCACCAACTGGGCCGCGGTGTGGCGCGGCGGGCCGAGGGGACTTGCGCTGGAGCGCGCCGCGAAGCCGGCGGTCCTGCTCGCGCTGATCGCCGTGGCCCTCGCGTGGCCCGCGGAGCCCGGGGCCGTCGCGGGCTCGGTGCGGCCGTGGCTGGTCGCGGGCCTCGTCGCGTCGCTCGCGGGCGATGTCCTCCTGCTACCGCCGGGACGGTTCGTGCCGGGGCTGCTGGCGTTCCTGCTGGCGCACGTCGCCTACCTCGCGGGGCTCCTGCTCCTGCCCGGGTCCCTGCCGTGGCTGCTGGTCGGCCTGGCCGCCGCGGCGCTGCTCGCCGTCACCGTGGGACGTGCCCTGGTCCGGGCGGCCGGGCGCATCGGGCTTGGAGGTCCCGTGGCCCTCTACCTGGTCGCGATCGGCGCGATGGCGGTGGCCGCGACGCGGACCGGGGAGCCGGCCGCGATCGCCGGGGCGTGGCTGTTCGTGGCGAGCGACGCGATGCTGGGCTGGGGCCGGCTCCGCGAGCCGGCACCCGGGATGCCGAGGGGCCGCGGGCGCGGCCTCGGGGTCGCGGTGATGGTCACGTACCACCTGGCGCAGGTCCTGCTGGTGGTGGCGCTGGCGGCGTAGGATCGTTGCCATGACTGCCATCCTTGCCGGCGCCCGCGACCTCCTGGCCAGCGGCCCGTTCGCCCACATCGTGACGCTCGACCCGGGACGGCACGCCCCACGTCTCGATCGCCTGGGCGGGGGTCGATGGGGCGCGGGATGTGGCGCGGACCGCCAGCCGCTGGGCGGGTCTACGGTTGGGTCGGTGAACGCGTCGTCCGCTGGGCGGCACGATCGTTCGGTGTCAGGTCCCGTGCCCCGGGCATACCAGCCGCCGGGCGGGTAGATCGTTCGGGGACCGAACCGTTGCTCCGGTGGGCGGCGCAAGCTGGGCGGGAGGAGGGGTGCGAAGCAGCCGCGGGATCCTGGCGACGCCCCTACGCGCCTCGCCGGTAGATGACCCGCCCGCGCTTGATCACGTGGTCGGCGAGGTCCGCACCCACCCAGTAGGGCAGCTGCTCCACCGACGACGCGCGCCAGATCACGAGGTCCGCGGCCTTGCCGGGCTCCAGGGAGCCCACCTCGTCGGCGACCCCCACGGCATGCGCGGCGTTGATCGTGACGGCGGCCAGCGCCTCGGCCGGCGAGAGCTTCATCTCGAGGCACGCGACGGTCATGACGAGCGGCAGCGAGGGCGTCGGCGAGGTGCCCGGGTTGAAGTCCGTGCCCAGCGCCACCGGGACCCCGGCGTCGATGAACCGGCGGGCCGGCGCGGCCTCATCGGCCATGAGGAACCACGTCGTGGCGGGGAGCAGCGTCGCGACCGTGGGCCGGTCGCTCGCGGCAGCCACCGCGAGGGCCCCGAGCCCCTCGTCGGAGGGGACGTGGAGGTGGTCGGCGGAGAGCGCACCCAGCTCGGCCGCCAGCTCGGCGCCGCCGGACGGGGCCAGCTCGTCCGCGTGGAGGCGGATCGCCATGCCGTAGCCCAGGGCTGCCTGGAGGATCCGCCGGCTCTGGTCGGCGGTGAACACGCCCTGCTCGCAGAAGACGTCGCACGACCGGGCCCGGCCCTGCGCCGCCACACCCGGCAGCTGCTCCTCGATGACGTGGCGCACGTACGCCTCGGCGCCGTCGGGCCGGGAGCGGTACTCGGACGGGACGGCGTGGGCGCCGAGGAAGGTGGGCACCACGTCGACCGGCCCCTCGCGCCCAAGCTCGAAGGCGACCTCCACGAGCCGCAGCTCGGTCTGGAGGTCCAGGCCGTAGCCGGACTTGGCCTCGACCGTCGTGACGCCGTGGCGGCACATCTCGTCCAGCCAGCGCCGGCCGTGCTGCGCGAGCTGCTCCTCGGTGGCCATGCGGGTCGCGGCGACCGTCGACAGGATCCCGCCGCCCGCCGCCAGGATCTCCATGTAGCCGGCGCCCCGCTGGCGCATCACCAGCTCGCCCTCGCGGCTGCCCGCGAACAGCAGGTGGGTGTGCGGGTCGACCAGGCCGGGCGTGACGACGCCACCGTCCGCGTCGAGGCGCACGAACCGCGACAGCGGGTAGCCGTTCGCCTCCAGGCCCTGCTCGACCTGGTCCCTCGGCCCCACCCCGAGGATCCGGCCCTCCCAGCACGCGACCACGGGCGCGCCGGGCGCGCCAGGACCGCCCACCATCGCGGCGTCGAGCAGCGCCAGGTCACCCTGCGAGGGTCCGCGACGCAGCCCGCCGGCGAGCGTCGCCACCTGGGATGCGCCGTGCACCAGGAGCCCCGGCGCATCGGCCGCGGCGCGCCCGCCCTCGATGAGGCGGAGGCTCATCCGCGGTCCCGGCCGGACTCGCGGGCTGCCGCCAGCCGCAGCTCCAGGGCCATGAGCGGCGAGAAGTCGCGCAGCCGGATCGCCGCGGCGCCGGCCCGCAGCCGGGTCTCGAGGTCCGCATCGTCCGGGGCGCCCGCACGGTCGGCGACGTCCAGGAGCGCCGCCAGCGGCGCCAGCCCGATCAGCTCGGACTCGGCCAGCTCGACCCCGTCCTCGGCCGCCAGCTCGCCGACGGCCTCCCAGGCCCGCCAGAGCGGGGTCGTGCCGAAGTCCAGCAGGTTCATGGAGACCTGGGCGCACACCGGGTGGCCGCGCTCCGGCTCCTCCACGCGGAACCCGTTCGCCTGCACCCTGGGCAGGCCGCCCCCGGACTCGCGGACGCGGCGCGCGATGCGCTTCGCGAGCTCCACGTCGTCAGAGTCGAGGTTGATGTTCCAGGCGATCAGGAAGGGCCGTGCGCCCACGGCCAGGGCGCCGAAGCGGGGGTGCATCCGCGCCGGCCCGACATCGGGCTGCCGGCCGTTCTGGGCGATCTCGGTCCTGAGTCCCTCGTACTGGCCCCGGCGCACGTCGGCGAGCCGGACCCGGTCGGCCCGGGTGGCCGCGCCGGCATAGAGGTAGACCGGGATCGCGTGGCGGCTCGCGATCCGCGCCGCGAACGACCGCGCGAGGTCGACACAGGCGTCCATCGGCGTTTCCCCGAGGGGGATGAACGGGATGACGTCCACCGCGCCGATCCGGGGGTGCTCGCCGCGGTGCTGCTCCATGTCGATGTCGGCGATGGCCTGCTCGACCAGCACCTCGAGACCGGCCGTGACGGCCTCGTGCTCGCCCGCGACGGTGAACACGGACCGGTTGTGGCTGGGGTCGGATGTGCGGTCGAGGAGGAAGACCCCCGAGACCGACGTGAGGGCGTCGGCGAGGCGCTCGACGACATCGAGGCGGCGGCCCTCGGAGACGTTCGGAACGCTTTCGACGAGCATGACCACCCGATGCTACAGGCCCGCGGCGGCGTCGGGAGGGCGCCACTGCGACCCCGCGACCCGGTGCGCTCGCGCTTGCGGGGCTCCGCACCGTAGACTCCGCGCTGATGTCAGGGCCGAGCCGCAGCCTCCTCCGCCACCCCGACTTCCTCAAGCTCTGGACCGCGGAGTCCATCTCGGTCTTCGGCTCCTCGATCACCCAGCTCGCGCTGCCCCTCATCGCGGCGACGGTGCTCAGCGTGACGCCGTTCGAGTTCGGGCTCCTCACGACGATCGAGTTCCTGCCGTTCATCCTGCTCAGCCTGCCGGCCGGTGTCTGGGTGGACCGCCTCCGCCGCCGCCCGATCCTCATCGTCGGTGATCTCGGGCGCGCGATCGCGATCGCGTCGATCCCGGTCGCGTTCGCCTTCGACGCCCTCACGATCTGGCAGCTCTACGTCGTGGGCTTCGTGAGCGGCTGCCTCACCGTCTTCTTCGACGTCTCCTACCAGAGCTACCTGCCCTCGGTCGTGGAGCGGAACCAGCTGGTGGAGGCGAACTCGAAGCTGGAGATCACCCGGAGCGCGTCGCAGATCCTCGGGCCCAGCATGGCGGGCATCCTGATCGGCATCCTGCGGGCGCCGTTCGCGATGCTGCTCGATGCGCTGAGCTTCGCGTTCTCGGCCTTCTTCCTGTTCCTCATCCGCCGCCCGGAGCCCCCGGTGGAGCCACACCACGAGGCCATCCACGGCCCGAAGCCCTCGATGCGCCAGGAGATCGCCGTGGGCCTCCGGTACGTGACCGGCCACCCGTGGCTGCGGTCCATCGCCGCGACCACGGGCACGTCCAACTTCTTCGGCAACGTGGGCGGAGCGATCCTCATCCTGTACCTGACCCGCGAGCGCGGCCTTGGCGCGGAAGCGATCGGGTTCGCGTTCTCCGTGGGCTCGCTCGGGGCGCTCGCGGCGGCGCTGACCACGAGCGCGGCCACGCGGCGGATCGGCGTCGGGAGGATGCTGGTGCTCACGGCGGTCGGGTTCAGCCTGTCCGGCCTGCCCGTGGCGATGGCACCGGACACGCTCATCTGGTACGCCGTGGCGGTGAGCGGCTTCCTCGCCGGCTTCTGTGGCCTCGGCTGGAACATCAACCAGGTCTCGCTGCGCCAGGCGATCACGCCGCCGCGCATGCAGGGGAAGATGAACGCGACCATGCGGTTCATCGTCTGGGGGACGATGCCCGTCGGCTCGATCCTCGGCGGCGCGCTGGGCGGGATCATCGGCCTGCACGCGACGATCTGGGTGGGGGCGATCGGCGGGCTGGTCGCGTTCGTGCCGGTGACGCTCTCGTCCGTGCGCCGCATCGTGCGCATGCCGGAGCCGGTCGACGACGAGCAGGCGGGGGCCGCGGCGCGCGCCTGAGCAAGCGGAGGTGCGGGTCGCGGGCGGCGCGGGTCAGTGCGTGCGGACGGCGCGGAGGGCGGCCTCGAGTCGGGCGGCGCGTGCCTCGGCCTCGCGGACCTTGCGGGCGCAGTGCTCGCAGTCCCCGTCGAAGAGGTCCTCGCGCAGGAACGCGAGCCTGGCGCGGTGCGCCTCGTCGAGGGCCGCCTGGAGGCGGAGCTCGTTGACGCGGACGGCGATGGTCTTGCCGATGTCGATCATTGGCGTGTCTCCGCGGCGCAGGCCTGGGCGCCCGCGCGTCAGGACGAGCATCGCAAGGCAACCCGCGCGCGACAATCACCCCGAGGTCATCCCCCATTCCGGGGATGCGGAGCTCCAGGCCGGGAGCCGGGGCATCGCGCCGGGCCGGTTCGGGGCGCCTCGACCCCCGTCCGGCGATCGCGTCGAGCGCTGTTCGGGGCCAGCGCCCATGCTTCCGTTCGGGGCCAGCGCCCAAGCTCCCGCTCGACCGCCGGGGTCCCGAGAACCGCCCCATCCACGCCTGGACAGGGTGCAAGCGACACGGAACCTGCGCGGATCCCACCGCCCACGCCTGGGTGTGGTGCCGGAGAATCGAATGGCCAGTCGCACGCATTCGGCCGTCGCGATCACCATGGCCAGGCGTATCTGCGGTGAATCGGGGGGCGTGCGGCGGCGTGCGGGGGCGTGGTCCCGCGGCGCCTGCGAGCCCGGGGCCCTACGTGTCCAGCATCGGGATCCGGACGCCGCGCTCCCGGGCCACCTCGATCGCCCGCTCGTAGCCCGCGTCCACGTGGCGCACGACACCCATGCCCGGGTCCGTGGTCAGCACCCGCTCCAGCTTGCGTGCCGCCAGCTCCGTGCCGTCCGCGACCACGACCATGCCCGCATGCTGGGAGTACCCGATCCCCGTCCCGCCGCCGTGGTGGATCGAGACCCAGGTCGCGCCCGCCGCGATGTTGACCATCGCGTTGAGCAGCGGCCAGTCGGCCACGGCATCCGAGCCGTCCTTCATCGACTCGGTCTCGCGGTTGGGCGAGGCGACGGACCCGGAGTCCAGGTGGTCCCGCCCGATGACGATCGGCGCCTTGACCTCGCCCGAGGCGACGAGCCGGTTGAACTCGAGGCCCGCCTTCGCACGCTCGCCGTAGCCCAGCCAGCAGATGCGCGCCGGGAGCCCCTGGAACGGGACCTTGGCCTCGGCGAGCTCCAGCCAGCGGCGCAGGCCGCGGTCGTGCGGGAAGAGCTCCAGCATCGCGCGGTCCGTGCGGCGGATGTCCTCCGGGTCGCCGGAGAGCGCGACCCAGCGGAAGGGCCCGCGGCCCTCACAGAACTGCGGCCGGATGAAGGCGGGCACGAAGCCCGGGTAGTCGGACGCGTTCTCGACGCCCGCCAGCTGGGCCTGCGCCCGCAGGTTGTTGCCGTAGTCGAAGACGACCGAGCCGGCGGCCTGGAACGCGAGCATCGCGCGGACGTGGTCGGCCATCGAGCGCATCGAACGCTGCATGTACACGTCGGGCTGGGTGACCCGGAGCATGTGCGCGTCGTGGAGGCTGATCTCGCCCGGGACGTAGCCCGCCAGCGCGTCGTGGGCGGAGGTCTGATCGGTGACGACGTCGAACGCCTCGCCCGCCTTGGCCCACATTGGCTCGATCTCGGCGGCGTTCCCGACCAGCGCGATGGAGACCGCCTCGCCCGCGGCCGCCGCCTGCCGCGCCCATGCGAGCGCCTCCTGCGGGGAGTGCGTGAACCGGTCCACGTAGCCGATCTCGTGGCGCCGCCGGGCGCGCTGCTCGTCCACCTCGATCGCGATGCACACGCCCTCGTTCATCGTCACCGACAGCGGCTGGGCGCCACCCATCCCGCCGAGGCCCGCGGTGAGCACGACCCGCCCGAGCAGCGACCCGCCGAAGTGCTGGCGGGCGAGCTCCGCGAACGTCTCGTAGGTGCCCTGGAGGATCCCCTGCGTGCCGATGTAGATCCAGGACCCGGCAGTCATCTGGCCGTACATCATCAGGCCCTGCCGCTCGAGGTCCCGGAAGACGTCCCAGGTGGCCCACTTGCCGACGAGGTTGGAGTTGGCGATGAGGACGCGCGGCGCCCACTCGTGGGTGCGGAAGACCGCGACCGGCTTGCCCGACTGGACGAGGAGCGTCTCGTCGTCGCCGAGCCGCCGCAGCTCGCGGACGATGGCGTCGAACGCTTCCCAGCTCCGCGCCGCGCGCCCCGTCCCGCCGTAGACGACGAGGTTGTCGGGGTCCTCGGCGACCTCGGGATCGAGGTTGTTCATGAGCATCCGCAGCACGGCCTCCTGCTGCCAGCCACGGGTAGAGAGGGTGGTGCCGTGCGGAGCGCGGACGGGGCGCGGGCCGGAGGGTGGGGTGGCGCCGGGGGTCTCGGGGGTCTCGGTGCTCATGGGCGGGAGTCTACGCCGCGGGGGTGGCGCCCGAACGGCTTCTGGCGCCCCTGCGCTAGGGTCGCAGGCCCGCCATCAGCAGCTCGCCGAAGCGCCGGTCACCCAACGAGAAGGCCGAGACGACCACGCCGCGATCCGCCAGCCACGCGTGGTACGTGCGCAGGCCTTCGGCGCAGGTGCCGATGTACACGGCCTGCTCGCCGAGCTGCGTCTCCGCGTTGCCGACCACGCCGCCGGCCTGGCCGCAGGCGCCCTCGTCGTAGGTGTCGCGCCAGTCGCGGAAAAAGGCCTCGGAATAGACGCCCGGGTTCAGCCTCGCCACGACGGCCGAGGCGAGGTCCGCACCGTCGACCGCGACGGCGAAGGCGGCCGCCTCGACGTTGCCGGCGAACGCCGGGTCCGTGGCGGCCTCGGTGAAGGCCAGCGCCTCGTGGGTGACGGGCACGCCGGCGACGTCCGCCGGCAGGACGGCGAGCAGGGTCGGGTCCTCGACGACGGCGCCCGCGGGGGTCGGCGCGATGGGGGACGCGGCGGGGGGCTGGGTGACGGCGGGCGCCTCGGGCGACGTCGCCGGTGCGATCGTCGGCGGCGGAGGCGGCGGCCCCTTGGCGGTCTCGACCGGTGCCGCGCAGCCGGCGGCGGCGAGCACAAGCAGGCCGGCGAGGCCCGCCGAGGCGACGATCAACCTCACGCGAACTCCCGCCGCATGACCGGGAACCGCTCGTCCGGGGCCGCCTCCGAGAACCCGAGGCGCTCCCAGAACGCGGGGTCGGCGGCGCTGGTGGCGTTTGGCCTGGCGCCAACCTCGGGGTAGGTCTCCACCGCGGCGAACCCCCGGGCGGCGAGGTCGTCGCAGACCGCCTCGACGAGCATCGCCGCCAGTCCGCGGTCGCACGCCGCGGCCGTCGTCGCGATGCAGGTGATCACCGCCGGCAGCGGAGCCGACGGGAGGCGCGGGTAGAGGTCGCGCGTCCGGAGCGCGCGCGGGTACGCGGAGAGCGGCCCGAATTGCGCGTAGGCCGCGGGCTCGTCGTCCTCGAGCAGCACCTTCGCGTAGGAGCCGAACACCGCGAGTCCGCGGCCCAGGAGCCGGAGCTTGGGCGGGGCACCGGCGGCCACGGATGGCCCGGACTTCGGCTTCGGGGCGAACGGGTTCACGGGCGCCTCGTCGTCCGCGGCCAGGAACGGGTTGAACGTCTCGCGACGCGCGGGTGCGAACGGATTGAAGGCGGGCTCGTCGTCGTCATCGCCGAACGGGTTCCGCGGCCGGGACGGCTTCCGCGGCTCCGGCGCCGTCTGCGGCCCGAACCACGAGGCGCGGACGGCCTTCGAACCCCGGTCCGCGTCCTCCCAGTAGTCGCAGGAGCGGTGGTCGAAACCGGGATCCGCGCAGGGCGGCAGGAGGGCGAACGTGGAGTCGTCGGTGACGTCGACGATACGGATGGCCATGGGTCCAGAGTCTACGGGCGAGGCGCGGCGCTCGCCGCGTCGTCATCGGCCCGGGGGGTACGACATGCGGCTGACACTGGGGTTGTTGGCCATCGACCGATGCCGTGCGTCATACACCAGATCTCGGCCACCGACGGCGGCCGCTCGGGCCCTGATCGGCGTCCCGGCCCCGGCCGCGACCACCCTACCTGGCCACATACCGATGCGGCGCGTCGTCGGTCAGCGCCGGTCCACCCACCACGCGCCTCATCGGTGATTGGCCGGGATCCGGCGTCGTAGCGGCGAGTACCACGCACTGCATCGGTAGGTGGCCACCACGTCGCTGCGTGACCCTGATACCACGCACCTGGTCGGTATCTGGCCAGGTGCGTTCGGGCGCGTCAACCGGAGGCGAGGTCCGCCAGCGCCCCCTCGTGGACGAGGGCGAGCGCCGCGGCGAGGTCCGGCCCGGGCTCGCGGTCGGCGGCGAGGAACGTGACCCGCTCCCGGAACCGGCGATGCGCCTCCGCGACGCCGGCGCCCGGGACCGGCACCATGCCGTCCTCCCCCGCCGGCATGCGCGCCAGCCGCAGGTCCAGCGCCTGCGCCGCCGCCAGCAGCTCGATCGCCAGGATCTGCTCCACGTGCCCCAGCACCGTCCGCGCGTGGCGGGCCGCGCCGGCGCCCATCGAGACGTGGTCCTCCTGGTTCGCCGACGTCGGGATGGAGTCGGCGGACGACGGGTGGGCCAGCACCTTGTTCTCGGACGCGAGGGCGGCCGCCGTGTACTGGATGATCATCAGCCCGCTGTTCCGGCCCGGGTCCGGCGAGAGGAACGCGGGCAGCCCGCCGTTGAGCCGCGAATCCAGGAGCAGCGCCGTCCGGCGCTCGGAGATGGCACCCAGCTCGGCCAGCGCCAGCTTCGCGAAGTCGAGCGCCAGCGCGATCGGCTCGCCGTGGAAGTTGCCGCCGCTGATCACGAGCCCGCCGCCCGTCGCGAGGGCATCTGCAGGCACCGAGCCGCCCTCCGGGAACACGAGCGGGTTGTCGGTCGCGGAGTTGAGCTCGATGTCCAGCACCCGCCGCAGGTGGTCGAAGGCGTCGCGGACGGCCCCGTGAACCTGCGGCACGCACCGCAGCGAGTACGGGTCCTGGACCTTGTGCGCCGACCCGTGGTGTGCCGTCTGGAGCCCCGACCCGCGCAGCAGGTGCCGCAGCTCTGCCGCGACCTGGACCTGGCCCGGGTGCGGGCGCGCCAGCTGGTACGGCGCCGCGTACGCGACCTCCGTGCCCAGCAGCGCCTCGACGGACATCGCCGCCGCCACGGACGCCGTCCGTGCGAGCCGGTCCGCGTCGGCCAGGAGCAGCGCTCCGAGCGCGCTCATCAGCTGGGTGCCGTTGAGGAGCGCCAGCCCCTCCTTCGGGCCCAGGACGAGCGTCAGCGGCTCCAGGCCGCACTCCCGCAGGGCGATCATGGCCGGGACCACCTGCCCCTTGAGCTCCACCTGCCCCCGCCCGATGAGCGGCAGCGCGAGGTGCGCCAACGGGGCCAGGTCACCGGACGCGCCGACGGACCCCTGCTCCGGCACGACCGGGTGGATCCCCAGGGCCAGGAACTCGCAGATCCGGTCCACCAACAGCGGCCGGCAGCCGGAGTGCCCCAGCGCCAGCGTGTTCGCGCGGAGCAGCAGCATCGCGCGCACGACCTCGCGCGGGAACGGGCGCCCCACGCCGGCCGCGTGCGAGGCCAGCAGGTTCTCCTGGAGCTGCGCGGCGTCCTCGGGCGGGATGAAGGTCGTCGCGAGGTCGCCAAAGCCGGTCGTGACCCCGTAGACGACCTCGCCACGGGCGACGAGCCGCTCGATGACGTCGCGCGCCTCCTGCATGCGGTCCCGCGCGTGCACGTCCAGGGAGGCGCGCGCGCCGTGCCGCGCGACCGCCTCCACGTCCGCGATGGAAAGGTCGGCCCCGGTCAGGACGACCTGGTCGCGTGCGCGGACAGCCGGGGATCGCTCGGGGAGGAAGTGCGCGTCAGTCACCGTGCCGAGGATAGTCCGCTATCCTCGGGCTCGTGCCTGCGGGCCGCACGCCGCGGCTCGACTCCGGGCATCACCCGCCAGGGAGTCGCCCGGACCCGTGATCGCCTTCATCGACCAGATCGCCCTGCCGTTCCTGCAGTCGCTGTACGCGGCGGTGGGCTACATCGGCGTCATGCTCGCGATGGCGATCGAGTCCGCGATGATCCCCCTCCCGTCCGAGCTGATCCTCCCGTTTGCGGGGTTCATGGTCTCCAACCCGGCGCAGATCGAGCCGATGACCGGCCAACCCTGGAGCTTCTGGATCGTCGTGGTGATCGCGACGATCGGGAACACGCTCGGCTCGCTGATCGCGTACGCCATCGGCGCGTGGGGCGGTCGCCCGTTCCTGGAGCGGTACGGGAAGTACATGCTGATCCGCGAGCACGAGATCGAGGCCGCCGACCACTTCTTCGAGAAGTACGGCTCGGCGACGGTCTTCATCGGCCGCCTGCTGCCCATCGTCCGGACCTTCATCTCCTTCCCGGCCGGCGTCACCCGCATGCCGATCGGCAAGTTCATCGCCTACTCCACGGCCGGGGCGTTCCCCTGGTCGGTCGCCCTGGTCTTCGCCGGGATGCAGCTGGGCGCGAACTGGGTGACGATCCGGGACCTGCTCAAGCCATTCGACATGGCGATCGCGGTCGCGGTCGTGGTGCTGTTCCTGGGGTTGCTCTGGTGGCGCCTCGGGATGCCCGGCAGGCCGAAGAAGGCCGCGCCCGTCGCGGAGAGCGCCTCGGACGGCGAGCCCGGCGCCTAGGCCCAGGGCAGCTCGTTGGGGCCGCGCAGGTGGCCCAGGTCGTTCGCGACGAGGAGCTTCGCGTCCTCCGGGCCTTCGCCCGCCTCCCAGCGCAGCACCGTGAGGTTGGCCTGCGCCTGGACGAACCGCTTGCGGTAGTCGCGCAGGTCCGTGCCCAGGGCCACGCACATCAGCACCCGGTTCGTGGAGCTGTGGGCCACCGCGAGGATCGGGCGGTCGCCGGGCCCGGCGGTGGGCCCGCCGCGCGCCGTCGCGGCCCGCAACGACGCCCGAGCCCGCCACGCCTTGTGCTCGACGAGGAGGTCCTCCAGGAACGCGCGGACGCGCCGCGCAACGTCCTCGCCGGACTCGCCGCCCGGGCAGGCCAAGCGGTCCGGGGCGAGCTCCCACTCGCGCCGCGCCGTGCCGTCGCGCTCCTCGATCTGCTCGTAGCGCATCCCCTCCCACGCGCCGTAGTCCATCTCCTTGAGGCGCGTGTCGCGCTCGATGCGGACCGTGCCGCGTGCGAGGATCTCGGCCGTCTCCTGGGCGCGGAACAGCGGGCTGCTGATCACCCGGTCGAAGCGGACCCCCGCGAGGCGCCTCGCCAGGGCCTCGGCCTGGCGCCGGCCGGCGTCATTGAGGGAGATGTCCATGTGCTGGCCCAGGTGCTGCTCGGGCTCCGAGCGGTCCGTGAGGCCGTGGCGGGTGATGACGAGGGTGAGCACGTCGCCAGTCTAGGGGGTCGCGGTCGTGGGACAATGGCCGCCGGAGGTACCAACGAGCATCCATGAGCGATCACGACACCACCGCCGGGCACGCCGACACCGCCGACCCGAGCCACGATGCCGGTTACCACGACGAGGGCGGGCACGCCGCGGATACGCTGGGCCCCATCGACTGGACGATGTGGATGGTGGGGGTCGTGGGCGTTGTGGCGGCGCTGATCGTCGTCGCCTGCGTCGTGGTCTCGACGGGCTTCACCTTCTTCGACCTGGCGGCCTGACGGGTCCAGGACCCCCGCCCGCGCCGGCCCCAGGCGCCGGGCCCGCACTCAGGCGCCGGCGGTCGGCTCCGACTCCACGACGGGCGCCGCCACCGCGGGCTCGTCGGTCACGTACGCCGAGAGCATCGGCCGGTCCCACCACGGCGTGGGCGCCACCGTCAGCCGCTCGAGGCGGCGCAGCGGCGTGTCGTAGTTCACGCGCCAGCCGTTGAAGTCGCGCCACGCCTGGTCGCGATCCTCCACGAGCGGCACCCCGGCGTCGGCGAGCACCTCGAGCGCGCGGTCGAACCTGTCGCGCCCGATCGAGGTCGCGTCCGTCGGCTTCGGGTCCGGCTCGTAGGGGAACTCGAAGAAGTCACAGATCCGGCGCAACGCGAGGTAGCCCGAGCGGATCACGAGGTCGGCCTGGACGTCCATCGGGATCGCCACCGACGAGCGGACCAGGGCCGCCGCGTCCATGACCGCGCCCGCGGCGTTCACCCAGGACAGGGCCGGCTGCTGGCTCCGGTAGAAGGCGAGGACGGGGAGCGAGCTGTGCGACTCCTCGACCTCCGCGAACCACTGCTCCCAGCGCTCCCACATCGGGTGCAGGGCGTCCAGGCCGTGGAGGCGGTGCATCCGCGTGATCATCACCACCGGCGATGGCGGGGTGTCGGCGCGGACCTCGAGCATGCTGACCAGCAGCTCCCGCCGCGAGAACGCGCTGTAGATGGTGGGCAGGTACGAGATCAGCAGCGCGACCAGGGCGAGGCCGATCGCGGCCTCCGCGAACGCGATGAAGTCGCCGAACGGCACCGCGGGCCGGAAGAAGCCCAGGGTCAGCAGCGACGAGCCCGAGACCTCGAGGGCGTCCGCGACGGGCAGACCCAGCGACCAGTAGATCGCCCCGAACCCGGTGATCAGGAGCACGATCCACCACGCCGGCAGCAGCATCAGCGCGATCGGGCCGTAGTAGGCGAGGATCCGGTCCCGGACGGCGTAGGGCCTGGATGCCGGGGCGATGAGGTCGAACACCCTGCGGATGGCGCGGAACGCGAGGCGCGTGAGCCTGTCGTTGACGCCGCGCGGCACGACGAACGTCCGGACGGCGCTCAGCACGGTGCGCGCGATGACGGCGATGCCCAGGAGCGCGACGAGGATCGAGACGATCACCTCGGGAGCATAGCGGGGCAGAGCGCACGACCACCGCTGCCGGGTGGAGGCTGAGGCGCCTGCCGCGCTACCCCGAGAACACCGCCGCGACCACGGAGAACGCGACGAGCGTGACCACCGTCGCGAGCGAGAGCGTGTCGGCCACGTAGTCCTGCTCGGCCTGGTCCTCGGGTCGCGAGCCCATGTAGAGCGGGATCACGAAGGGCGGCGGCAGGATCGCCATCGTCATCACGGCGGCCGCGAACAGCGGATCCAGGCCCAGCACGCCCTGCACCACGAACACGACGAACGGGACGGCGAGCGCCACCCAGGCGACGAGCCGCACCGCCACGGTCCTCGCCGGCCGCGAGAGCGCCCCGGGCCGGAGGCTCGTCGAGTAGCCGATGACCACGGCGATCAACGGCGTGGTGCACGCGCCCAGGAGCCCCAGTGTCGTGAGCAGCGCGGCGCTGAGCGGCGTCGAATCCAGCAGCGCCCCCAGCCCCACCACGTTCCCGGCCACGCCCGCGAGGATCGCGAGGATCACGGGTGTCCGCACGAACGCGAGCACCGTGTCCCCGAGCCCCGGCGTCACGCCCGTCGCGCGACGCGTGAGGAAGGTCGCCAGGACGAAGAACACGAACAGCACCTGGCCCAGGTCCACGATCCCGAACCGGTACAGGTTCTCCTGCCCGAAGACGCCGCCGTAGATCGCGTAGCCCAGCATCCCGGCCTCGAAGCCGGTCATCAGCGGGCCGGCGAACGGTGACCGCACGCCGGCCAGCCGCGTCAGCCCCGGCCCGGCCAGCAGCATCACGACACACGCGGCGAACACGATCAGCACGATCGGCAGGTAGCGCAGCTCCAGGCTGACCCGCAGGAAGGTCAGGAACAGCGCGGACGGCAGCGTGACCGAGAGCACGAAGCGCCGGAGGTCCGCGACGGTCGCCTCGGCCAGGAAGGCGCGGCGGCGCAGCTCCGCGCCGAGCAGGAACAGCAGGAGGACCGGGAGCACCCGGCCCAGGGCGTCGATGATCGCCAAGGGACTCCTCGCGGCCCGGGCTCGTCACCCGGGCCGATCGGCGGTGGGCCGCCTAGAACAGGCCGACGACGTTCCCGTCGGCGTCGATGTCGATACGCTCGCCGCCGGGCTTGGAGTTCAGGCCCGGCATCGTGCGCATGTCGCCGCAGATCGGGGTCACGAACCCGGCGCCCGCGGACAGGCGGACCTCGCGGATCGGCACCCGGAAGCCGCTG
>JBBSCF010000052.1:0-20883 GCA_038250545.1 Candidatus Limnocylindrales bacterium | reverse complement strand
GCGAAGCCGTCGCCGCCGGCGAGCTTCTCGGCGCCCTTCTCGAACGCGTACCAGGTGCCGGCGGGGTCGGCGTCGGTGGGGGCCGGCTCGCCGAGGATGCGGCAGAGGTCGATGAAGTGCGACTGCGAGGCGGCCCGCTCGGTGGTGGAGACGCCGCGCCACTTGGCCGCGAACTCCCCGGGTGTCATGACCGCGATGATACGGAACCTGGTTCGCGGCGTTCCTGCCGTGCCGGCTCGGCCTCCATGCGGTCGAGCCCTTCGCCGTCGGCGAGCAGGCGCATCAGGCCCGGGACGCGAAGCTTGATCTCCGCGAGACCCGCCGAGGGAGCCCACCAGCGACCCCGGGTGACTCCTCGGGGTTCGAGCCAGCCGGCGGCCGCGATCCGGGCGAGCTCGGCCCGGGCCGCCGGATCGGAGCGCCCGGTGAGGCTCGCGAGCGAGCGCGTTCGCAGCCTGCTCACACGCGCCGCAAGCAGGGCGATCGCCCAGTCCAGCGGGTCCCCCGCATCCGAGAGCGCGGCGACGAGGGCGCCGAGATCCACGGGCAGCGCGTCCATGACCCGGTTCCTCGCCGCCAGCCGGTCGAGCGAGATCCGCGTGTAGTAGTCGAGCCAGCCGGTGGCCGGATGGTCCTCGGGATCGTAGGCGTAGCCGAGCGCGGTCCGGAGCTCATCGACGTACTCGTCCCGGTTCCGGCGCAGGTAGGCCTCGATGCCGATGAGCTCGGGGGCGCGGATTCCGTCGCGAACCAGCTCCATGCCCGCCAGGACCCGTGCGGTGCGCCCGTTGCCGTCGCTGAACGGATGGATCGCGACCAGGTTGAGGTGCAGCAGCGCTGACCGCAGGAGCCGGGGCGTGGTCACGTCGGTCGCGAGCCAGGCGACCAGCTCGTCCATGAGCCCCCCGACCAGGAGCGGACTCGGCGCGGTGAAGATCCCGGCGTGGACGTCCTCGTCTCCCCGGCGATAGTCGCCCCGGGTGTCACGCGGAAGACCCTCCATCACCGCGGCATTGACGCGGTGAATGATCTCGTGCGACCACGCGAAATCCGATCGCCGGGCCGCGTCGCGGGCGAGATCGAGGGCCCGGTTGTCGTTCTCCACCTCCTGGACGTGGACGGCCTCCGCGTCGATCGCTCCGCCGGCGAGCACGTCGTCAACCTGCGCCGGCGTCAGCGGGTTCCCCTCGATCCCCGTGCTCCCGGAGACGCTCGCGTTCCTCGCCGCCGGCCAGACGGCCACGAGGCGCCAGCCGCCCGCCGCCAGCCCCGGTTCGGCGCCAGCTGCCGCGTCCCATTCGCGCAGCCGCCGCGCGATCTCCGATGTGACCATGTAGTCGAGGTGAAGCGGCATGCGCTTGCCTTACGAGCGGATTCATTCGCGTGGATGGTAGAACAGATCCGCTCGCAACGCAAGCGGTTACTCCACCCCGCACGATGGGCTGGATCGTCGTCACAACGGCCGCCCGCAGCGTATCCCGCGCCGTGCGCGATGGCTCCCGGTGGCAGGTCCTGAGGGCCGAGTTCAAACGGGTCGGCGTGCCGATCGGACCTGCGACCGCCAACGCGGTGCTGCCGGTCCTACGGGGCGGTCAGCACCTTCGCGATGCGCTCCAGCGCCCAGTCGATCTCGTCGCGCGTGATGACGAGCGGCGGGGCGAAGCGGATCGTGTTGTCGTGCGTCTCCTTGGCCAGGATGCCCTCGCCCTGGAGCGCCTCGCAGAAACGGCGCGCGCCGCCGGCCTCGGGCACGAGCTCGACGCCGATGAGGAGGCCGCGGCCGCGGACCTCGCGGACGTGGGGGCTGTCGATCTCGCGAAGGCCGGCCATGAAGTGATCGCCCATGGCCGCGGCGTTCTCGATCATCTTCTCGTCCACGAGCACCCGGAGCGCCTCGCGGGCGACGGCGCAGGCCAGCGGGTTGCCCCCGAAGGTGCTGCCGTGGGTGCCCGGCGTGAGGACGTCCATGACATCGCGGCCGGCGAGCATCGCCGAGACCGGGTAGAAGCCGCCGGAGAGGGCCTTGCCGATGGTCACCACGTCGGGCCGGACGCCCTCGTGATCGCTGGCGAAGAGCCGGCCGGTGCGCCCGAGCCCGGTCTGGATCTCGTCGGCGATGAGGAGGACGTTGTGCCGGGTGCACAGCTCGCGCACGCGGCGCAGGTAGCCGGCCGGCGGCACGATGACGCCGCCCTCGCCCTGGATCGGCTCCACGATGAAGGCTGCGGTCCGGTGCGTGATCGCCGCCTCGAGCGCGTCGGCGTCGCCGTACGGGACCAGGGTGAAGCCGGGCGTGAGAGGACCGAAGCCCGCCTGGTAGAGCGGCTCGGAGCTGAAGCTGATTGTCGAGATCGTCCGGCCGGCGAAGTTGCCCTCGCAGGCGATGATCTCGGCTTCGCCGTCCGGCACGCCCTTGACGTCGTACGCCCACTTGCGGGCCGCCTTGAGCGCGGTCTCGACGGCCTCGGCGCCGCTGTTCATCGGCAGGACCCGCTCGAAACCGGTCAGGTCGCACAGCTCGCGGTAGTAGGGGCCCAGCTGGTCGTTGCGGAAGGCGCGGCTCGTCAGGGGAAGCCGTTCGGCCTGCTCGACGAGCGCCGCCAGGATCCGCGGGTGGGCATGGCCCTGGTTGACGGCGCTGTAGGCGCTCAGGCAGTCGAGATAGCGGCTGCCCTCGACATCCCAGACCCAGGCGCCCTGGCCCCGGGTCAGCACGACGTCGAGCGGGCGGTAGTTGTGGGCCCCGTGGCGGTCCTCGAGGTCGATCAGGTCGCGCGCGGTCGGCCGCTCCAGCAGTGTCATGGGGAGTTCCCTGTCAGCCATGGCTGCTCGTTTGGTCCTCGGGAACAGCCCGTACCGAAGGCTCCGCCATGATACCTGCGCCGGCGGCGAGCGCGCGTGCCGCGCGGCGGAGGCGGCGCCGGGCGGTCTCCGTCGAGCGGCCGGCGTCGGCCGTGTCCCCGGCGCGGCGCTCCCACCCGCCGTCCGGCACGAAACCGATGCTATGCTCCCGCCTCGCGCGACCGGGACGGCGCGCCAGCACGGGAGGCCGACACGTGCGCGATCGAGTGCCGATGCTCGAACCGCCCGATTCGCCGGTCGAATCGTCGCCGGGAACCGGCGAGCGGCGTTTCCCGTGTGTCGAATCCCCCCGGGTCCTGTCTCCGTCTCGTCGGGCCCGCCCGGCGATCCGTACGGCGGCCATCGACCGGCCGTTCGGCCGGCGAGCGCCACGAGCCCGTCCACCGGTCGCAGCACAGCTCCCGCTCCCGTTTCCTGCTCTTCCGATCCTGCCGATGGAGCCGGACTGGCAATCGCGCCCGAGGCTGTGGGGCCATTCCTACCACCCGATGTGCTCGTACCTCGGGAGCTTCCCGGCTGCGCTCGCTCACGCCTTCGTCGCCCGCTACACGCGCCCCGGTGACGTCGTCCTGGACCCGTTCTCCGGCCGCGGCACGACAGCGCTGCAGGCCTGCGTCGAGGGTCGGGTAGGGGTCGGCAACGACCTCAATCCGCTGGCCGTCGTCCTGACCGGCGCGAAGGTCGACCCGCCGACCGGCCGCGAGCTGGAGGCCCGGATCGCCCACCTGCGCCTCGAGTGGTCGTTCGAGGGCGACGGCTGGACCTCGCTGGCCCAACGGGTCACCTCCGGCGAGGTCGACCGGGTTCCGGCAGCCGGCTCCGGGGCCACGCGCAACAGGGCAGCGACGCGCGGCGACGCGACCACGGACCGCAGCACGGCCACGTCCGACGGCGTTGCCACGTCCGACGGCGTTGCCACGTCCGACGGCCGGCCCGAGGCCCCGACCGACGGCGCAGCCACGTTGGACGGCCGACCCGAGGCCCCGACCGAGCTCCTCCCGGCGGAGGTCGCCCTCGCCTTCCACCCCCGGACCCTGGCCCAGCTCCTGTTCGTCCGCAGCCGACTGGACCTCGACGACCGCGCGGACCGCTTCCTCGCCGCGGCGATCGTCGGCATCCTCCACGGGAAGCGGCCGGGCTACCTCTCCGAGCTGATGCCAAACCAGTTCAGCATGCCGCCCGGATACGTCCGCGCTCACGCCGCGCGCACCGGGTTCGCCGCGCCGGAGCGCGACCTCTTCGCCCTGCTCGGGGCGAAGCTCCGCCGGCTGGCCCGCGACGGCCGCCCGCCGACAGCCGGGATCGCGCTCTCGGGCGACGCCCGCGACGCCGGTGCTCGGTCGATCGCGGCCCTCCGCGCTCGCGGACTGCCCGCGCAGGCGCGCCTCGTCCTGACCTCCCCACCGTACCTCCGCGTCCTCCGCTACGGTTCCGCCAACTGGCTCCGGAGCTGGTTCCTGGGCTTCCCGGCCGCCGGGATCGATGCCGCCCTGGACGATACCCACGAGCGGGAGCCCTACCTGGCCTTCCTTCGCGCAGTACTGGCCGGGCTGCGACCCGTCCTTGCCGACGACGCGGTCGTGGCCATGGTCCTCGGCGACGTGATCGCCGAGCGCGGGCGGCCGACCCCGGGTGGCCGGGCGATCGGCCTTGCCGACGAGGTCTGGGAGGGCGCGGCGCGGCCGGAGGGCTACCGTCTGGCGGGCGTGATCCGCGACGAGATTGCCGCGCCCCGCAAGGTCACGAAGCTCTGGGGAGCGGAGGCCGGGCACGCGACCCAGGCCGACTGGATCCTCATCCTCACCACGACCGAGATCGGGCGACGCCGGGCGATCGCCAGCTCTGCGCTCCCGGTCGACTGGGACCGTCCGCCGCGCCGCTGACGACGAACGGACGACTCAGCCCACCGGCGCGCGCGTGGTCCGCCAGCGGGGCGGGAGCGTTCCGCGCGATTCTGGTCCATCCAGGGAACGTGCTCGAGCCGACGATCAGCGGTTCGCGACGACACGCCGCGCCGCCCGCAGCCAGGCGGCGGCACCTGTCGCCAGGGGGGCCGGGAAACGGAGATCGATCGCGGACGTGCGTCCGATAATCCTGAGGCGGCCGACCAGCGCGGAGAGGGTGATCCCGAGGGCCATCACATCCTCCGTGCCGATCCTCTCGATTGCACCGCCCGTGCGGAGCGTGACAGCGTCGTCGCCGAGGCTGAGAAGAGAGGCCACTCGGACGCCGGACCGGCGTGGGTCGAAGAATGCCGCCACGACCTTCCCTCCCTGCCGCTCTGCCTCGACGGCTTGTCTGGCCTCGTCCGCCTGTCCGAAGGCGTCGAGAGCGCGAGCGTCAAGTTCGACTTCCGGGATCACATACACGCGCTGGGGCCAGCTCCCGCCTGCGGCAGGCGAGAACCTGCGCAACAATCGTGCCATGACCGTGGCTTCGGCCGCGAGTTCCGCGGGCAGGCGGTAGACCCTGGGCCCGGCAGGGGTCGTGATGTCGAGCTGCGCCGGGGATCCGGGACGGAGCTCCACGTGCTCGATTCGCTCGACGGGCACGATCTCCACGTCGACGCCCCAATCGGAGAGATACCGATCAGGGTCGGCGTGGTCAACGATCCAGAGAAGCTGGCGGTCGGTGAGGGCCAGCAGCGCAGCCCGGCGGTCCGTGCGGCGCACAACGCGCTCGACGAGGCCCGCATCCCGGACCTCGGGCCGCTCGACTGCATAGAGCAGTCGCTCATCGTCGTCGAGGAGCCCGGCGAGGCCGCGCAGGAACCGGGGCGGGAGGCGGCCGAGGCGGTACTCGGCCGCCGAGTGGGGCGTGCTGAAACGGCTCTCTTCCACCGCCAGCCCGACCCCGAGCCACGCCTTCCCGCCCAGGATCCGGGCGTGCGCCCGTCGCTCGCGGTAGCGCCGGCGGGCGCGGCTGATCTCCTCGATGGCAACCTCGGGCTCCAGCCAGGCCGCGTCGTCCGGCAGGTCTGCCACGAGTCGCGCGAGTCCCGGTAGCGGCGGCGCCGTGCCGGCCAGGTGCGTCACCATGACCAGGCGGCCGTCGTCCCGCCAGGCGCCCGCGAGATGGGCCCGGAGCCGGCATCCCGTGAACGTCGACGTGGGGACGGCCACGACGGCAGCCAGCTGCCGCCCGGCTCCGTCGTCCGTGCCAACCAGCGCGGCGCGGTCCATGCCGAGCCAGATGCCGCCAGCGCGCGCACGGGTCCCGATCAGCTCGCGATCCACCCACTCGAATTCGATGCCTGGGCCGAGCGCCGCGTCGACCTCGAGCGCCAGCTCCGCGTCAGGCCGCCCGCTCATGCCGACATCTCTGTGTCGTCTCCGTCAGGACCCAGGAGGGTGCGACTCCGGACTCCCTCGCCGAGCGTGAAGATGATCGCCGGTGCCCAGGCTTCCGCCTCGGGGGCGGCCGGCTCGTAGCGGACAGCCCACGAGATGAGGCGGGCGGCCTCGTCCAACTCCCAGGCGAGCCGGGCAGCCCGTGCGTCGGCGACCCGAAGGACGATCTCGGCAGCACGGCCGCCAAGCCGTTCGCGACTTCCCTCGGCGTGGCGCAGGCAGAGGCCGTCGGACCTCCCAAACCTCTCGCGCCACGGGCGCGATTCGAGGAGGGCGCCGAGCAGGCTGATGGTCCGTGCGGCGGCCGTCGCCGCCGCCTCGCAAGCCACGCACTGGCGCTCGCGGCGCTGGCGCGCGGACACGATCCGGCGCCTCGCGTCGCGCTCCGGTGCGGTGAACGCATCCACGGCGGGGCCGAGGGACGGAATCCGTCGGCCCGGCGGCAGGACGCGCTGGGCGAGCCACGCCGCGCGGGCGCGGAGCGGTCGCGGCGGGACGGTGCCTGCCCGAGGAAGCGCACCCAGGGTCCCCTGCCACGCGCGCAGCGAGCCCGCCACGCCCCGCGCGGCCGCCGCCGGCCAAGACGTCGCCGCGTCATGGAGGTGACGGCGACAGAGGCGATCCAGATCGCGGAGATCCTGCCTCTCGGGCCGATTGGCAAGCCACATGATCGGCCAACGGGCGGCCATCCGGGTCGCGTCGCAGACCGGGCAGGTCCCTGCCTCGAGGGCCCGATCGAGGAGGTCGGCTGCGGCATCGCGGCGCGCCTGGCGCGCGTCGGGCACGCGACCTCCCCGCAGGGCCACGAGGCGGATCGCGTGATCGAGATCCTCTCCCGCCACCGCCGTCAGCGCGCGATCCAAGTCGGCCATCACGGCCTCGCGCCACCGTTCCTGGAGGTCGGCGGCGATCTCGGGTACCCGCCAATGGCCGACCGCGTCGAGCAGGCGGTCGAGGTGCGGCATGCAGATCGGTCCCTCCGCGCCGAGCGTGCGACTGGCGTTGCGGGCAACCGGGTCGGCGAGGAGCCAGAGGGCGTGGGTCTCGGCCCAGCGCTCGGTCTCGCAGGACGGGCATCCCCGACCGATGGTCCGGCCTCCCGCTGGTCCTGGCGCCGCGGCGCGCCGGCCGAGCCACGCCCGAAGCAGTTCGCGGTACGGGGCCGTCATCCTGGAGGCGTCTGCCGCCTGAACGACGTGGCGCCCGTGCCGGACGCAGAACCCGCCGCGTCGCATGGATTCGGTGAACCAGCTCTCCCCGATCTTCTCGGCGAAGATGAAGAAGAGCCGTCGCTCAAGCGCGGCTCCCATGAAGGCACACACGACGCATGCCGAGATGCGGTCTGGCACGAGGGGCTCGATCTCGAGCTCGGCGGGATCTCCCGTGGGCGCGGCCGCAGTCATGTCGTGCCCCGGGAGTCCTTCGCCCCGTGGGCGGGCCAGCCCCGGCGCAGGCGACGCCAGCGAGCCAGCGCGCGGCGCCCCTCGGCCAGGGTCAGCCGCCGGCCCGCGTAGCGCTCCAGCGCGTAGTCGGCAGCGAGGAGATCCAGGCCCCATGCCCCGCGCCCGATCGCGCGGAGGCGGCGGGCATGACCCGCGGGCGTCTCACTGGGACGGCGCGCGGTCGCGGGGTCGTCAGCCCGATCCTCCATGAGCGCCGCGTACGCCTCCGCGGCGGTCCCGGGTCGCGCGCCGACGAAGCGAGCGAAGCGCGGAAGACGCAGTCGTGGCCGGTGGATCGAGAGCGTGGGGAGCACGAGGTGTCGGACCTCTCCGGGTCCGGGAGGTGGGAGAGACGCCCGTCCGGAACTCGGGTGCCGGCCGCGGATCACGAAGGCAACCGCCAGTACGACGAGCCCGACCAGGACGATGATGTCGATGAGCGCCAGCAGGTCTCCGATCCACGATGGCCCAACGATCGGCGGCGGCGGCGGCGGGCCGGGTACGACCGGCGGGGGTGGGCCGACGGGCCCAAGACCCCCCAACACGCCCTGGATCACCCCGGCGGCGGCGCCTCCCACGCGGGTCAATGGATCGACGACGGATCGGAACAGCGAGTCGACCGGCACGTCGAGCAGGATCGCAGCGGGAACCCCGAGCACGAGCACGAGGATCACGACACCACCGATCAGGGCGGGCCACTCTCGTCGGGCGCGCCACTCCTCACCGGCGGCACGGCTGACGGCGTCGAGGCGGAGCAGCCCGATCGCCGCGAGGCCCGCAGCAACGAAGAGGAGCGTGGCGGGGAGAGCCTCGGCGGCGAACGCCCCACGAGCGACCGGGGAGGCGGACCCGAGGAGCCACGGCAGGGCGAGCCCTGGGATGCCCCAGGCAAGCAGCGCCGCGACGGCGAGGTCGGCGGACTCCGGGTCGCGGTAGCGGGTCCCCCGCCAGGCGGCCAACCCCACGAGCAACCCGACCGGGTTGGCGGCAATCGCCGCGTCGGCCGTCCCGGCGAAGAGCGCCGTCCGAACGGCCGGATCCGCCACCCAACCGAGGAGCGCTGCGGCGACCACGACGGCCAGGCACGCGACCGTGCCCTGGCGTGAGGCCGCCCGATGGCGGCGCGTGACGGCGATCCCGAGTCCGGCCGCCAGCGCGAACGGCAGCACGCCGAGCGCAACCGGGAGGCGGAGGAGGCCGATCGTCACTGCGGCGTACAGGACGTTGATCCACGCACCCTCCGCCACCGCGATGGCGGCGTGCGGCAGCAGGCCGACGAGGCGGCCCCCGAGGTCAGGCCGTGAGCGTGAGCGCATCGCTCGACCGCCAGTCTGGACGAAGGCGGGCGACCACGGCGTCGATCCCGAGCTGACGAGCGCGCGCCACGTGGGCACCCGCATCCGGCCCCAGTGCCACGAACCGCAGGTCGAAGCCGGTGGCACGCACGCGGCGAAGGACGCTTCCATGGGTCGTGATGTCGCGTGACGAGACGATGCACACGAGCGCACCCGCGGGCAGTCGCCCCGGGAGGCCGGCGAGGACGTCGACGAACGGGACCGACGCCACGGAGCTGAGCCGGCCCAGCATGTCGGCGATCCGGGTGAGCTGGTCGCGGCCGGGACGCGGTGCGATGAACGCGGATCGCGCCCGCGTGTACGTCCAGCCGTTCGCGACCAGTCCGCAGGCCGCCCCGTCGGCGATGAAGCGGCGCGCCAGTGACGCTGCGGTCACCGCGAGGGACTCCATGAGGTCCTCGTCGTAGGCCAGCCGCCAGTACGGACCGGCCTGCGTTTGGACGTCCATCGCGACGACCACGTCCCGCGCGACGGACGGCTCGTAGCGCTTGCTGACCGGCCGCCCCAACCGCGCGGAGGCCCGGGCGTGGACGCGCCGGCGGGGGTCGCCCTGCTGGAACGGGCGGACGCCGGCGAAGAGCGCCGGGTCCTCGAAGAGCCCGTGCCGCGCGCGCCGTGTTCCCAGGGGAGCGATGCTCGCGGCCGCGTTCCGCACGGGTACGGTCCGCGGCCGGACGATGAGCACCGAGCCCTGCTCCATCTCCTCGGTTGCCACGGCCCGCCCGAACAGGTCCGCCACGCTGAGGGTGACGCGAGAGAACACGAACCGGCCGCGATGATCGGCCACGATGTGCACGCGACGCTCGATCTGCTGGAATGGGCCCAGGGCCCACACGTTCCGCATCACGCCGAGCCCGGGCCGCCCGCTGGGGGTGAGGGGGCGCTCCCGGATGGTCAGGGTCCCGGTCGCCTCGTCCTCGGCCTGGATCCACCCGAGCGGCAGCAGCTTGTCGTTGTGCACGGAAACGTCCACCGCGACTTCGTCTCCCCACACCGCGCGGTCGTGGGCGAGGTGCCGGACGTAGGTCACCCTGTTCAGCCCGTGCCGACTCCAGAGTCTCGACAGCCACATCACGACGAGAGTGAGCGCACCCAGAATCGATACGCCATGGGCGCCGCTCAACGCGCCGGCCACGAGCATGAGGGAGCCCACCGCGACGGCTGCGCTCACGGCGTCCCCTCGATCGGGACGGCGACCTCGCCCAGGACATCCTCGATGACCGCTCGCGTGGTAGCGCCGCGGAGCTCTCGGTCCACGTCGAGGAGCACCCTGTGCGCAAGGACCGCCTGGGCCACGGCCGCGACGTCGTCCGGCAGGACGAAACCGCGACCCGCCAGGAGCGCCCAGGCCTGGCTGGCCCGGTACAGGCCGACGCTCGCCCGCGGGCTCGCGCCGAGGCGCAGGTCGGGATGGCTGCGCGTGCGGCGGACGATGGCGACGATGTAGCGGCCCACCTCGTCGCCGACGCGGATCGTGCGGGCCACCCTGCGCAGGCCGAGCAGGTCCGCGGCCTCGAACACGGCGGGAACCCGGTCCAGCGGCTCGTCGGCCGCCTGGTAGCGGGATGCGATCGCCAGCTCCGCGGCCTCGGTCGGGTAGCCCACCTCGACCCGGACGATGAACCGGTCCAGCTGCGCTTCCGGGAGGGCGAAGGTCCCTTCCAGCTCGATGGGGTTCTGCGTGGCCAGGACGAGGAACGGGTCGGGGAGGCGCCGGGTCTCACCGTCCACCGACACCTGGCGCTCCTGCATCGCCTCGAGAAGTGCCGCCTGCGTGCGGGGCGTGGCGCGGTTGACCTCGTCGACGAGGAGGACGTTCGTGAAGATCGGCCCGGGAATGAAGCGGAACGTGCCCGCTTCGTAGACGCTGCTGCCGGTGACGTCGCCGGGCAGCAGGTCGGGCGTCCCCTGGACGCGCGCGAAGCTCAAGGCGAGCGCCCGCGCAAACGACCGCGCGAGGGTCGTCTTGCCGGTCCCCGGCACGTCCTCGACCAGAGCATGGCCGTCGGCAAGGAGGGTCACGGCCAGGAAGCGCAGCGCGGATTCGGCGCCAACGACCGACTCGCCCACGGCCGCCCGCAGCCGCGTCCAGAACTGCTCGCCGTCGAGCGCGCGGGGAGATTCCCGTGCGCTCATCGTGCGCCTCCCCGCACCACCAGGCCCGCCACGACCACCGCTCCAAGGCCCATCGCCATCGCAGCTGCCGTGAATGCCGCGAATGGCGACGCGACGGTCCAGAGGAGGCCGACCCCGGCGCTTGCCACCAGGTCGCCGACGCCATTGACGGTCCCGAGCAGGCCGAATGCCGTCGCCCGGGACGCTTCGCCGGCGAGCTCTGCCGTCGAGACCGCCTCCAACGTGTCCTGAAAGGCAGCCAGCAGGCCGGACCCGATGAAGAGCGCCGCGAGATACGCCGGGTGGTCGATCGTGGCCACGAAGGCCAGCGCCGTGCCGACGGCGACCGCGGCGCCGAGCACGTAGCCGACCGCCAACAGCAGCACGGGACGCCCGGTCCGGTCGCTGAGCGCTCCGACGGGATACGAGCCCAAGGCGTAGACGGCGTTACGGAGCATGTAGAGGAGGCCAGCAGCCACTCCCGCCGCCACCACTCCCTGTGACGGCGTCAGCAGCACGGTCGCGACGAGGATGAGGAGGCTCGGCGCGAAGTCGCCGATGCCGAACAGGCCCACGCCGACGAGGTAGCGCCGGAACTGCGTGGGGAGCGTGCGCACGGTTTCGCGGAACCCGCCGGTCGCGGTCCGCCCCGTGATCGGATCGCGGATGAACAACGTGAAGGTCAGGGCCGCGAGGACCCCCGGGATGAGTGCCACGAGGAAGACCGTGCGGAACGCCTGGACCGGCTCCGTCGTCGTCGCCGCAAACGACCCGAGGACCGCGACCCCGATCGCGGGGCCGATGACGGCACCGATCGTGTCGCCGGCCCGATGGAACCCGAACGCGCGGCCGCGCGCCTCCGGAGGCACCGACGCCGCGAGCATGGCGTCACGGACCGGGCCGCGGATGCCCTTGCCGAGCCAGCCGAGGAGCTTCGCGCCGAGGACGACCGGCCAGGAACCGGCAAGCGCGAGCACGAGCGGCATCATCCCCGTCAGCGTGTAGCCGAGGACCCCGAGGCCCCAGCGGCGGCCGGTCCGATCGCCGATCCAACCGGAGCCGAGCTTCACGAAGCTGGCGAGCGCGTCCGAGGCGCCCTCGATGAACCCGAGGGCGACCGGGGGCAGCCCGAGGACGGCGAGGAAGCCCGGGAGGACCGAGGTGGCGGCCTCGTGACTGGCATCCGACAGCAGGCTCGTCGCCCCCATGGCGACGACATTGCGGTTGAGCCACCTGGCGGCGGTCACGGTGCGTCCTCAGAGCGCCGGGCAAGCGCGAAGGCGTGGTTCACAAGCTCGCGATCGATCTCATGCGACAGGGTGGCGACGGCCTCCTCCTCGGGCAGGAAGACGGCCTCGGCGAAGAACGGCTCGAGGCGGAGGTCGCCCCCGACGACCCGGCCAACGAACCATTCGACGCGCTTGCGATGCCGGAGGCCCTGGCCGAAGCGATAGCGGGTGCTTCCCAGGTCACCGACCGTCTCGATCTCGAGCCCCGTCTCCTCGAGAACCTCGCGAATTGCGGCAAGGGACGGCTCCTCGTCGCGCTCGATGTGGCCCTTGGGCAGCACCCATTCGGGGCGGTCGGAGCGGCGGAGGACCAGGCAGCGGTCACTGTCGAGGACCACGGCTCCGGCCGACTGGTGGAAGAACTTCGGCTGGCGGTCTGCCCGGCGGGTCGGTTCAGTCATCGGGCGACCCTCCGATCCAGCCCGCGGCGACAAGGTATGCGTTGTCCATCGCCTCTCCTGCCCGGAAACTTCGAAGGCCCCCGGCCTGCTCCATGCAGTCCAAGGGGCCATCAGCCCTTCCGGGCAGTTCAGACGTCAATCGTCTCGGCGGACACCATCGCCTCACTGCGGAGCGTACTCACCCGCTCGGACCACGTCAAACGACGCCGCCCCCTGCCGGCCGGGCGGCGCCTGCCTCGCTGATCGGACGACTCCCTACCCGGTTCTCTCGCCGCGGCGCGCTCGAGACGGAGGACCAGATCCATCAGCCGTTCAACGGCGGGATCAAGACGTTCCGCGAGTCCGGGATCGACCTCGCCATGTCCGCGCAGGCTTCGCGCCCTGATGTCCCCGAGGCTCTGCCAGGTCATGGCCAGAAGGCCGACGATCTTGCCAGCGGCGTCCTGATCCTCGCACCGAAGCCGCAGTGCCTCGGCAAGCCCTGCGATCTCCGCGTGCAGCGTGGCCATCAAGGACTCGATCCGGGTACGCTGGTCCGGGGTGAACTCGGCGTGATCGCGACGATAGAGGACCCCCTGCTCGTCCACGTCCATCAGGTAGCGCACGAGCGCCAGCCGCTCCTCAAGCACTCGCAGCCTGATGCTGACAGCACGTTCATGGTTAGGACTGAGGCGCATCTCCATCAGACAACCTCGGCGGCCACCGCATCAGGGACACTTGCGTCCCCGAAGACCCGCCGGTAGACGTCCTCGCCGAAGCTCGTCGGCAGCGGCTCGGCCTCGACGAGCCGGAACGTGCGCTCGCCGTCGGGCCGCCGCTCGGCCCGCAGGAACAGGGCATGTGCCAGGCGTTCGCGGTAGAGGCCCTGGGCGAGATCGAACAGGTGGGTCACGTAGTAGACCTTGATCCCGGTCTCGAGGAGGGCCCGGACGATCTGCCGGGCGATCTCGGACCCTTCCCGCTCGTTCGTCGAGGCGAACGACTCGTTGAGCAGGACGAGGCTGTTGGGGGTCGCCTGGTCGACGAGGGCGCTCATCCGGCCCAGCTCCTCGTCGAGCTTCCCGCTCGTGAGGCTGGCGTCCTCCTCGCGCTTGAAGTGGGTGAGCACGCAGTCGCGGATGTCGGCCCGGAATTCCTCCGCCGGCACGAACATGCCGCACTGCATCATCAGCTGGGCGAGGCCGAGGCCCCGCAGGAGCGTCGACTTGCCGCCCCGGTTGGCGCCCGTGATCATCACGAGGGTCGTGCCCTCGGCGCTCACGTCGTTGCCCACCACGTGCTCCGGGGCCGCCAAGGTCAGGCTCAGGCACGGGTCATACAGGCCTCGCGCGGACAGCATCGCCTGCCCTGCGGGCAGGGGCTCGGGGAAGCAGGTCGGCTCACCCCTCGCGGCGAGCGCCTCTGCCAGGTTGAGGCAGCCGACGTAGAAGCCCAGCTCGAACCGCAGCAGCTGGAAGAAGCTCAGGATGTGGTCCGTCGACTGGGCCAGGGCGGAGGCGGCAAGAGCGATCCCCCGGCCCTTCAGCTCGCTCAGCGCCAGCATTCCGCTCTCGTCTCGCTCCGCGATCGCGTAGGTGAAGCTCGGGCGGTCGGCCAGGCCGATCCGGTCCCGCCAACTCCGCCGCTCGTCGGGCTTGCGGCGGAGGACATACCGTATGCCACGATTCCCGGGCCCAAGTGCGGCGCTCAACAGGACGCCACTCTCGCCTCGAAGCCGCTTCAAATGGCTTTCGACGGTCCGCAGGTAGGCATCGTCCAGCTCGGCGGCCAGCATGGCGAAGAACCGCGTGAACCCCTCAGAGCGGAAGCCTGCGCCGCGCTCGTCCGCGATGCGCCGAAGCCGCTTGAGCACGTCGACGAAGTGCTCGAGAACCCTGACTGAGCGGTGGAGGACCCCCTCCGGGTAGTGCATGCTCAGGCCGCCCCACTCCCGGTGTTCCCGGCCGATGGCCTCGACAGCGAGGTCGTAGACCTGTCGCACGATGGCAGGTGACGCCAGGCAGTCGCGCAGGATGGCCTGGCGGTAGCGAATCGCCTCGGGCTCGTGGACGCTCGCCGGGACGACCTTCCTGGCGACGTCCAGCAGGAACGTGTCCCCGGCGGCCATTGCGCCGAAGAGGATCTCCAGCTCCAGGTCCTTCGTGGCCTCGACCAGGCTCGGGGGCGGGGCGGCGTCGACCAGGAAGTCCCGGTCCCGATACAGCAGGAAGGCCTTCATCGCGGGATCCGCGCCCTCACGCGCTCGTAGGTGAGGTGGTACCTCTCCGCGATCGCTGCCGCGTACGCAAGGCCGTCCGCGGGCCGCCGGACGAGCTTGAAGGTGCGCCGCGTCGGCTCGTCGGGATCGACCGTGCTCACCATGCTTACCGTGGTGGGGCCGAGCGACGCCAGCTCGTCGAGGAAGGTCACAGCGACAGCCAACAGGTCGTCCCTGATGATCGCCCGCATGACCTCCGCGTTGAGGAACAGCGCGTCATGCAACGTCGTCGAGTTGAAGCTCTCGTTCATGATCACGAGGCTGTCGGCCGTAACGCGCGCCAGGATCCAGTGGAGCCTGCGCAGGTCATCCTCGAGCTTCCCGCTCAGGTTCTCGAGGTCTTCTTCCCGTTCGAAATGCGTGAAGATCCCGTCGACGAGGAAGAGCCGTGATTCGGTCCCGGGAACGGGGCAGCCGATGCTCGCGAGGTGATGCATCTGCCCCACGGTCCGGGCGAACGTCGTCTTCCCGCCCTGGTTCGGTCCAGAAACGACGAGGATCCGCTCCGGGCCCTCGAGGTAGAAGTCGTTCGTGACCACGGGAGCTTCCTCGCGGACCAGCCTCTCGGCGAGGGCGACGTCGAACACGGCGTGACCGAAGATCTCCTTCGACCGCGAGACTGCCGGGTAGCAGAAGGCGAGACCGGCCCGCATGAACCGCTCCATGTACTCGAGATACGCGACGTAGAACTGCACCTCTCGATCGAACCGCGCGATCGTCGCCTCGAGGTAGTCCGCGTGGCTCGCGGCGTATTCGTCGAGGGTGGCGAAGACGTCGGGGTGGAGTTGGGCGACCCGGTCCAGGACTGCCGCCTCCACGTGGTTCAGGTCACCGCGCGACGCGACGTCAAACCGGTACTCCTTGCTCGCCTGCTGCTTGAACTTCTCGAACGTCGCGAGCACCTCGGCGCCGTAGTCGGGTTCTCCTCGGTACCCGCTGACGGTGATCCGGCTTCCGGAGATGTGCACGCGGTAGGTGATGGCCTGGAGGTCGGCCACGAGCCGCTCCGTGTCTGCCAGTAGCAGCGAGAACGCGGCTGATCCCGTGTAGTCCGCGAGGAAATCACGAAGGGCCGCCAAACCGCGTGACCGCACGCGCAGGGGCACGAGCCCCCGGGAGAGGTCCCCAACGGCCGTGCAGTAGGTGACCGCCGCCTCGACGAACCAACGCTCCTTCTCGTGCCGGTAGCGAACCCGGTCGGCATGAGCGCGGTGGTCGCGCATCTCGCGCATCTTCCCGGCGAACGCACGGATGAGGTCGAGAACCACCGGTTGCTCCAGGTCGCGGAACACCTCGTGGCGGTAGGCGATGGTCTCGACATCCCTCAGTGAGGCGTAGAACAGCGGCGCCAGGTTATAGATGTCACGGCGGGCGGTGATGGACCCGACGATGTCGTCGAGATGAAGGTCGGCGACGAAGTCAGGCGGCTCCGGTGGCATGCCGACAGCGTCCCCATCGGCGCCGTCGAACAGGATGCTGCGGAACGCCACGTTGTCCATTCACCTTTGCGGGTGGGATCGCTCGCCCCGTGAAACAGAATGGCTCCTGGGACCGGAGATCCCAGAAGCCATCACCCGTCGAACGGGAACGTCGCGAGCTTCATCGCGTGTCGGTTGTCGACACAGATTGTTCTGCGGCGCCGGACGGCTGTCAAACTCGACCCACCCTGCTCGCGTGCCGGGTCCATCCGGGCAAGCTCAGAAGCAAGACGACCCCGGAGCGACCCGCGGGTCTGTCGCGAAATCTCACGGTCGGGACATCTCACGCGTGACCCGCTTCCTGGGGACCGTGACAATGACGTGCCGCCGGCCAGTCACCCGGTCGGCGGCACGTGGGTCGCAGAGTGCGCGGAGGTCACGCGGGCAGGTATGGCGCGGCCCCGGCGAGCGCTGCCGGTCCGAGGTAGACGGCGCCTGCGCCCAGCTCCTCCTCGATGCGCAGGAGCCGGTTGTACTTGGCGACGCGCTCGGACCGCGACGGGGCGCCGGTCTTGATCTGACCGGTCCCCATCGCCACCACGAAGTCGGCGATCGTGGTGTCCTCGGTCTCGCCCGAACGGTGGCTGACCTGGCAGGTCCAGCCGGCACGCCGGGCCATCTCGATCGCGGCCATCGTCTCGGTGACCGTCCCGATCTGGTTGAGCTTGATGAGGACCGAGTTCATCGCCTTCTCGCGGATCGCCCGGGCGATGATCGCCGGGTTCGTCACGACGATGTCGTCGCCCATCAGCTGGACCTTGGCGCCCAGGCGGGCGTTCAGCTCGACCCAGCCGGCCCAGTCGTCCTCGGCGAGGCCGTCCTCGAGGGAGATGATCGGGTACTTCGCCAGCCAGCGCTCCCAGAGATCGACCATCTCGCCGGAGTCGAGGGTCCGCCCCTCGCGCTCGAGTCGGTATTGCCCGACGATGCCGTTGGTGCCCGTCCCCTCGACAAGGATCGAGCTGACCGCGGGGTCGAGGGCAATCGCGACGTCCTCGCCGGGGCGGTAGCCGGCCTTCTCGATGGCCTCGAGGATCACCTCGACGGCGGCTTCGTTGGTGGGCAGGGAGGGGGCAAAGCCGCCCTCGTCTCCCTGGGAGACCGAGAAGCCGCGCTCGTGGAGGATCCCCTTGAGGGCGTGGAAGACCTCGGAACCCGCGCGGTACGCCTCGGCGAAGGTCGGGCGGCCGATCGGCGCGACCATAAACTCCTGGAAGTCGGTTGAGTTCACGGCGTGCTTGCCGCCGTTGAGGATGTTGAAGAACGGCACAGGCAGGATCCGCGCCCCGGCTCCGCCGAGGTACCGGTAGAGCGGGAGATCGTGTGCGGATGCTGCCGCATCGGCACAGGCCAGGCTCACGCCTAGGATCGCGTTCGCGCCGAGCTTGCCCTTGTTCGGCGTGCCGTCGAGGCTGATGAGCGTGGCGTCGATGGTGGGCTGGTCGGCAGCATCCTCTCCCAACATCGCCGGGGCGATCGTCTTGCGGACGTTCTCCACGGCCTTCAGCACACCCTTGCCGCCGAAGCGAGCCTTGTCACCGTCGCGCAGCTCGACTGCCTCGTTGGCTCCCGTGGAGGCGCCCGACGGCACGCCGGCACGGCCCACGGAGCCGTCGACGAGGACGACGTCGACCTCGATCGTCGGGTTGCCCCGCGAGTCGAGGATCTCGCGGGCGTCGATGAATTCGATCTCGGTGTTCACGATGCGCCTCCTTGAAACCCGGCGGCCCATCTGGTGCCGGGCATGATCGCGATGCCGGGCCGGAGGTGCTCCTCGATGCGCTCGAGTCAGCACCTGCCGCCGGGTCTGCCGTGAGTCACGCAGCTCAATCTCCCTTGGGTCGGTCCTCCTCCGGGCAGGTAAGGGCCCCACGAACGAGCGTCGACGCGTGCACGCGGAGCCGCGGGAGCTGTTGCCGCACGCGAGGGTCATCACAGAAGACGCGCAGGGCCCGAGCAGCCGCCTGCGCCCGGTATGGGTCCGCGGAATCGACGAGCCGCGGCAACGCCGGGACGGCTCGAGCCACCTGTCGACGAGCCAGGATGTCGGCCGCGAGCATGGCGGTCGCGGTATCGGGGTGGTCGAGAGCCCAGATCAGCCGGTCGTCGTACGTTCCTTCATCGACGAGCGCCGCACCGCACTGTTCGCAGCCCCGCGCAGACCAGGCGCTGGTCGCGTAGCAGACCGGGCAGTAGCGCACGGGACCAGCCATCTCAACCACGTTCCTGGCGACCAGGATGCCCCTCGGCACGCAGCCGAAAGGGAACATTGGTTGGGCCGACGCCGCAGCGCGCGTCCGACTGGAGCAGCGGTGATCCGCGGCCGACGGTAACGCGGGTCAGGGCATCGGGATCGTGTGATCGCATCGCGGACCACTCATGGCATCAGCCAGGAGCCATCGGCGGTCACGTGCCGCAGTTCGCCGGCCGGGGACGGCCATCGGCAGGGCGAGCCCCATCGCCCGTGCACATCGTACCAGCCACCCCGCCGGGTGCGAGGGCCAACCCGCGGTGGGGCGAGGGCCGATCGTCCTGCGGCGCTGCCGCATGGCCGCCAGTCGCGTGGCCTCGACCAGTCGCTTCGGGTGAGATCCCCTGCGGGATTGGAGCCTCCGCTACACTCCGGGTTCATGAAGGCGATGTACGACCCGGACGACCTCGCGGCGATGGACCCGCTGGTCCTGATGAAGAACCTCGACCACGTCCGGATGACCAGCCGGCGGCTGAGCTACATCCTCCAGCAGCAGGTTCACCTCTACACGCCGACGGCGAACGAGCTGCGCGAGAAGATCGACACGTATGTCGAGGCCGAGCGCCAGGTCGAAGCCGAGATGGCCCGCCGGCAGATCCGGGCCTAGGCGACCGGGTCGCGGCGCTCCCGGCGCCGCTCGACTCGGAACCCGTCGGGGCCGCGCTCCTCGTCGATGACCGTCGCCGCGAGGGCGGCGAGATCGCGCGTCCCGAAGAGGCTGAAGCCGACCCCGTGTTCGGCGAGGTCGTCGAAGCTGTAGCCGCGGAAGAGGCCGCGGCTGGCGACCGCCCACATCTCGTCGTAGAGCTCCGGCCACCCCACGCGCCGTCGCGCCCGGCAGAACCGGACGAAATCGAGGGCCTCGGGATCCGCCGCGTCGAGCGCGTGGGCGCGCGCGTCCATCAATACGTACTCCTCCCGCGCGCAGCGCGGCACGATATCGTTGCTGGACCTGGGGCCTGCGGTCCCCGCGGGTTCGGGCGGTCCGACCGCAGCGCCGGGGCGCGATCTCCCTTGCCCCGGACCGTCGTCGCCCCTCTCCCGGGCGGCGGCGACCCGCCAATCCTAGGTCCGGCCGGCCCTCGCCGGAAGGGCCTTGTCCACGAACCCGTCCACCGACTTGTCCACAGGCCCGGGGGTTCGGTGGACGGGCCGGCGGACCCCGCCGACATCCGTGGACAGGCCGCGGCGAACGCCTCTTGACACGTCCCGTCAGCGTCCCGAATCGGGGACCATCGCCGTCCGCCGAGGACGCCTCCGGACCTATGCCCGGTCGCGGACCCCCAGGCCGGGCCTGTCGGTCAGGCGCCAGCGACAGCGCTCGTCGAGATCGAGACCCTCGAAGGGATCGTCGGCCAGGAGCAGACAGCCGTCGAGGTCCACCCACTCGGCCAGCGAGGCGACGGCCGCCGAGGCGGCGATCCCCACGCTCGTCTCCTCCATGCAGCCGAGGAAGGTCCGGAAGCCGAGCTCGCGGGCGCGGGTCAGCATCCGCGCCGCGGCCCCCACGCCGCCGCACTTGGCCAGCTTCACGTTGACGCCGTCCACCACGCCCACGAGGGCGTCGAGATCCTCGATCAGGACGGCGCTCTCGTCGGCGACGATCGGCAACGGCGAAACCGCCTGGAGATCGCGCAGCCAGTCGTAGCGGCGGGGCGGGAAGGGCTGCTCGATGAGCTCCACGCCTAGGCTGACGAGCTCGGGGACCAGGCGCTCGGCCACCTCGGGCGTCCAGCCGTTGTTGGCGTCGATGCGAAGCGTGCCCTCGTACACCGCCCGGACCGCGCGCAGCGTCGCGAGGTCGTCCGGCCCACCGCACTTGATCTTGAGGGCCGGGAACCGTTTCGCCCGCGCCGCCCGCTCGGCGACCACCGCGGGTTCGTCGAGCCCGATCGTGAAGTCGGTCGGGGGGATCTCCGGCGACAGGCCGAGGAGGCGGTGGACCGGCACGCCGGTGGCCTTGCCCGCGAGATCGTGGAGGGCGATGTCGAGGGCGCACTTTGCCGAGCCGTGGCCCCGGATCGCCTCGTCGAAGGCTGCCCCGATCACGGTCAGGGAAGCCGCTGCGGCCGCGGGGCTCGAG
>JBBSCF010000051.1:0-21338 GCA_038250545.1 Candidatus Limnocylindrales bacterium | reverse complement strand
GGATCGAGTTCGAGCAGGCCCTCGCGCGGTTCCGGGCCCTCCCGCTGCTCGCCTGACCGTTCGCTCGGCCCACCCGCCGCTCCCGGGGGCTGGCGGGAGCGCGCCTGCCATCGGGTCGGCGGCCCTCGACCGGCCGCCTTCGAGCCGTCGTTCGCCCTGGCCAGGGCCCGTCCGGTGTCTTGAACAGGGTCGATCCTCTCGCTGCGACCGTCATCAGGGCGTCAGCCGCCAAGCTTCGGTGGATCCGGGCTAACGCAGCAGCGACCCGGATCGTCGCCGCCACGCAACCGGAAATGTGGAGCGTGCTCGGCAATGTCGCCACCGTTGATGACTGGCATCCTGATGTCGCCTCGGTGGAACTACTCACTCCTCAGCAGACAGGCATCGGCGCCGCCGGCCGATGCTTCTTCCATGACGGGACCAGTGTTCGCGAAGAGATCGTCGAGCTCGTTGACGGAGAGCGCGTGAGAATGAGGCTGTCGGAATTCGACATGCCGATGAAGCGAATGGAAGCTGAATTCTCGCTCTACCCGTCCTCTGCGACCGAAACGGCTGTGACGTTCACCGTGTTCTACGAGATGAAGATGGGGGGCTTGTTCGGGACCCTGCTGGGTGCAACGGTTGTTCACCGTCGTCTCGCCAAGATGGCGGCGCGAGTGCTGGACGGGCTTGCGCATCACGTCGCCACGGGCGAGAGCGTTGGGGGGTCGTGATATCTCCCCCAGAATGCCGAGGCACCCAGGTGCAGGTCGAGATGTACCTCCCGGACCGGCTCGTGGTGCGATCACCATGTTGCGCCATCAGCCCTCGCTCGATCCTCCCGGGTGAAGGGCGAGTCGAACAAGGCCGACGTGTACGAGCAGGCGATCGGGCGGGCGTTCGAGCACGTCGGGGTGGGGCCGGCTGGCGGCTCCACCGGACCGAGGCCGCGGTCCTGCTGGCCTGGCATGACGGGGTCTTCGACCTCGTGGTGCCGGCACAGAAGGTCACGTCGGTCTCGGTCGCGTTCGACGGCCGGGACGGCGACGTGCCTCCCGGATGGCGCGTCGTCGGGTCGATGCACAGCCACGGCGCCTATGGCGCCTACGCGAGCACGACCGACGAGGACGACGAGGCGGAGCTCGACGGGCTCCAGACCGACGCGCGACAGCTCGCCGAGATTCGCGATCACCCCCGACGAAAGGGATCCGCGCCTGACCCCGGAACCAGGTCAGCTACGGCAGGATCAGGCCGACGTACTGCTCCATTTCGTTCTTGGACATGGCCCCGATCCTGATCTCCTTGATCAGCCCGTCAGTACCGATGAACAGGTGCGTCGGGATGCCGACCAGCCGGTACGCACTCCCGATCGTTGTCGACTCATCCGCGACGATGGAGAAGGTGAGTCCCGCACGCTTGGCATAGCTGGCGATGTCCGCGGCAGGGTCATTGATGAATACCGCGAGCACGTTGAGGCCACGGGCACGGTACTGCTCGTAGGTCGCCTCGAGGTCGCCCGCCTCGACCCGACAGTCGCGGCACCACGAGGCTCCGAACGTGAGCCACAGCGGCTTGCCCGCGTAGGCCGCCAGGGAGATCTCGCGGCCGTCGTAGCCCAGGCCGGTGAACGGTGTCGGCGCTTTCCCGACGGCCGGCGGCTCGACGGCGGCGACGCCGGTCAGCGAGACACTGGTGACGCCGTCGTCCGTGCCGTTCGCGACGAACCAGGAGAACACCCCGATGACGACCATCACAACCGTGATGACGATGGCCGTCTGGAGCCGCCCGGCACCATGGCCGCGCCGTCCGATGGTCCCGATGCCGACACCCATCAACGTCGCTCCTGCCAGCTCCGGGCCGCGCAGTCTGCTGCGGCGCCTCGGGCCCGACCTGACGGATCCGGTGCCCGCCGCCGATCATCCGCGTCGCTTGCCCCCCGGTCCATGGAGGGGCGGTCAGATGCTGGTCAAGGTTCGATCAACGGGCCTCTCCGCGGCCTTGCGATGCCACCGTCGCGGCCGCTCGCCCGGGCGACGCCTCCACCGGTCAATGGCCGCATTGGTTGACCGAACCTTGAGGAAGGCTTGCCGCTTCCTGCATGGCATTCCCGAACCGCTCCAAGCAGGATCGATCCAGCACCAGTTCCCCTCCCCGTCCCAGACCCCGCCCGCCGCTGCCAGTCCCCGCAGCCGCGGGGGCGGGGTCCTTCCTCCCGGGCGACGCTCATGATGACCACCTCCGACCTGACATCCCCTCTCGGCGCCGATCCCCAGCCGTTCGCCGTCGGCGCTACCCGGCCCGCCAACGTCGTGGACCGGCCGCGGATCCTCGTCGTCGATGACGAGCAGCCGATCGTGGAGCTCGTCACGAGCTACCTCGAACGCGAGGGCTGGGACGTCCGCCAGGCAGGCGACGGCCTGGCGGCGCTCGAGACGATCCGCACCTGGAACCCCGACGCGGTCGTGCTGGACCTCATGCTCCCAGGCATCGACGGGATCGAGGTCTGCAAGGCGATGCGGGCGTTCTCGCAGGCGTATGTCCTCATGCTCACGGCACGCAGCGAGGAGATCGACCGGATCATCGGCCTGACGGTCGGTGCCGACGACTACCTCACCAAGCCGTTCTCGCCGCGCGAGATGGTCGCCCGGGTCAAGGCCCTGCTCCGGCGAGCCCGGCCGACCGCCGAGGCCGGGGCATCGCTCCCGGCCCCCGGGCTCGAGGTCGACGATGGGCGCCGGTCGGTGAAGGTCGATGGGCAGGCGGTCGAGCTGACCGCGCTCGAGTTCGACATCCTCGCCGTCCTTGCCCGCGAGCCCGGCATCGTGGTCCCGCGGAGCCGCATGTTCGACCTCGTGTGGGGCGAGGGGTTCGTCGCCGACGACCATCTTGTCGACGTTCACGTCGCCAACATCCGCCGCAAGCTCGGTGACGATCCGGCGAGCCCCCGCTTCGTCGAGACGGTGCGCGGGGTGGGCTACCGGGTGCGCGAAGCTGCGGGATGATCCCGAGATCCCTGCGGGCGCGCCTGCTCGCGGCCTTCCTCGTGGTGGTCGCGGCGGCGCTGGGCACGGTCGGGGTCGCCGTCCTGCTCACGGGACCGCGCTACTTCACCGAGGCGATGGGGCACCTTCCCGGCGACCCGATGGGTCAGGCCATGGCCGAGGCGACCCAGGTGGCCTTCGCCGACGCGATGACCCGCGCGCTGCTGGCCGCGTTCGTGATCGCCGTCGTGACCGCCACGGTCGTGAGCCTCGCGGTCGCCGCCCGCATCGCCCGGCCGGTGACGCGGCTGGCCGAGGCATCGCGACGCATCGCCGCCGGCCACTACGCGGAGCGGGTGGAGACCGACGAGCCCGGCGAGCTCTCCGAGCTGGCGACGTCGTTCAACGAGATGGCGGCCGGGCTCGAGGCCACGGAACGCCGGCGCCTCCAGCTCGTGGGGGACGTCGCGCACGAGCTGCGGACGCCCCTCTCTACGCTCGACGGCTACCTCGAGGGGCTCGAGGACGGCGTGGTGGGCGCCACGCCGCAGACCTGGCGCCTGCTGCGCGCCGAGACAGCCCGGCTGACCCGCATGGTCAGCGACCTCTCCGAGCTCTGGCGGGCCGAGGCGCACCAGCTCTCGCTGCATCCCGAGGTCCTCGACGTAGCCGCGATTGCCCGCGAGGTCGCCGCGCGCTACGAGCCCCAGGCTGGCCCAAGGAGGGTGACTCTCGCCGTGCCCGTCAACGTGGCGTTGGCACACGGCGACCGGGACCGGGTCGCCCAGATCGTGTCCAACTACCTCTCGAACGCCATGCGGCACGCCCCGGACGGCTCGACGATCCGCATCGTCGCGGAGGCGACGCCCGACTACGCGCGGCTGTCCGTGTCCGACGAGGGGCCCGGCCTCGCGCCCGACCAGCTCGAGGCCGTGTTCGAGCGGTTCTACCGGGTCGACGCAGCTCGCAGCCGCGCGGCCGGCGGGGCGGGCATCGGGCTCGCCATCGTGCGCGCCCTCGCGGAGGCCATGTCGGGCAACGCCTGGGCCGAGTGCGAAGGTCCCGGGCGCGGCGCCCGCTTCTCCGTGGAGCTCCCCGCGGCCCATTGACGGAGCCTTGACCAAGGCTTGCCCATCCCTGCATGGCGTTCCGAGGACGACCCGTGGATGCTCGTGATGAGCCGGTTGCGTCCCCACCGGTGGACAACTGGAGATCGACGGTGATGACCGGATTCGCGATGAGCCTCGAGGGCTGGCTCCTGATGGCGGGCTGGGCCGCCGTGCTGGTCGTCGGTGTCCTGCTCCTCGTGCGTGAGCCCCGACACGCGACCCACGATGACGCGGCGACGATCCTACGAGCCCGGTTCGCGCGGGGCGAGCTCAGCGAGGAGGAGTTCCGGCAGGCCATGGCCGCGCTGGACGCCGACTCGCCGACCCCCACCGGCAGCGGCCCTCATCACCCCACCCACCACACACACCAGGGGCAGGAGGCCCGCCATGACTGACCTAGACCAGCCCGTCCCGCGCCGCGAGCGCCGCGCCGCCGAGCGCGCGGACGCCCATGCCCGTGCTGCGAATCATCGTCGAAGCTCGAGCAGCTCCAGGATCCGCGCGCTGGCTTTCGGCGCGATCGTGGTCGCCGTCCTCGCGGTCGGCGGGGTGCTCGCGTTCGGCGACTTCTTCGACCGGCCCTCCGGCGGCGCCGCCGCGGGCGTCATCGACGTCCAGAGCTCGATGGCAGGCTTCACGCCGGCGGAGATCAAGGTCAAGGCGGGCGAGACCGTCACGATGAAGTGGTGGACCCAGGACGCCGCCGTGCACCTCGCGGGCGGCGTCCACACGATGGTCTCGCCGGATCTCGGACTGCGCGAGGAGCTCCCGGCCGAGAGCACGAAGCTCGTGACCTGGACCGTGCCCAACAAGCCCGGCACGTACGACGTGTGGTGCGAGTCCTGCTGTGGTGGCAAGGACGCCCCGCAGATGCACGGCAAGATCGTCGTCGAGCCGGCCTCCGCCGCCGACGTGACGGGCATTGGCCTCGGATGAGCACCCCGACCGCCGCGTCCGTCGACGACGCGGCTCCCGCGACGCTCCGCGAGCACCGCCTCGTCTTCGGCTGGCCGCTCCCGGCGATCGTCCTTGCCGGGCTGCTGGCGACGGTCGGCATCACCGCCTCGGCCTACGTGCTCGCCGTCCCGTTCGACGCCGCGGCGTTCGGCGGCCTCACGATCCCGGCCGTCATGGCGGCCGGCTTCCTCGACGGGTTCAATCCCTGCGCGTTCGCCCTCCTCGTGCTGTTCGCGACGTTCACCCTGACCCTGGTCAACGCGGTCACGGCCAACGGCACCCCGACCACCGAGGCGCGCCGCCGCCTGCTCGGGGCGGGCTCGCTCTACGTGGGCGCCGTGTTCGTGACCTACTTCATCATCGGCATCGGGCTGTTGAGCTTCCTCTCCTTCCTGGGCCGCGACCACCTCGTCTCGCGCGTCGCGGTGATCATCGCCCTCGGGATGGCCCTCTGGATGCTCAAGGACGTGTTCCTGCCGGGCGTCGGGCCCTCCATGATGGCCCCCGGCGGCACCCACGCCCGGATGCAGAAGGCGATGGAGCGCGGCGGCCTCGCCGGGATGCTCATCGCCGGCGTACTCGTCGGCATCTGCACGGTGCCCTGCTCGGGCGCCATGTACCTCTCCATCACCGCCGTCCTCCACGCCTCGGGCGGGGGAGCCACGGGCTTCGCCCTGCTCGCGCTCTACAACATCGCGTTCATCGTCCCGCTGCTGATCCTGCTCGGCGCCGTCTCGAACCGGCGCGTCCTCGGCCAGATCGGCCGCTGGAACCGGGCCAACAGCCCATGGATCAAGGCCGGCATCGCGCTCGCGGTGATCGCCATGAGCTTCGGGCTGATGGTGTCGATGTGAGCGCGACGACGGTGACCACCGAGACGATCCGCTTCCCGGTGCGCGGGATGACCTGCGGCTCCTGCGTGAACCGGATCATGCGGGCGGTCGGCAAAGTGCCCGGGGTGACGAAGGTGTCCGTCGACCTCCGGCACGAGACCGCCACCGTCCGCCGCGAGCCCGCGCTCGTCCCCACCGCGGTGCTCGCGGCGGCGGTCGCCGCGGCCGGTTACGAGGCAGACCTCACCATCGTCGAGCTCCTGCCGCCGGGCAGCGACCGTTCCTTCCTCGACCGGCTCCTTGGTCGCGTCTGATGCCGTCCCTGCTCCTCCCCATCGGGCTTGATCCCGTCGCCCTGTCCCTCGGCGGGATCGAGATCCGGTGGTACGGGATCTTCGTCGCCCTCTCGATCGCCACGGCCGTGCTGCTCGCACGGGCCGGCGCCCGGCGGGCCGGGCTGTCGATGGCGCTCGTCGAGGACGCAGCCCTTTGGGTCGGGCTGTCGGCCCTCGTCGGTGGGCGGATTCTCTACCTGGTCCAGAACGAGCTCCCGGACCTCGCCGCGAACCCGCTGCATGCGCTCGCCATCTGGCACGGCGGGCTGTCGTTCTACGGCGGGCTCATCGCCGGTCTCGGCGGGCTCGCGGTGTGGTCGCGCATCCGCGGCGTCCGACTCGGGATGGCGGCGGACATCGCCGCACCGGCGGTTGCCGCGGGGCAGGCCGTGGGCCACCTGGGATGCCTCATCGGCGGCGACTCGTACGGCCTGCCGACCACCGGCCCCTTCGCGGTCGTCTACCAGCACCCGGGAGCCATGGCGCCCCAGGGTGTCCCCCTCGTCCCGACGCAGCTCTACGAGTCCGTGTCGCTCGGCATCCTGGCCGTGGTCCTGTGGCTGTCGCGGGGTCGGCTCGAGCGGTTCGGCCCGGGCGCGACCGCGGCCGCCTACCTGCTTGGCAATGCCGGGATCCGGTTCGCCCTCTTCTTCCTGCGCGACGACGTGATCGTGCTCGCCGGTCTCAAGGTGGCGCAGCTGATCGCCATCGGGATCGCCTTTGCCGCCTGTGGCTGGCTCCTCGCCATCGTCCATTGGCACCGTGGGCCAGTGGCACGTCCGGCGGAGAATGCGCGCTGAGGCGCGGCACCCATGTGCGCGCGGATCCCGTCGTGACCTACGTCCGGCTCGGGCTCTATGCGGGCGTGCGCCCCACCCCGCCCAGCCGCTGGCCGAGGGTCGTCGCCTGGCTGGTCGCCGTCTCGTTCGTCGTGAACGTCGTGGTCATCTGACCGTCGGGAGCGCGTTGTCCCGGTCAGGACGTGGCGTGGCCCGGGCTGGCGCGGCCGGCGCCGCGGGCGTGTCGTGGTGTCGGAGGTCGCCGTGCGGGTCGGCCCCGTCGTGGCCGCAGGGGTTCACGTGGATGACCGCCGTGTCGAGCTTGGCGACCTCGTGCAGGAGCCGGTGGCGGACCTCTTCGGCGACCCGATGGCCCGCGGTCACCGTCATGTCGCAGTCGACGGTGATCGCGAACGATGCCTCGAGGGCATGCCCGACCCAGCGCAACCGGACCTTGGACACGTCCTGCACTTCGGCCACGCCGCGGGCCACCGCCTCGACCTCGTCGACAAGCTCGGGCTCGACCGCGTCCATCAGCCGGCCGAGCATCTGGGAGGTGGCCTGGCGCAGCACGAACAGGATCGCCACGGTGATGAGCAGGCCGACCAGCGGGTCGGCGGCCGGGAACCCCAGCGCAACGCCGATCGCGCCGGCGACCACCGCGAGCGAGGTCAGCCCGTCGGTCCGAGCGTGGTAGCCGTCGGCGACCAGGGCGGCCGAGCCGATGTCGCGACCGACCCTGATCCGGTAGAGGGCCACGGCCTCGTTGCCGACGAAGCCGACGAACCCCGCGGCGATGACGATCGGGATGTTGGTCATCACCATGGGGTTGATGAGCCGGCTGATCGACTCGTAGCCCGCGAGCAGCGCGGAGCCGAGGATCATGAGGAGCACGAACAGGCCCGCGAGGTCCTCGGCGCGGCGATAGCCGAACGTGTAGCGGCGGGTGGCGGCGCGCGATCCCAGGACGAAGGCGATCCAGAGCGGGATGGCGGTGAGCGCGTCGCTGAAGTTGTGGATCGTGTCTGCGAGCAGCGCGACCGAGCCCGTGACGAGCACCACGGCAAGCTGGGCGACGGCGGTGATCCCGAGGCCGACGAGCGAGACCTTGACGGCGCGGATCCCGCGGGCGTTGCTCGTCAGGGCGTCGTCAAGCGAGTCCGCCGGGTCATGGCTGTGGCCGACGACGGACGCGACCAGGCCGCGGATCCGGCCGAGCGCGTGGTCGTGCTCGTGCGGATGCGGGTCGTCATGGCCATGCCCGTCATGCGGGTGATCGTGCCCGTGGTCGGGGTGGTCGCTGGGTTCGCCGTCGTGGTCGTGCTCAGATTCATGCCCGTGCTCGTCGCCGTGCAGATCGCTCATCGATCCCAGTGTCAGCGCCACCTTGGAGCGACGCAAGCGGCTGCACGAGTTCGTGCCCTTCGGCCCCTCCCCGCCGTGCCGTTCCCCCCGACCGCGATGGGCCGGCGGCCCGAGTTGACGAAACCTTGAGCAACCCTTGCGCTTCCCTGCATTGGCCTCGGCCGGCTCATCGGCGACGCTCTCTGGTGTCGGCCGCCGATCAGCGCGGCCACGCACTGACAGGAGTCGCGTCCCGATGTCCCGCCGCCGCAGCCGAGCCCGAGCCCAGGCCGCCAGGACGGCTCCGGTCGCGACGGCGCCCGCGCTGGCAGATGCCGAGGATCTCCACCGTGCCGCACTTGAGCGTCGCCAGGCGCGCACTCAGGCGACGCCGGCGTCCGCAGCGATGACCGCGGCCGAGCCGGTCGATCCCGACGACCCTGACGAGATCCATCGTCGCGCGCTTGAGCTGCGCGAGTATCGGATGGGCCGAGGTCCCCGGCCCGCCGGTGTCAACGCGTTCGCCCCCAAGGCCACGCTGACCTCCACCGGCACGATCTCCGTCACCTATCCCGTGAAGGGCATGACCTGTCGCGCCTGCGAGGTGCGGATCGGGAAGTTTGTCGGCAAGGTGCCGAACGTCGAGAAGGTGTCTGCCTCCGCCGTCCGCGGCGAGGTCACCGTCGAGAGCACGGCCCCCATTCCCGCCGTCGTGATCGAACGGGCGCTCGCCAAGGCGGGCTACGAGATCGGCCACACCCCCTGGCTCGAGAGCAACCCCACGGTGTGGGCGACGGCCGGCCTCGGCGTCCTGCTCGTCGCCGCCATCGCGGTGGTGGCGACGGTGACCGGGATCGGCGACCTCGCCAACGGCGCCGGCGACATCTCGCAGGGCGGCGTGCTTGTCGCTCTCCTGCTCGGACTCGCGGCCGGCGTCTCGACCTGCATGGCGCTGGTCGGTGGCCTTGTCCTCGGCCTGTCGGCGGCGTTCCAGTCGGGCCGGCCCGAAGGCACGGGCAAGGTCGCGCAGATGCGCCCCGCGCTCGTGTTCGTCGCGGGCCGCGTCATCGGCTACGCCGTGTTCGGTGCGGCTCTCGGCGCGGTCGGCGCCACGATCACGATGCCGCCCCAGCTCACCGCCGTCCTGATGATCGGCGTCGCGATCGTGATGCTGCTCCTCGGCACCCGCCTCACCGGGCTCTCGCCGCGCCTGGCCGGCTGGTCGCCCACGCTGCCGATGGGCCTCGGGCGCAAGCTCGGCATGGGTGACGAGGGCAGCGTGAGCGCCTACTCCGACTCGCGGGCCGCGACGCTCGGTGCGGCCTCGTTCTTCCTCCCCTGCGGCTTCACGCAGGCCATCCAGATCTTCGCGCTCTCGACCGGATCGCCCATCTACGCCGCGGCGCTGCTCGGCACCTTCGCCCTGGGGACGGCGCCCGGGCTGCTCGCGCTCGCAGGCCTGCCGCTGGTCGTGCCGCCCAGGGCGAAGCCGACGCTGCTGCGCCTGGTCGGGGTGGTCGTCATCGGGTTCGCGCTGCTCAACGGGTCGGCGGGCATCCGCCTGTCGGGCTTCAAGCTGCCATCGCTGGTGAGCATGGTGAGCGCGGCGCCGCTGCCGGGAACGCTCGGGACCGACGGCGTCCAGCGGATCACCACGAACCAGGATGCCGGTGGCTACAGCCCGGGCAACGTCGTGATCTACTCGGGCTACCCGACGGTCTGGACCGTCCAGTCGTCCACGACCGCGACGTGCGCCGCCTCCCTCTGGGCACCGGATCTCGACATCCGCATGCGCCTGAACAAGGGCGCGAACACGATCGAGCTGCCCGTGCTCAACCCGGGCACGCTGAACTACACGTGTGCGATGGGCATGTACAGCGGCAAGATCACGGTCGTCGAGAAGCCGGCCGATGCCGGCGACGCCAGCCCGGCAGCCGCGTCTCCCGTCGCCGTGGCAGCGGAGCCGAGCCCGTCAGCCGTGACGCCGTCCCCGGCGGCGACCGAGGGTGATGCGCCATCCGGGAGCGCCCCCACGGCATCCGCGGTGCCGGCCGTGCAGGAGCTTCGCACCGTCCAGGACGAAGGCGGCTACAGCCCGCCAGTTGCCAGGATCGCGGCCGGCATCCCGACCAGGTGGCACATCGACTCGCGGTCGCAGTACTCCTGTGCGGCATACGTCGTCGTCCCCGATCTCGGCATCCAGCTCTCGCTCCAGCCCGGTGACAACGTGATCGACCTGCCCGCGATGAAGACCGGGAACCTCCAGTACACCTGTGGCATGGGCATGTTCTCGGGCACGATCCTCATCGAGGATGTCCCTGACGGAACCGCCGGCTGACCACCTGACAACGTGACGTTCGCGACCGATACGGCCTGCACCTATACCCCCCTGGAGTATCCTCGGAGCCCAACATGACCACCTCCGCCGCCCCCCTCGAGATCGTGTCCTTCCCCGTTGAGGGGATGACCTGCGCCTCATGCGTCAACCGCATCACCCGCTTCCTCAACAAGGTCGAGGGCGTGGCGGAGGCCAACGTCAACCTCGCGTCCGAGTCCGCGACCGTGCGCTATGACCCGGCGCAGGTGGACGTGGCGGGGCTCGTCGCGGCCGTCGACGCCGCGGGGTACGTCGCCCGCGTCGAGCAGGCCTCAAGCGCCGACCACGAGGTCGACGTCGCCGAGGCGGCCGCCGCCAAGGCCGACCGCGACGAGGCCGCTGCCCGGCATGCTGCCGACCTGCGCCGCCGCCTCATCGTGTCGGCGGTGCTGACACTCCCGCTGATCCTCGGCCTCGCGCGGATGACGGTCGCGCCCTGGCTGCCAGCGTTCCTGACCAACCCCTGGTTCCAGCTCGCGCTCGCCACCCCCGTCCAGTTCTGGGCCGGCTCGCTGTTCTACGCCGGGGCGATCAAGGCGCTGCGCCACAAGGCGACGGACATGAACACGCTGATCGCTGTCGGCACGTCGGCGGCGTACGGCTACAGCCTCGCGACCATCCTGTTCCCCGCCTTCTTCATCGCCGCGGGCCTGGGCATGGACGGAGAGGCCCTGCCGATGTACTTCGACACCTCGGCAGCGATCATCACGCTGATCCTGCTGGGCCGGTTCCTCGAGGCGCGCGCGCGCAGCCACACCTCGGACGCGATTCGCCGGCTCATCAACCTTGCTCCCCGCACCGCGCGCGTGATCCGCGACGGCATCGAGACCGACATCGACGTCGCGCTGGTCCGCGTCGGCGACCTCGTGCGCGTCCGCCCCGGCGAGACGGTCGCGGTCGACGGCGTCGTGACCGAGGGCGCCTCGGGCGTGGACGAGTCGATGATCACCGGCGAGAGCCTGCCGGTCGCCAAGCGCGCCGAGGACCTCGTCGTGGGCGGCACGCTCAACACGACGGGGACGCTCACCTTCCGTGCGACCCGCATCGGCGCCGACACCGTGCTTGCCAGGATCATCCGGCTCGTCTCGGATGCCCAGGGCTCGCGCGCGCCGATCCAGCGGCTCGCGGACGTCGTGACCGGCTACTTCGTGCCAATGGTGCTGGGGCTCGCCACGTTCACGTTCGTCGTCTGGTTCGTCTTCGGCCCGCAGCCGGCGTTCAACATGGCCCTGCTCAACACCGTCGCCGTCCTGATCATCGCGTGCCCGTGCGCCCTCGGCCTCGCCACCCCGACCTCGATCATGGTCGGGACCGGCAAGGGCGCCGAGGCGGGGGTGCTGTTCCGCAACGCCGAGGCGCTCGAGCGCCTGGGCTCGGTCAAGGCCGTCGTGCTGGACAAGACGGGCACCCTCACGGAGGGCAGGCCCCGTGTCACGGACATCGTCCGCGCCGCGGGCGCTCCCGCCGATGACGAGCTCCTCGCCCTGGTCGCAGCAGCCGAGCGCGGCTCGGAGCACCCGCTTGCCGACGCGATCGTCCGCGAGGCGACGGACACGCGGAAGCTCAGCCTCGCCGATGCGACCGACTTCCTGTCCGTGGCCGGCGGCGGCGTCTCGGCCCTGGTCGGCGGCCGCGCCGTCGTCGTGGGTCGTCCGGGCTTCCTCGAGTCTGTCGGGATCGACGTCTCGGCACTGACCGAGACGGCCGATGCCCTCGCCGCCAACGGCCGGACGCCCGTCTTCGTCGCCCTCGACGGAGCCGCGGCCGGTGTCGTGGCGATCGCCGACACACTCAAGGCGGGCTCGATCGAGGCCGTCGCCGAGCTCCGGCGTATCGGGATCACCGTCGCGATGCTCACGGGCGACAACCGGCGCACGGCCGAGGCCATCGCCCGCACGGCCGGCATCGACAAGGTCGTCGCCGACGTCCGCCCCGACGGCAAGGCTGCGGCGGTCAAGGCGCTCCAGGCCGAGGGCAAGGTCGTCGCCATGGTCGGCGACGGCGTGAACGACGCCCCGGCCCTGGCGTCCGCCGATGTCGGCGTCGCGATGGGCACGGGGACGGACGTCGCGATGGAGTCGGCCGGTGTCACGCTGATGTCGGGCGACCTGCGCGGCCTTGTGACCGCGATCTCGCTGTCGCGGGCGACCATGCGCAACATCCGCCAGAACCTGTTCTGGGCCTTCGGCTACAACGTCATCCTGATCCCGGTCGCCATGGGCGTGCTGTACCCGATCAACGGGATGCTCCTCGACCCGATCTTCGCCGCAGCGGCGATGGCCGCGTCCTCGGTGACCGTCGTCTCGAATGCCCTTCGCCTGCGCCGCTTCCGGGTGGCACCGGGTGCGAGCACCAGCCGGGCGATGCCCGCTGCGGCCCCGTCCGCCTCCTGACCTTCGCGTCCCATCCATCCAGTATTGGAGGAACCATGCGTCCCAGTCGCCTCGCGCCCCTTGCCCTCGTAGCCGTCCTCGTCGCCGCGTGCGGCTCGGGCGGAGGAGCCGCAGCCCCGTCGGCCGCTGTCGCCGCCTCCGCTCCCGTCACCTTCGGCCAGGCCCAGCGGATCGATGTCAAACTCTCCGACGCGCTCAAGATCGAGCCCGCCGCGATGACCGTGCCGGCGGGCGTGCCCGTCACCTTCGTCGTCACCAACTCCGGCACCGTGCTCCACGAGTTCGTCCTCGGCGATGAGGCGGATCAGCAGGCGCACGACGAGGAGATGATGGCTGCCGGCGGCATGAGCATGCCCAAGGACGAGCCCATGGCCATCGGTGTGGAGCCGGGCACGACCAAGGAGCTGACCGTCACCTTTGAGAAGGCAGGAGCCATCCTGGCCGGCTGCCACGTCGTCGGCCACTACGCGGGCGGCATGAAGGCGGAGATCACGATCGAGTGATGCGCCGCCTCCGCCGACCCTCCATCCTCATCATTTTCGATCCCGAGCAGGAGGAACCGCGTGCAGGCCGAGCGTCCTGAGAAGCTGATCGATCCCGTCTGCGGCATGACCGTGGACACCGCCAGCGCCGAGGCGGCCGGCCTCCTGCTCGAGTACGAGGGCCGGACCTACGGGTTCTGCCGCGACGGCTGCAGGCGGGCGTTCGTCGAGGGCCCCACGGAGTTCGTGGACCTGGCCCAGGCCGCCGCGCCGGCACCGCTCGTGGCCGGCGCGCTGCCCGTCATCGACGAGGGCATGCGCCGCTGGTACGAGAGCTGCTCGTGCTGCCTGTCCGACACCTACCCCGAGATCAAGGCCCAGCTCGACGCCGAGCGCGCAGCCGCCGCGCAGCCGCCCGTCGACGCCGGCATCTGCGAGGTCGCCGAAGCGGCGGCTCCGGCCCACTGACCACGAGCCACGCAAGAAGGAAAGGAGGCCACCATGGCCGAGCATCGCGCCATCCCCGCCAACGAGGACCCCGTCTGCGGGATGACCGTGAACCTCGATGAGGCCCGCACCAAGGGCCTGACCACCGAGTACGAGGGCCGCGTTTACGGGTTCTGCGGCAAGGGCTGCTTCCTCGAGTTCCGCGACGATCCCGAGCAGTTCCTCGCCGTCGGCTTCGTCGCGCAGATGTAGCCAACGTCGCCCAGATGGAGGCCACCGAGGCGGGCCGAGGACACCGGCCCGCCTCCTTCCTTTGGTCGCGTCGCCTTGACGTGATCTTGAGCAAGGGCTGAGGCACGCTGCATCGACGCGCCTGCGCGGGCCCGCGACGATGAGGTCACAAGAGGTGCCGGTGCCCGCGGCACCTCACAGACCTTGTCGCGACCACCAGGAGCGCCCCGTGCCCACCTTCCGCAGCCGAGCCACCCGCCTCGCGGGGCTCCGCGTCCGAGCAATCATGCCCGTGTTCATCGTGAGCGTCGCCCTCGGCGGTGCCGTCGCCGGCTGCTCGGGAGGTCCGTCGCCTGCCATGACACCCGGCCCGGCAACAGCCACCGCATCAGCCGCCGCCTCGGCCGCGCCCGCTGCGGCCGCGTCCGTCCCGATGGGCTCCATGACCATGCCGACCGCCGACGAGGTCACGGCGACCTGGGCGGCGCGACCGGACTACGTCAAGGCACTCCCGGCCGAGGGCCAGGCCGCCTACGCCTTCGCCCTCGCGCGACCCGACGTCCTCCAGTGGCTGCCCTGCTACTGCGGCTGCGCCAGCATCCCGCACCGCAGCAATCTCGACTGCTTCTTCCAGCGCCGCGAGGTCAAGGGCACGTACAGCTACGAGGAGCACGCGTCCTTCTGCGACATCTGCGTCAAGACCGCGAACCTCGCCTCCGGGATGCTCGGACAGGGATCGACGATCACCCAGACCCGCGGGGCCGTTGACGCGACCTACGGCGGCGGCGCCGCCCCGGGCACGGACACGGCCCTGCCACCGGCCTGACCCGGCTGACGCCCTGCGGGCCGGTGTCCCCGCGGGGTGTCAGGCCCCGGGCAGGCGCGGTGCCTGACCGCCGGTCACGCCTGCCGGCAGGCGCCGCAGCGCCCGGCGATCGTCAGGTGCGACATGTTCACCTCGAACCCGCGCCGATCAGCGAGCGCACGGGTGAGCAGCGCGACCTCGAGTGCCTCAATCTCCCAGGTCCCACCGCAGATCTCGCACCGCAGGTGCCCGTGGACGGTCTGCGGGAGGACGTGGAACTCCTCGCGGCCGTCGTGGCCGTGGGAGTGGCGCACGAAGCCGATGTCCTCGAGGACGTCCAGGGTGCGATAGACGGTCGATGGGGTGGTGCCGGGATCGATCGCCAGGCACCGATCCAGGAGCTCACCGCCGGTGACGTGACCGCTCGACGCAAGGAGGACTTCGACGAGCGCGCGTCGCTGCGGTGTCCAGCGCAGCCCACGATCCCGGAGGTGCGCCCGCACCCGCGAGATCGCCGCCTGTTCCTCGGATACGGCCGCTCGATCCATGGTCCGCGGACCCTGCATCTGCCCAAGCGGCCGGTGCGGACTTGTGCGTGGGTGCACGACGTCGGCTCGACCCAAATGCAAGGCGTTGCAACAAGAGCCGCTCGCTGCTAGGCTCCGCTTCCCTCCCAGCGTCCCAGGAGACCCCGTTCGTGCTGACCTCGCTGCGCCGCCTGCTCGGCACGTCGGGCGCCCTCCGCCGCCGCGTTCTGGCGGTCTACGCGTTTCTGGTCGTGTTCAACGTCGTCGCATGGGGACTCGCTCTGGCTGCGTCCGCCGCCTACCCGATCCTGCTCTCGACGGCGTTCCTCGCTTACACGTTCGGCTTGCGCCACGCCGTCGACGCCGACCACATCGCGGCGATCGACAACTCCACGCGGAAGCTCATGCAGGATGGCCAGCGCCCGGTCGGGGTCGGCCTGTTCTTCTCGCTCGGGCACTCGACGGTCGTCGTCGCGCTCACCGTCCTGGTCGCGATCTCGGCGGGGATCATCAGCGACATCCCGGCCGCCCAGCAGATCGGCGGCCTGATCGGGACGGCCGTGTCGGGGACGTTCCTGCTCGTGATCGGGTTCATCAACCTGGTCGTGCTGCTCGACATCTGGAAGATGTTCCGCCGGGTGTCGGCCGGCGGGGAATACAGCGAGGAGAGCCTCGAGGACTTCCTCAACAACCGGGGACTCCTCGCCCGGCTCCTGCGGCCCGCACTGCGGCTGATCCGCAAGAGCTGGCACATGTACCCGCTCGGCGTCCTGTTCGGGCTCGGGTTCGACACCGCCAGCGAGGTCGCGCTCCTGGGGCTCGCCGCGACCTCGGGTGTCGGCCACCTCCCGGTCGGGCTCATCCTCCTCCTGCCGGCGCTGTTCGCCGCCGGGATGTGCACGATCGACGCGACCGACGGCATCCTCATGCTTGGCGCGTATGGCTGGGCCTACGTCAAGCCGATCCGCAAGCTCTACTACAACCTCAACATCACGCTGGTCTCGGTGGTCATCGCCTTCGTCATCGGCGGGATCGAGATCCTGAGCATCGTCGCCGACCAGTTCGGGCTGACCGGCGGGATCTGGGACGTCGTGACGGGCCTCGACTTCGGGCTCATCGGCGTAGGGATCATCGCCGTCTTCCTCGCGAGCTGGGGGCTTTCGACCCTGGTCTACCGCTGGAAGGGCTACGACGACCTGCCAACGACTGGAATGACTCGTGAGCCGATGACCGAGCGCGAAGCCGCCTGACCGCTCCCCGCATGCTCAGCCCTCGGGGCAGGCGCACCGTGAAGGTGGTTCCGGTGCCCGGGCCGTCGCTCGCCACCGCCACGGTGCCGCCCATCGCCACCACGAGTGACCGGGTGATCGCGAGCCCGAGGCCGCTGCCGCCCGCGGCCCGAGCCCGGGACGGGTCGGTCCGGTAGAAGCGGTCGAACACATGGTCGGCCTGGGCGAGGCTCAGACCGGGGCCATCATCACGGACGGTGATCACCGCGGCGGCACCATCCTGAGCGAGCGCGAGCTCGATGTGCCCGTGGCGGGCGCCGTAGCGCACGGCGTTGCCGGTGAGGTTGTCGAGAACCTGGGACAGGCGGATTCGGTCGGCGTGGATGGTCGTCTCCGCGAGCGGTCCGAGCCCGACCTCGATCGATCGCGACGCGGCCGCGGCGAGGTGGCGCTCGCGCGCGTCCTGGATGGCCATCGGCCCGTCTAGCGCCTCGAGTGCCAGGCGCAGGTCGTCCGACTCGGCGCGCCAGAGCAGCGCCAGGTCGTCGACGAGGTGCTCGAGGCGGGCCGTCTGCTCGTCGAGCACCCGCCATGTTTCGGGTCCGGGCTGGAACACCCCGGCCTCGAGGCCCTCGACGTAGCCGCGGACCGAGGCGATCGGGGTGCGCAGCTCGTGCGCGACATCGCCGATGAGGTCCCTCCGTCGCTGCTCGTTCGCGCCGAGCGCCGCGGCCATCTCGTTGAACGACGTCGCGAGCTCTCCGAGCTCGCCGTCGGCGTGCGGCACGCGGGAGCCGTAGTCGCCGCTGGCAACGCGCCGGCTCGCGACCGCGAGCTCGTCGATCGGCCGCGCCAGGTGCGTCGCGAGGAACACCGACGTGCCGATCGCGACGACCACGGCCGCGACCAGCCCGAGGATGAGCGCCGTCCCGACGGCGTCGCCGAACGCGGTCCGGAGGACGGGGTCCATCATCCCGGCCGATGACCCGTCGCCCATCATGCCGCCGTCGCCCATCATGCCGCCGCCCGTCCGACCCATCGCATCGTCGAACGCCCGCGGAGCGGCGAGCCAGACGCCTGCCGCCACCGCGATGACGCCGGCCCCAGCGACCGCCAGGTTGGCGGCGAGCAGCCGCCAGCGCAGGCGGGACGGATCGGACCGGCTCACGGGGGTCTGGTCCGCAGGCGGTACCCGACGCCTCGCACGGTCTCGATGAACCGCGGGCTACCCGGATCGTCTCCGAGCTTGCGGCGCAGGTTCGCGACGTGGACCTCGAGGACATGCTCGTCGCCCACGAAGTCGATGCCCCAGGCGGCGTCGAGCAGCTGCCCGCGGGTCAGGACGACGCCCGGGTCGCGGGCGAGGGCCTCCAGGACGGCGAACTCGAGGGTCGTCAGCTCGACCGCCCGTCCGGCGACGCGGACCTCGCGCCGCGCCGGGTCGACGGCGAGGTCGGGCACCCCGGGAACCGCGCGGTCATCGGGCGGGTCGGGCATGCGGCGTCGGAGCAGCGCTTCGACGCGCGCGACCAGCTCGCCCGGCGAGAAGGGCTTCGTGAGGTAGTCGTCGCCGCCCACCTTGAGGCCGACGATCCGGTCGATCTCCTCGGTCCGGGCGGTGAGGAAGATCACCATCGGGTCGGCGAAGGCCCGGACATGGCGCAGGACCTCGAGGCCGTCGAACCCCGGCAGCATGATGTCGAGGACGACGACATCGGGCTCGAATGCTCGTGCCCGCTCGACGGCCGCCGGCCCGTCCGCGGCCTCCGCGACGGTCATCCCCTCGCGCTCGAGGAAGCCGCGGACGACCGCGCGGATCGGCGGCTCGTCATCGACGACGAGGACGCGGGCCGGGCGGTCGTCCGGGATCATGGCGTGATCGTAGGCGGGTCAGCCGGCGACGGTGATCGTGCCCCGCATGCCGGCCTCGTAGTGGCCCGCGGCATGGCAGGCGAAGGCGTACGGGCCGCTGCCGTCGAACGTGACGGTGACGGACTTCGACTGCATCATCCCGATGTCCGCCACCTCGGGGGTGCCCTCGGTGTCCGCTGCGACCGCGTCGGCCGGGCCGACCATGAACTCGTGGACCAGGCCGCCCATCGAGCTCACCTCGAAGGTCACGGTCTCGCCCCTGGCGATGGTGATCGATGCCGGACTGAACGAGTAGCCGGGGCCAGCGAGCACGCGGATCACGCGCGGACTAGCCACGGTACCCGCGACGAACCCGGCCTCGCCGGGGCCTGGGGCGACCTGGGTGGTGCCGTAGCCGCCCATCATCCCGCCGCCGTAGCCGCCCATCATCCCGGACGGGCTGAACGTGGTTCCCAACATGCCGGTACCACCGGGCCCGCCCACGAGCGTCCCGGCCCCGACGAGCAGCGCGCCGGAGACGACCAGCACGCCGCTCAGCAGGCCCAGCCGGCCGCTCATCGCTCGCCCTCGAGGGTCTGCTTCGCGGCCTGGTACTCCTCGGCGGTCAGCTCGCCGCGGGCGAAGCGGAGCCGCAGGAACTCGACCGCGTCGCTCGATGCGGCGCGCGGCGCGTCGCCGGTCGACGCAGGTCCACTGTTCCCGACCTTGCCGATGGCCCAGGCCACCACAAGGACGAGCCCCACGACCAGCAGCACCCAGCCGAACATCATGAGCCCTCCGCCAAACCCGAAGCCGAGCCCGGCTCCATATCCCATCATCGAATGTGCCTCCATCGTTGTCGTCGTGCCCACGGTTCGGGGCACCACGAACGATGGGGCTCGTGCCTCTGGCTGGCCGCTGGCCAGCCTCAAGATCGGATCAAGTCCGCGCCGGCGAGCCAGCCAGCTCGTCCTCATCCGAGGTGCCGAGGACGGACTGGCTGCCCACGACGAGCAGCTCCCGGTCGCCGACGACCTGGGATGCCGCCCGCGACAGGTGGTCGAGGTGCTCGCGTCTCACGCCGCAGCCAGGCCCGTGGCACGGGCTGCCTCTACGACCTCCCGCAGCTCCGCGTCCGAGAAGAGCCCGGCGAGGATGATCATGACCACGTCCAGGTCGGCGAGGATCGCCTCCAAGGCGTCGAGCCACGGCCCACTGCGCCGACGACGTCCCAGTCGAGGTGGTCGACGCTCTCATCAGGTCAGCACGGTCCTCGGGTGGCCGTCCCGGGGCCAACACTTTAAGCTCGACGGACTGAATGCCATGAAGAAGGGCTTCCGCAGTGAGATCGTGGGTTCTCTGCGGAACCAACGCACCAGGAGGTGTTCGATCTTGCCGATGGGATCGTGTGCCACACCGTGAGACGGCGGTGATTCGAACCTGAAGGCCGGCTGAGGAGGCGGCCTGGACGGTGTTGTACGCTCTCCGCACACTGCGGGTGATCGCGCGCACTGACTCTCCACGTGAGGCGTGGAACGCACCCCGCGGCGAGGCTGGCCCGCCCAACGCCCCGACCACGATTGTGCTCAAGATGGAGATGATCCGAGTGCTCGATACCGTGCTGGTGGTCTGGTTCGTGCTCACGATCGCGTCGACGGCGTACGTCGCCTACGACCTGCTGGCCAGGACTCCGGCGATGGGCGTGATGAAGCTCGGCTGGATCCTCGTCCTGCTCTACACCGGGCCGGTTGGCCTCATCGTGTACGTGGCCTCGTGCCGGCGGCCAAGCGGAGCGAGCCACGAGGCCTTCGTCGCCCCACGCTGGAAGCAGGCGGTCGGCTCGACGATCCACTGCATGGCCGGCGACGCGACCGGCGTCATCGCCGCCGCCGCGATCACCGGGACGCTCGCCTTGCCGCTGGGCGTCGATCTCATCATCGAGTACGCGGCTGGGTTCGCCTTCGGTCTGTTGATCTTCCAGGCCCTGTTCATGAAGGCGATGAAGGGTGGGAGCTACCTCGCCGCGGTCCGCGCTACGGTCCTGCCGGAGTGGCTGTCGATGAACGCGCTGATGGCTGGCATGCTCCCGGTCATGGTCGTGCTCACGACCCAGGATCCCTCGGCGATGGAGCCGACGAGCGCGCGGTTCTGGGGCGTCATGGCCATCGCCACGATCGCCGGCGGGCTGCTCGCCTATCCCGTGAACTGGTGGCTCGTCGCGAGCGGCTTGAAGCACGGGATGGGTTCGCCACGCGCTCTGGGCAAGGGCGGACACGAGCCCGCCCACGAGGCGGCCCAGGCGAAGCCGCCCGCCCGCGCGAAGGCAGTGGTGGCGGTCGCCACGATCGCGATGCTTGTGATCGGCGTCGGGCTCGCGGCGACGGTTGCCGACCTGTCGATGCACGCCGGCGCGTGAGTTATTGACGAGGCTCGTTCGTTGTACCCGTCGGCTTCGGATCGCGACGGACCCGGCCGGCTCACCCGACGACGGTGATGGTCCCCCGCATGCCGGCCTCGTAGTGGCCCGTCACATGGCAGGCGTAGGCGTAGGGCCCCGAGCCGTCGAAGGTGTAGGTGAGCGAGTTCGTCTGCATCATCCCGAGGTCGGCGATCTCGGGCGTCCCCTCCTGGTCCGCTGCCACGGCATCGGCAGGACCGACCATGAACTCGTGGACGAGC
>JBBSCF010000050.1:0-21552 GCA_038250545.1 Candidatus Limnocylindrales bacterium | reverse complement strand
CACGACCCCGTCCCGGGCCGCGCGCTCCTGGTCCGCGTCCCAGCTCGCCGGGTCGAACGCGCGACGGTCCGCGAGCCAGGCCTCCATCGAGCGGAGCACCTCGGGCGGCTCGTCGAGGCTCCGGAGGAGCTCCTCGACGTCCACGCCGGTCGTCTCCTCGACCCGCTCCCAGCCGCCGTCCGCGAGCACGAGACCCGCGCACCGGTCGCCCAGCGCCGCCGCGGCCCGGGCGGCCACCATCGCCCCGAAACCGTGGCCCGCCACCATGATCGGCCCGCCGTCGAGGGCACCGGACCCCTCGGCCACGAGGACGACGTCCGCAGCCAGCGTGGCGAGGTCGTAGCCCGAAGGCGGCGCGTCGGACAGGCCGTGCCCCCGGAGGTCCGCCACGACGGTCCGCCGCTCCCCCGCGAGCCTCCGCGCGACCGGCGCCCAGCTCCAGGCGGCCGCGAGCAACCCGGGCACCAGCACCACGCCGGGCTGCGGCCCGCCGGCCCCGTCCTCGCCCGGCCCGCGCGCCCCCCAGTCGTGGAAGTGGATCCGCGTCCCGTCATCGGCGGTCACGAGGAACCCCTCGGGCTCCGCGGCGGGATCGGCCGGCGGCGCCGCGCCCGCGTCGAGCGCGATGGGCGCCAGCGGGTCCGGCACGGGATCGTGGGTCATGGCGGCTAGGATACGGGCGACATGTCGAAGCGCCGCCGCGGATCCCGGTCAGCCCCCAGGCGACCGCACGCCGCCCGGCACGAGCGCTTCGACCGCCTCGTCGACCGGGCCGTGGCCGCGATCCCCATGCCGTTCCGGGCCGAGCTCAACGAGATCGCGCTGGTCATCGCGGACGAGCCCTCGCCCGCGCAGCGGCGCGAGAACGAGCTGGGGCCGGACGACACGCTCTACGGGCTGTACGAGGGCGTCCCGCTGAACGAGTGGGGCGGCGACTGGGTCCCCATGCCCACGCGCATCCTCCTGTTCCGCCTCCCGCTCGAGGAGGACTTCCCCGATCCCGACGACCTCGCCGACGAGGTCCGGATCACGATCCTCCACGAGCTGGCCCACCACCTTGGCATCGAGGACGAGGACCGCCTCGCGGAGCTCGGCATCGACTGAGAGCCATCCGGCAGAGGATCCACGCGGCGCCGGCGACGCCAGGCCTGACCAGCCAGACGGTCGGGATGCCAGGGGGTTGCTCGAGATGCGCGATAGCCGGCCGCGCACGAGGGGCGCGTGATCAAGCCCATGCCATCGAGCGCCATCCACCACGGGGTGTGAGGCCCAACCACCACGAGGAGCCCGACGGCCGGAACGTCGATCCTGGCGGCGAGCTCCTCTCGCTGGTCCGCCCGCGTATCCCCAGCCGGAGAGCCGGCGGGGGCCGGCACGACCGGGGAGCCTGTCGAGGGCCCCGGGTCGCGGACCCTACCCCGGGAACGAGAGCGCTGCCCCCACGAGCGCGACCAGCGCCGTCAGCGCGCAGAGCGCCAGGCCCGGCGTCATCCACGGGCTCAGCAGCCCACGACCCGGCACGGGCTGGTCCCGCCCGACCTGGAGCCCGTGCGTGTAGCGCGTCAGCGCCACGAAGGCGTGGACCGCCGGCGCGGCCGCGATCGCCTCCACCAGGAACGTCAGCGTGCCGAGCGCGAACACCATCGGCGCGACGATCGGCACCATGAGCGGCCGTGGAAACGACTCCACGAGCCCCGTGCCGATGAGCAGCCGCGCCACGAGGTCGAGCCCCTGCGACAGCCCGAACAGCACGATGAACTGGCTCAGGACGCCGAACAGCGTCACGACCACGGCCAGGCGCTTGCGCATGCGCACGAGGCGGAACGACCGCGAGATGGCCTCGGTCGTGCCCACCTCGCCCAGAATGATCCCGGCCGGCACGTAGACGAACGGCGCGCCCACCAGCACCGACACGACGAGCGAGACCCCGAAGTTCAGCTCATCCGCGTTGTGGAAGGCGAGCGTCAGGGCGAGCTGGACAAGCAGCCCCGGGATGGTGGCGATGATGCCGATCAGCAGCTGCGCGCCGAGCACCGACCAGAAGCGGCGGCGCGCGACCGCGATGGACTCGCGCAGCCGCAGGGGCCGGCCATCCACCCGTCCACCGATCACGGCCGTGGCCATCGAACGCGCCTCCACGCCGGCGGCGAGGTACCCGAGCATCGCCGGGATGGCCGCGAGCAGCAGCCAGGCGGGCCACGCGTCCGCCTCGTAGGGCGACGCGGTGGCGCCCGTGGCGCCGTAGGACTGGACGCCCGAGAACGTCGGGAGCGTCAGGACGAGCCCCAGGATGATCGCCATCGGCGCGAACGTGACCAGGAGCATGAACCCGATGTAGAACGACGCGCCCCGGAGCCCGGCGTCCCGGCGCGTGAGGAGGTCCAGCGACTGGCGCACGAGCTCGCGGATGCCGAGCGGGAGCGCAAGCACAGCCTCGCTGACGGGGGTGACCACGGGCACGAGCGGCCTGCCGACGTGTGGCGGCGGGGGCGGCAGGCCGGGTGCGGGCGGTGGCGGGTGGGGCGGGGCCTCGGCGGTCGCGTCGAACCGGGCGAAGCCGATGGCGAGCCCCGCCGGGACGGACGGAGGCGGCGGCTCGTCGTTCCGCGGCGGCTCGTCGTTCCGCGGCGGCTCGTCGTTCCGCGGCGGCTCGTCGTTCCGCGGCGGCTCGTCGTTCCGCGGCGGCTCGTCGTTCCGCGGCGGCTCGTCGTTCCGCGGCGGCTCGTCGTTCCGCGGCACCCAGCCGTTGGGCACCACCTCGTCCTGCTGGCCCCCCGGCGGCCCCATCAGAGCGGGGCGGTCAGCGGCGCGGCCTCGGCGAGGAGCGCCCCGAGGCCGTCCGGGGCGACGTTGCCCCCCGAGAGGATGACCGCCACGCGGTCCCCGTTCCGGAGCGGGACGGCCCCGGTCAGCACGGCCGAAAGCGCGGCGGCGCCCGCGGGCTCCACCACCTGCTTGAGGCGTTCGATGCTGAACCGGAGGCCCGAGAGAATCGTCTGGTCCTCGACGACGATGACCCCATCGAGGTAGCGCCGCGCGATGTCCAGGGCCAGGCGCCCCGCGGATGGGGCGTTCAGCCCGTCCGCGACGCTGTGCGGCGTCAGGGACACGGGCTCGCCGGCGGCCATCGCCTGGCGAAGCGCATCGGATCCCGACGGCTCGACCGCGTACACGCGGGTCCGCGGCCGGCTCTCGCGGACCGCCACCGTCACGCCCCCCAGGAGCCCGCCCCCGCCGACGGCGATCACGATGACGTCGACGTCCGGCAGGTCCTCGAGGATCTCGAGGCCGCATGAGCCGTTGCCCAGCAGGACCTCCGGGTCGTCGTAGGGGTGGACGAGGGCCAGGCCGCGCTCCTTCCTGAGCTCCTCGAGGCGGAGCAGGGACTCGCCGACGTGCTTGCCGTGGAGGACGACATCGGCCCCGTACTCCAGGCAGGCGGCCACCTTGGACTCGACCGCGGCTTCGGGCATGACGACCGTCATCGACACGCCGGCCTCGCGGGCGGCCCACGCGTACGCCTGGCCGGCGTTGCCTGCGGAGATCGTGATGGCGCCCCGGCGTCGCTCGTCCGGCGTGAGCGACGAGATCCTGGCGAGCGCGGCCCGCGGCTTGAACGAGCCTGTCTTCTGGAGGTGCTCGGCCTTGAGGTACAGCCGATCGTCGGCGAGTCGGACGCCCGCGTTGTGCCCGGCGACCCGGGCCGCCGTCGCCGACGAGAGCATCGGGGTGTGGTGGATACGGTCGCCGAGCTTGGCACGGGTCTCGCGGATGGCGGCCAGGGTCACGGTGGGTTGGCGCATGGCACGAGTATGCGTGAGCGCCGGGGTGCGCGGCATCAACGCACGCGGGCAGCCCCGCCACGAAGCCGTCACGACGTGACTTGCGTCCTTGCGCAAACAGTGAGAGACTAGGCGCGTGATCGACACCGCCAACAGCACCGACGAGGACCGCAACCGCTTCGCCGCGGTGGCGCGGGCTCTCGGTGACCCCAAGCGCCTGTGCGTCCTGGAGTCCCTCGCCGGCGGCGAGGCCTCCGTGGGCGAGCTCGCGACGCGGGTCAACTGCCAGGTGCCGAACATGAGCCAGCACCTCGCGGTGCTGCGCTCGGCCGGGCTCGTCGCGGCACGCCGGGACGGCAGCACGGTCTACTACCGGCTCGCGGATCCCAAGGTCCTCGAGGCCTACAAGACGCTCCAAGCCATCGCCCGCTGACCGGGTCGAACACGCATCCGCCGGCCTGGCGGGAGAAAGGAGCCGCCCCGTGGCGGAGATCAAGGCAGCGACGGACGACACGTTCGAGACGCTGGTGCTGAACAACGACAAGCCCGTCGTGGTCGACTTCTGGGCCGCCTGGTGCGGGCCCTGCAAGATGGTCGCCCCCGAGATGGAGAAGCTCGCGGCCAAGTACGACGGTGTCGTGGACGTGGTCAAGGTGGACGTCGATGCCAACCCGCGCCTGTCCCAGGCGTTCGGGATCATGAGCATCCCCACCATCGCGTACTTCAAGCCCGGCGAGCAGCCGCAGGGCGTGGTGGGCTTCCGCCCGCTGGACCAGCTGGAGCAGGCGTTCGGCCTGACCGCGCTGGCCGCCGCCCCCAAGGCCTGAGCGCCCGCCCGCCACGCGCGGGCGCCACAACCGAGACGCGACCCCGGTCCCCGACCGGGGTCGTTCCATGTCCGCGTCGACCGCCCCGATGCGACTCGCAGGCGAGTCGCGCGCGCCGATCAGCCTCCGAGGGCCCGCCGGTGCGCGCTCCGGACCCACGCCTCGGCACGGTCCAGCGCGAAGCGGTCGATGGACGCCGGCGTGAACGCGATCCAGCCCTTGCCGCGCGGCGAGGGCAACGTGTTCGCCGTCCGCAACGCCGCCTTCGCGACCACCGGGTCCAGCGCGACCTCCAGGACGTCGGCCATCAGTACGGCAAACGCCGTTCCACCGGCCCGGTACGTGACGGACTCGCCGTCGCGGACCCGCTCCACGCCGTCGAGATCCGCCACGACGGCCTCGACGCGCTCATCGAGCGACTCATCCGCCTCGGCGAGGGCCTCCGCGGCCGCGGCAACCTCCTCGGCCGAGTCCAGCGGCGCGTCGTCGTCGAGGTCGTCGTCCGCCGGGTCGTAGCGGCCGTTGGCCGGCTCGCCGTTCACGTGGCGGCCGCCAGGATCGCCGCGAGTTCCTTCAGGTGCTCCTCGTAGTGTTCCGTCATCTCGCCGAAGAAGTACTCCTGGTGTGCCGCGTGCTTGATCCAGCGCGACTCCGGGACCACCGTGAGGTAGCCGCGCAACTCGCCCCCGGTCGTCTTGAACAGCGCCCGGACCTCGTCCAGCGGCATCGCCCGGAAGCGCTCGAGTGCCTCCTCGTTCATCCGGTCGCCTCCCTCCGGGCCGGCGTTCCACTGCGCCTCGAGCCGCTCCATCGTTGGGCTCTGCTCCCCCACCGCCAGCTCCTTGGCCGTGGCCAGGGCCGCCTCCTGCCAGGTGACGATGTGGCCCATGAGGTCCCGGCCGGACCAGCCGCCCGCGCCCTCGACGGGGACGTCCAGCTGCTCGTCCGAGAGCGTGTCCAGCGCCTCGTACGCCCGGAAGGTGTCGCGTTCGTCTTCGAGGAAGGAGAGGGCATCGGAATACATGGCCGCATCCTAGTCCTGCGGCGGGCCCGTCGCGAGCCCCGCGATGCTAGAGTCCGGCCGTGAGCGACGACATCCCGTTCCACCTCCCGCCTGTCGACCCGGACGCGGCCGCCGCGGTCTCGGCCGGATCGCTCTCCCCGGAGCTGCTCGCGGGCCTCCTCGCCGACGGCGACGACGAGCTCGCGGCCTGGACGCTGCGCCACGCCCTGGCCGAGTCGTCCCGCGCCGACGTCTACGACGGCCTCCTCCGCGAGGCGATGCGCCTCGTCGGCGAACGCTGGCAGACCGGCCGCTGGACGGTCGCCGAGGAGCACCTCGCCTCGCGCACGCTCCTGCGGGCGCTCGAGCGCGTGCGGCCGGAGCTGGGCCCCGAAGGCCGCATCGGGCCGATCGCGGCCCTCGCCGGCGTCGCGGGCGAGCAGCACATGATCGGGCTCGTCTGCCTCGAGCAGGTCCTGGCCGAGGACGGCTGGAGCGTCACGAACCTGGGCGCGGACCTCCCGGCCGCAGACCTTGCCGCGTTTGTGGCCCGCAACGAGGTGTCCCTGGTCTGCCTCTCCGCGATGGACCCGGCCCGGGTCGGCGCGCTTGCCGATGCCGTGGTGAAGACGCGCGATGCCCGCCCCGGGGTCATGGTGCTGATCGGCGGGGGGATCACAACCGTGCCGAACCTCGGGTCCACCGTCGGGGCTGACGGCGTGTCGCACTCGCTGGCCGAGGCGATCGACCTCGCGCAGGCCCACCGACCCGGCTGAGCCGCTCCGACCAAGCCGCGCCGCGCCGCGCCGACTCCTCGGGCCCCGCGTGTGCCCTGGGCCCACCGGTTCCCGGCGCGTGTCGCGCCCCGCAAGCGCACGGCGCCCCTCGGGACGTGTCCTCGTCCTTCGGGGCCCTCGGGTCGTGGGCCGCCCGGGCCGCCGGGGCCGCGGGGCCGCCCGGCGAGCGAACCGCCGCCAGTCTCCTGTGTCCTGCTCGCCATCGGCGAGCAGCGGGGCGCCTTTGGGGCAGTTATGAGCCCGCCTGCTCGCTGATGACGAGCGAAACGGCGTTCGTCGGGGACGCTTCGGCCGCCGGGCGGCCGCCGGGCGGCCGCCGGGCGGCCCGGACGGCCTAAGCGGCAAAGGACCCCGGGAGTCGCGCGCCCAGCGGGGCGGCCCGCACGGTGCGCCTAGACGGAAACCGGCTCCCGGTACTCCCCGAAGACCTCGCGCAGCACCTGGCACTGCTCGCCGAGCGTCGCGTACGCCTCCGCGCAGCGGATGAAGTGCGGCATCAGGTTCGTCTCGCTGCTCGCCGGGCGCGACGCGGCCTCGCGCAGGCCCGCGAGGGCCGCCTCGACCGCCGCGCCGTCGCGCTCCCGCCGGGTCCGGACCAGCCGGGCCAGGTGCCGCTCCTGCGAACCCTCGGGCACGGCGAGCACCGGCACCCGGATCGGCCCCGCGTTGACGTACGCGTTGACGCCGACGATCCGCCGCTGCCCCGCGTCGAACTCGCGCTGGAACCGGTACGCCGCGTCCGCGATCTCGCGCTGCGGGTAGCCGTCGGCGATGGCCGCCACCATGCCGCCGCGCCGGTCGATCTCGTCGAGGTACCGCCAGACCTCGCGCTCGACGCGGTTGGTGAGGGACTCCACGAACCATGAGCCGCCCAGCGGGTCGACGGTGGACGCGACACCCGTCTCCTCGAACAGCACCTGCTGCTGGCGAAGCGCGAGCAGCGCGGCCTCGGCGGTCGGTACGGCGAGCGCCTCGTCGTAGGCGTCGGTGTGGAGGCTCTGCGTCCCGCCCAGGATCGCCGCCAGCGCCTGGGTCGCGACCCGCGTGAGGTTGTTGAGCGGCTGCTGCGGCGTGAGCGAGACACCCGCGGTCTGGCTGTGGAAGCGCATCCACGTCGAGCGCTCGTTCTCGGCGCGGTAGCGCTCGCTCATCAGCTTCCACCAGACCCGCCGCGAGGCTCGGAACTTGGCGATCTCCTCGAAGAAGTCGCTGTGGCTGTTGAAGAAGAACGACAGCCGCGGCGCGAAGTCGTCGACCCGCAGGCCGCGCTCGATCGCCGCCTCCACGTAGGCCATGCCGTCCGCGATGGTGAACGCGAGCTCCTGGACGGCCGTCGAGCCCGCCTCGCGGATGTGGTAGCCGCTGATCGAGACGGTGTTCCAGCGCGGCATCTCGCGCGTGCCGAACTCGATCGTGTCCACGACCAGGCGCATGGACGGCTCGGGCGGGTACAGGAACTCCTTCTGGGCGACATACTCCTTGAGGATGTCGTTCTGGATCGTGCCCTCGAGCCGCGCGCGCGGGACCCCGGCCTTCTCGGCGGCCACGATGTACATCGCCCAGATCGGCGCCGCGGGGGCATTGATCGTCATCGAGGTGCTGACGCGGTCCAGCGGCAGGCCCGCGAGGAGGACCTCCATGTCGGCGAGGCTGCTGACCGCCACGCCGCACGTCCCGAACTCGCCCTCGGCCTCGGGGTCGTCGGTGTCGTAGCCGTAGAGGGTCGGCATGTCGTAGGCGATCGAGAGGCCCGTCTGGCCGGCGTCGAGCAGGTGGCGGAACCGGGCGTTCGTGTCCTCCGCGGAGCCGAAGCCCGCGAACATGCGCATGGTCCACGGCCGGGAGCGGTAACCGGTGGGATGGACGCCGCGCGTGAACGGCGGCTCACCGGGCAGGCCGAGGTCCCGCGCGAGGTCCGCGTCGGCGTAGTGCCCGGGACCGTCGCGGAGCGGGTCGCCGTGGTGGTCGACGGCGGTCGGGCCGCCGGGTCCGGGATGGGCGTACGGATCGGGCGGAGTCGACGCCGAGCAAGCCGGGTCACGCTCCAGGTCCCAGGGACCGTAGAGGCCCTCGACCGGGAGGTCGCCGAGCGTGACGAAGCGGTCGCTGCGCTCGGGCAGCCGGTCCAGCGAGGGGGTGAGGCGTTCGATGCGCCAGGCCTGGCGGCGCGGACCCCAGGCGTCGGGACGGTCGCTCATGGTCGGGCGACTCTAGCACCCGGCCAGCGGCTCAACGCGACCCGAGCATCTCGAGCAGGGACGCCACCTTCGTGTCGCCGACGTCCGCGGCCAGGAGCACCCACACGGGGCCGTCGGCCTTCGGCTGCCAGGCCACCACCGTCTGGCCGGTCCCGTCGCTCATCAGCACGTCCAACCGCCTGCCGGGTGTGCCGCCGACCGTCGTGTCAGAGACGGCGACCTTCTCCGTCCGGCGCGCGGCCCTGGCCCCGGTCTCATAGAAGTCGCGCATGACCGCGGCGTGCAGGCCCCCGGCGGTGAAGACGGCGATGGTCCAGCCGGCGGTCCCGCCGGCCTCCCACGTGGCACCCGCGAAGCGCAGCTCGGTCACGCCCGCGTCGGCGAGGGTACCCAGGGCGGCCGGCGTGCACGTGCGCCCGGAGTCGACGCTGGCGGGCGCCGCGCCGTCCACCACGGTCGGCAGGAGGGCCTCGAGCTCCGGGTAGGCGCCGGGCTGCTGGCCGTCGGTGGTGCATGGCCCGGTCGGGTCGAAGCTCACGACCGGGGCGGCCTGGCCGGCGCACGCGGCGACCAGCATCGAGGCCGCGAGCAGGGCGGCCGGGAGCAGGGCGCGGGATCGCGGGAGCATCGGCCAGAGCGTACCGGGCGGCCGTCGATCCTGCCGTCACGCGGCGCGATTCCCATCCCGGCGACGCCCAATGAGGCGAAGTCCCTAGCGTGTCCGATGGTCCCTCGACGGCCTCGGCCGATGGTCCGGGCGGTGCGGGCCTGCGCCTGACCTTCGCCCCGGCGGCCCCCTGACGCGCGACCCATTGAGCCTGCCGGATCCGGCGCGTACGGTGTCCTTGCGTTCGAAACGCGCCGACCCGCGACAATCCGGGAACCACCTGGGGCGTCGGTCACGGATCGCAAGGCCGGACGACCCGGCCGTTGGGGACGCTCGACGGCACGGGGGGACCGAGCCCCGATCACGAGCCGAGTAACTGGGCACCATCGGCCACCAGGCCCGGGAGCCGTAGGACGGCAGCACTCATCCGGCGTCACCTGCACCCCCGGCACGACCACCGGGGGTGCAATGGTGTCCGGGGCCGGCGGCTACCGGAACGGGTTGGACTGCCAGCCCGGACGCGGCGCCCGGTGCACGCGCCGGACCCCCCGTCGATCCAGCTCCGCCACGATGACCCGCGCCGCCAGTGCGATCTCGGGCTCGCGGGTCATGGTCCCGCCCAGCCAGTCGATGTAGCTGGGCTCGAACGCGGCGATCTCGCCGAGGGTGTGGCCATGGAACTTCCCGAACGTGACCTCGAGGCTGAGCGCGTCGTCCAGCGACGGCGCCCCGAGGGGCACGTGGCCCTCGCGGTGGTCCCGCTCCATGGGCCCGGACGGCTGCGAGGCACGAAGCTCCGGGGTGGACCGGTCGTGGCGGAGCGGCGGCTGGCCGGTCAGCGGGAGCCGCAGGCCGGGCGGCGTGGTGGTCTGGTTGCGCGGATGGACCGTGGCGCTGGTGTCCACGCGACCCGTGACGGGCCGGGTCCTCTGGGGCGGGGGCGGGCCGCCCGGGCGCGACGCGGGCGGGCGCGTCGCCCCATCGGCGCCGCGACCACCGGGAGATCGCCCCGCGGGACCCGCGGCGGGCTCGGCGGTCCCGCGCCGGGTGCGCCTCCCCTCGATCGTCTCGCCGGCGCGGGTGAGCGCCGCGTAGGCCGCGTTGATCTCGGCCATGCGTCGCGTCGCCCGCCGCGCGAGCTCCGGGTCATCCCCCGTCAGGTCCGGGTGGTGGCGCCGCGCGAGGGCGCGCCAGGCGGCCTTGATCGCGTCGGGGGATGCGCCGGGCTCAACGCCGAGCACGGCATGGGGTTCCTTGGGGGGCACGCCCCGAGTGTATCCCCGCCCGCGCGGGGCGCGGTCAGGCGTCCTGGCGGGTCGTGCGGGCGGCCGCGCGCGCCACCTGGAGGGCGAGGTCGCCCAGGAAGGCCCGTGCCGCCTGGATGTCCTGGAGGCTCACGCCCTGGCCCAGGATGACCACCAGCTCATCCATGACGGCCTGCCGGGCGCGCGGTATGCCGCAAGCGCCGCCTGTCGCTCGCTCGTCATCATCGACCGTGCCTCGGACCGTCCATCGCCCCTCACGCCGCCGGCTGGCGCCGCGCCTGGGCTGCCGGAGGCATCGGTGGGAACGCTCCGCGGGCGCATCCCTCCGACGGGGCGCCCGGATCGGGGTCGGGGAATGCCCCGGTGTCGCGGCGGCACGGAGGACCTCCAGGCACGTGCTCGACTGGGCCGCGCGCGCCGCAGGGACCCGGCGCGTGATCGTCTGTCCCGTCGGTCGGCATCTTGACTGGGTTGCCCGACACCGCGAGGCTGGCAGAGGAACCTGCCAGTGGGGGGGACGCATGCTCACGAACCGCAGCACTGGGGTCGCACGGGGCGACGTCGGGATGTTCGCTGGCTGCGGCGGCGCGGCCATCGTGTCCGGGATCCGGGTGCGGAGGCGCCTTGCCGTGAGGTTGGCCCTCGCCCTCCTGGTCCTCGCCCTCGTCGGCGCTTGCTCGCCTGGGCCGCAAGCGGAACTCACCTCGGGCACGTTCAGCGGTGGCGGCTGGTCCCTCTGGACCTTCCAGAACGGCAGCGAGGGCGTCTGCCTCGAGCTCCGCGCCCTCGGGCGCACGAGCGCGCGCGTCTGCGGGCTCAGGGCAGACAACGGCGGCTTGTGGCGGCCGGGCGGCCCGACGACCGAGGACGCCTTCCTGGCCGGGACCGTCCAACCACCGGGCGCCACATCCATCCGGCTCACGCTTGCCGGCGGGGGCGAGGTCAGGAGCGACGTGCTGAGCGCGCCCGGCGTGAGCCCGCTCCGCTTCTATGCCCTGGTCATCCCGGCTGGCGCAACCCCCGCCCGGGTCGAGGTGCTCGACGCGGCGGGTGGCGTGCTCGACTCGCTCCCGCTCCAGTAGCGTGAGCGATCGGGCGGGCTGTACGGCCGATGCGACAGCCAAGGACCCACCCGTCGCTTGACAGACCCGGCCGGCGAGGGTCCCATTCGGACATGACCCCCTCCCGTCGTGCCCGCCGCGCCGGCGTCGCCGCCGCCGTTGCCGCCGTGCCGCTGGCGCTCGCCTACCGGTTCGCCCTCGTCTACCGCGTCCGGGCCGGCTATCCGCACCGGCACCCGTCGACCTGGACGCCAGATGTCGTGGGCCTCGCCTGGGGGGACGTGACGGTCCCAACGACGGACGGCCTGCGCCTGCCCGGCTGGTACATCCCGGCCGGGCCGGGCTGCGCCCCGGGCGTCGTGCTGGTCCACGGCTGGGAATCCGCGCGTGACCGCACGCTCCCCCACGCGCAGCTGCTGCACGCGGTCGGGTTCCACGTGCTCACGATCGACGTCCGCGGCCACGGCGGGAACGGCCCCGAGACGCTGCCGCTGTCCGTGGGCGAGTACGCGGCCGACGCCCGGGCCGGGGTCGCCTGGCTGCTCGCGCGGCCGGAGGTCTCGCGGGTCGGGATCCTGGGCCACTCCATGGGCGCCGCGGGGTCCCTGGTCGCCGCGGCCGACGACCCGGACGTGAGCGCGGTGGTGGCCGTCGCCGCCCCGGCCGACCCCTGGCGGCTCACCCGTCAGACGTTCCGCCTCGCCCGGCTGCCGATCCCGGGCCCGATCGCGTGGCCGCTCGCGTGGCTGACCACGCGCGTGTACCTGCGACCGCGAGGCCACACCGTGGATTCGATCAGCGCCACCCGCGCGGTTCGGGACATCGCCGCGCCAGTCCTGCTCGCGCACGGGACCGACGACGGCGTGGTGCCGTTCGCGGACCTCGGCCGGCTCGCCGCCGCGCGCCGTGCCGCCCGGCCGGGAGCGGTCACGGAGACCGTCGTGGTCGAGGGCGGGCGCCACTCCTGGCTGTACGAGGACCCGGCGTACCGCGCGGCCGTCGCCCGGTTCCTGGCCGGGAGCCTCGGGGGCCCGGTCCCGCCCGAGGAGGCCGCCGCGATCGCCGCAGGGGTCCCGGCCGAGCGACTGCCGGATCCGGAGCGCCTCACGACCCTCGACGAGCAGCCGGGCGGCCTCCGGACGCTCGTCCAGCTCGTCCGCAACCGCGAGTCGCGCGCCGCCTCGGCGGCCCCGCCCACCGCCGGCGTCCTGATCGTCCCGTCGCCCGCTTCCGAAGGAGCCACCAGATGAACACCTGGAACGCCGTGCGCACCAAGCGCGCCGTGCGCGAGTTCGCCGACAGGCCCATCGCCCCCGATGACCTCGAACGCATCGTCCGCGCCGGCACGCGCGCCCACAGCTCCAAGAACCAGCAGCGCTGGGCCTTCGTGGTGGTCAGGGACCCGGCGCGGCTCGAGGCGCTCAGCAAGGTCGGGCCGCACGCGGGGCACATCGCCGGGGCGGCCGCGGCCGTGGCCCTGGTGACGCCGGACCCACAGGGGCCGGGCCAGCCCCTCAGCGTGGTGTGGGACGTGGGCGGCGCGGCGGCCCAGATGATGCTGGTCGCATGGGAGCTGGGGATCGGCAGTTGCCCGGCCACCGTCTACGAGCAGGCGCAGGTCAAGGCGCTGCTGGGGCTCCCCGACGGGATGTGGTGCGAGTACATCCTCTCGTTCGGCTACCCGAAGGACCCGGACAAGCTGACGGCCCCGAACCGGCCGGGCGGCCGCAGGCCCCTCGACGAGGTGGTCTTCCAGGAGCGCTGGGAGGGCCGCTGAGCCCCGAGCCATCAGCCCTCGGGGGCCGCGTGGATCTCGTCGTGGCGCTCGCGGCCACACCCGGCGAGCCCGCACAACGACTTGCGGATGTGGTTGTCCGCCACGACGACGGCCGTCGGGATTCCGCCGACACGCGTGGAGGTGGTTGCCGCCATGGCCCCGAGACCCGGGTCGTTGATCTGCACGAACGCGTGCGGCTTGCCGGGGTCGGCGTGAACCACGGGCTCATGGTGGCGGCCGGGGAGGTGGAGCTTCATCGTGGGTCCCCTTGGAGGCGCGAGAGCGGCGCGTGCCCCCATCCTGCGCCGCCGCCTCGGGCTGTCAAGGATCAGCTGGCGGCGCCGTCGTAGTCCGGGTCGTCGCGCTCGATGTCCAACGCCTCCAGGCCGGCGTCCCCGTGCGCGACCGGCTGCTCAGGGGCCGGCGCTCCCTCGGCCACATAGGACTCGATCGCCGCGTCCAGGCCCACGTCGCGGCCGACCTGCTCCGAGAGGAGCCACTTGTGCTCCAGGACATCGCAGTAGGTCTGGACGAGGTCCCGATCCGGCCCGACAAAGCTGGCGATCCGCGCCTGGGTGGGCCGGTAGACGGTGCGCAGCCAGCGGTCCGCCGCCTCCTCCGGGGCGATTGCGCGACGCTCGTAGAACTCCAGCCAGGCCTGGTACTCGGCGAGGTCGTTGAGCAGGATCCGCGCCTGGCCCTCGAGGGTCCGCAGCCGCGTGCGTCGCTCCAGCTCGTTGGCGTGGTAGCGGCGCGTGGTCACCGACGTCCGAAGCCGCACCGTGCCCGCGGGCCCCACCGGGTCCACCTCGAGGTCCACGGAGAACCCGAGATCATTGAGGCGGCGCAGGCGGGCGCGGATCGCGCGCCGGTCGCCGGGGATGAGGTCCGGCTGGTCGGAGAGCTCCCGCCACACGGCGTCGTAGCGGATCCGGACCGACTCGGCCGCGTCGATCGCGGCCTCCTCATCCTCCGGCCGGCCCTGGTAGGCGGCGAGGTCCGCGAGGCCGAAGGCGACGTTCTCGACCAGGATGTCGAGGTCGAACCAGCGCTGGCCATCGGAGAGCGAGGCGTGGACATCGCTCGTCTCCGCGTCGACGAGGTAGGCCTGGATCCGGTCACCGTCGCGCCGGAACAGGGTGTTGGCGAGGGAGCAGTCGCCCCAGTAGACGCCGCCGCGGTGGAGGTCGACGAGGAGCAGCGCCATCGCGTCGAGGAGCCGGTCGCGATAGCCCGTCGAGACGGCGCGCAGCCGCATCAGCAGGCGCCGGTACTGCATCGAGTGGCGCAGGTACTCCGTCACCAGGATCGAGTCGCCGCGCTCCGGCCGCTCCGCGAGACCCACGGCCCGCACCGCGGGCAGGCGCGCGTCCTCGAGATGGCGCAGGACCGAGAACTCGCGCTCGGCCACGGGCGCGGGCAGCTCCTTGAGCGCGTAGACGATCCCGTCGGACACGAGGAACCGGACGAGGTGCCGTGACGGCCCCACGGGGAGCTCGCGGAAGCGGTGGCCCGTCTCGTCCCAGTCGGCGAGCGCCCGCTCCCAAGGGAGTTCGAGCAGCGAGGCGACCTCGTCGCGGAGGCGGAGCCTGGGAAAGGTCATCGGATGGACGCCTGGAACCCGGTCCGTACGTGCGCCGGCGGGTGGGTCAGGGGCGCTTGCGCAGGTACGCGGCGAGCCCCGCGTCGTAGCCCAGGGACACGAACAGCTTGCGCGCCTCGGGCCGGTGGTGACCGGCGGTGACCTCGAAGAACGACGCGCCGGCCTCGTAGGCGACCCGTTCGGCCTCCGTCATCAGCTGGCGGCCGATGCCGCGAGCCCGGACGCCGGGATCGACGACGAGCGCGACGATGCGCGCGAATCGCTCGTCCGTCTCGAAGCGGGGCATGACGTGGAAGGCGACGAACCCGATCACCTCCCCCGAGGCCTCGGCCGCGAGCACCCGGGACTCGTCGGTCGAGAACCGGGCGATGCGGGCCGCGAGGTCCGTGGAGCCGGCGGGATAGCCCTCCTCCGTGAGGAGCGTGGCGAACCGCTCGGCGTCGGCGGCCGTGGCGGGTCTGACCGTGACAGCAGCAGGGTCGTTCATGGCGCGATGGTACTCGCCGGGGCCAGCGCCGACACCTGCGACCGGCCCTCAGTCACGATGATGTGCGGCCCGGCCGTCGCCGAGGCGAGCAGCACCTGTGCCCCGAACGGGCCCTCCCGGCGGCCGCTGACGGTGATCCCGCGCCCCCGCGCAGCGTCGGCCCAGGCGTCCAGTCCGTCGGCCGGCCGCAGGTACAGCGCGCAGGGTCCCTCGCCGTCGCGCGCCAGCGAGGCCGCCGCGCGCCCCTCCGTCGAGGGCTCCAGGAGGACGGTCCAGGTGCCGGGCATTCCCGCGCTCTCGCGCAGGCGGGCGCGGGCACCCAGGTGCTCGTCCACCGGCGGTGCGGAGGCCCCGGCTGCGGGCGGCGCCGGGGGCGGACCCAGCCACATGTCGAGGTCCGCCTCGGCCCGGTCCAGCTCGACCGTCGCCCAGCCGAACCCCAGGAGCACCAGCGGGTCCGGCGAGCCAGCGGGCGCCTCCGGCGGCGGATCCTCGCCGTCCGGGACGGGCTCCAGCATCAGCCGGCCGGCGGCGCGCGGGGTGTCGTCGGGACCCTCGCGGACCCAGGGGCGGACCTCGAGCTCCGCCGTGCCCAGGCGCAGGAGTCGCGCGCCGGCGACGAGGCCGCCGGGTCGCGCCGGGACCAGGAGCCGGCGCGCCAGCTCGGCAGCGAGGGCGGATGGGTCCTTCGCCTGCCACGTGAGCCGCGCCCAGAGCCTCACCGGCCGGTCATCCGAGCAGCATGTCCGGCGACTCCCCCACCGACGCGAACCCGAGCCGCGCATACACCCGTAGGGCCGCCTCGTTGCCCGAGAACACGCCGAGATACGTGCGCCCGGCCTCGCGCGCGCCCGCGGCCGCCATCGCGTGCCGGGTCGCCAGCCCCGCGAGACCGCGCCCCCGGAACGGGTCGCGCGTCCCGATGGACGAGAGGTAGGTGAACCCGTCGAACGTCGTGGCCTTGGCACACGCCGCGGGCTCGCCGTCCACCCGCACGAGCGCGAGCACCACGCGTTGGTCGTCCAGCGTGCGCCGCAGGCCCGCAGCGAGCTCAGGGCCCCGCTGGGGCAGCGCCCCGAACGCCTGCGCGAGCACGAGCCCCATGTCGTCGAGGTCCGGGGCGGCGGCGTCGGCCGCGTGCCGGATCGCCTGGAGCATCACGCCGGGACGCAGCTCGGACGGCCGGATCGGGGCGCTGGCCGACGGATCCTCGAGCACCATGACGTGGCCCCCGCCGACGTCGCGAAACCCGTTCGCCGCGAGGCGGTCCACGAGGTCGGCCGGCGCCGAGTGCACCGGTGACGGCCAGACATGGGGCTGGCGCGCGAGGGCCACGAACAGGGCGAGCGCCTCGGCGAGCCGCGTCTCAAACCCCTCTTCGTCGGCCGGCCAGCGCACGCTCGCCATGCGGTTCCAGAACGGGTCCGCGTCGCGCGGGTCCCAGAGCACCACGGCGTGACCCAGGTCGCGCATCTCCCGGTCCGGGATCGCGTGCGCGCGGGTCTCGTGGCGCTCGAGGGCGCGCATGGTGGCGTCGTCCACGCGGAGGGTGCGGATCACGGGGTCACGATACCGCGCGCCGGAGCGCCGCCCGCACGCTCGCCCTCCCCATGCAACACGCACCGATAGATTGGACTCAGTCCAATCTTGGAGTACAACCCGCGGACGTCCCGCCAGGCAGCGCGCAGACGAAGGAGACCTCCGATGACCCTCGCCCCGCGACCGCGCCGGGGCGCTGACCCGCGGGGAAGCTGACTCGCGGCCCGGGATCAGCGACGCGCGATGATCACCGTGGCGCCCGACGGCAGGTCGATGAGCTCCGGGGTCGCGACCCGCGCGTCCGCGAACCAGCCCAGGGCCTCGGAACGGGTCACCAGGCGCGTGCCGCCGATGAGCTCGTCGAGCTGGATCCCGGCGATGAGCTCGCTGTGCCGGGTTCGCATCTCGTCGGGATCGGACGGGAGATACCAGTCCAGGGCGACCAGCCAGCCGTCGGGCCGGAGCGCCGCCCAGGCGGAGCGCAGGGCGCCCACGGGGTCGGGCAGCTGGTGGAGCGCGTACTGGAAGTAGGCCAGCGTCGCCTCGTCACCGTGCCCGGCCGCGGTGACGTCGCCATGCTCAATGGTGATGCGGTCGCCGAGGACGGCCGCCTCGACCGCCGCCCGCGCCCGGGCCACCGAGTCGGCCTCGAACTCGATCCCGGTCAGGCGCGTGCCCGGGAACCGGCGGGCCATCGCGATCAGCCAGCGGCCGCCGCCGCAGTGGATGTCCAGGATCCGGGTCCCCGGCTGCAGGTCCACCACCAGCTGCGGGTTGGCCGGCAGGACCTCCTGGAAGAAGACGGCGACGTCCTGCGCCGTGAGGCGCTCGATGGCCTGGCGGTAGCGGTCCGGTCGCGAGGCGAGCGGGATGCCCGTGCGGAACACCTCGGAGGCTTCGGCGAAATCGAGGCTGCCGATGGCCGCGTGCAGGAACTGGCCGCCGAGGTACTCCGGCCGGTCCGCGTCGAGCAGGACCGCCGCGACGTCGCTCCCGATGTGCAGCCGGTCATCGGCCAGCTCCACGAGGTCATGCGCGGCGGCGCCCCAGGCCCACCGCCCCACCAGCGCGGGCTCCGTGCCGGTCCGCCGTGCCAGCTCCACTGCGGTGAGCCCGGCCGGCCCGGCGTCGCGCAGGCGCGCGAGCAACCCGAGCTCCAGGCCCGTGACCACGTACCAGGTCCGGTAGAAGCCGCCGAGGCTGGCGACCAGGTCATCGAAGCGGTCGTCGAGCTGCATGGGCGCATTGTGGCATGCGGGACGGCCGTCCCGAACGCACGCGCGGAGCGCGGAGGCGTGGTCGCTTTGGGGTGCTAGGATCGGCGACCGGCACCGCCCGGCACCGGTCGTGCAACCGGTTCGCACCGCGACGGGTTCAGGAAGGTGATGGACGACACGGAGCTCGCTCACCGCCTCTCCCGGGACCTCGACGGGACGTTCGAGACCATGGTCCGCGCCCACGTGGACCGCTGTCACGCGATCGCCCTGCGGGTCACCGGCAACCCGCACGACGCCGAGGAGATCACCCAGGACGCCCTCGTCCGCGCCTACCGTGCGCTGGCGGCCTATGAGCCCGAGCGGATCCGGGAGCTGCGGGTCCGCCCGTGGCTCACGACGATCGTGCTCAACCTGTGCCGCAACCGGGCACGGACCCGCAGGCTACCCTCGACGCCGCTCGACCCACTGGTCGAGGCCGGTCAGGAGCCTCGGGCCGCCGCCGGTTCGGATCCGGCCGAGGCGGCCCTGCGCGCCTCGGATCGCGAGCGCCTCGCGGCGCATCTCGCGGCGCTCCCGGAGCGCTATCGCGTCCCGGTCGTCCTCCGCCACGTCGACGACCTCTCGTACGCCGAGCTGGCGAGCATCCTCGGGCGCCCCGAGGGCACGCTCAAGGCGCAGGTCCACCGCGGCCTCGCCCTGCTGCGGGCGGCGATGGCAGGCACCGAGTTCGAGGAGATGAGCGCATGACCCGCACGACCCGAACCCCCCGCGACATCCCCGACGACACCCCCGGCGCACTGGCCGCCCTCGCGGCCCCGGCCCCGGCCCACGTGACCGACGACGTCCTCGTGGAGGTGGGCCTGGTCGACCGCATGGCGCCCCACCCGTCCCCCATCGGCACGCTGTGGATCGCCTGGAACGGGCGCGGCGTGGCGGAGGTGGAGCTCGCCGCCGACGGCGCCGAGGCGATGGCCCGGCACGAGGCGCGCTCCGGCCGCCGGACGATCCCCGCCGACGCCCTCCCGGCACGCCTCGCCGAGGCGGTCGCGCGGCGGCTCGCCGGGGAGCGGCGGGTCCGAATCCCGCTGGACCTCCGCGGCCGCACCGAGTTCGAGGTGGCGGTCTGGACCAAGGCGCTGGAAATCCCGCGGGGCGAGGTCCGGCCGTACAGCTGGATCGCGGCCGAGATCGGCCGGCCGAAGGCGGTCCGCGCCGTGGGCACGGCGCTGGGCCACAACCCGGTGCCGCTCATCGTCCCGTGCCACCGCGTGGTCCGCACCGACGGCACCATCGGCCAGTACAGCCTCGGAGGACCCGGCAACAAGCGCGCGATCCTCACCGAGGAGGGCCTGGACCCGGACGCGCTCGAGGACGCGGCGCGGCGGGGGGAGCGCCTGTCGGGCTCCACGACCACCCACATCATCTGCTGGCCGACCTGTCGGCACGCGCGCCGCACGCAGGACCGCTACCGGGTGTCGTTCCGGTCGCCCGGGGAGGCCGCCGAGGCCGGCTATCGGCCCTGCAAGGTGTGCCGCCCCACGGCCATCGTGGCGGCCGCATAGCCCCGTCGGTCCAGCGGCCGCAACCTCGCCGCAACTTGGCCTAGCGTAGTAGCACAACATCGCGCGGGCCGCTACACTCACGCCCTTCCTCGCCCACAGGAGCCACCAGCGCGATGCGGACCAGCGCCAGCCCCCTCGCCGTCTGGGCCGGGATCCTGGTCCTGTACGTCGTCTGGGGCTCGACCTACCTCGGCATGAAGGTGGCGATGGACAACGTCCCGCCGTTCGTGATGGGGTTCCTGCGGTTCGTCCCCGCGGGTCTGCTGCTCACCGGCGGGGTCACCCTCCGGCACCGGGGCGCGCTCGTCCGCCCCACGTTCGTCCAGGTGCGCGATGCCACCATCGTTGGCGCGATGCTCCTCCTCGGCGGCACGGGCCTCGTGGCGTGGGGCGAACAGACGATCCCGACCGGCATCACCGCCCTGCTGATCGGCCTGGTGCCGATGTGGCTGGCGGTGTTCGGCCGCGTCCTGTTCGGCGACCGGATCCCGGTCCTCGCTGCGGCGGGCATCGCCGTCGGCCTGCTGGGCGTGGGGATCCTTGCGTGGCCCACGGGTGACGTGGGCGCGCTGGACCCGGGTGGTCTGGCGGCCCTCGTCGTCTCGCCCATGTTCTGGTCGTTGGGCACGCTGTACGCGGCGAAGCGCGCCGTCCTGCCGGTCCCCGCCCTGTTCTCGACCGGGATCCAGATGATCGCGGGCGGGATCGCGTTCCTCGTTGCCGCGGTCGCGACTGGCGAGATGACGGGATTCGCCCTCACGGCGGTCTCCGCCACGTCGTGGATCGGGATCGCGTACCTCGTGCTGGTCGGCAGCCTCGTTGGCTTCACCACCTACGCCTGGCTCCTGACCGTTGCGCCGATCGGACGGATCGCGACGTATGCCTACGTCAACCCCGTCGTCGCGGTGTTCCTGGGCTGGCTGATCCTGGACGAGCCGCTCTCCGGCCGGACCGTCGTCGCGTCGGTGGTGATCGTGGCAGCGGTCGTGCTCATCGTGACGGCGCGCGGTCGCGCGAGCCGGGTGCCCCGCGAGACGGCACCCGCGCACCGTGGCGAGCCCATCCCGGTAGCGACCGCCGCCGAGCCCGTCGGACCATCCTAGGGCTCGAGGCCACCAGGGATGGTCGGCGAGCTCGCGTTGCTCGGGGGGAGCGGCGGACGGCTGACGTCTACGCCGACACCGAGGTCGAGGCGTACGTCCTGTGTGCCGATGGGTTCGCGGAGCTCGCGGCGCGGCACCCGCGCACCACGACGGGCCTCCTCTCCAACCTGCTGCGCATCGTGTCCGGGATCGCGCGGCGGATGACCACTGAGGTCGTCCAGCTCGCGAGCTGAGCCCGGACACGACGGAGCCCCCGCTCCGGGGACCCGGGAGGCGGGGGCTCGCGATCAGGCGGTGCGCTCAGGCAGCGCACCGAGGGGGATCAGCGGTTGCGGCGGGTGCGGCGAGCCGTGACCGGGAGCAGCGCCAGCGAGGAGCCGGCGAGCAGGATCAGGACCAGCGCCAGGCCCGTGCCGGGACCGGACGACCCGCTGCTGCCAATGCCGTCCGTGGGCGGCGGCGTGATGCGGGGCGTGCCCGTCTCGGCCTCGACCGTGCCCGAGGGGGCCGGCGTCAGCGTGACCTCGGGGATCGGGGTCGGCGTGACCTCGGGGATCGGGGTCGGCGTGACCTCGGGGATCGGGGTCGGCGTGACCTCGGGGACCGGCGTCGGCGTGGGCGTCGGCGTGGGCGTCGGCGTGGGCGTCGGCGTGGGCGTCGGCGTGGGCGTCGGCGTGGGCGTCGGCGTGGGCGTCGGCGTGGGCGTCGGCGTGGGCGTCGGCGT
>JBBSCF010000049.1:0-21993 GCA_038250545.1 Candidatus Limnocylindrales bacterium | reverse complement strand
GCCGCCGATCAGCCAGAAGCCGCCGCCCGAACCCATGTCCCATCCGTTGTCCATCATGTCTGCCTCCGCGGGCGCTCTTCGACCGGCTGCTCGGAAGCGTGCGCGCCCGATGCCATCCTACGCGCCCTTGGCCGAAACGCCCGTCGAGCGGACCGGGAACTGTCGACCATGCTCACGCAGGTAATGAACCCAGGCGCTTCGCGGCGCCATCGGTCGGGCGCAGGTGCACATCCCGAGTGTCGGCTCCGGCGATCCGAACGTGAACCCGGCCGCGCGCCGGGTTTCGTGCTGGCGAGCCGGGCGGTCCGAGGTCCTTCCCGGCGATCCCGCCTGACGTCATGAGAGGCCCGGAGGATGATCTTCCGGCGGGAGCCTGCCATCGGCGCCTGGGCAGGCCGCCTGCGCCTGGTGGGTCTCGCCGTAAGCCCAGACGGCCGTCGTGATGCGGGTCGTGAAGCCGAGACGCTGGACGGACTCGGTCAACGGCTTGTTCTGGGGCCGATGCTACCCGTCAGGGCAGCGGTGGGACGCCACCGCTGTGGAGCCGGCTCTCCAACCGCCGAGGGGTCGATGCGGTCCCCGGGCCGGAGCAGATGCCGCGCTGACGCGTCCACCTCAGCGTGGCCGAGCTCCACCCCGAAGGCCGCCCAGCGACGATCGGGCACGGGCCGTGATCGGGCGAATGACCTTTGGGTGATGTCGGGTCGGGTCCGGAGCGGTCATGGTGAGGCCATGACACCTGCAGTCCGCGCCCCGATCACGCAACTCCTCACGCTCTCGGAGGCTGGCAGCCGGCTCGGCCTGTCCGAGTCCGCTGTCACCACGCTCATCGACGACGGTGTCTTCGCCAAGCTCCGCGTCTCGGCCGGCGGCTGGCGCATCTGGCCCGATGACGTCGACGCTTACGTCATCGCCCGTGCGGCCAACGTGGCCCGGCCCGATGGGTCGCCGACCGGCTCGCTGCCGCAGGCCACCGGCCGCCGCCATCTCGCGGCCCCCGTGCGCCCGGCTCGGCCGGCGGCGCCGCGGCTGCTCACGATCCGGAGGCTGGGCGTGAACCCGACACCCGGGCGCTGGCAGCGGTTCGGCGGGTCGACGGTCATCGCCCCCGCGGCCTTCCTCGCGTTCCCCAACCGGGAACGGGCCCTGCACTACCTGCAGACCTGCTCGTCGGATGCGGCCGACCGCCAGCCGCCCGCCGGGCAGGAGGCGGTCCCTGCGGGACCGCGACGACTCAGCCTCGTGTGACCCGGTCGCGCCGGTCCCGCCTGGGCGCATCGCTCGCGCCGACGGCCCTGGGGTCGGCACTCGCGAGTGGAGGGCGAGCCTTCTCGGCGTGAGAGCGAGCATGCGCGGCACGACCAACGCGCGCGGCCAGGCCGCCGGTGCTCGAGCCGAGGGCATATCCTCCGCAGGCCGTCGGGCCCTCTCGCGGAGGTTCCCCGTCACGAGCCTTCAGGGGTCGTGTCCCTGGCGTCCGGCCGGCAACCTGAGGGAGACAACGTGGATCGTCCCGTCCGCGCCGGTGGCCGCTTCGTCGTCACCTTCGTGATGCGCATGGTGCCCACCAGACCCGACGAACCCAAGGAGGGTCGGATCGTGTCTCCCAGCCGTGCGCGCGTGGCGCGAGAAGTGCCGTTCAGGGTGACAGCCGTGACCCTCGCGATGGTCGCTGTCATGGCGGTCGCAGGTTGCGGGGCGAGTGCGAGCCAGGCGCCCAGCGTGTCCTCGACCGCCCCATCCGCCGCGACGAGCGCTCCCGCCGACACGGCGGCGACAACCGGCACGGGCGAGGGCGGCTGTCACGATGCGACGATCGTCACCTCCCTCGGACCGGATGATTCGGCCATCGGCTTGGCGATCTGCGACAGCGCGGCTGAGGTCGCCTACGCGGGTGACATCAGCTCGATCACGGTCACCGCGGCGGACACCAAGGAGCTGGCCGTCGGCATCAAGGGCCAGCCCTGCATCGCCGAGCCGTAGACCGGACGACGCCAGTCCCGGCTCGAGGCGGACACCCGCGCGGTGCCTACGCGGTTCCGGGTTCGAGCCCGCGCCCCTTCTCCATCACGATCTGGAGATCCTGCGTGAGGCCGGCGGCGAAGCCCGCCTCGGAGAGCGCGAGGTAGTACTCCCACATGCGGATGAACCGGTCGTCGAACCCTTGGGCGCGCACGGCGTCCACGTTTGCGAGGAACCGCTCCCGCCAGGCCCGCAGCGTGCGGGCATAGCTCGCCGCGATGTCCCTCACCTCGCGGATGAGGAGCCGGGTGCCGTGCGACGACTGCTCGACGACCGCGAGCGACGGGCACAGGCCGCCGGGGAAGATGTAGGTCTGGATCCAGTTCGCCCCGCGACGCTGGGCCTCGTAGGCGACATCGGGGAAGGTGATGACCTGGAGGCTCAGCCGGCCGCCGGGCAGCAGGGCGCGGTCGCAGGCCTCGAAGTAGGCCGCGTGGTACTCCGCGCCGACCGCCTCGAGCATCTCGATCGACACGATCGCGTCGTACTGGCCGGTGACGTCCCGGTAGTCGCGCAGCTCGATGCCCACCAGGTGCTCCAGGCCCGCGGCCCGGACGCGCTCCCGGGCGAGGTCGTGCTGCTCCCGGGAGATCGTGACGGAGGTGACGCGACACCCGAGCTCCCCCGCCGCATACAGCGCGAACCCGCCCCAGCCCGTCCCGATCTCGAGGACGTGCATGCCGGCGCGCAGGCCCGCCCCCTCGGCGATCCGCCGGTACTTGGTCCGTTGGGCGTCCGCGAGCGACTGGTCGGGCGACTCGAACACCGCGGACGAGTACGTCATCGTCTCGTCGAGAAACAGGCGGTAGAAGTCGTTGCCCAGGTCGTAGTGGGCCGAGATGTTCTCCCGGGCCTTCGCCTTCGTGTTGCGCCGGGCCCGGTGCGCAAGCCGGCGCGGGATCTCGAGCGGGAGCCGCCACCAGCGCGCCGCCAGCCCGAGCGCGGAGCGGTTGAGGGCCGCCAGCTCGATCAGGGCCTCGACATCCGGCGACGACCACTGCCCGTCCATGTACGCCTCGCCGACGCCCGTCTCGCCGTGGAGCAGGAGACGGATGGCCGCCGCCGCGTCGTGGATGCGGATCTCGGCGTGGCGTGACGACGCCGGGTCGCCGTAGACGCGCTGCTGTCCGTCGGGCAGCACGACGGACAGGCGGCCGACCCGGATCCGCGACGCGGCGGCCAGGCCCATGCGCAGCGCGAGCGCGCCGATCGTCCGATCGCCGACTCGCGCGCTGGAACCGGTGGCGGTCTCCCCGCTCATGCGGCAACCCTCCCGATGGTCGAGCCGTGCGGTTCCGGCCGGGCGCCAGCACGGCTCGCGACGGCTGCGGCGACGGCCTCGCCGTGGCGCTGGAACCGCACGCCCCTGCGCCACAGGCGCCAGGCATGGACGTGGATGAGCGCGATCGTCCGGTGCGTGATCAGGGGATGGGTCACGAGCATCCGCAGCACCATCCGGTTGGTCAGCCGCCGGCGTCGCAGGACGAGGCTGGTGGCGATGACCGGGGCATCGCCCTGCCGCTCGTTGATCGCGATCCGCAGGCTGGCGGGGTCGTCCGCGACATGCACGGTGTACCGGCCCTCCATGTCGATGAACGGGGAGACGTAGAAGTCCTTGTCCATCGAGGCGACGAAGCGGGGGCCCGCGCCCTGCTGCCGGAGCGTGTACAGGTGCCGCTCCAGGTGCGTGTTGTGGACCTCCACGATGACCACGCGCAGCTCGCCCGCGGTGTCTCGGCAGAGGTAGAAGCTGGCCGGGTTGAAGACGTAGCCCAGGACACGCAGGCTCGTCACCAACGTGATGCGCCAGCCCGTCGGGTCCTCGCCCTCGGAGCGCAGGTGTTCGAGGACCGTGGCGCGGATGTCGGCCGCGGGCGTCGGCCAGTGATCGGCGTCGCGAAACTCGAGGACGTTGCGCCGGTTCCGGCCGATGAGCCGGAGCGACCGTGCCACCTCGTCGAGCTCCGCGAGGTCGAGGGCGAAGTAGTAGACGTCGTGCTCGAGGGCATACTCGACCGGCCGGACCCGCCGGTGCCTGACCTGACCCTCCAGGAGATGGGACCTCATGCTGCGCGCTCGATGGCGGGAGTCGCGGAGATCAGTTCGGCCGCCTCGAACCCGGAGCGACAGCCGTCCTCGTGGAACCCGAAGCCGAGGTGGGCACCGGCGTACCACGTGTTGCGGTGGCCCTGCAGGCGGCGGATGGCCGCTTGGGAATCGAGCGAGCGGAACGTGTACAGCGGGTGGCTGAACGCCCGCGACAGGATGACCCGGTCGTCGCGGACGGCCGCGCCGGGGTTGATCGACACGAAGTACTGGGTCTGGCCCGGGATGGCCTGGAGGCGGTTCATGTGGTACGTCATGGTGACAGCCGCGCCGGGTGGGTTGCACGCCGCCTGGTCCACGTTCCACGACGACCAGGCGTCCCGCCGGCGGGGCATGACGCGCTCGTCCGTGTGGAGCACGACCTCGTTGCGGTTGTACTCGAAGCCGCCGAGGGCGGCTCGCTCCCCGGCGTCGGCATCGGCCAGGGCGGCCAGCGCGTCGTCCGCATGGGCGGCCATCACCAGCGCATCGAACCGCTCGCGGCCGCCGCTCGCCGTGCGGACCGTGACACCGCTCTCGTCGCGGGTCACACCCGCCGCGGGATCACTGGCCCGCACCGCCCCCTCGGGCAGCCTCGCCAGGAGCCGGTCCACGTAGGCGCGGGACCCGCCGGTCACGGTGCGCCAGGGATGCGCCTTGCCGAGCCCGATGAGGCCGTGGTTGTCGAGGAACCGGAGCAGGGAATCGACCGGGTACTCGAGCGTCCGCCCGGGTGCCGTGGACCACACGGCGGCCGTGATCGGAACGAGGAAGTGGTCGCGGAACGACGCCCCGAAGCGCCGGTCGGCGAGGTACTCGCCCAGGGTCATGCCGGTGGGGGTGTCGCCGTCGAGGATCGCCCGCGCATCGCGATAGAAGCGGAGGATGTCGGGGAACATGCGCAGGTAGCCCGGCCGGGCGGCGAGGCCGCGCTGGGCGAAGAACCCGCGCGCGCCACGCGACCCGAACTCCACGTCGCAGGCCCGGCAGGAGGACGCGAACGACATCTCGCTCGGCTGCGTCTCGACGCCGAGCTCCTCGAACAGGGCGACGAGCCGCGGGTACGTCGGCTCGTTGTAGACGATGAACCCGGTGTCGACGTTGACCGGCCCGGCCGGCGAGTCCACGGTGACCGTGGCCACGTGCCCGCCGGGGGCCGCGTCGCGCTCGAAGATCGCGACGTCGTGGCCGTCGCCGTAGAGCGCCCAGGCCGCGGACAGCCCGCTGACGCCGGAGCCGATGACCGCGACCCTCATCGCGCGAGCGCCTTGGCGCGATCGTCGAGGGCGGCCTGCATGCCGGCGACGGCGTCCTTCGCGATCTTCTCGAAGGCGCCGCCGGCGAACGGCTCGGCGAGCCGCATCCAGCCCGTGAGGCCGATGTCGGCGGTGTAATCCACGCGGGTGCCGGTCGGGATCGGCTCGAAGCGGATCTCGTCGGTGGCGCGCACGTTCGAGCCCGCTCCGGCGAGGACGACGCGGCGGCCGGGCTCCCAGGTGCTGACCTCGTACTCCATGGGCACGACGCCGCCGCGCTGGCGGACACCCAACCGGTAGCGGGCGCCGACGCGGACGGGTCCGTCGTCGATACGCTCCGAGGTCACGGTGTTGGGGTCCCACAGCGAGCAGTTCGCGAAGTCGGCGACGAAGGCGAACGTCTCGTCGATGGGCAGGCTGGTTTCGATGGTCTCGTGCAGTCGGGGCATGGTCTGATCGGTCTCCATCGGGTCCGGCTCGGGGACCCTTCTGGCACCTATTCGCACGAGGACCCGATCCGGACGGGTCCGGCGCGCGAAGATGGAGACGATGGATGCACGCGACCTGCTCGACGACCTCGCAGAGATGCTCGTCGTCCCCAGCTTCACCCGCCTCGGCTTCCGGCTGCGGCGGCGCCTCTACGGCTGGCCGCCCGCCGAGTCCTACCCGATGACCGGGCGCACCGTCCTGCTGACCGGTCCGACATCCGGCCTCGGACGGGCGGCGGCCGCCTCGTTCGCGCGCATGGGAGCCCGCCTGGTGCTGGTCGGCCGCGATGCCGGTCGCCTCGAGCGGACCCGGGCCGAGCTCGTCGCGGAAACGCCGCGCCTCGAGGCGATCACGGTCGTCGCCGACATGGGCTCGCTCGCGTCGGTTCGCGCGGCCGCCGACGAGATCCTGGAGCGCGAGCCACGCCTCGACGTCATCGTGGACAACGCGGGCGCCATGATCCCGGAGCGGGAGGTCACGGGCGAGGGGTTCGAGCGCACCTTCGCGATCATGGTGCTCGGCCCGTTCGTGCTGGTGTCACGGCTTGCGGGACGCCTGGGCGAGAGCCCGGATGGCCGGCTGGTCGCCGTCACCTCCGGCGGCATGTACACCCAGCCGCTGCCGCTCGACGACCTCGCCTTCGAGCGCGGCACCTACAACGGGGCGCTCGCCTACGCCCGCGCGAAGCGCGCCCAGGTGGCGCTCGTGCGCGAGTGGGCGCGCCGGCTGCGGGGCACCGGCGTGGTCGCCAACACCATGCACCCGGGCTGGGCCGACACACCAGGCCTCGAGGCGTCGCTGCCGGGCTTCACCAGGCTCGTGGGTGGCCAGCTGCGGAGCGCCGCGGAGGGCGTGGACACGATGCTCTGGCTGGCCGCCGCGCCGGACTCCCGCGCGACGAGCGGACGGTTGTTCCTCGACCGCCGCCCGCGCCCGTTTGATCGTGTCCCGTCGACCCGTCTCACCGCCGCGGACCGGGCAGCGCTCTGGGATGACGTCCTCCGGCTCACCGGCGAGCCGGATCCGACCCACCGTTCCTGAGCGGGCGGCCCGGCCGCGGAGTGAGCGCGCGGCGTGAGCCCGCGGAGCGCGGCCGTCAGCCCGGGGTGCGCTCGTTGCGGGCAGCCGCCTCAGCCACCTTGACGATCCGTCCGGCACGCGTCACGGGACGCTGCGCCAGGGCGATCCAGCCGAGCAGCTGCTTGCGTGCCGAGGGAGGGAACGCGGCGAAGTTGGCGGCGGCCGCCGGGCGCGCGGCGAGTGCCGTCGCGAGGTCGTCCGGGACCTCCAGCCGCTCCGAGCCGTCGAGGACGTGCCAGGACCCGTTGGCCCTCGCGCGCTCGATGGCGGCGAGCCCGGCCGGCGCCATGCGACCCCCGGCGATGAGCCGCTCGACCCGTGCCTTGTTCGAGGCCGCCCACGGGCTCCGCGGCTTCCGGGGCGCGAAGTACAGCTTGCCGCGGTCGTCGTCCACGCGGCCGCCCGTGCTGTCGATCCAGCCGAAGCACAGCGCCTCCTCCACGGCGGCCTCGTCGTCCAGGCCGGCCCGGCCGGACCTGGCCCGCCAGGTCACCAGCCAGGCGCCGCTGGCGGTCGCGTGGTTCCGCTCCAGCCAGGCGCGCCAGGTGGCGCGGTCATCGGCGTGGATCAGCGGGGCGTCGTCGAGGGCGGACATGGATCCGTAGGCGAGGCCGCGCGGGAGGTCCGGGCGGTCCGGGGCCCAGCGGGGCGCGGTCCCAGGGGGCTGGTCCGCGACCCGGTGTGCGACGACGATGCGCCCCTGCCCGGCCGACGCCGCCGGCGTCCGGGCCGGCAGCGTCCCGAGGTCCAGCCCATGCCCGACCGACTCCCACCGGACGACGTTGCCCGGGTCCTCGCCATCGCCGCCCCCGGGGCCACCGTCGTCACCTGGGAGATCGAGCCCGATTCGTATCCCGTGCTGACCCCCTCGACGGAGGCGCTGGACCGCGTGGTGGCCGTGACGGCCGACGGAGGCCGCGTTCGCGTCTTCGCCAAGACGATTCGATCCATGCGCCACTGGCCGATGATCGGGATGCTCCCCGAGGCGCAGCGGGAGGCCGCGATCACGCAATTTCCGTGGCGGAACGAGGCGGACGTGTATGCCTCTTCGCTGGTCCGGGGCCTCCCGGACGGCCTGCGGGCGCCGGAGATCCACGCGATCAACGAGCTCGGCAACGACCGGGTCCGGATCTGGATGGAGGACCTGCCGCACGCGGACGTGACCTGGGATGCCGTTCGCTACGGGGCGGCGGCCCGTCGCCTCGGCCAACTCGCCGGACGGACGCTGCGCGACGGGCTGCCCTCGGACGCGCCGCCCATGAGGGGGGGGGCCTCGGGATGGTCTACGCGATGCGCATCGCCCCCGCGCCCATCCCCGCCCTGCGCAGCGACGAGACGTGGCGGCATCCGCTCATGCGGGAGGTGGCGCAGGGCGATCCGGCGCTGCGCGGCGACCTCCTCGCGCTTGCGGACGAGGCCCCGCTGATCCTGGAGCGTCTCGACCGCCTGCCGCGCGGCCTCGCCCACGAGGATGCCTGCCCCCAGAACCTGCTCGCCGATCCGCTGCGGCCCGGCGGCCTGGTCGCCATCGACTGGGGCTTTACCGCCCTCGCCCCCTCGGATCGGACCTCGTCCACCTCCTGAGCGGTCGCGCCGACAGTGGGGAGCTCGGTGCCGAGGATCTCCCGGCCATCGAAGCCGCCATCTATCCGGCCTACCTGGAGGGCCTGCGGGACGAGCGGGTCGAGCATGACCCGGCCGAGGTCCGGTTGGGCTTCATCGGCGGGCTGCTCGTCGGCAAGGCCTTCGCGGCGCTCCCGCTCGAGCGGCTGGGCGAGCCCGCCACCGAGGCCGCGACCGGATCCTTCCTCCGTCGCGCCCGATACGCACGCTACCTGCTGGACCAGCGCCCGGAGACGCGCCGCATGGCCTGAGCCGCTTGGGACGGCGCGCGCCGCCGCGCGGGCGGCGCCGCAACGTAGACTGCCGCCCATGCAGGTGGGAACGCGACACGAACCGGTGGCGAGCGGCGGACACGATGCCCGTTGATGCGACGGTGCTCACCGTCGAGCTGTTCACGGGGCTCCTCGCGGCCGCGGTCCTGGTCGCCCTGGTCTCGCGTCGGTTGGGCATCCCCTACTCCGTGGCGCTCGTCCTGTTCGGCCTCGCGGTCGCCACGCTCCTGCCGGACCAGGCGTTCGAGGTCACGCCGGAGCTGGTGCTCCTCGTGCTGCTCCCGGGCCTCGTGTTCGAGGCGTCGTTCCAGACCGACATCGACAGCCTCCGGCGCACGTTCGGCGGCGTGGCGCTCCTGGCCATCCCCGGCGTCCTCATCACGGCGGCCGTGGTGGCGCTCGCGCTCCACGTGGTGAGCGGGCTCCCGCTCGACCTCGCGTTCGTCGTGGGGGCCATGGTGTCGGCGACGGATCCGATCGCGGTCATCGCGACGTTCAAGCGGCTCGGCGCGTCGCGCCGGCTGTCCACCCTGGTCGAGGGCGAGAGCCTGTTCAACGATGGGACCGCGATCGTGGTCTTCGCCATCGCCGTGCGCGCCGTGAGCGGGCCGGTGACCGCGGTCGACGCGGCCGCCTCCTTCGTCCTGACGCTGGCGGGCAGCGCCCTGATCGGTGCGGTTGCCGGCTTCGTGGCGTCGCGGATCGTCGCCCGTGTCGACGACCACCTGATCGAGACGACCATCTCGGTCCTGCTCGCCTACGGCACCTACATCGTCGCCGACGTGCTCCACGAGTCGGGCGTCATCGCCACCGTTGTCGCCGGCATGACCCTGGGCAGCTATGGGCGCCGGATCGGGATGAGCGCCCGGACGCAGGAGGCGATCGACACGGTCTGGGAGTTCCTCTCCTTCCTGCTGACGGCGATCGTGTTCCTCCTGGTCGGGCTGTCGATCACGGCCGGCGACCTGATCGAGGCGATCCCGGCGATCGCGATCGGCATCCTGGCGGTGCTGGGCGGTCGGGCGCTGGTGATCTACGGGCTGCTCGGCGGCGCGGCCCGGCTCGTCCGGCGACGCCAGGGGGGTCTGCCTCACGGCTGGCTCCACGTCCTGTTCTGGTCCGGGCTCCGGGGCGCCGTCGCGGTCGCCCTCGCCCTCTCGCTCCCGGGGGGCATCCCGCAGCGGAGCCTCCTCCAGGCGATCACGTTCGGCATCGTCCTGTTCACGCTGATCGTCCAGGGCGGAACGATCCGCTGGGTCGTGGACCGGGCCCTCGGCAGGGGCGCGGCGGAGATCGAGGCGGAGGGCGAGGCGGAGGCCTGACGAGGCAGGATCGAGAGGATCCGGCTCCCCCGCGCCCGGCACCGCCTGCGAACCCACCGACGGTCTGGGCCGGCGCCGCAGCAAGCGGTCCCGGTACCCTTGGCCACGGGCCCGGCGCCGCCGGGTCGGCACCAGAGCCCACGGAGCGCGACCCACCCCGGATGACGATCGGCGGTGACATCGGGATCTTCGCCGTCTCGCTGCTTGCCGGCCTGATCGGAGCGCTCGCCGGCGTCGGGGGCGGCATCCTCGTGATCCCGGCCCTGACGATCCTGTTCGGGGTGGACATCCGGCTCGCGATCGGCGCGAGCATCGTGAGCGTGATCGCGACGAGCTCCGGGGCCGCGGCCGCCTACGTGCGGGACCGGATGACCGACATGCGGGTGGGCATGTTCCTGGAGCTCGCGACGACCACCGGAGCCGTCGCCGGGGCGCTGCTCGCCGCCGTCGTCGCCCCGGCGCTCCTGTACGTCCTGCTCGGGCTGGTCCTCCTGTTCTCCGCGGTGCAGCAGGTCCTGCGCCTCGGCGAGGAGCTGCCGCCGGTCGTCCATCTCTCGCCGCTCGCCGGGCGGTTGCGGCTTGCCGGCGCCTACCCCGATGCCCGGGCCGGGACGGACGTCCCGTACGCCGCCCAGCGGGTCCCGCTGGGCTTCGCGCTGATGGCCGGCGCGGGCCTGGTGTCGGGGCTGCTGGGCATCGGGTCGGGCGCGCTCAAGGTCCTCGCGATGGACGGGGCGATGCGGCTGCCGATGAAGGTGAGCTCGGCGACCAGCAACTTCATGATCGGCGTCACGGCGGCCGCGTCCGCCGGGATCTACCTCGGGCGCGGCGACGTCGACCCGACGATCGCGGCGCCCGTCGCGCTCGGCGTGCTCGCCGGTGCCACGATCGGCGCCCGGGTGCTGCCCCGGCTCGCGAACCGCACGGTGCGGCTCATCTTCCTGCCGGTGCTCGTGGGGGTGGGCGTCGAGACGCTGCTCCGCGGCCTCGGGGTCGGCCTGTGACGCCCGAACGCTTCCGGTTGCTGGTCAGCTGGATCCTCATCGTCGGGGTCGGCGTGAGCGCCACGCTCGTGCTGGCGGGCTTCGTGACGTCGTTTGTCGTGGGCTGGGAGGGCTCCCTGGTCGGGGCGCCGAAGGGCACGACGCCCTTGAGCGACTTCGCCTCGATGACGGATTCCCTCGCCGCCCTGCGCCCGGTGGGGATCGCCCAGCTGGGCCTCCTCGTCCTCGTGGCGACGCCCGTCGTCCGCGTGGCGGCCTCGACCGTCGCCTTCGCGCTGGAGGGTGACAGGCTGTACGCCGGGATCACCCTCGCGGTGCTGGTCGTGCTGCTGGTGAGCCTGTTCTGGCTCCACTGACGGCGGCTGCCCGCCCTACGCCGGGATCGACGGCGGGCGAACGGCGACCGCGAGCGCGTCGAGCGCGATGCGGCCCTCGCCGACGTCGCGGGACACCGTCTCCGCCCGCTCGATCACGAGGTCCTCGAGGTCCCCGGCGAGCTCCGCGGGCGTGAACAGGACCTCTGGGTCCTGCGGGCCGCCGGCGCCGCGGGCGAGGTTGGCCAGGTCGTGGCCGACGATCACGAGCCGGCCGCCGGGAGCGACGGCAGCCGCGGCGTTTGCGTACACCGCGTGGCGCTCCTGCCGGGGGAGATGGAGGAACATGACGGCGACCAGGTCGAACGAGCGCGGCTCCGGGTGCCAGGCCAGCAGGTCGGCGTTGACCCAGTCGATCGTGACGCCGGCGGTCTCGGCCGACCTGCGCGCCCGGTCCAGCGCGACGGCGGAGAAGTCGACGGCGGTGACATCCCAGCCCCGGGCGGCCAGCCAGATGGCGTTGCGGCCGTCACCCGAGGCCAGGTCCAGGGCCCGTCCGGGGACGAGCCCTGCCGCGATGGCGGCGAGGCTGGGGTCGGGAAGGTGGGACTCGATGGGATCGTGAGCGGCGTGGCGCTCGTCCCACAGCTCCCGGCGGATCCTGTCGCCATCAGCGATCACTGCAGGCCCCGACGTCAGGCAGCGACGGAGACGGAGGGGTTCCCCCGGAGCACGGCCAGCAGATCGGCCGCCTCGAGGATCAGGTGATCCGTGTCGTCGAGGCGAATCTCCGTGCCCGTGTACTTGGGGAAGAGGACCTTGTCACCGACCGCCACCTTGATCAGGTCCGTGTCCTCGCCGATGGCCACGACCTCGCCGCGCTGCGGCTTCTCCTTGGCGGTGTCGGGCACGTAGAGGCCCGAGGGGGTGACGTTCTCCTGGGCGAGGATCCGGACGAGGACGCGGCTACCGAGCGGCTGGACGACGTCGGACATGTGATCGACTCCTGGTGCGTGCTGCTGGCTGGTGGGTGCGGGTGACGCGGGCTCAGTGCGCCCGCAGCCCGAGGGCCGCGTCGATGCGGGCCTGGTCGAACCCGACGATGGGGCGCCCGTCGATCTCGATGACCGGGACGCCCATCTGGCCGGTCCGCCGGACGAGGTCACGGGCAGCGGCCGGATCGCGGCTCACGTCGACGTCCCGGAACGGGACGCCGCGTCCACGCAGGTACGTCTTCGCCCGGGTACACCACGGGCAGGTCGGCGTTGAGAAGACGATCACGCGATGCGGCGCGGCGGGATGGTCCGAGGCGGCGGACGGCATGGGCGTTGCTCCTGGGCCGGTCGTGCCCCGCTCGATCCTGGGGTGTCGCCGACACTCGAAGCGTACCCGTACTTGCTTGGTTGCGCAAGTGTGCGAATGGGGCGCGGCTGTGCGAGGCTCCGCGACGTTCGGCGCGAGCCCGAGCCTCAGCGGGCAGGGGCGAGCGGGAGGTCCATCCAGACCCTGGCGCCGCCCCCGGCGGCGTTCTCCGCGCCCACGGATCCGCCATGGGCGTCGACGATCGCGCGGGCGATCGCGAGGCCCAGCCCGGACGTGCCAGACCCCCGATCCCGGCTCGCATCCGCCTGGTAGAAGCGGTCGAACACGTGCGGCAGGTCGGCAGGCGGGACGCCGGGCCCATCATCGAGGACCTCGACGCGCGCCCAGCCCGGCCCGCGTGGCGCCGGGACCACCCGGAGCAGGACCCGGCCGCCGGGCGGCGCGAACCGGATCGCGTTGTCCACCACGGCCGCGACCGCCTGGCCCAGGCGCTCCCGGTCGCCCGCCACGACCAGCGGCCCCGCGCCCTCGCGGTCGGTGGCGATCGTCACGGATTCGGCCTCCGCGCGCGCCGCGAAACCGGTGCCGACCGCGTCGAGCAGCCCGGCGAGCGGGACGGCCTCGATGCGCAGCGGGAGGTTGCCGGCCTCGGCGAGGCTGATGGTCCGCAGGTCGTCCACGACGCGCCCGAGCAGGTGGGCCTGGGTGCGGATCGTCGCCAGGTGCCGGTCGTCGTGCTCGTAGACGCCATCCATGACCGCCGCCGCGGTCGCGTCGATCACGGCCAGCGGGGTCTTCATCTCGTGGGCGGCGTCCTGGAAGAAGCGGCGGCGCGAGGCGTCGTTGCGCTCGAGGTCCGCCGCCATCGCGTCGAACGAGCGGCCGAGGGACCCGATCTCGTCCCCCCGACCGGCCAGGCCCGACCGTGCCGCCAGCTCGCCCCGTGCCACCGCGGCCGCGGCCGCCTCGAGCTGGTCCAGGGGCCGGACGAGGCGGCTCGCCAGCAGCGCCCCGAGGAGGGAGGCGACAGCCGCGGCGACAGCCGCCACGACGATGATCGTCGTCGTGGTCTCCTGCTGGGCCTGGGCCAGGTAGGCGCCCGGGCCACTCCCCATACCCGTCCCCGGGCCCAGGCCGCGACCGGGGCCGTTGCCGGGGGTCGGCGCCCCGGATGGCTGCGCCACCTGCATCGCGGCGAAGCCACGCCCCACGATGGGTGGGGCGGCGATGGCGATGGCCACGGCGGTCCCGATCGCCACGGCGGCGAACGCGAGGGCCAGGCGGGCGGCGAGACCGCGTGGCAGGAAGCGGGTCATGGGGCTCATTCGCGGGCCGCCCGGTAGCCAACGCCGCGGACCGTCTCGACGTACTCGCGGTTCCCGGCCCGGGCGCCCAGCTTGCGCCGCAGGTTCTTGATGTGGCTGTCGATCGTCCGGTCGAACGCGTCGTACGCCTCGCCGAAGACCCGGTCGCCCAGCCGCGCACGGGTCCAGGTGACGCCCGGGACATCGGTGAGGGCGAGCAGCAGGTCGAACTCCGCCCGGGTGAGGACGACGTCGACGAGACCCCGCCGGACCTCGCGCACGGGCTCGTCGATCTCGAGGTCCAGGTAGCGGCGGACCGCGGCGGCGGCTCCCGAGCCTCCCGCCGGAGCCGCGGCGGGAGGCGCGATGCGCCGGAGCACGGCGCCGACGCGCGCGACGAGCTCGCGTGGCTCGAACGGCTTGGTGACGTAGTCGTCGGCGCCGATCTCCAGGCCGGCGACCCGGTCGATGATGTCGTCGCGGGCGGTCAGGAGGATGACCGCCGACCGGCGGCCCGCGAGGCGCAGCTCGCGCAGGACATCGAAGCCGGAGCGGCCGGGCAGCATGACGTCCAGGACGATCAGATCGGGTTCATCCTCGAGCGCGGCAGCCAGGGCCGCGTCGCCGTCGCCCGCGTAGCGGACGTCGTGGCCCTCGCGCACGAGATACGACCCCACGATCTCGCGGATGTGGGGCTCGTCGTCGACGACAAGGATCGAGCTCATGACGGGCACCATCGTAGGGCGGGCGGCCACACGGCTCGCCCGCCCTTCGGGAGGATGCTCAGCTGGACGGTGCGTCGACCAGCGGGCACGTGCCCGTGCCGGCTCCCGCGCCGCGCATCATGCCGCCACGACCGGCTCCGGCCTGGCCGGTGCCGCCTGCCATGCCGGCACCGCGACCCGCGCCCATGCCACGCCCGGCGGCGTTCGGCCCGGCCCCGACGGCCGCGCCTCGCATGCCACCCAACGTCGCCTGGTTGACCATGGCCTTGGCGCGCACGGCCAGCTCGCCCTTGAGCGCCGCGGCCTCGTCGGCCGTGATGGCGCCGACCGCCTGTCGTGCGTCGATCCGCACGGACCACTGGGCCACGAGGGCGTCGATCAGGCGCTGGGGATCGACCTTCTGGCGCTCCGCGATCTGCGCGAGCGTGAGCCCCTGCTGGCGGAGCTCCATGACCTGCGTGTCGGTCAGGCCCAGGATCGCGGCGATCGTGCCGGTCGTCTGGGCGGGGGCCGGCGTGGCGGCCGGGGCCAGCGTGGCCGCGGGGGCGACCGGCACGGGGGCGGTCGGGGCCGGCGAGGCGGCCGCGACGGCGCCCGCCGCGAGGAGGAGGACCAGGCCCGCGCCTGCGAACGGGATGGCGAGTGACTTCATGTGTCGATACCTCGATGTCCTGGCGCCGGTCGGTGGGAAGCTCCCGGATCAGGCGCCGCTGATGGACCCATCGTCGAGGGCGTCCATGGATCGCTCGTGGACGGGCCGTGGAGATCGCGAGGGTTCTCCCCGCCGCGCCGCGCGGCCCGGCGGCCGCCCACCGAAACCGCACCGTCCCGGCAGGGATCTCCATCCCCGCTCCACGAGCCGTCCACGGTGGTGGGCGAGCGTGGAGCGGGTCGCCGGCCGACAACGGATCGTCGGCCGGCGCCCACAGCCCAGGAGCCCAAACCGTGAGCCACCAGCCCATCGCCATCCTCGACACGCCGTCCCGGCGTCCCCCGGAACGTGCCGCCGTCAGGCGCCCGAGGCGGGGCCTCGCGGCCCTCCGCGGCGTGCAGGGGTTCCGCCGTGGCATCCAGGTCGCGGTTGCCCTCGTCGTGGGCTGGGTGGTCGTGGACCGGGCGGTTGCGACGGCGACGGGCGCGACGGCGACGAGCCCGGAGGCCATCTGCCCGTTCGGGGGTATCGAGACCTTCGTGACCTTCCTGACCACGGGCACCTTCGTGCCGCACGTGCACGCCGCCAACGTCGTGCTGGGCGGGGCGGTCCTCGCCGTCGCGTTCTTCGCGCGCGGTGCGTTCTGCGGCTGGATCTGTCCGCTCGGGTTCCTCCAGGACCTCGTGGCCGGGCTCAGCGCCATCGTCCAGCGCCGCGTTCCCGCGGTGTTCCGCGGCATGCGGGCGCTGCGCCGCAAGTCGGCCCCGCTCGCGGTGCTCGACCGGCCGCTGCGCTTCCTCAAGTACGCCGTCCTCGCCTGGGCGCTGTGGGGCACGGCGGCCTTCGGCGTGATGGTCTTCCGCGACGTGGACCCGTGGATCGCCCTCCTCGACATCGGTCGCGAGAGCGTCGGGTTCGGGCTCGTCGTGCTTGCCCTGACCCTGCTCGGATCGCTGTTCGTCGACCGCCCGTGGTGCCGGTACGCGTGCCCGCTCGGCGCCGCGAACGGCCTCGTCGCCCGGTTCAGCCCGGTGCGCCTGGAGCGGTCAGGCGCCGCGTGCGTGGACTGCAACCTCTGTACCAAGAGCTGCCCCATGGGCCTCCCGGTCGCCACCGCGACCGTCATCACCTCGGTCGACTGCATCGGCTGCCTGGAGTGCGTCGAGGCGTGTCCACGCGATGGTGCCCTCGAGCTGCGGATCGGACTGCCGGTGGGCAGCCGGGCATGAGCAGGGAGACGATCACCATGGACTCCACGACACCCGTCGCCCAGGCCGCGGCACCGGCCCCGGCCCGCCGCCGGATCCCGCCACTCGCCTACGGCCTCCTCGTCGTCGCCATTTTCGCCGGCGTCATCGGCGTCGGCATGGCGGGCGGCACCTTCCAGACCAGTGGCCGCACGACCGCCGAGGGCGAGCGCGTCGCGCCCCAGGGCGAGTCGGTCACCGAGATCAAGGGCTGGATGGCGATCGGCGACGTGGCCGACGCCTGGACCGTGCCGCTCGCGGACATCGTCGCCGCCTTCGAGCTGCCGGCCGACACCGCGCCGTCGACGGCGCTCAAGGACCTCGAAAGCGACCTGTTCTCCGTCACGGCCCTGCGCGACTGGCTGGCGGCTGGAGCCGGGGCGGCGCAGTAGCGGCGGCTCCCCGCAGGACGGGGCGACCCCGGGCGAGCCGGGTGCGCCGTGGGCCGTCCGGCCCACCGGCCACGGCCGGACGGGGACCGCTCATCACGACGGCCGGCACTCAGCAGCCGCTCGCCACCCGCCCGATCCTTGGACCGCCGCGTTCCGCCGTCGCATCCGACGCGCGCCCGTCTCGGGCCCGGTGAAGGCTGAGCCGCGCGAGGTCGACCCGTGCCATCGATCCGCCGCGACACCGGCCGGACATCGCCCCGGTGTGCCGGGGAGTCGGAGAGGAGCCCCGCGGGCGGGATCGAACCGACGACGACCGGGCCATGCTGACGGACCAGGACGGTCCACGGTTCCCTCGGGCTGGCGAGCAGCGCATGGGCATGGGGGCACCGCCGATCCCGAGCCTCCAGCCCGCCTCCGGCCAGCGCGGGGTCATCGCACCGTCGCTCGATCCCCGCTTCGACACCGTGTACGGGGTCATCGCCTTCGGCATCACCCGCGGGATCGACGGGATCCTCCTGGGCCTGCCGCTGACGACGGGCGTGCTGGGCGGGATCGCCCTCGGCCGGCGGTCCGCGGGTCCCGCGCGCTCGCGGCGCCGGCTGCCGTTCGCGACGACCTCTCGGGTCATGGAGGTCATCCTCAACGCGACGACACCGTTCGAGCTCCTGGCCGGCAAGGTCTTCGGCGTGGGCACGGTCGCGTTCACGCAGTACGCGGCCATCATGCCGATGACCCTGCTCTCGACGGCGGGCTACATGATCGGGGTCTACGCCGCGATGGGGCTGCTCGACATCAAGGCCGGCTGGATCGTGGTCATGACGCAGGTCCCCTTCCTGAGCCCGTTCATGATGCTCGGCCGGATCGCGGTGGGGGTCGCGGAGCCATGGGAGATCCTCCTCTCGATGGCGCTGCTGGTCCTCTCGATCGGGCTGGCCATCTGGGTGGCCGCGCGGATCTATGCGGTCGGCGTGCTGCTCTACGGACAGCGACCCGGTGCCCGGGCCGTGTGGAAGCTCCTGCGCCAGGGGATGTAGGGACATCACCGGTGCCCCTCGAGGCCGGCCCGGATCGGGCGGGCCGCGGTGCTACGCTCGGGTCATGAGCTCCGTGGAACCCGATCCGCTCGCGATCCGTTCGGCCGCGGAGACGCGCTTCGACGCAGCGGCCCTGGGCGAGGTCATGCTGCGCCTCGACCCGGGCGAGGGCCGCATCCGGACCGCGCGGTCGTTCCGTGCCTGGGAGGGCGGCGGCGAGTACAACGTCGTGCGCGGCCTGCGCCGCGTGTTCGGGCTGCGGACCGCCATCGTCACCGCGCTCGGCGACAACGAGGTGGGCCGGCTGCTCGAGGAGCTCATCCTCGCCGGCGGCGTGGACACCGGGCAGGTGTCCTGGAAGCCGTACGACGGCATCGGGCGGGAGCACCGCAACGCGCTCAACTTCACCGAGCGCGGCTTCGGCGTCCGGGGCGCCGTGGGCGTGTCGGACCGGGCGCACTCGGCTACCGCGGCCCTCGCCCCCGGCGAGGTGGACTGGGAGCGGCTGTTCGGCGAGCTCGGCGTCCGCTGGTTCCACACGGGCGGCATCTTCGCGGGCCTCTCCCCGGGCACCGCCGAGGTCGCGGAGGAGGCGATGACGGCCGCTCGCCGGCATGGGACGGTCGTCTCGTACGACCTCAACTACCGGCCAAGCCTCTGGAAGGGCCAGGGCGGCCAGGCACGGGCGCAGGCGGTCAACCGGCGGCTGGTGGGGCTGGTGGATGTCCTCATCGGCAACGAGGAGGACTTCACGGCGGCCCTCGGGTTCCCGGTGCCCGGCACGGGCGAGGACCTCGCGGGTCTGGACCCGGCCCACTTCGAGGCCATGCTCGGCGACGTCCGGGCCGCGTACCCGGGACTGCGGGTCGTCGCGACCACCCTGCGCGAGGTCCACAGCGCGACGGTCAACGACTGGGGCGCCGTGGCCTGGTCGGCGGCGACCGGGTTCGTCCGCGCGACGCCACGCCCGGGCCTCGCGATCCTCGACCGCGTCGGCGGGGGCGACAGCTTCGCCTCGGGGCTCGCGTTCGGCCTCCTCGACGGGCGCGGGCTGGCCGAGGCGGTGGAGCTCGGCGCCGCGCACGGGGCGCTCGCGATGACGACCCCGGGCGACACGTCGATGGCGAGCCGCGAGGAGGTCGAGCGGCTCGCGTCCGGCGGAAGCGCGCGCGTCATCCGCTGAGCGGGACGAGCGAACCCGCGTCGTAGCGCGGGCTCGACGTCGCGGGACCGGTGCAGGCCGAGCTGTTCGTCGTGTGGCTCAACGACGGCCGGCTCGAGCTCACGGGCCCGTGCGGCGCCGCTCCCTGGATCATCGAGCTCGGCGAGGACGACCCGGTCATCGCGGCGACGCTCCCCGCCGAGGCGACCCGCGAGCAGGTGCTGGCGATGGCGATCCGACCCGCTGCCGAGGAGCCGGTCCCGCCCGCCGACACGCCCTGATCCCCGGGGCGCTCGGCGGGCCGCCGGAAACCCGCCGCCCGGCTCGCCACGCACCCGCCGTTCGGCACATCACCCGATCATCCGGGAGCGACCATGATCGGGGCTGGCGCATCTGTCTGCGCGCTCGCCCCCCGGAGCCATCCGTGCCGTCACCGCTCGTCGCGCTGCTGATCCTCGCCCACGGGCTGATCCACGCCGCGTTCATCACGCCCGAGCCACCCTCCCGGCCGGGCGCCCCGCCGTGGCCGTTCGTCCTCGATCGCTCGCGGCTCCTCGCCCGGTGGGCCTGGGCTCGACGGCCACCCGCCGGATCGGTGTCGCCGTCCTGGTCGCGGTCATCGCGGGCTACGTGGCGGCGGCGGCCGCCGTGGTCGGCATCCTCCCCGGATCGGTGTTCGTGCCGACGGCCGTCCTGGGCTCCGCCGCGCCAGGGGTGATACTCGCGGCCTTCTTCCAGCCGTCGCTCATCCTGGGAATCGCCATCGACATGGCCCTGCTGGTCGCCGTGCTCGCCCTGGGCTGGCGGCCGGGTCAGGCGGAGCTGTGACGCGCCCCACGGCGGCGGGCGTCGAGCTGACCGCCATCCGGGCGATCCACTCGGCCGTGTTCCTCGCCGAGCTCGCGTCCATCACGTGGCTGGTGATCACCGGGATCACGGGGCGGCGGGACCGGTCGGTCGCGGTCGCGGCGGTGCTCGTCGCGGGCGAATCGGCCGTGTTCGTGGCCAACCGGGGCGTCTGCCCGCTCACGCCCCTCGCCGAGCGCCGCGGGGCCGCCGGCGGCCGCGTGTCGGACATCTTCCTGCCCGACGCGATCGCGCGCACGATCCCGATCTGGGCGACGTCGCTGGTCGTCCTCGGGGCGGCGCTCCACCTGCGCCGGCTGATCGCCGACCGCGCGCGGACGGCCGCGGGTCGCTAGGCTCGGCGCGACCCGTGCCACCAGCCCGCCATGACGGAGGCCTCCACCGCGATGTTCACGCTGCATTCCGCCGACGGCTACCGGACGGTCGCGCCCGGCGTCGAGCTGCGCGTGCTGTCCTACGGCGAGGCCACGATGCCGGCGGAGTTCCGTCTCGCCGCCGGCCACGAGCTGCCGACCCACGCGCACCCACACGAGCAGACGGGGTGCCTGGTGGCGGGGCGGATCCGGCTCCGGATCGGGACCGAGTCTCACGACGCGGCCCCCGGCGACAGCTGGTGCATCGCCGGCGGCACGGAGCACGGGGCGACCATCCTCGAGGACTCGATCGCGGTCGAGGTGTTCTCGCCGATCCGCGAGGACTTCGTGCCTGACGCCCAGACCACCGCCGAGCCATAGGCGTGAGGCCATGGGCGACCTCGACAGCCTCTGGGACTTCGACGATCCCGCCGCCTCGGGTGCCCGCTTCCGCGCCGCCATCGACGCCGCCGCGGCCGCGGGCGACGCCACTGCCGCCGACGAGGCCCGCACGCAGCTGGCCCGACCCCTCGGCCTCCAGGCCCGGTTCGACGACGACGACGTCATCCTCGATCTCGTCGATGCGGATCACCCGGCCGAGGACCGCGTGCGCGTGCGGTCCCGCCTCGAGCGCGGCCGGCTCCGGCGGTCCAGCGGGGGCGTCCCGTCGTCGATCGCGCCGTTCGCCGAGGCATGGGAGCTGGCCAGGACCCTGGGCGAGGACGGCCTCGCGGTCGATGCCGCGCACATGCTCGCGATCGTGGAGGCGCCGCCGGGCGAGGCGACGTGGCACGAGCGGGCCCAGGCGCTGGCGGATGCCTCCCCGGATCCGGATGCCCGGCGATGGCGTGGCAGCCTCTGGAACAACATCGGCTGGGCCCGGTGCGGGGCGGGCGCCTGGGCGGTGCCCTCATCGCGTTCGAGACGGCGCTCGCGGCCCGCCGCGAGCAGGGCAAGGCCCGCGAGACGCGGATCGCCGAGTGGTGCGTCGCGCGATCCCTGCGCGCGCTCGACCGGCCGGCTGAGGCGCTGGGGATCCAGCAGCGGCTCGCCGCCGAGGCGGCGGCATCGGGCGACCCGGAGGATGGCTACGTGTCCGAGGAGGTCGGCGAGTGCCTGGCGGTCCTCGGCCGCGACGACGAGGCGCGCCCGCACTTCGCGCGGGCCGCGAGCCTGCTGGGTGCCGACGCGTGGCTCGCGGAGCACGAGCCCGACCGGATCGCGCGGCTGCGGCGCCTGAGCGAGCGCTGATCGGCCGGCACGACTCCGCGGCGGGCGAGGTTCCGCGGCCCCGGCGCGCCCGCGGCCCGCGCCGGCGGGCCCGCGCCGGCGGGCCTGCGCCGGCGGGCGGAGCAACGGTCCGGTCGCGGAACGGTTCGTCCGGCCCACGGCACGTTCGTCCGCTCCCGGGCCCCGCTACCGGACGGGTGTGCCGCCGGGCGGCTGGGATGATCGGCCACCGAACCG
>JBBSCF010000048.1:0-22650 GCA_038250545.1 Candidatus Limnocylindrales bacterium | reverse complement strand
TCGCGACCGGCGGGCAGCACCTCGGCCGAGCGGACGACGTTGATCCACTTCAACGGCAGGCCCACCGGCTCGACGGTATCGGTGCCGGCGGCGAAGTCAATCCGCGGGAACGACAGACGGAGCGGCAGGAGCATGTCCCGCAGGTCCGGCCGGTTCACGGCGTTGTAGCGGACGACGAACGTCTCCCGCTCCCCGACGATCTCAAGACGGCCCAGCAGCAGGATGCTCAGGTCCATGATCGCGACGACCTCCCCGTACGGGACGTCCGCACGGATCCCGGGCCGGGCTCCGTCATCGACCCACAGCGCCACCCGGTCGGCGGCGGCAGCCAGCACGCGGGTGGGCGTGGTCACCCAGCCGCGCCCGGCGGCATCGGTTGTCCGGTGAGAGGCGGGCAGGACGAACAACTGGCTGGCATGCGCGTCGCCAACGAGAGGCCGGAGGTCCTCGATCGCCGCCTCGGGCACGTCGCGCAGCGTCGCGGGCCGATAGGGATGGCCTCGCAAGCCCGCACCAGCGAGGGCCGCAAGGTCCTGCCGTGCGACGTGCCGCTCCCACGGGTCGGCCGGGTCGGCGTCCGCGTGTCGCGTCGCGTCGATGACCCGGCCGCCCGACTCGTCAGGACGCACCCCGCGGCCCTGGTTCCGGTTCCACATCGAGCGCCTCCTCGCGGCCTGCGTCGCAAGGAGCCATCAGCCCGGAGGGCAGTTCGGACACGGGGTCCAGGCGGGCGCCATCACCGCTCGCATCGTAGCGGCCCCCACGAACTTGGTTTCGGGGTCGATCCGGGGGGCCGGGATCGATGTGGGCTAGGTCCGACGAGCCGTCACGTTGTCGCAGCGACCCCGACGGCGTTGAAGGGCGCGTCGCGCTCGACGTCGCCGGCGGGGTCGCGCGCTCCGATACCGCGCTGCTACGAACCGATCCCCGGTTCCTCGCGCCGATACCTGGCTCGATCCTCACCGATCACCATGGTCACGCGGTCACAGTCGCCCCAGCCGGTGATCTCGATGGGCTTGCCTTCGAGAAGCCCATACATGGCGAAGAAGTACTCGATCTCGCTGCGATGAGGCTCAAGGTCATCGATGCGCGACACGCGTTCGTACCATGGACCGCCGACGGCGACGCAGAGGACCTTGAAGTCGAACCCGTGCTCACCGGTCAGGTCGAGCCCGCCGATCGGTCGGGCGGAGACGTGGCAACGTGGGACACCGATGCATCCCCGAGAAGGATGGCATCGGTCTGTTCTCCGTCCCACGCCCGCGTGTCGACAAACGAGGCCGTCGTTGAAGCTGGAGAAGACCGTTGGAGCGAGGACGCGGTCGAGCCGGAGCACGCCTGCATGCTCGTGTCCTATGTGTACTTGTTCCGGCTGCCTCGCGGGGTCTCCACGACGATCTCGATGGCATCCGGGGGGGTGTCACCAGGAGTCGACCGGGGTGACCCGCCCGGGTGCACCTCGTCCCCGAGAAGATCGACCGTCGAATCGTCGACGAGCGCTTCGAAGGCACGATCGACCAGCTCGCGGTCACTGTCGTGGGTCAGGATCGCGATGGTCTCGGCTCGGTCGAGGAGGATTGCTTCGGTGAACGGCGGTTCAGGGTGGAGGGTGCCACCCGTTTGCTCGGCGAGGAACCAGTGGACACGCTTCCGGTGTTCGCCGCCTCCGGTCCCCTCGAACACGTAGCGCGTGATGCCGATCGGTCGGACGACACGCACGAGGAGCCCCGTTTCCTCCCGGACCTCGCGGATGGCTGCCTGTTGTGGCTCTTCGCCCGCCTCGAGGTGACCCTTGGGAAAGGCCCATTCGTCGCCACGCCGGAGGACGAGGCATCGGCCGTCCTTGACGACAAGCGCGCCGGCGGACTCATGGAAGATCCCGACCCGGCGTGCACCTGGACCTTCGCCGACAGGGGAGCGGTCGGGCGTCAACCGGACACTCGCATTCCGCGGTCCGGCCTCCGCATCAGGATCGGGACGGGAATAGGTCACGGCCCTGGCCTCCACACGGGGACGTTCTCATCCAGAAGCCGTCAGCGGAGGTTCCCCGCGGGTTGTCGCGACCCGTCGCGACCGGCGAGCTTCATCGCCACTCAGCCGAAGTGTAACGTAACGCGGAATCGGACTTGCTCGACGGCCCCCATCCGGATCCCGCGACTACACACCTGACCAGCCGATGAGCATCGCCACGAGGGCCACCAGCCCGGCGAGGGCCAGGACCGCGGTCACGCCGACCAGTCCGACCGTGAGGGTCCGGCCGGCAATCCGGCGCGCCGTCCGGCGTAGCCGTTGGCGACGCGCGGCGGCCAGGTCGCTCGTGTCAAGGACCTCTTGCCACGGCAAGATAACGGTCTGCGCGAGGAGCGGCTGCGCGTCCGAAACGGCAATCGCGCACGCTGTCCACCGCATCGCGTGGATGAGCGGCGCATCGGCCCAACGCCGGATGGAACCATCGGCGGAGATGGCATCGGTGAACGCCTGCTCGGCAGCCCCGCTCCGTCCGAGCGTCTCCGCGAGACCGACGAGCTCCGCAGCGGCCGTCGCGAAGCCGGGACGCTCGTCGATGGTCCGACGGAACATCCGCGCCAGGCCCCGAACCTCGCTGCGAGTCATCCGGTCGCAGCGCGCCACCCATACCTGAAGATCAGATTGGTAACGGCGCGGCGCCCCGGCTGGTGGCGAGCCCTCCGTGCGCTGTTGCTGTCGGGCAGGCTGGGGCACGGCTCGACGGGCGCGGGCCAAGTCGTAGCGTGCGCGTCGGGACGGATCGGTCAGCCAGTCGCGGGCGATGTTGAGACGCTTGGTCTCCTCGATGGCCCCTGCCCCGGGGCGAACGTCCGGATGCTGGCCGCGGACCAGGGCCCGATGGGCGGCCGCGATGACCTGGTTCGGCGCGTCGCGCGTGACCTTGAGCGTCCCGTAGAGGTCGAACCCCGGGATCTCGTCCATGCAATGACTCGCTGGTGGTAGAAGCCGTCAACGGGTCTGACCGTTCTCTGCCGAAGGACGCAGGGCGTCTCCCGACCGGCGAGCCTCATCGCCGACGGCATCGTACCCGGAAGGGCAGGCTGCGTGACCCCGGCTGTTCGGCGACGGCCCGGCCGTTCGGGCCGATTGCGAAGACGCGAACGGAGCGCCGAGCGGCAGGTCGTCGAGGAGTCGCCTTGCTCACGAACTGGTGTCCGCCGTGGGGCTCGACTGCGTCTACCCCACCGTCGCGCCACGGTCCACCCTCGGCGGCTCGAAGCGTGCGCCGAACACACGCCGGAAGATGTCGTCTCCGTGGCTTGTCGGCTCGGGGTCGCCCGGAACGAGCCGGAATGTCCGCTCCCCATCGGCGCGCCGCTCAGCCCGGAGGAAGGTGGCGTTCGGGGCCTGCTCCGCGCGGAGGCTGTCCGCCAGGTCGAACATGTGCGTGACAAAGACGACCCTGTGACCGCCCTCCACCAGGGCGTGGATGGCCTGCCGCCCGATCTCCGATCCCTCGCGTTCGTTCGTGGAGGCGAACGACTCGTTGAAAAGCACGAGGCTGGAGTTCACCAAGTGGTCGACGAGCAGGCTCATGCGCGCCAGTTCCTCATCGAGCTTGCCGCGCTCGAGCGCGGCGTCCTCCTCCCGCTTGAAATGGGAGAGCAGGCGGGGACGGATATCGGCGGCGAAGGACTCGGCCGGCACGAACATCCCGCTCTGCATCATCAAGTGCGCGATCCCGAGGCTCCGGAGGAACGTCGACTTGCCACCCCGGTTCGCACCGGTGATGACGATGAGCGACCTGCCGTCGGCATTCACGTCGTTTCCGATGACGCGACCCTCAACGCTGAGGCTCAGGGCGGCATCGTAGAGGCCGGTGCAGGCGAGCACAGGGTTGCCGACGGGATGCGGCTCAGGCATGCAGGTGGGCTCGCCCTTCTGCGCGAGTGCGTCCGCCAAGTTGAGGCACGCCACGTAGAAGCCGAGCTCTGCTCGGAGGAGCGCGAAGAAGTCGAGGATGTGCTTCCACGACTGTTCGGCCACGACCGCAGCGATCGCGACGCCCCGGCTCCGCAACTCCTTGAGGGCTGCCGATCCCGCTTGGTCGCGAGGGTCGATCTCGTAGACGTAGCTGCCCCGCTCGCCGAGGCCGATCCGATCGAGCAGCGACCGCTTCCGGACGGGTCGCCGAAGCGCGTGACCCGCGCTCTCGTTCGACTCACCAAGGCGCGCGCTCATGGGGACGCCGCTCCGGAACTGGAGTCGCCGGAGATGCTCGTCGACCGTCGCGAGGTACTCGTCGTCGAGCTCGACCACGATCATGTCGAACAGGCGCGTGAACCCGTCCGATTCCACGCCCGGTCGCACAGACCCCGCCACGTCCCGGAGCCTGCGGAGCTGGACCACGAGGACCTCGAGCACCCGTACGGCATGGCCCAGGAGGCCGTCCGGATATCGTGGCCCGAATCCTCCCCATACTTTCCTCGCCTGCTCGATGGCGTCGACGGCGATCAGGTAGATCGAGCGCATGACGTCCGGTTGTCGGAGGCAATCGGTGAGCACGGCCTGGCGGTATCGGATCGCGTCGGGGTCGTCTAGCCCCGCGAACAACGCCGCTCGGGCGACCTCGAAGAGGTAGCGATCGCCGGCGGCCATCACGTTCAAGACGCGATTGAGTTCGAGGTCCTGGATCAGGGCGCCCGTCCCGCTCGGGAGGCGGGCCAGCAGGTGCATGTCGCGGTCGAGGAGCGCGCCTCTGATCTCCATGGGCCCCATCGCCGCAGCGACCGTGTCCGGGTCCAGGAGCTTCAGGTCGAAGTCGCGGTCCCGAAAGGCAAGGCGGGCCTTCATCGCGGGAGCCTCGTCTTCAGCGTGCGATAGCCGAGCCGATGCTTGTCGGCGATCGCCTGGGCGTAGGCGAGTCCGTCCGCGGGCCGTGCAGAGAGCTTGAAGGTTCGGACCGCCGGGTCGGCCGAATCGACCTCGCTGACCATGCTGACGACCGTTGGTCCCAGGCGTGACAGCTCGTCGAGGAAGGTCACGGCGACGCACAGACAGTCGAGCCCGATGACCTGACGCAGCACCCGTTCGCCTATTGCAAGGGCGTCGCGCACGGTCGTCGAGCTGAAGCTCTCGTTCATGATCAGCAGGCTCGCCGGCGTGGTGGCCTCCAGGATGCCCCGGATCCGGCGGAGCTCATCCTCGAGCTTGCCGGCGAGGTCGGAAAGCGATTCCTCTCGATCGAAGTGGGTGAAGATCCGGTCCGTGATGGAGAGGTCCGCCTCGGTGCCCGGAACCGGGACTCCAAGGGCCGCGAGGTGGTGGAGCTGGCCGATCGTGCGGGCGAAGGTGGTCTTGCCGCCCTGGTTCGGGCCCGTGACAACGATCACCCGCTGGTGCGGCTCGAGGCGGAAGTCGTTGGTCACGACGGGTTCTGCCTGGTCGGCGAGGCGCCGGGCGGCCAGCGCCAGATCGAAGACCTCGCGACCTCGTATGGCCTTCGACGTCGCGGAGACGCGCGGGTAGCAGAACCGCAGGCCGCGCCCTGTCAGCCTGTGCATGTGGTCGATGTAGCCGAGGTAGAACTGGATCTCGCGGTCGAAGCGCGTAACAGTGTCGTCGAGGAAGTGATCGTGCCGGTCGACGAATCGATCGAGCTCAGCGAAGACATCCGGGTGGAGCAGCGCCACCCGCTCGAGCACGGCGGCTTCGACGTGGTTCATCCAACCGGGTGAGAAGTCGAACCACATCGGCTCGGCTGGCGTGTCGGCCTGCCGGAACTTGTCGAATGTGGCCAAGACTTCCTCGCTGTAATCGGGCTCGTCCTCGTAGCGGCTCACGCGCACCCTGGTGCCGCCGACGATCAGCCGAAACCGGATCGCGTCGAGATCGGCGCGGACGCGGCGCGCGTCGGCGAGGAGCTCGAGGAACGGCGGCGACTGGCGGTAGCTGGCGAGGTATCTCCGCAGGGCGGCGAGGCCCTCTGACCGGGCTTGGAGGTCGTCGAGCGCGCTGGCGAGACCGACGATCGTCTCGCAGTAGGTTTCGACTGCGTTCAGGTGCCAACGCTCGATCTCGTGTCGGTAGTGGCCGCTCGCCTGACGACTGAGGCGATGCCGGACGGTCCGCATCCCCGCGGCGAACGCGCGGACGGCGGCGAGGAGCGGCGGATCCTCCAAGTCCCGGAAGACGTCGTGGCGGTAGGCGATCGCAGTCAGGTCGCGGAGGGGCGTCCGGAAGAACGGCTCGAGGTGGTACTCGTCACGGCCGCCGACGATCGCGGCGACCACCTGATCGAGGCGCAGGTCCGAGAAGCAGTCGGGTTCGGCGACGTCCTCCACGATGGCACCGGGGGCTCGTGGGAACAGGATCGAGCCGAACGGAATCGCGTCAACGTCGGCGGGACGGGCATCGAGCGCGACCATGGTGATCCTCCACGTGAAACTCACGCAGAGGCCGTCAGCAGCTCTGGCTGCGGATCATCGGGACCGAGCCCGATCGGCGAGCCTCATCGCCGGTCTGGATAGTAGCGCAGGTTCGGCAGCCTGCCTCCCCAAGTCTCGCGACAGCAGATCGGCGACTCTGCTCCCTCCGGCTACGCGTGGTCGCCAGGCGGATGCACCATATGCCGAGTGTTCCGACACGCCCGGGCAGCCCCGATGACCGGTGGGTGTCGGTGCGTCACTCCGTGGGGCCGGCGAGTTGACGGCTCCATGAGGGGTGGATACGCTCAGCGCAATCCGGCGATGGTTCCCGCCGAGACGCGACCAGCGTCTGAACCGCCCGACTCGGGATGATGGCCCTTGGACTGTTTGGCAGACCAGGGGCTTTCTCGTTGCCCCGAAACCGGAGATCGCTGCGTGGACAACGTCTACCTTGTCGCTGCCGCGTGGGTGGGCCTCGCCCTCGTCGCATCGCTGGTCTCGATCCGGGTCGGCATCAGCGTCGCGCTGGTGGAGATCTTCGTCGGCGTCCTCGCCGGCAACTTCGCGGGCCTGCACACCACCCCGTGGATCGACTTCCTCGCGATGTTCGGCTCGGGCCTCCTCACGTTCCTCGCGGGCGCCGAGATCGATCCCGACTCGCTGCGTCGCCACATCAGGGTGTCGCTCTCGGTCGGCGTCGTGTCCTTCGTGGTGCCGTTCGCGGCCGCGTTCGTCTTCGCGTACTTCGTCGCGGGCTGGAACCTCCAGGCGGCCCAGATCGCGGGCATCGCCCTGTCCACGACGTCGGTTGCGGTGGTCTATGCCGTGATGATCGAGACCGGCCTCGCCGACCAGGACCTCGGCAAGACGATCCTCGCCGCCTGCTTCATCACGGACCTCGGCACCGTGGTGGCGCTGGGCGCCCTGTTCGCCGACTTCAACCCGCTGCTCATCGTGTTCATCGCGGCAATGGGGCTGTCGCTGTGGCTGATGCCGCGCATGACGCGCTGGTTCCTGGTCAACGTCCCGGGGCGCGTTTCGGAGCCCGAGATCAAGTCCCTGTTCTTCGTCCTGTTCCTGCTCGGGGGCCTCGCCCAGACCGCGAAGAGCGAGGCGGTCCTGCCCGCCTACCTGCTGGGCCTCGCGGTCGCAGGGGTGTTCGTCCGCGACCGGGTGCTCGTGCACCGGATGCGATCGATCGCGTTCTCGATCCTGACGCCCTTCTACTTCATCAAGGCCGGCCTCTACGTCGCGATCCCGGCGGTCATCGGTGGCGCCGGCCTCATCGTGGCGCTGCTGCTGGTCAAGGTCGGGGCCAAGGTCATCGGCGTGTGGCCCACGGCGCGCGCGTTCGGGATCCCGGTCCGCGAGGCGAACTACACGACGCTGCTCATGTCCACAGGCCTCACCTTCGGGACGATCTCCGCGCTCTACGGTTTGACGAACGGGTATATCGACCAGGCCGCCTACACCGTGCTCGTGACCGTCGTGATCCTCTCGGCGGTCGTGCCCACGCTCATCGCGACCCGGTTCTTCGAGCCGCAGACCATGGGGGAGATGGCTGCCGAAGAGGTCGAGGCCGCCGAGGGAATCGATGCCGGTCCGCTACGGCGGCCGCGCACCACGGAGCCTGCATGACCTACGTGGCCATCTCCATCGGCGCCGTCCTGGGGGCGAACCTCCGGTTCGTCCTCGGCCGATGGATCGCGGAGCGCGCCGGCACGGGTTTCCCGGTCGGAACGCTCGTCATCAACGCGACGGGGTCGTTCCTGGTCGGTCTCGTCCTCGTCGTCGTGACCGAGCGGATCGCCGCGCAGGACTGGGTCCGCCCGATGGTCGCCATCGGATTCCTCGGGTCCTACACGACGTTCTCCACGTTCTCCTTCGAGACGCTCGCGCTGGTCCAGAACGGCGGCATGGTGCCGGCGGCGGTCAACATCGGAGCGAGCGTCGCCGCGTCCCTGGTCGGTGTCTACCTCGGAACCCTGGTTGGGCGGCTGGTGTGATGGAGGTCAACATGATGCGGGGCGTTGCCCGGGGCCTGCGGGTGCAGGTCTACCTGGGCGAGACGGACCAGATCAACCACGTGCCGCGCTACACGGCGCTGCTCGAGTACCTGCGCAAGGAGGGGGCGGCAGGAGCGACGGTGACCCGGGGCCTGGCCGGGTTCGGCGTGAACAGCAAGATCAGGACGTCGGCGATCCTGAGCCTCTCGATGGACCTCCCGGTCATCGTCACGTGGATCGATGCCCCCGAGCGGGTGGAGCGGCTCCTGCCCGGCGTCCGCGAGCGAGCCGGCTCGGGGATCATCGCCATCGACGAGGTGCAGATCGCAGGCTACGGCGGTCGAGGCGTCGACCAGCTCCGGTTCGACCTCGCGGTGCGGCTTGCGATGCGGACCGACGTTGTCACGATCGGGGACGACGCCCCGGTCCGCGAGGCCGTGGAGGCGCTCGTGAGCCGGGCGTTTCGGGCGCTGCCGGTCGTCGACGCGGTGGGGCGCCTGCGCGGGATCGTCGCCAACACGGACCTCATCGAGAAGGGCGGCCTCGGCGTGCGGCTCGAGCTGCTTGGCGTGATGACGGTCGAGGCACGCGTAGCCGTGCTCGACAAGCTGCCGCAGATCCCGGTCCACGACGTCATGTCGAGGAACCCCGTGACGGTCGGGCTCAACGACACGCTCTCGAGCGCAACGCGCAAGATGAGCGAGAAGGGCGTCAAGCGCCTCCCGGTCGTGGACACGGAGGGCCGGCTCGTGGGCATCATCTCCCGCGCCGACGTGCTCCGTGCCGTCGCCGAGTCGTTCCCGCGCGTCGCCTCCGGGCACCAGGCGCATCCCGGCGCCCTGACCGCGGGCGAGCTGATGCGGACGGATGCCCCGGTGGTGGCCGCGACGGCACCGCTCCGCGAGGTCGTCGACGTGGTCGCGTCCACCCGTCTCAACAGGGCAGTCGTGGTGGACGCGGACCGGCGGGTGCTCGGGGTCATCTCGGACGCCGACGTCCTGGGTTCGGTCGAGTCGTCGGCGCGGCCCGGCGTGGTCGGGGCGCTGATGCGGGTCGGCGGCACCGCCGCGGGCAAGGCCACCGCCGCCGATGTCATGCACGCCGATGCGCCGGTCGTGGAGGCCGGGGCGTCCCTGGCCGAGGCGGCCCAGCTCATGGTCGCCCACCGCAGGAAGATCCTGCCGGTGGTGGATGGGGAGCGCCGGCTGCTCGGCGTGATCGACCGGGCCGACCTGTTGCACGCGGCATCTGGAGTCCTGGGTGGCACCACCGGCCTCGACTCCGAGGACGACGAGGGCTGAGATGAGAGAGCATCACTCGGCCGGCACACTCGTCGTAATCGACGGCCGCGTGCTGGTCCTGCGACGGATCGACCGTGCCGAGTGGATCTTCCCCAAGGGTCACCTCGAGCCGGGGGAGACCCCCGAAGAGGCCGCCCGCCGCGAGACCACCGAGGAGGCGGGTCTCGAGGTCTGGATCATCGCGCCGCTGGGCGCGCTGCAGGCACGTGTGACGGCATGAACGGCGCACGACCGTGGCTCAACCGGAACGTCGCGGCGATGGGCGCGACAAGCCTCCTCTCGGATGCGAGTCACGAGGCGGCGACGGCGGTCCTGCCGGGATTCCTCGTGGCGCTCGGGCTGCCGCCGGTCGCCCTCGGTGCCATCGAGGGGGTTTCGGACGCAACCGCGAGCTTCATCAAGCTCGGAGCGGGCTGGCTCGGCGACCGGACCGGGCGGCGATGGGGGCTGGCGGTGACCGGCTACACGCTCACCGGCCTGATGCCGCTGGCGTTCGCGCTCGCGAGCGGCTGGCCGGCAGTCCTGGGCGGAAAACTGGTGGGCTGGATCGGCAAGGGAATCCGTGGTCCGCTCCGCGACGCGATGCTCGCCGAGTCCGTCCCCCCAGAGGCGCGAGGGCGTGCCTTCGGTTTCCATCGTGCCGGTGACACGGTTGGGGCGGTCATCGGGCCGCTGCTTGGCGCGGTCGTGCTCGGCAGTGCCGCCGGCGCGGCCGCATCGGCCGATGCCTTCCGGACGGTGTTCCTGGTGTCGCTGGGCACCGGACTCCTCGCCGCCATCACGTTCGCGCTCTTCGTGCGCGACCCGGGTGGCCGTCCGAGCACGCCGCTCGGGCTGGTCGGGGCGCTGCGCGGCTTCTCGGACACGTTCCGACGGTTCCTCCTGAGCGTCGGGATCTTCGGCACCGGGGACTTCGCGCCGAGCCTGCTGATCCTCGCGGCAACAACGCTGCTGACCCCGTCGATGGGTGTCGTGGAGGCAGGCGCCATCGGGGCCCTGCTGTACGTGGCTCGTAACGCCGTCTATGCCCTGGGGTCTTTCCCCGTCGGGGCGCTCAGCGACCGCGGTGGTCGCAGCCTGCACCTCCTGGCGGGCGGGTACGCGACGGGCGCGGTGGTCGCAGCCGGGACGGCGCTCGCCTTTGCGCTTGCGATCGATTCGCCGATCTACTTCGCCGTGCTCTTCCTCCTGAGCGGCGTCCTCGCCGCCATCCAGGACACGCTCGAAGGCGTGGTCACGGCGGACCTCGGTGGATCGGCGACTCGGGCCACGGCCTTTGGGGCGCTCGGTGCCGTCAACGGCGTCGGGGACCTCGTCGCGAGTCTCGGGGTCGGGCTGATCTGGACGGTGGTGTCGCCGGTCCTGGCCTTCGCACTGGCCGCGGCCGCGATGGCGGCAGGTGGGGCCTTCCTGCTTGCTGGAACGAGGGGAGACGCGGATGGTCAATGACGGTCCCATCACCACGGTCGATACGGGCCAGGCCCTGTGGCGGCGCCTGCGCGACGCTACGTCGATGGCCGTCGTGGGGGGCGAGGACGCCACCCGGCGCCTGGCAGTCGCCCTGCTCGCGGACGGCCACGCGCTCATCGAGGACGTCCCGGGGACCGGCAAGACCACCCTGGCGCGAGCGTTCGCCCGCTCTCTAGGCCTGTCGTTCGCGCGCGTCCAGGGCACGCCCGACCTGCTCCCGGGCGACGTGACGGGCAGCAGCGTGTTCGAGGACGGCAGGTTTCGCTTCATCCCCGGGCCGGTCTTCACGAACGTCCTGCTGGTGGACGAGATCAACCGCGCCACGCCGCGCACGCAGTCCGCGTTGCTCGAGGCGATGCAGGAGCGCCAGGTCTCCGTGGACGGCGTGTCCCGGCCGCTGCCGGAGCCGTTCCTCGTGATCGCCACGGAGAACCCCATCGAGCTCGAAGGCACGTTCGCGCTGCCCGAGGCGCAGCTCGACCGGTTCCTCGTCCGCGTCACGCTGGGCTACCCGGACGAGGATGCCGAGATGCGGATCGCCGGCCGCTACGACGAGGCCGGCGATCCGCTGGACCGCGTCGGCCTCGCCGTCGCGCCGGGGGAGATCGCCGGGCTTCGCGACGCCGTCCGCCGCGTCGTGGTCAGCGACGACGTCGCGCGGTACGCGGTGCGGGTGGTCCGGGCCACGCGCGAACACCCCGACGTGCACCTGGGTGGCAGCCCCCGAGCCAGCGTCGCGCTCCACCGGGCGAGCCAGGCGATGGCCTGGCTGGACGGTCGAACCTTCGCCATTCCCGACGACGTGGCGGGGATCGCGCCCGCGGTGCTCGGGCACCGCCTCCTCCTCGACGTCGACCGGGAGCTGCGCGGAGCGACGGCGGAGCAGGTCGTGACGGACGTCCTCGCCGGCGTCGCAGTCCCGATGCCGCGCTGACCATGATCGGACGGCGGCTGCTCCTCCTGGCCCTGGTGCTCGGCGGCGCGCTGCTCTCGTCGCCCGGCCTGATCCTGCTCGGGTTGCTCATCGTGCTGGCCGACTCGCTTTCGACGCTGTGGACGCGCCACGGCCTCGACAAGCTGACCTACGAGCGCCGGATCGACCACCCGCACGCGGTCTGGGGCGACACCGTGGAGCTGGCGCTCACAGTCCACAACGACAAGCTCCTCCCGATCCCCTGGTTCCGCGTCGACGACTTCGCCGCAGACGAGCTGTCCGTGCCCGACGCTCCGCTGATCACGAGCGATCGCCCGGGCCTCGCCATCCTTCGTTCGACCTGGACCATGGCGCCGTTCGAGCGGGCCACTCGGCGCGTTCACGTCGCCGCGGACCGACGCGGCGTCTTCGACCTCGGCCCGACCCGGATGTCGGTGGCCGACGTCTTCGGGCGCGACGCCGCGACAATCGAGCACCGGATGCGGGAGAGCCTCATCGTTCGGCCGCGCTCGGCGCCCGTGCGCGCGCCCCGCGCCTGGCGCGCCTCGGCGGGCACGCTGCGGTCCCGGTCGCTCTCGGTCTCGGTCTCGGAGGACCCGTCGCTCTTCGCCGGCGTCCGTCCGTACCAGCGCGGCGACCCACGGCGGCGGATCCACCAGCGGGCGATGGCGCGCACCGGCGTCCCCCTGAGCAAGCGGTTCGATCCGGCGACGGCGCGGAGTGCCGTCATCGCGCTCGATGTCCAGACCCACGACGGCCCGTCGTGGTTGCTCGCGTACGACGAGGACCTGCTCGAGTCGCTGGCCGTGGCCGTCAACTCCATCGCCCGCGACCTGCTGGGCTCCGGGACGGCGGTCGGGCTGGCCGTGAACGCCTGGAGCCGCAGCCGGTCCCGGACGGCGTTCCTCGCGCCGCGCGCCGGCCTCTCGCATCTCGCCGCCATCAGTGACCTGCTGGCGCGGGTGAGCCAGACGCCGTCCGTGGGCTTCGATGCGCTGCTCGGGTCGCTGCCGGCCCGCCTGCCGTCGGGCTGTCTCGTGATCGTCGTCACCAGCCGCGATCCGGCGTCGGTGGTGCGGACCTGCCGGCGAGTGGCGGCCAACGGTCACGAGCTGCGGGTCGTGTCACTTGGACCCGACGCCACCGCGCACCGGCGGCGCGCGGGCGCCCTCGGCCTGTCCTCGTCGGTCGCGCGGCTCGAGCCCGACTGGCGCAGCAGCCGCGTGCTGGAGATCATCGGGTGAGCCGTCGTCTGGTCGCCATCCTGCCGGCGGCATCGGTATGTCTTGCCGAGGGCGCGTGGATCGCCGTCCTCGCGGCGCTCCTTGCCACGGCGGGCGTCCCCAACGTCGCCGCCGGACCGTGGGTGTTCGCGCTCGTGGTTGCCTGTGGTGTGGCCCTCGCGCGTCTCGTGCGGACGCGCGGCTGGGATCGCCCGCGGCTCGTCAGGGCGCTGCCCATCGTGGTCGGCATCGCCGTCCTTCTCGTTGCGATGACGGGTTCCAATGTCACGTCCGGCATCGCACCCGGGGCGCTCGTTGCCCTGGCCGTGTGGCGGGGATCCCACCACGGCGATCCCGCCGAGGACGACGTCCACATGGCCCAGGTGCTCCGCCTCGGGCTCCCGGCGCTCGCGCTGCCGTGGCTCCTCGGCGCAGCGTCCTCCGGGCCGCGCCACGATGCGTTCGTCGCCGATGCGCTGCCCGCGACCCTCCTGTTCGTGGCCGCGTCGCTGGCGGCGGTCGGCCTGACGCGGCTCGATGCCCTCGGACGCGAGAGCGGCCTCGACTGGGCCTCGAACCGCGCATGGCTGCTGCTGCTCGGCGGCGTTGTCGCTGGCCTCGGGATCCTCTCGGTGCCGGCAGCCCTCCTGATCGGCGCACCGGTGGGCGGTGCGCTGCGGGCCCTCGCCGCGCCGGTGGTCACGGCCGTGGAGGCCGGCGGCACAGCCATCCGCACGGTGATCGGAACGGTCGGGATCGGTGCCGGTGGTCCGCCGGCGCCCACCCCGGGTCCAGGGTTGCCCGGTGATCCGGCAGGCCCGCTCGGGCTGGGCGTGCCCGCACTGGTGGTGTCGGCGCTGCTGCTGCTCGCCATGGCGGGGGCGACGGTCTTCGTCGCGCGGAAGGTGCGCGGCACGCCGCGCGATGCTCCTGAAGCCAGGAGGCCACGAGAGGAGCGGCATATCAAGCTGCCCGCGCCCCACCTCGGGCTGCCTGCGCTGTGGCGCGTGCGCAGGCGGTCGCGCCGTGGGCAGTCGGACCCGGTCATCGAGGCCTACGTTCGGGTCCTCGAGCATCTCGAGACCAACCCCGAGCTGCGCAGGGCCAGCCAGGAATCGCCGCGGGTGCATGCCCGCCGCGTCGGGCCACGGGCCGGATGGCGGCTCGGCCTGCTCGCCGCGGACTTTGAGCTGGCGCGGTACGGCGGCCGCGATGTCTCGCCTGCCGAACGCGGACGCGCGGCGGACCGCGGCCGCTGGCTGCGCCGACGATGACGGACGAGCTGCACGCACGGCCCGAGATCGTCGAGGTGACGGAGCCCCTCGGGCCCGGCCTGGACTTCGAGCCGGTCGAGGGCGGTCGGCATCTGATGGCGACCCGTGCCCGGTCGCGCGGGCCCTGGTTCGGCCTCGACCGGGCGGAGGTCGTCGACAGCGACGACGGCTCCGGGCGGGGCGTCCGCGTCCTCCTCGGGGTGCCGACATCGACCTTCTCCGGCTGCCGCGTACGGGTCACCTGGACCGGCGGTCTCGTGGACGACCGCGGGCCAATCCTCGTTGGGCGCGTGCACGGCGTTCCCGACCCGATCCCGGCGGCGGTGCGCACGGTCGCCGGCGTCCGCGACGGATCGTGGATCGATGCCGCGGACGCCACCCGGATCGCCGCCGAGGGGCGCCGGCGCTACCGCACCCGCCGGGCCGCCGAGCGGATCGTCGGCGGGCGCGCGTGGGAGCCGCAGCTCGGCACGATCGAGGACGCGCGCTTCACCACCGCGCACGCCCGGTCCGAGTACACGCTTGGCGGGTTGCCGCCGCGGTACCTGCGGGGCCTGCGGCAACTGCTCGACCCGGATGAGCGCGTGCTCTACGCCATCGAGCGCCCAGCGATCAACTCGTTGGGCTTCGCCGAGCGCATCGCACGCCGCGCCGACCGGCGGGCCGCACTCCTCGTGCTGACCGACCGCCAAATCGCCTGGATGGTCGATCACGCGGACCCCGACCGGTTCCTCTCGGACTGGGGCGTGGACGTTGAGCTCATCCCTGCCGAGTGCCTCACGGGTGTGGAGGTCCGGGTGGAGTCGCGCGGCGTGAGGATGGTCCTCGCGACGGGCAGGGGGACGACGTCCATCGTGCTGCCCGCGGAGTACGCGGCGGAAGCCCGGGTGGCCGCGGGCCTGGCCGGCCGGTTCGCCCCTCCCGTCGACGGTCGCCTGCCGCGCCGGACCCACCCGGTCGAGGCCGCCGAGCCCGACTGGACGCGGCCGGCAACGTTCGGACAGGAGGCCGAGGCACGATCGCTGTTCGGCCGCGTCCCGGCCGGTGCGGTGGCCACGCTGTACAGCCCGCGGCGACCGGGCCAGCGCACGCCGGTCCTGTGGTCGCTGGCGGGCGACGAGGTCATCTGTGTGGCAGCCGGCGACATCACGAGGACCGCACTCGCCGAGATCCATGCGCTCCGCCTCGTCCTGTCCCCGCTGTCGGGCAGGCTGGAGCTCGTCGGACCGGCGGGGCGCCACCTGGCATACCCGGCGCCGTTCGGCGAGGTCGCGGCCGCGCTGGTCCGGGCGATCCGCAGGCGCACGGCAGACGGCGCATGATCGTCGACGGGCGGCCCGACGGCCCCGGGAGGAGGTGACCCACGACGCGCAGGATCGACATCCCCGGCGATGGTGAGATGCATCTCGAGCACCTCGTGCTCGACCTGAACGGGACGCTCACGAACCGCGGCGGGCTGCTCGACGGCGTCGCCGAACGGCTCGCACGCCTCGCCCTGAACCTCCACGTCCACGTTGCCACGGCGGACACGTTCGGGGCCGCCGAAGCCATTGGGCGACGGATCGGGCTCGCGATCGAGGTGATCACGGACGGCGCCGACAAGGAGCGCCTCGTCACGGCCCTTGGGGCCGCGCGCACGGCCGCCATCGGCAATGGCCGCAACGACGTCGCGCTGCTCCGGGCAGCCCGCCTCGGCATCGCCGTCATCGGCCCGGAGGGCGCGGCCGGCCCGGCCATCGCGGCGGCCGACATCGTATGCGCGTCCATCGCCGACGCCCTGGACCTGCTCCTCGACGATCGGGCGCTGCGCGCGACGCTGCGAGCCTGATCGGCTACGATCGTGGCGGCGATGAGACTCGCCGATCGGGCGGAGGTGCCCGATGACCCGCGGTGCTGATCCGCTGATGGTCTCTGCGTGACGAACGTGGAGGCCAGCTCCGTGGACACCATCGATCACACCGCCGAGGTCCAGCGCCCATCGCCATTTCCGGGTGTGCTCTGGCCGGGCGAAGCCGGCCTCGAGTCGCGCCAGGACCCAGCCTGCTTCCACGACCTCCATCTCGACGACATCGTCAACTCGGTCACTGCCGGCCGCGAGCAGTACGATCTCGCGCCCTTCTTCCGGGCGCTCGCGCCCGACGTGGACACCGTCCAGTACCGCCACGAGGTGTTCCGTGACCTCGAGGAGCCCGCCAGCCACGCGGTGGTCCGCGCGTTCGCGGCCGGCATGACGGAGGTCCGCGAGCGGCTCCGGCGGCGTTCCAAGGCCCACTACCTCTACGAGCAGGAGCGCTGGTTCGTCGCCGCCGCGTCCGCATACTGCGAGGCGGTCACGGCGTTGCTTAGCGGGCTCCGCCACGCATCCCCGAAGTCGCGGGCGCTGGCCGGGCTCATGGACTACGTGGCCACCTATGTCGAATCGGCGATATTCACGGCCCTCCAGGCCGAGGCGCGCGGCGTCGAGGAGGAGCTCGGCCGGGTGCGGTACCGGCTGCGCTTCGGGCAAGGTCGCGTGGCCGTGATGGCGATCGACGACGAGCCCGACTTCGGGGCCGAGATCATCGCGACCTTCGATCGCTTCAAGCAGGGAGCCGGCCGGGAGTACCGGTTCGCGCTTCCCGAGTCGCCCGAGCTCAACCACGTCGAGGCCGCGGTCCTGGAGCGGGTCGCCCTGGTCTTCCCGGGCCCGTTCGCGGCCCTCCATGCGTTCGCCCAGGGCCACCCGGACTTTGCCGATCCGGTGATGCTCCGCTTCGATCGCGAGACCCAGTTCTACCTGGGCTACCTGGAGTTCATGGGGCGGATGCGGCAGGGCGGGCTCGGGTTCACGCTCCCTGAGGTCTCCCGGGATGCCCAGGCCCTCGTGGGCACGGCCATCTTCGATGCGGCCCTGGCCGTCCGGCTGGTCCGCGACAAAGGGCGAGTGGTGACCAACGACGTCGCCGCCGACGGCCGGGAGCGGATCATCGTGGTGACCGGCCCCAACCAGGGCGGCAAGACGACCTACGCGCGCATGATCGGCCAGCTCCATCACCTGGCGGCGATCGGCCTCCCCGTGCCCGGAACGTCGGTCCGCCTGGGACTGGTGGACGGCATCCATACCCTCTTCGAGCGGGAGGAGGTGGTCGAGGACCTGGCGAGCAAGCTGGAGGACGACCTCCGGCGCATGCGCGGGATCCTGGATCAGGTGACGTCGCGGAGCCTCGTCGTCATGAACGAGACGTTCAGCTCGACCACCGTCGGCGACCAGTCGTCCATCAACCGGCTGGTGCTGGCGGAGCTCGCTGCCCGCGGCACCTGGTGCGTGACGGTGACCTTCCTCGACGAGCTGGCGTCGCTCGGACCCACGACGGTGAGCATGGTCAGCAACGTCGACCCCGCTCAGCCGGCCAGGCGCACGTTCAGAATCACCCGTCGCCCGGCGGATGGGCTCGCGTACGCCCACGCGATCGCCGAGAAGCATGGGCTGGCGTACGAGCAGGTCCGCTCGAGGATCGCCCGATGAAGGTGCATCTCCTCTACGCGGATCGCGACCTGGACCTCAAGGCCGAGGCGCCCGCCGGCTCCAGGGCGCTCGTGCAGGACCTGGGGCTCGATGGTGTCTTCCGCATCATGGCCGCGGGCGACCGGTTCCTCGGTGAGGTCGCCCGCGTGACGGTCCTCGCCAGCCTGCGGGACCCGATCGCGATCGCCTACCGGCAGGACATCCTCGAGGACTGCCTCGCCGAGCCGGACATGATCCGGGAGCTGTACGCCATCGCCGTCGATGCCATCGAGCGGCAGCGTCGCGTATGGGGCTGGAGCACGAAGTTCGCGGCGCCGCTCGTCCAGCGCTCGGTCGAGATCCTGGAGCTGCTGCTCGCATCGATGCGCCGGCTCCGGGAGATCGCCGAGGTGCACGGCCCGACCGTCCGGTCTGAGGGCATGCGCCGGCTTTTCGCCGTGCTCGTCACCGAGCTCGACGACGCGTTCCTGGACGAGGTCGAGGGGCACCTGCAACGGCTGAAGCGCCGGGAGGAGGTGACCGTGTCCGCGGCCCTGGGCCCGGGTGGCCGCACCATCGACTACGTGCTCCGCCGGCGGGTCCGGAAGCCCGGCTGGCGCGAGCGGCTGGGCCTGCGCCAGCCCAACGTCTACGTGTACGAGATCCCGCCCCGCGACGAGGCGGGCTCGAGGATGCTGGGCGACCTCCGCGACCACGGGCTGGCGCTGGCCGCCGACGCGATCGCGCGGTCTTCCGATCACGTCGTGAGCTTCTTCACCCAGCTCCGGTCCGAGCTGGCGTTCTACATCGGGTGCCTGAACCTGCACGGCGCCCTGGCGCAGCGCGGCCAGGTCGTGTGCCGTCCCGAGGCGCTGGCGCCAACGGAGCGGGCGATCTCGGCAACGGGTCTCTCCGACGCGTCCTTGTGCCTCGCGATGACGGGACCTCCGGTCGGCAACGACCTCTCCGAGCGGCAGACCGGCCTGCTCGTCATCACGGGGGCCAACCGCGGTGGCAAGTCGACGTTCCTGCGGAGCGTCGGACTGGCGCAGGTGATGATGCAGAGCGGCATGTTTGTGGCTGCGCGGGCCTTCCGGGCGCCCGTCCGCCGCCGGATCTACACGCACTTCCGACGGGAGGAGGACCCGACCCTGCGGAGCGGGAAGCTCGACGAGGAGCTCGGGCGCATGAGCTGGGTGGTCGATCACGTCGGGGCGGACGGGCTCGTCCTCCTCAACGAGTCGTTCGCCTCGACGAACGAGCGGGAGGGGTCGGAGATCGGCCGGCAGGTGGTCACCGCCCTGCTCGACGGCGGGGTCACGGTCGTCCTCGTGACCCACCTGTTCGAGCTGGCGAGCGGTCTCTACGCCGACGAGCGGCCGGGCGCGCGGTTTCTGCGCGCCGAACGGCTGGCGGACGGCCGTCGGACCTTCAGGGTCATCGACGGCGAGCCGCAGCCGACCAGCCACGGCCTGGACCTGTACAACCGGATCTTCGAGGACGCCGCAGTGAGTACCGCGGCGTCCTCGGGCGTGTCCTGAGCGGGCGACCGGGCTACCCCAGGCGCAGGCCGGCGCGACCGGCGAACCGGGCGGCGGCGCCGAGCTCCTCCTCGATGCGCATCATCTGGTTGTACTTGGCGACGCGCTCGGTGCGGGACGGGGCCCCGGTCTTGATCTGCGCGATCCCGGCGCCGACCACGAAGTCGGCGATTGTGGTGTCCTCGGTCTCGCCGCTGCGGTGGCTCACGACGGCGCCCCAGCCCGCCGCGCGGGCCCGCTGCACGACGTCGAGCGTCTCGCTCAGGGTCCCGATCTGGTTGAGCTTGATCAGGATCGCGTTCGCGCTCTTCTCCTCGAGGCCACGCGCGAGGTACTCGGGGTTGGTGACGAAGATGTCATCGCCGACGAGCTGCACCTTGTCGCCAAGGCGTGCGGTGAGCTTGGCCCAGCCGGCCCAGTCGTTCTCCGCGAGGCCGTCCTCCAGCATGACGATCGGGTAGCGATCGATCCAGTCCGCCCAGAAGTCGATGAGCTCCGAGGTCTTGAGGCTCCGTCCCTCCTTGGCCAGCTTGTAGGTCAGCTCGCCGTCGGCATCCTCCGGCACGTCGTGATCCAGGATCTCGCTGACCGCCGGGTCGAGGGCGATGGCCACATCCTCGCCAGGTCGGTAGCCGGCCCGCTCGATGGCACGCAGGATCGTCTCGATCGCCGCCTGGTTCGTCGCGAGCGACGGCGCGAAGCCACCCTCGTCGCCCTGGCCGGTCGCGAAGCCCTTCTCGTGGAGCTCGGCCCTCAGGGCGTGGAACACCTCGGCACCCGCCCGCACGGCCTCGTGGAAGGTCGGCATGCCGACCGGCGCCACCATGAACTCCTGGAAGTCGGTCGAGTCCGCCGCGTGCCGGCCGCCGTTGAGGATGTTGAACATCGGCAGGGGCAGCGTCCGGCTGGAGATGCCACCCAGGTACCGGTAGAGCGGCAGCCCGTACTCGTTCGCGCTGGCCTTGGCGCAGGCCAGGGACACGCCGAGGATGGCGTTGGCGCCGAAGCGGGCCTTGTTGGGTGTGCCGTCGAGGGCGATTAGCGCCTCGTCGATCGCCCGCTGGTCCTCGGCATCTTCGCCTTCGAGCTGCTCGGCAATCTCGCCGTTCACGAAGGCGACGGCGTTGAGGACGCCCTTGCCGCCGAAGCGGGCCTTGTCGCCGTCCCGGAGCTCGACGGCTTCGTTGCTGCCGGTGGAGGCTCCCGACGGGACGGCGGCGCGTCCCACGACACCGGTATCGAGCGTTACGTCGACCTCGACGGTCGGGTTGCCGCGCGAGTCGAGGATCTCGCGCGCGTGGATGCGGTCGATGGCAGACATGGGCTGCTCCCTGGAGCTGGGACCGGACCGGAATGGTCCTTTAGGCGTCGGAGTGACGCTACTCCCGCTCGGACAGTCACGGATACGGCCGGATGCAGCGTCCGCCGCGCTCAGCAGGTGTGGTTGGTCACCTCGCGCGTGTCCGCCCGTGGGCGGTTCGGCCTACCAGGGGTCGCGATGCGCCGGGCCCCCGGGCCGTCTTCGCTCAGCTCTGCGGAGTGGGGGGGTCCGGTGGGATTTCGAGGTGCCCGAGAAACTCCGCGCAGCTCATCGCAGTGACCGGCTCAGGTCCTCGCCGCCGCCCGAGCCAAGGAGCTCGGTCCACTCCCTCGACCCGACGGGTGCAGCGCACTCGCGGGAGGCGGGATCCCGGGTGAGGCCACGGACCGGCACGGCTGTCTCCCCGCCGACGATTGGCACCGCCAGCGCGTCGAGTCCATCGGAGCAGAGGTCGGCGAGGCGCACAACCCACGCTCGCGACCCGAGCGACGCGGGGCCATGCCAGGACCCCAGGCGGCGGAGCCAGCGGGTGCGTTGCTCGCTCTGGACGACGAACAGCAGGTGCCCGTCCCGCGTGCGCGTTGTCGTGAGCCTTCGACTGCTCGCGTTGCGGACGGTGAGGGGCAGTTCATCGTCACCCACCCGTTCCATCCCCTGAACGGCCAGGCGTTCGACCTCGTCGGATACGCCCACACCTGGGGTGAGCACCGGGTCTTCTTCCGCGAGCCCGGCCACGATCGGGCGCGCTCGCTCCCGGCGCGCTGGACCGACGTGGAGGGGCCGGATCCGTTCCTCGTGCTCGCCGCCGGACGGACCTGCTTCCGCGTCGCGGACCTCCTCGCCCTGGCCACCCTGCTCGCAGAGCTCGACCGGAGGCGTCATTGAGATTATGCCGGAGTCGTCATGCTCATTACGCCGCCCAGGAGTAGGAACGATGTGGCTGATCGGTATGAGTCTGCGGCTGGCTCGTGCGTAACAACAGTCTGTGACCAAAAGCATCGGGTTGACATGACAGACGAGGACGGCATAATGTACATCACACATAGTCAGGAGGTCCCGGGTGGATGCCGCAGACGACAAGACCGCCGCGCTCCGTCGCCACCATGCGTTGAACCCGCGCCCGGAGGCGGTGACCGATCCGGCCTTCGGAGGGGCCAACCCCTTCTTCGATCGCCGCGATCTGGTCCAGGTGAAGTACGAGATGCTGCGCCGGGCGCATCAGGAGGGCCAGCCGGTGACGAGCGCGGCGGCCGCCTTCGGCTTCTCGCGGCAGGGGTTCTATGCGGCAGCGGCGCTGCTCGAGGAAGGTGGCCTGCCGGGTCTGGTGCCCCAGCGGCCGGGACCGCGGCGGGCCCACAAGCTCTCCGTGCCGATCGTCGAGGCGCTCGAGGCCAGTCTCGCCGGCGACCCCGCGCTGAACTCGGCGGACCTCGCCCGGATCGCCGCGGAGCGGTTCGGGATCAGCGTCCCTCGGCGCAGCGTCGAGCGGGCCCTGGAACGGCGAAAAAGGGGGCGGCGTCCGCCGCCGTGAGCATCACCGCAGCGCCCGCGGAGTTGGAGCGCACGTACGAGGCGCTGCGTGCCCAGGCCGTCGGGGCGATCCCCGCCGTCACCCCGCGCGGCCTTGGCCTGCTGCGCCGCGCGGGCGTCGTCGCGTGGATGATCGCGTGCCCGCCGGCAGGCCCGGTGGCGCGACCCAGC
>JBBSCF010000047.1:0-23723 GCA_038250545.1 Candidatus Limnocylindrales bacterium | reverse complement strand
GCCGCCGGCGGGCCATTCCGCTCGGCCGATCTCAAGGTCGTCACGGCCATCGCCGCGCTGGCGGGGCCCGCGATCGGGCGCGCCCTGGGCGTGCGTGCGGGCGCCGCGGGCACGAGGGGCGCGGGACCCGGTGAGGGGGGCGCGCGCTGAGCTTCCGGCCGGATCGCGCCGAGCCCGGCTCCCGGGTGGGCCGGTCGGCAGCCGCGGGCCGCTCCGCCGCGCTGGAGGACAGCCTGCGCCGCCGCCTGGGCGAGCTCGCCGGGATCAACGCGCTGGGCATCGTGCTCGCGTCGACGCACGATCCGGAACGGCTCGTGGAGCTGGGCCTCGCCGAGATCGTCGGCCGGCTGGGGTTCGAGCGGGGCGCGGTCGGGCTGGTGGACCCGGCGGCGGGCGTGATCGGGCGGTTCTGCGTGGCCGGGGGGCCGCCGGGCATCGGGATGCTGGTGGCGGACCTCGCCGTCCCGCTCGATGCCCCGGCCGCCGTGCCCGCCGTCGTCGCCCGCTCCGACGGGCCGCTGCACGTCCACGATGCCGCGTCCGGCGGCGATCCGGTCAACACCCGGCTGGTCGCGGCCCTCGGGTCGCCCGGGCTCGTCGGCACGCCGCTCGTCACCCAGGGCCGCGTGGTCGGCGTGCTGCTGGTCGCCGACGCGCGCGACGGCCGCCCGCTCGACCCGGACGACGGGCCGCTCCTCTACACGGTTGGCTCGCTGCTGGCCGGTGGCCTCGAGTCGGCGCGGCTCCGCGCGGAGCTCGAGGCCCAGAACCGCGCCCTCGAGGCGCGGGTGGCGGAGCGGACCCGGGACCTGCTCGCGGCGATGACCGAGGCCCAGGAGGCGCGGGGTGCGGCGGAGCTGGCCAACGAGGCGAAGAGCCGGTTCCTCGCCAACGTGTCGCACGAGCTGCGGACGCCGCTGACATCGGTCGTCGGGTTCGCCCGGCTCAACCGCAAGCGGCTCGACGAGGTGGTGTTTCCGGTCGTGGCCCGCGACGACCCCCGGGTGGACCGGGCGGTGCGCCAGGTGGGCGACAACCTCGCGATCATCGTGGAGGAGGGCGAGCGGCTCACCGGGCTCATCAACGACCTGCTCGACCTGGCCAAGATCGAGGCCGGGCGGATCGAATGGCGGATGGCGCCCCTCCATCTCGAGGACGTGGTCCGGCGGGCGCTCGGCGCGACGGCCGCGCTGTTCGAGGTTGGCGGCGTGGCGCTCGAGACCCGGGTCGCGGACGGGCTGTCGGAGGTCACCGGCGACGCCGAACGTCTCGTGCAGGTCGTGATCAACCTGGTGTCGAACGCCGTCAAGTTCAGCCCCGGCGGCCGGGTGACGGTGGGCGTGGCGCGGGACGGCGGGCAGGTGCGCGTCGCCGTGGCGAACACGGGGCACGGCATCGCCGAGGCGGACCTCGAGCGGATCTTCGAGCCGTTCCGCCAGGCGTTCGACACGCTCCCCGGCGGCCCGCGCGGGACCGGCCTCGGGCTGCCGATCGCGCGTCAGATCGTGCGCGCCCACGGCGGCGACCTGGTGGTGGCGTCGCACCCCGGCGAGGGCAGCACGTTCTCGTTCGGGGTGCCGGCGATCCCCGCCTGACGGCCCGGTGCGCGCGGGCAACTCGCCCCTGTGCGTCAGGGGGGGGTATCAGTACGAATGGGTCATGCCCAAGACGGTCGCGGACCGGATACGGTCGTGCTCCGTTCAGGGCGAGCGCCCAACCAGCCCGGATCAGATAGGTAACTGGATATGACCACGATGAAGGCCCTCGCGCACCGCGCGATCATGTTCCTCGGCACGATGGCCGCCTTCGCGTTCGTCATCGACGGCGCCAAGCGCTGGTAGTCGCCGCCCAACTCGTGCCCACCGCCGGGCCTGAGCCGCCGGAGCCCAACCGGCGGCTCTTGGATTCCCCCCCCGGAACCCGCGGCGCCGGTCCGTCCCTCAGCTCCTGCCGCGCTCCCGCCACAGGTTGCGCAGGATGAACGACACGTTTGCCGGTCGCTCGGCGAGGCGGCGCATGAAGTACGGGTACCACTGGCTGCCGAACGGCACGTAGGTCCGGACCCGCCAGCCCGCCCCCACCAACAGCTCCTGGATGTCCCGGCGCACGCCGTAGAGCATCTGGAACTCGAAGGCGTCCCGCCTGATCCCCTCGGCCTTGGCCACCATGACCGCGCGCTTGATCAGGCGCACGTCGTGGGTCGCGAGCGCCGGGTAGCGGCCGGCCCGCATGAGGCGGAGCATCTGGCGCTCGTACGCGGCGTCGACCTCGGCCTTGTCGCCGTAGGCGACGCGCGCCGGCTCCTTGTACGCCCCCTTGCACAGCCGGACGCGACCGCCCTCGGCGATGATCGCCTCGATGTCGTCGTCGCTCCGGCGCAGCGCGGACTGGATGACGACGCCCACGTCCGCGCCGCCGTCGCGCCACGTGTCGGGACGCACGTCCCGCCACAGGGCCAGCGTCCGGTCGGTCGTCGTGTGGTCCTCCATGTCGATGCGGACGAACGCCCCGAGCTCGATCGCCCGGGCCACGATGCCACCGATGGTCTCGCGCGCCAGGCCCGGGTCGATCGCCAGCCCCATCTGGGTGGGCTTGAGCGACACGTTGCGCTCGAGGCCGTTCGCCGCGAGGGCTTCCAGCACCGCCAGGTAGCGCGCCGCGGCGGCGCGCGCGTCGGCCTCCTCGCTCACCGACTCGCCGAGGACGTCCACCGTCGTCCGCATGCCCTCGTCCTGGAGGCGGCGGATCGCCGGCAGCGCCTCGTCCAGCGTCTCCGCGCAGATGAACCGGCGGACCATGGGCCGCGTGATCGGCACGCGGGTGGCCATCCGGCCCAGCGACTTGCGGTGCGAGAGCGTCAGGAGCGCCGAACGCATGGCGCGCTCGGCGACATCGCTGGCCGTGGACTTGGCGGACATGGGGGCCTCGGCTGGTGGGGAGGTCAGTGGGCGGCGGGGCCGCCGGGGCGGGCGGGTGCGCCATACGAGCGGTCGAGCTCGGCGACGAGCCGCGCCTCGTCCTCGCGGGCCAGGAACGTGAACGCGAGGTGGCCGGCGATCGCGAGCGTCCACAGGATCGCCGCGCCGGGGACGAGCAGCTCGTCGAGGTGCAGCACGTCGAGCGAGCCGGACCAGACCTGCCCCAGGGTCCCCGCCATGCCGGCCAGCCACAGGAGGACCGCGCCAGCCGTGTAGCCCACCGTCATGACGGACATCAGGCCCCGCGGCCGCCCGAACGAGAAGGCCGCCACCTTGGGCGCGTCCGGCGGGTAGAAGTACGCGGCCTCCAGGCGGTGGGCGACGAGGACGTCCCGCCCGAACCGCTCGTTGATGGCGCGCTCGAGGTACTCCGCGTGGCGCCGCGCGAAGACCGTGTAGTAGAAGAGGTAGGCGGTCTCGAGGAACGCGAACGGGACGAGGAACGGGACGACCAGCGCGGCGGCCGGCCAGACCTGGGCCTCGGCGATCACGAGCAGCGCGAGGCAGACCAGGAGGTAGGTGCGGATCCGCTCGAAGAACCGCTCGGAGTAGCCGAACAGCATCCCGCGCATCCGCGTGAGCTGGTCGGTGAGGAGGCGGAGCTCCTCGGGGTCGGGCGCCGTGGGACGGCCGGCGCAGGCCGGGTTGATGTCCATCGCGGCGAGGATAGCGTCCGCCGGCTGGGCCGATAGGGAGGCTCGGCCGTAGATTCCGTGCCATGCGGTCCCGCCGCCGGTGGGATGCTCGTCGCCCGGAGATGCCATGGCCATCCGATTCGACCACGTCCGCCACCCGCACATCGCCGCGCGCAAGGCGATCGGCCCAGCGAGGACGACCGACGCGCCGCCCACGCTCAACGGGCGGATCGCGGTGGCGCTCACCCGCATCGTGGGCACGATGTGGTGCGCCTACGCCTTCGCGGTGCTCGCCCTGGTCGCGCTGCCGGACGCGCTCGCGACCGGCGGCCTGCTGCCGCTCATCCAGTGGGTCAGCCAGACGTTCATCCAACTGGTGATGCTCTCGGTGATCATGGTCGGCCAGAACATCCTGGCATCGGCCTCCGACCGGCGGGCGGACATGACCTACCAGGACGCGGACGCGACCTTCCACGAGGCTGAGGAGATCCAGTCCCATCTCAAGGTCCAGGACGAGGCGCTGACGGCCCTCCTCGACAAGATCGCGCAGCTGGAGGCGGCGCTGGCCGCGAACCCGCAGCGGCCGCCGCTGAGCCACGGGCCCGGCGTGAGCTGACTAGCCCTTCGCCTTCGCGTCGGCGGTCAGCTGGGCCTCCATCTGGTCACCCAGCTCCACCGTGCGGCGGAACGCGGCCCAGACGGCCTCCGAGAGGACGGTGCGCAGGCGCCCGGACTCCAGCTCGTGGATGGCGGCGGCGCTCGTGCCGGCCGGCGAGGTGACCATGTTGCGCAGCACCGCGGGATGGTCGCCGGACTGCTTGGCGAAGCGCGTGCTGCCCTCGAGCGTCTCGATGACGAGGTCGTGCGCGATGTGGCGCGGGAACCCGAGGTGGACGGCCGCGTCGATCAGCGCCTCCATCACGAGGAACACGTAGGCGGGCCCGGTGCCGGAGATGGCGGTCGCCATCGCGACCCACTTCTCGTCCTCGACCTCCAGCTCCGCCCCGAGCGCGGACAGCAGGGCCTTCGCCTGCGCCCGCTGGTCGGCGGTCGTGGCCGGGGTGGCGTACCAGACGGTCATGCCGGCGCCGATGCGGGCGGGCGTGTTCGGCATCGCCCGGACGACCTGGTCGTGGCCCAGCGTGGCGACGAGCGCGCTGGTCGTGGGGCCCGCCAGGACGGAGACCACGAGCTGGCCCTGGTGGAGGTGCGGCCCGATCTCCCGGCCGACCCTCGCGAGCATCTGGGGCTTGACGGCGAGGATGATGACGTCCGCCTGCGCCACGGCCTCGACGTTGGAGGCGCAGACACGGATCCCATGAGTCGCCTCGAGCGCTGCCCGGCGCTCCGCGCGCGGGTGACTGGCCACGACCTGCTGCGGGGCCACGAGGGCGCCGCGGAGCAGGCCCGCGATCATGGCCTCGGCCATGACGCCGGACCCGACGGTGGCGATCGTGCGATCGGCGAGCGGCGACATCGCCGCGGAGAATACCACCGTGGGTGGGGCCTCCCGGCTCAGCGGGCGACGGCCGACGCGGTCATGAAGAAGCGGCCCGTGGGTGTGAGCTCGGGTCGGGCGAACCCTGCGCGACCCAGGGCGGCCTCCACGAGCGCTGGGTCGTGCCAGGTCCACGCGACCCCCGCCGGCGGCCCGCCGGCGGCGTCCGGGCGGAGCTCGACGAGGGCGAGGAGGCCGCCGGGCCCGAGCCGCGCCCGGAGCGATTCGGCCGCGAGGTCCAGGCCGGCACCGCGGACGCGGCCCAGGAGGAACGCGGCGACGACGACATCGGCATCGTCGCCGAGGTCAGGACCGCGGGCGTCCGGGCGGGCGAACGGGTCCGCGACGTGCAGGTGCGCCCGCAGGCGGTGGGCCAGGAGCCGCTCGCGGGCCCGGTCCAGGGCCGCGGGATCGGCGTCGAAGGCGGACAGCTCCCCCTTCTCGGCGAGGAGCGGGGAGAAGAAGCCCACGCCGGCGGCCGGCTCCACGATGCGGCCCCGGAGCGGGAGGCCGTCGAGCCAGCGCGTGACCATGTCGAGCTCGGCGGCCCAGGCGGCGTCGTGGAGGGCGCCGCGCTCGAAGAGGCCGCGGCGCAGGAACCAGTCGTCGGGGAAGGCCGGACAGGCGGGCGGGGCCGGGCGGTCGACGGCGGGCGCGCGGACGGGCCCCGGCCTCTCGCGGGCGCCCGGGTGGTGCTCGACAGCCATCTCCGCGACGGTCGCCGCCCGGGCCGCGGCGACCCGCTGTCCCAGGGCCCGGCGGAGGCGGCCCCGCAGGAACGGGTTGCTGCCCGCCCTGCCGAGGCACGTCGGGCACAGGAGGGCCCAGCCCTCGAGGTCGTTGGGGCCCTGCGTTGTCCAGGCCGTCCCGCACCACAGGCAGTCGAAGGTCGCGCGGAAGCTCATCGGCGGCGGCGGCGGCGGGTCAGGACGTCCGCGTCCAGGTGGCCGGCGGCGACATGCCATCGAACGCGGCCGGGTCGATCAGCTCCGCGAGGACCTCGATCCCGTCGATCACCCCGGGGCCGGCGAGCACGAAACAGCCACCATCGACCACGAACACGCGGTCGTCGCGGACGGCGCGCAGATCGGCCCAGCCCTCGGGTCGCGGCAGCGCCTCCCAGACCCGGACCGCCTCGCGGAGCGGCAGGCCGCCGGGGAGCAGGACGAGCACCTCGGGATCCATGTCCCGGACGGCCGCCCAGCTCGTGGCCGCGGCACGCTCGCCCGGCTGTCCCAGCAGCTCCCAACCACCCGCGAGCCGGACCATGTCCGGGATCCAGCGACCCACGCCGCGGGGCGGGTCCACGGCTCCCAGCAGGACGACCCGCGGCGGCTGAAAGCCGTGATCGCGGCGCCCGACGACGATCTCCTCGAGGCCCTTGAGGCGCTCCCGGAACCCCTCGACCACCTCGAGCGCCTCGTCCTCCGCCTCGGTCATCGCGCCGACAGCGACGATCCCGTTGAGCACACCCTCCACCGTCGAGGGCGCGAGGGTCAGGAAGCTGGGTTCGGCGGCGGCGGCGACAGCGGCGTCGGGGGTGGCGTCAGGGGCGGAAACAGTGTCGGCGGCAGCGGCGTACCACGCCTCGATGGCCCGGGCCCCGACGAGGCCGTCCTCGCCGTCGCCCGCGATCACAAGGTCGGGGGCCGCCTCCCGCAGGGGGGCCTCGTCGAGCACATCGCCCGTGCCGGTCGGGCCGGGACGTGTCACGACCAGGGGATCCCCGGCCGTGGGCGAGACCTCGCAGCGGTGGGTGACGCCGGACAGCTCCTCGCCCAGGCCCAGGGCCAGGACGATCTCGGTGGCGGCGGGCAGGAGGGAGACGATGCGCACGCGCCCAGTCTACGTGGCGCGCCCCCGGGGGCCCGGACACGCGAACGACCCCGTCGCGCGGACGGGGCCGTCGGAGCGGATCGCCGGTCGGGCCGTCCCGACCGGGTGGGCGACCGCGCGGGCGGTCGCCCCGGTGTGTGGCCTCAGGCCGGCTTGAGGGCGTCCAGGGCGGCGCGGGCATCCGCTGGAGAGGTGAACCACTGGGCATTGATCGCCGTGTAGGCGGACCACTCGGGCGGCAGGCTCTCCTCGGGGAAGATCGCGTTCACCGGGCACTCGGGCTCGCAGGCGCCGCAGTCGATGCACTCGTTGGGATCGATGTAGAGCATCCGATCCGTGCCCTCGGTCAGGTGGATGCAGTCCACCGGGCACACGGACACGCACGCCGTGTCCATCACGTCGACACAGGGCTCAGCGATGACGTACGTCATTGGAAGGACTCCTGGTGGCGGGGCGAGCCGCAAGTTATGGCTCCACGGAGACTACCATCAGGGAGGCATCCCGGGCACGGCGTCAGGCACCACACTGCGGAGCCAACGGCCGGAGAATCGACTCCAGGCCTCGCCTCGAAGCAACCGGCGACGCCGGCCCGCGGCCCCTACGGCGCCGCGGTCGGCCCGGGCGAGGTGGACGCCAGGGGGACGCCGGCGTCGTCCACGAAGCGCACCGGGACCACCATCCCCCTGGCCCAGTGCCCCGGGATGTGGCAGCCCACGAACCAGCCGCCGGGCGCGGTCGCGGCGTCGGGCGGGACGGTCCAGGACACGTCCAGGCGCTGGCCGGAGTCGGCGACGATCCGCACGCCGTCGAAGCCGGCGGGATCGGGCACGTTCGGCGTCGGGCCGGGTGGGTGGTCCGCGACGGCCGCCTCGGCCGCCTCCCAGGCCATCTGCTGATCGATGTCGCCCAGGACCGCCTCGTGAACGACGAGACCGCCGTTGATCACGTGGAAGACCACGGTCTCGCCCGGATGCAGGTCCACGATCGACGGCACGTATGCGTAGTCGCGCATGACGATGTTGACGTCGCGCGGTGCGCCGGCCGTGCCCGGGGTGATCTGTGGCGTGTTCGCCGGGGCCCCCGCGTCGCAGCCGGCGAGGGCGGCGGCGAGCGCGATTAGGGCGGCCACGAGCAAGGGGACGCGACGGGGGTGAGACGGACGCTGCATGCCCCCATGATGCGGGAGGTCCCCGTCGGGGTGCCGGCGGAGGCCCATCGGCCGTGTGCGGCTGTCCCAGATACGCCTTCAACGCGAGCACCGTCGCGACCTGGCCGATCGGCGCCCTGCCGGGGATCGTGACGGGCATCGCGCTCAACACGGCGTTCCGGGCCATCGGGATCGAGCTGGGCCTGTTCACGATCATCGTGGGCCACGCGACCTTCTGCATCGTGACGATCGACAACAACGTCCTCGCGCGGCTGCGCCGGACCCCGGCGACCTTCGAGGAGGCGTCGGCGGACCTCGGGGCGGGCTCCTTCCGGACGTTCCGACGCGTGACGCTGCCCGCGGTCCGCACGGCGCTCGTCGCGGGGGCGTTGCCCGCCTTCGCCCTGTCGTTCGACGAGATCATCGTCGCCGACTTCGCCGCCGGGCCCGGGATCGAGACGCTCCCGATCTGGATCTTCTCGGACGACTCCCGCCCCAGCCAGCTGCCGCTCGTGAACGTCGCGGCCGTGCTGGTGCTCCTGCTGTCGATCATCCCCGTCCACCTGGCGACGCGCCTCACGCACGGCGAGGGCGCCGCCCGGTAGCCGGTCCGGCCGGGGCCCTACCAGCGGCGGCCGTGGCAGCACGCCCCGGCGTCGGCGGGGCTCACGCGTGCCATCGCTTGGCCCCATCGACGACAAGCACCAGGATCGGGATTGCAGCCGCGGCCGCGGCGATGGCGAGCGACATGGCCCGCCGGACATGCGAGAGCACCTGGTCCTCCTTCCCGCACACCGCGGGCACGTGCGCCCAGCCCCGCCGGCCCTGAAGGGTGCCGTCGACCGGCGGCTGGGGGAGGCAGTGTCGCCGACGCCACTTATCTGCCACTTATGCGGCACGCTCCGAGCCGCTCGGGACCCCCATCGGCCGAACGGCCCTTCCCGCGCGCCCACGCGCCGGGGGTAGGATCGGGGACCATGGACGCGCCGCAGACCCCCATCGACTCGCGTGAGGCCCTCCTCGCGGAGCGCGCCCGCGTGCTCGTGGAGCTCAAGGAGACCGAGGTCGAGGCTCCGGGCCAGATGACGTACGGCTCGCAGGCCGCGGCCGCCAGCCACGTCTTCGAGCAGCAGCGGGACCTCGCGCTGCGGGACCACAACGAGCAGCACCTGGCCGCGATCGACGCGGCCCTGGGCCGCCTGGACGCCGGGACCTACGGCCAGTGCACCGCCTGTCATGCGCCCATCCCGCCCGAGCGCCTCGAGGCCCTGCCCTGGACGGCGCTGTGCATCGATTGCTCGCGCACGACGCCCCGCCGCCGGTGAGTGACGAGCGTCCCGCCCCGACCCTGGTCACGCTCGCCGACATCCGCGCCGCCGCGGCGGTCCTGCGCGGGATCGCGGTCCGGACGCCGCTGGTCCCGTTCGGGCGGCCCGAGCGCAACCACTGGCTCAAGGCCGAGTCCCTCCAGCCCATCGGCGCCTTCAAGCTGCGCGGCGCGTACGTCGCGGCCGCGGCGCTGACCCCGGAGGAACGGAGCCGGGGCCTGATCACCTACTCCAGCGGCAACCACGCGCAGGGGGTCGCGCGGGCGGCGCGGCTGTTCGGCGTCCCGGCCGTGATCGTCATGCCCTCCGATTCGCCGGCGATCAAGCGGGCTCGCGTCGAGGCCGACGGCGCCGAGGTCGTCATCGTGGGCACGGCGTCCGAGGAGCGGCGGCGGGTCGCGGAGGAGATCGCGGCGGCCCGCGGGCTCGCCATCATCCCGCCCTACGATGACCCCCGGATCGTGGCCGGGCAGGGCACGGCGGGCCTGGAGATCGCCGAGGACATGCCGGACGTGGCGGCCGTGCTGGTCCCCATCGGCGGCGGCGGGCTCGCGAGCGGGGTTGCTGCGGCGATCCGGGCGCTCGTGCCGGGGGCACGGCTGATCGGCGTGGAGCCGGAGCTGGCCGCCGACGCGCGGGACTCCCTGGCGGCGGGCCGGATCGTCGCCTGGCCGGCGGAGCTCGTGAGCCGGACGATCGCGGACGGGACGCGGACACAGGCGCTCGGGCGGCTCAACTTCGCCCACCTCTCCACGCAGCTCGACGCCGTGGTGACCGTCAGCGAGGCGGAGATCGCGGCGGCCGTCCGGCTCGCGGCCGAGGAGGCGCGCCTCGTCGTGGAGCCGTCCGGGGCCCTGCCCGTGGCGGCGATGCGCTTCCACGCGGCCGAGGCAGGCCTCGCGGGCCTGGACGGCCCGATCGTGGGCGTGGTTTCCGGGGGCAACGTCGACCCGGACCGTTACCTGGCCTACCTCGAGGCACCGATCCCGCCGGAGGGGTAGCCGCCGGAGACGGAGACGCAGGGCTCCCGGGTCAGCTCGCGCCCGATCCCCCGCCCTCGTGCGCCGCCGCCTCGGCCGCGCGCCTGGCCGCCAGCCGCACCTCGCGCTCGCGGATGGCCGCGCGCTCGCCCTCGAGCCGCCGGTCCTCGCCAACGCTCTGCCGTTCGTCGGCCCGCATCCAGGCGAGCACCAGCAGGATCACCACGGTCAGGAACGCGAGGTCGCCGCCCACCCACATGATCCCGCCCGCCATCTGCTGGTCCTCGAGCGGCGTGGGCCCCCACGCACGCACGGTCGTCACGTAGTGCTGGTAGAGCGGCACCGACGACGCGTAGACCGCCAGGGCGAGGAACGTGTTCTGGGGCATCTGGAGGCCCACGTACAGCACCTTCGCGGCCGGCTTCATCGGCCAGGGCGACGGGTCGGGTCCCACGACCGGCCACCAGAACAGCAGCGCGGACCCGATGAACAGGGCGTGCTCCAGGCGGTGGAGCCACTCGTCCTCAAGCGCCGCGTCGAAGAGCGGCGAGAAGTGGCTCGCCCACATCACGCCCGCGAACAGCAGCCAGGCCACCACGGGGTGGGACAGGAAGCGCAGGACCCGCGCGTGCAGGATCGGCAGGATCCAGCGCCGCCGCGTCTCCGCCGACGCCGCGCGGAGCAGCAGCGTGATGGGCCCGGCGGCCAGGAGCAGCACCGGCGCGACCAGGGTCAGCAGCAGGTGCTGGATCATGTGGACCCAGAACAGGGTCGTGTCGTAGCGCTCGATGCCAGAGTCGAGCGCCACCAGGACCAGCAGGACGCCGGCGGCCCAGGCGACGCTCCGGGAGCGCGGGACCGGGGTCGCGGGGTGCGCCCGGTTCACGGACCGCACCGCGGCCCACCACAGGACCAGCGCGACGATCGCGGGCAGCCACACCAGCGGGTCGCCGGACCAGCCGAACGCCAGGTTCGCGGGGTCCGGCGGGACCTCGGGGACGGTGCCCCCATGGGCGAGGGCCGCGGGTGCCAGGCCCGGCCACACGGCCCCGAGAACGACGCCCGCGACGCCCGCGACGCGGGCCACGGGGAGGCGGATCGGGCGGCGGACCAGGCGGTTGCGTCGTGCGTGTGCGGTCACCCGCTCATTCTCGCCCGAATCCCGCCGCGAGCGCGCGTGTGACAAATGGCCGGGTCTTCGTCTCCGAATGGCCCCCCATTCGTGTGACCTTCGGGTATGATGGCGCCCGTCCGGCGCCCCCAGTTGGGTCGGCGCGCGTCCCCGGACAGCCTCTCGCATTCACCCCGGCTCGCCATGCCCGGTCGAGCCACTCTTCGAGGAACGCGATGTCGATGCCCTCCCGGCCCAGGACGGGGTCCGGCGCCCTCCTGGCCGGACTGATCATCGTCGTGGTCGTTGCGATCACGGTCGCCGTGCTGGCCGCGGCGGGGATCACGCCGCAGCGGGCCCTGGAGAGCTTCTTCCCGGTGGGCGGCGCGACCCCGGTCACGGACCGCGCCCGGGCCACCCGGCAGCTGTACGACATCGTGTTCGCCATCGGCGCCGTCATCTTCGTGATCGTCGAGGCGATGATCGTGTACACGATCTTCCGGTACCGACGCAAGCCCGGCGACGACACGCTCCCGGCCCAGACCCACGGCAACAACCTCGTCGAGGTCATCTGGACCGCGATCCCCACCGCGATCGTCCTGTTCCTGTTCGTGATGACGTGGCAGACGCTCAACACGGTCGAGGCCAAGACGCCCAGCAACGTGAACGTCCGGGTGGTCGCGGCGCGCTTCCAGTGGCGCTTCGACTACCTCGATCGGGCCGACGGGCCGGACGCCAAGGTGATCTTCAGCCAGGCGCTGCCCGTGGGCGAGGACGGCGGCCTGGTGCTGCCGGTCGGCGAGCCGGTCCATATCTCCCTGACCAGCCCCGACGTGATCCACGCGTTCTACGTCCCGAAGTTCCTGTTCAAGCGGGACGTCGTGCCGGGGAAGCTCAACACGTTCGACTTCACCGTTGACGAGCCGGGCACCTATCGCGGCCAGTGCGCCGAGCTCTGCGGCGCCTTCCATGGCTCCATGCTGTTCGAGGTCCACGCCAAGACCAAGGCGGACTTCGACGCCTGGCTCGCCGCCGCGATCGCCAAGGCCAACGCCACACCCGCCCCGCAGCCCTCGGCCGCCGCTGGCGCGACCGTGGTCGAGGCGTCGGCGCTGAATGTCGAGTTCACGACGCCGGCCCTGACCGCCCCCGCGGACACGCCGTTCACGATCCACTTCACGAACAACGATGCCGCGAGCGTGTTCCACAACATCCACATCACGGACGCGTCGGGCGCCGAGGTCTTCAAGGGCGATCTCGTCGATGGCGGCAAGGACGCCACCTACAGCGTGCCCGCCCTCAAGGCCGGCACCTACCCCTTCACATGCACGGTCCACCCGAACATGACCGGCACCCTCACGGTCCAGTAAGGGAGCAGCTGGGATGGCCACCACGACCCTCAACCCCGCCGCGCCCGCCGTGCGGAGCGGCCTCTACGAATGGCTCACGACCACCGATCACAAGAAGATCGGGATCATGTACCTGATCAACTCGATCCTGTTCTTTGTGATAGGCGGCATCCTCGCGCTCGTCGTCCGTGCCGAGCTGGCCCAGCCCGGGCTGCAGTTCGTGAACGAGGCGTTCTACAACCAGGCGTTCACGATGCACGCCAGCTTCATGCTGTTCCTGTTCGTGATCCCGATCCTGGCGGGCTTCGGCAACTACGCCGTCCCGCTCCAGATCGGCGCCCCGGACATGGCCTTCCCGCGCATCAACGCCCTCTCCTTCTGGCTGCTGCCGCTGGGCGGCGCGCTGATGGGCTCGGGCTTCTTCGTCTCCGGTGGCGCGGCCGCCAGCGGCTGGACCGAATACCCGCCGCTCTCCGGGGCGCAGTTCAACGGCACCGGCACGGACCTCTGGATCATGGGCCTGACCCTGATCGGGACGAGCTCCATCCTGGGCGCGATCAACTTCATGGTCACGATCTTCAAGATGCGCGCCCCGGGCATGACCCTGTTCCGGATGCCGATCCTGGTGTGGACCGTGCTGGTGACCAGCGTCCTCGTGCTGATGGCGACGCCGGTCCTGACCAGCGCCCTCGTGATGCTGTTCATCGACCGCAACTACGGCGGCCACTTCTTCGATCCCGCCAACGGCGGCAACGCCGTGCTGTACCAGAACGTGTTCTGGTTCTACTCCCACCCAGCGGTCTACATCATGATCCTGCCGGCGATGGGGATCATCAGCGAGATCCTGCCCGTCTTCTCCCGCAAGCCGCTGTTCGGATACAAGGCGTTCGTGTTCGCCACGGTGACCATCGGCGCCCTGGGCTTCTCCGTCTGGGCGCACCACATGTTCACGACGGGCTCGGTGTTCCTGCCCTTCTTCTCGCTCATGACGTTCCTGATCGCGGTGCCGACCGGCGTGAAGATGTTCAACTGGATCGCGACGCTGTGGCGCGGCCAGCTGACGTTCAGCACGCCCCTGCTGTACGCCGTGGGCTTCCTCACAATGTTCCTCATCGGCGGCATCAATGGCGCGTTCTCCGCGGCCGTGCCGGTGGACTTCGCCATCCACGACACGTACTGGGTCGTGGCCCACATCCACTACGTCCTGTTCGGCGGCTCGGTGTTCGCGATCTTCGGGGGCATCTACTACTGGTTCCCCAAGATGACCGGCCGAATGCTGGACGAGGGCCTGGGCAAGCTCCAGTTCCTGATCATGTTCATCGGCTTCAACCTGACCTTCTTCCCGATGCACCAGCTGGGCCTCGCGGGCATGCCGCGGCGCATCGCGGACTACGCCTCGAGCGCCGGCTGGAGCGAGCTCAACCTCGCGGCCACGATCGGCGGCTTCACCATCGCGTTCAGCCTGCTGCCGTTCTTCTGGAACGTCCTGGTCTCGCTGCGCAACGGCAAGATCGCCGGCGACGACCCGTGGGAGGCCAACACGCTCGAGTGGGCGACCTCGTCCCCGCCGCCGCCCTACAACTTCGACCACCTGCCCGAGATCCGCTCCGAGCGGCCGGTCTTCGACGCCCGGCACGGCCGGACGTCGGCCCACTGAGCGGAGGACGACGATGACTGCCGACGCCACCGCCCTCACGGTGCATGCCGAGAGCCACGCCGCCGAGGCGCACGGCTCCGGGGGGATCGGGAACCCGGTCCTCGGGATGCTGCTGTTCATCGCCAGCGAGATCATGTTCTTCGCCGGCCTGTTCGCGGCCTACTTCTCGATCCGCGCCAACTTCATCGACATCGACGGCCTCCACCGCTGGCCGCCGACCGCGTACGCGGAGCTCCTGGACCCGTTCAAGCTGACCACCCACACCGGGGCGCTCAACCTGATCCTCCCGGCCACGATCGTCCTGGTCCTGTCGTCCGTGACCTGCCAGCTGGGCCTCAACGCGATCAAGCGCGGCGACCGGACCGGGTTCATCCGCAACTTCGCCGTGACGCTGAGCCTGGGCGTGCTCTTCCTGCTCCTGCAGGCCTACGATTACAGCGTCCTGATCAGCGAGGGCCTCACGATGGGGGCCACCACGTTCGGCACCACGTACTTCACGATGACCGGCTTCCACGGCGCCCATGTCTTCGGCGGCGTGCTGATGCTGGGCGTCGTGGCGTACCGTGGGATGGCCGGGCAGTTCTCGGCCAAGCACCATGACATGGTCGAGGCGACGTCGATCTACTGGCACTTCGTGGACGTCGTCTGGATCATGCTCTTCTCGATCCTGTACCTGCTGTAGCGCGGAAGGGAGCCACGGATGAACCCCAAGCGCGCGGCCCTCGTGGGCCTGGTCTTCCCGCTGATCGCGATCCTGTACGTCGTCGCCCCCACCGTCCTGGGCGGCACGGTGGACTACGCCGGGCTCACGATGCTGCTCGCACTGGGCGCTGCCACGGGCCTCATGGTCTACGTCCTGTTCGCCGGTCTCCAGAAGAGCTGACCCTGTCGCGATGATCGAGGAGCTCTGGTCCGATCTCATCACGTTCAGCGAGCAGTTCGTCGTCCCCGACTGGGGCGCGCTGGTCAAGCTGATCCCGATCGGGCTCGCGGCGATCGTGTTCCTGTACGTCACCTGGACGACCTTCCGGTTCGCCACCGCGGGTCCCACGCGGCGCGGCAAGCGCCGCCTGCCGCCGGTGACCCCGGCCGGCATCCACATGCCGGGCCCGTCCTTCGCGCCGCTGCTCGCGGCCGTGGGCGCGTTCTTCACGGTCTTCGGCATGGTGACGGGCGGCATCTGGCTGCCGGTCGGCGGGGTGATCCTCGCCATCACCCTCCTCTACTGGGGCCGCGAGGAGATGCGCAACTACGATCACATGCCGTCCGTCGCGGGTGCCCAGTCGACCGTGGGCGCCCTGCCGGCCCCGACGGGCACCCCGCCCGAGGGCGTCCACATCCCGCCGCCGTCCTTCCGGCCGCTGCTGGTCGCCATTGGCGCCACGGTCCTCGTCGCGGGCATGGTCATCGGAGGCTGGGCGCTGGTCATGGGGCTGGTGGCCCTGGTCATCGGGTTGCTCGGCTGGCTGTGGGACGCCCGGCGCGAGTACGTCGCGGTCGAGCACGCGGACCGGACCGGCCACCTGGACCTCGGCGGCGCGCCTGCCTGGCCCAAGGCGACCTTCGCGGCCCTCGCGATCATCGTCGTGCTGGCCATCCTGCTGACGGCGAAGATCGTGCCCGACACCGGCACCGGCACCGGCGGCGCCACGGCGAGCGGTGGCCCGGCGGCGAGCGCCGCGCCCGGCGGCGGTGCGGTGGCCTCGGTGGCCCCCAGCGAGGCCCCCAAGGCGGACGTCGTGATCACCGCCTCGGGCATCGCCTGGGTCGAGACATCGGTCACGATCCCGGCCGGCAAGCCCTTCACGCTGGCGTTCGACAACCAGGACAAGGGCACGCCCCACGACATCGTGATCAAGGACGCCGGCGGCGCCGAGACTTTCAAGACCCCGCTGCTCACGGGGGCGGCGGTCGTGGTCTACGATGTGCCCGCAATCCCCGCCGGGCAGTACACGTTCGTCTGCACGGTGCACCCCAACATGCAGGGGACCGTCACGGCCCAGTAGCCCGCCCGACGGCCCCGTCGAGGCACGCCCCATCCGCCCCGTCACCCGCTCCACGCTCCTGGCGCTGGCCGCCGTCGTCGTGTTCACCGCGGCGGCCTGCGGCGGTTCCGCACCCGCGGAGGCCCGCACCGGGCAGCCCGCCCCGGCGCTCACCGGCACGGCCCTCGACGGGTCCGCGGTGGACCTCGCGGCGCTACGCGGCAAGCCGGTCATCGTCAACTTCTGGGCCTCGTGGTGCGTCCCATGTCGCGACGAGTTCCCCCTGTTCGCCGAGCGGCTCAAGGCGCTGGGACCCGCGGACGGGCTGCAGGTGATCGGCGTGCTCTACAAGGACGAGCCGCAGCTCGCCCAGCAGTTCCTGGCCGAGTTCGGCGCCGCCTGGCCCACCCTCGATGACCCGGGCGATGCGCTCGCCAAGGCGTACCGGGTGGCCGCACCGCCGCAGACGTACTTCATCGACAAGGACGGCGTGCTCCGGGCGATCCAGATCGGCCAGGTCCGGCCCGAGGACTTCGACACCCAGTACGCCAAGATCAAGCCGTGACGGCCCCGACGACCGCGGCCGCCGTCCGCGCGGAGGGGATCCGCAAGGCCTATGGCCGCCGCCCGGTCCTCGAGGACGTCTCGTTCGAGGTGCGCCGCGGCGAGCTGTTCGCGCTCCTTGGCCCCAACGGCGCCGGCAAGACAACCACCGTGGAGATCATCGAGGGTTACCGGCGCGTCGACGGCGGCTCCGTGCGGGTGCTCGATCTCGACCCGGCGAAGGACGGCCGGGCGCTCCGACCGCGCCTGGGGCTGATGCTCCAGGAGGGCGGCATCGACAACCGGTCGACGCCCCGCGAGGTCCTGCGCCTGTACGCAAGGCTCTTCCGCGACCCTGAGGACCCTGACGCGCTCCTGGAAGCCGTGGACCTCGGCCGCGCCGCGACGACCCGTTACCGCCGGCTCTCGGGTGGCGAGAAGCAGCGCCTGGGCCTCGCGGTCGCGCTCCTCGGGCGACCCGAGCTCCTGGTCCTCGACGAGCCCACGGCCGGCATGGACCCCGCAGCCAAGCAGGCGACCCGCGAACGAATCGCGGCGCTGCGTGCCGCCGGGACCACGATCCTCCTCACGACCCACGAGCTGGGCGACGTGGAGCGTCTCGCGGACCACGTGGCGGTGCTGGACCGGGGCCGCGTGGTGGCCTACGGCACCCCGGCGGAGCTCACCGGGGCGGGCGCCCCGCGGGTGCGGTTCCGGCTGTCCGCCGCGCTGGGCATCGAGGACGGGCCGGCCCTGGCCGCCGCGATCGCGCCCGGCAACGGTGCGACGCTCGTCCCCGCGGGCGCCGGCGCCCACTACGAGCTCAGCGGGCTCGTCGGCAGCCCGGATCCACGGCTCGTGGCCGCCCTGGCGACGTGGTGCGCGGAGCGCGGGCTGCTGATCACTGAGCTGCGCCTGGGGGCGGCGAGCCTCGAGGAGCGCTACCTCGAGCTCGTGGGCGCGGACGTGGCCGCCGAGGCGGAGGGCGCCTCGTGAGCGACACTGGCCGTGTCCTGGGCACCGGCGCGCCGGCGGCACCCGCGTCGTGGGTCCGCATGGCCATGGCCCTCGCCGCCAACGAGCTCAGGCTCGCGGCGCGGCGCGGCGAGGGCCTGCTCATCACGTTCGTCATCCCGGCGGGCGTGCTGCTCGTGTTCAGCGCGTTCGACCTGAGTGGCGGCACGGCCGCGGGGACGCCAGTCGACCGCATGCTGCCGGGCTCGATGGCGCTGGCCGTCATCGCGGCTGCGATGGTCTCGCTCGCGATCGCAACCGGGTTCGAGCGCTCCTACGGCGTCATCAAGCGGCTCGGCGGCTCGCCTGCGGGGTCGTCGGTGCTCGTGGCGTCCAAGACCGCGGCCATCATCGTGGTCGAGGCCGTGCAGGTCGTGCTCCTGGTCGGCATCGCGCTCCTGCTGGGCTGGACCGCGGGTCCGAACGCGTCGCTGCCGCTGGTGGCCGCTGGGCTGCTGCTGGGGACGGTCGCGTTCGCGGGCCTCGGGCTGCTGATGGCCGGGACCCTGCGCGCCGAGGCGACGCTCGCCCTCGCCAACCTCCTGTTCCTGCTCTCCCTCGTGCTGGGCGGGATCGTCGTGCCGCTGGACCGCCTGCCGGGCCCCGTCGCGGCGCTCGCGTCAGACCTGCCGCCCGCGACGCTGACGAGCGTCCTGAAGATCGGCCTGGGCGCGCCCGGGGACGCCGCGGAGCCGCTGATCCTGCTCGCGGGCTGGGCCGTGCTGTTCGCGGTCCTGGCCGCCCGCAAGTTCCGCTGGGACTGACCGGGGCGCCCGCCGGCCACCGATCCGCGGCGACCTCTCGTCCGAACGAAAGGGCGAGACGTCCTTCCCGAGAGGTACCGATGCGCTCCGACACCCCCGCCAGGTCGCGACGATCCTGTCGTTCCTGGCCGTCATGGTCTCGAACATCGCCGCCAACTCCCTGCCGATCAACGGCCTCACGACGGCCGAGATCAGCGACCGCGTCCGCGTCTACGTCATCCCGGCCGGCTACGTGTTCGCGATCTGGGGCCTGATCTACGTCCTGCTCGGCGCGTTCACGATCTGGCAGGCGCTGCCGCGCAACCGCGAGGACCGGGTGCTGCGCTCGCTGGGGTTCCTGCCCGCGCTGACCGGGGTCCCTCAACACCGCCTGGATCCTGCTCTGGCAGTACGAGGTCTTCGTCGCGACCGTGCCGGTGATGCTGGGGCTGCTCCTGACGCTGATCGCGATCCACCTCCGCCTCTGGGCGCAGCGCGATGCCCTCCGGGGCACGTCGTCTTGGACGGTGCGCGTGCCGTGGTCCGTGTACCTGGGCTGGATCACCGTGGCCACGATCGCGAACATCGCCCAGACCCTGTCCGCCCTGGGGTTCACCGGGTTCGGCATCGAGCCCGCGCTCCTGGCCGCGGCCGTGCTCCTCGTGGGGACCGCGATCGCGGCGAGGTTCGTGACCCGGTTCCGCGATATCGCCTACGGACTCGTCATCGTCTGGGCGTACGTCGGCGTGCTGGTGAAGGAGCAGGGCACCCCGGTGGTCGCGGTTGCGGCCGGCGTGGGTGCCGCCCTGGTCCTCCTGCTCACGGTGGTCGCCCTCGCGAAGGGCCGAACGGGGACGAGCGGACGGCGGATCGGGGCCTCCGCGACGGCCTGAGCGGTCGTCCCGACCCCCGAGCCAACCCGGCGACCTGCGTTCTGGGGGGCGCGCCGGCGGCGCATCCCGTATCGTGCCCGGGTGACCCGCAACCACCGCCCCGCCGCACGCCCCGCCTTCGAGCGCCTGCGGTTCGTCGCGCTGGCCGCCCTCGGGTCCCTCGTGGCGCACGACGCCATCTTCGCCGTGCAGTACGGCCTGGGCGCTGACCGGGACCACGCGCTCGCCGCCACGGCCCACGGCTATTGGCCGGCCTTCGTCGCCCTGACCCTGCTGGTGTTCGCGGCCGGGGCCGGCGCGGCGATCCGCGGCGTCCTGCGCCTGAGGCGGCTGGTCCGCGGTCTCCCGGCGGCCCCGGCGGGCCCGCGCGCCCCGGGTGAGCGGAGCTGCGCGGCGGAGGTGGCGTACCTCTGGCCGCGCCTGCTCCTGGTCGTCGCGGGCACGTTCCTCGCCCAGGAGAACCTCGAGCACCTCGTCGCCGGCCAGGGGCTCCCCGGGCTGTGGGCCCTGTCGGCGCCCGGGTACCCGCTCGCCGTCCCCGTCCTGGTCGCGGTCACCGGGCTGCTCGCCCTCGTCGGCGGCTGGCTGCGGTGGCGCCGCGAGACCCTCGTCCGCCGGCTCCACGCCTCCCGGGCCGCCGCGTCGCGCCCCCGCGCGACCGCGCACGCGCCGCACCGTCGCTGGGCGCTCGTGGCCGCGCTCCTCGCCCACCGCTGGATCCTGCTCCACTGGGACGCCGAGCGGGCCCCGCCCGCGGCCTCCGCAGCCTGATTCAGACCGCACCACGCCCCACCCACGGGCGTCGGCGGTCCCGCCCGGCCCGGAGCGGCCTGCTGCCGTCCGTGCCGCCGCCCCGGAGCGCATCCCGCATGTCTCGTCCCGGCCTCCACCCCGTCTTCGCCCTGCTCGCCGTCGCCGCCCTGGCCGCGGCGTGTGGCGCGACGAGCCCCGGGGGCGCGGGCCCAACCCTCAGCCCGGTGTTCGTCGAGGCGGTCACCCAGCCGCCCCTCGGCACCCGCGAGACGGCCTACGACCCGCCGCGCCAGGCCCCTCCCCTCCGGCTGACGGACGGGGACGGCCGGCGCTTCGATCTCGCGTCCCTGCTCGGCGGCCCGGTCTTCGTCTACTTCGGCTACACCCACTGCCCCGACGTCTGTCCCACGACCCTCGCCGACCTTCGCGAGGGGATCAAGCTGGCGGGTATCGACGCGAGGGTGGTCTTCGCGACGATCGACCCGGCCCGCGACGACGCCGCGGCGATGAAGCAGTACGCCGGCTACTACGGGGCCGGCTACATCGGCCTCACGGGCACCGCCGCGCAGATCGCCGAGGTGGCGTCGCTGTGGGGCGTGACCTACTCCAGGCTGCCCTCGGACAGCGCCAGTGGCTACGCCATGGCCCACTCGACCGACGCGTACCTCATCGATGCCTCCGGACGGCTCCGCCACCACATCTTCTTCGGCGCCGGCGCCGACCTGATCGCGAAGCTGCTGGCCGAGGTCGCCGGCCCATGATCGCCACCAGCACCCACCAGGGAGGAACCACCTTGCACACCGGCATCCGCTCCGGCCGCGTCATGGCGCGGCTGGCTCCCGTCCTCGCCGTCGCCCTGCTCGTCGCCGCCTGCGGCGGTGGGTCCAGCACCGGGATCACGATCACCGGCGCCTGGGCCCGCACCTCGCCGATGGTGGCGGGGGCCGGGGCCGCCTACATGGTCATCGAGAACACGGGCTCCGCGCCCGATGCGCTCCTCGGCGGCACGAGTGACATCGCCAAGGCCGTCGAGGTCCACGAGACGGTGGAGATGCCGGCCCCGAGCCAGGCGCCGATGGAGTCGACGGGCATGGGCGGCGGCATGGCGTCCCCGGCCGCCTCGGGTGGCGCCATGACCGGCGGCACGGTGATGGGCATGCAGAAGATGGACCGCCTGGAGATCCCGGCGGGGGGCAAGGTCGAGCTCAAGCCCGGCAGCTACCACGTCATGCTCATCGACCTGTCCCAAGAGCTCAAGGCCGGCGAGACCATCGAGGTCACGCTCAAGTTCGAGAAGGCGGGCGACGTCAAGGTCTCCCTCCCCGTCCGCGACCAGTAGCCCGGGACCGCGGCAGGGGGCGAGCGTCGCGCGCCGGCGCGACGACGGCGTTGCACGAGCGTGCCCGCGCGCGTCACCCACGCGTGCGAGCCCCGGCCTTCTTCCTCTCTGCCGCGGCTCGCGGCCTCGCCGTGCTCACCGGCACGCTCGCGCTGCTCGCCGTGGTGGCGGAGCTCCGCGGGCACACGACGGACCTCTCGCTGTGGTGGATCGACCTGCGGGACGCATCCGGGCCGCTGCGCCTCGCCTTCCTGACCCTGGCCGGCGGCGCGTTCCTCGCCTGGGGCATCCGGCGCTCGCCCGGCCCGCGCCTGCGGCTGATCGTGGCCGTCCTGGCGGTCGGGGTGGCGGCCGTGGCGATCCGGGACACCCTCGTGACGCTGGACGCGGTGGCCTCGGGCGGCGTGCGAACCGCGGTCCCGGTCCCGCTCTCGGCCGTCACGGCGGGGCTGTTCGTCCTCGTCGCCCTCGTCGCCGTCCTGGGGCGGGGTCCGAGGGGCCGCCTGGCCGGCAGGGGCGGACTCGGGCTCCTGGTCGCCGTCGGCGCGTGGGGCGTCGTCTTCCCCCTCGCCCAGATGCTCTGGTTCGGCACCACCGACTACCGGCGGCCCGCGGACGCCGCGATCATCCTGGGGGCTCGCGTCTACGCCTCCGGCCAACCCTCGCCGCTGCTGCGGGACCGCCTGCGGACGGGGATCGAGCTGTACCGGACAGGGCTGGTGCCGCGGCTCGTCATGTCCGGGGGCGATGGCTCGGACGGCTTCAACGAGGCCCGGGTCATGGCCCAGGTCGCGGAGGACGCCGGGGTACCGGCCTCGGCGATCCTCGTGGACCCGGCGGGCAACACGACCGAGCTGACCGTCCGCAACGCGCTCGCCCTCCTTGCCGATGCCGGCGTGCCGCTCGGCGGGCCGGTGATCGTCGTCTCGCAGGCCTATCACCTGCCCAGGGTCCAGCTCGCGTTCTCGGACGCCGGGGTCGATGTCCTCACCGTCCCGGCCCCCGAGGCGCAGCCCATCATGGAGCTGCCGCTGTTCATCGCCCGCGAGGTGCCCGCCTTCTGGAGCTACCTGCTGCGGGTGGCCCTGCTCTGAGAACCGCGGCGGACCTCGCGAGCCCGACCACGACCGAGCCGGCACGCCCTCCCGAGCCCACCGGGGGCCGAAGACTCAGGCCCGCGAGCGTAGCCAGGCCCGGCGGAACCCGTCGATGGCGTCCCACGCCGTGCTGGCCGCGACGACGACCGTGATGACCGCACCCGCGGGAGCCATCGCGGCGCCGAGCCCGAGCCTCGCGAAGGCCGCCTCCAGCCCCGGGTCGAACAGCATCCCGTTCCCGAACAGCCACAGCGCCGGCACCGCGAAGGCCAGGTTGGCGACGACGTTGACGATGGCCAGCCCGAAGGTCCAGCCGCCGCGCCGCAGCCGCCAGACGGCCATCAGCAGCTCGACGCCGAGCAGGGCGAGGAACCAGGGCATCCAGAAGGACCACAGCGCCGGGTCGAACAGCGGGTAGGAGGACCCGTCGATCGTGACGCACAACACCGTGTCGGTACCGCGCGACGCGGCGCTCGGGGCCGGGCTCCCTCGTGGTTCCCTTGCAGCTCCTCGCGGCTCCCGTTGCGGCTCCCGTTGCCCGGACCGGATCAACGGTCCGGTGAGCGAACGTTCGAGCCGCCGGGTGGCACACCTGGACGGCGGGACCAGGCCGGACCGGACAAACGTGCCGCCAGCCGGGTGGATCGTCAAGCGACCGAACCGTTGATCCGCCAGGAGGCGCGGGCCCGAGGTCGAGGCGCGGTCCCGAGGTCGAGGCGCGGTCCCGAGGTCGAGGCGCGGTCCCGAGGTCGAGGCGCGGTCCCGAGGTCGAGGCGCGGTCCCGAGGTCGAGGCGCGGTCCCGAGGTCGAGGTCGAGGTCGAGGCGCGGGCCCGAGG
>JBBSCF010000046.1:0-24543 GCA_038250545.1 Candidatus Limnocylindrales bacterium | reverse complement strand
CGCGGCAACGAGGGCACTGGCCTACGATTGCGGTCCGTAGTCGGAGGCTGCAAATGGCCGGAGCCTTGACCAACCTCAAAGCCGCTGGCGTGAAGCTCGTGCTCCTGGTAGCTGCCGTCATCATGTTCGTCGCGGCCGCGTTCGGACTCGGCGGCAAGCTCGGGTTTGATCTCGTCGACCTCGGGTTGGCGGTCTTCGCCGCGTCCTTCCTGTTCTAGGGTGATGTCCGTCGGACTCTGGCGCCGATTCCGCCTCGCCCCGGTGTCCGCGTCAGCCTGACCCGCTCCGACGCGTCCGTGTCGGTCGGCCCTCGGGACCAGGAAGCGCCGGCGCCGACAGTCAGGGGGCGACGAATGCGTCGCCTCCCCTCGGAACGGGTGGACACCAATGCCCGATCGTGCACGACGGAGGGTCGAGGTGCTGTCGACGAGAGCGCACGGCCGCGACCCTATGGCGTCCAGGCTGACGCCAGCCTCAGGGTGTCGCGGGTGGACGTACCCCATCGCGGGTACTGCTGGTTCCTTTCCGTCCGCTGAGGCTGCGTCGAGAGTTGCCGTGATGCACACGTCCACCGACTACTACACGGTCCTCGAGGTCGACCCGGGGGCGGAACCTGCGACGCTCCGGGTGGCCTATCGCGCGCTGGCCAGGCGGTACCACCCCGACATGCCCGGTGGCTCCGGTACCCAGATGGTCGAGCTCAACGCCGCGTGGTCCGCGCTTCGCGACCCCGTCGCCCGCGAGGCCTACGATCGCCGACGAAGTGTCGCGGAGACCCCACAGGAGTCGCACGTGGACGCGAGCATCCCGCAGCCGAAGCCAGGCAGCACGGTGCTCGACTTCGGCCGCTACGCCGGCTGGTCGGTCGATGACCTCGCGCGTCACGATCCGGACTTTCTCGATTGGCTGGCGCATTCCCGGATCGGCCGCCCGTACCGGGCCGAGATCGAGCGGCTGCTTGCACGGCCGCCCCACCCGCCGGCATTCGCGCGCGCGGACCGGCGGGGCCGACGGGGTCTGTTCGCGCGGCGCCGGGGTCTGTTCGCGCGGCGGTAGGGGTGGAGGAGCGACAGCACAGGCGACGGTCGTCCCGACCGCCTGCACGATCTCGCCATAGTGTTGACCTCAGCCCGGCTCGCCCCGCGTCGACGCGACGGTCGAGCCAGCGGCGAGGGACGCTGAGTCTCGAGGGGACCGTCACCCAAGGCGTCGAAGGGCGCGTTGCTCGCCACGCAGCACGCTCGCGGTCGAGCTGACCCCAGTCGGGCTCGGGCAGCGGCGACGCCTCCCAGCGGAGTCCGCGACGGCGTACCGTGAGTCACAGGAGGCGACCATCCCCGCAGCTCACGACCCGCATGACACTCAGCTCGTTGAGGACCTGCTCTCCGCGCGACCTCGACGGACCCGCGCCGAGATGGAGGAGGCGAAGCTCGCCTCGAAGCGCCCCCCGCGCGCCACGGCGGGGGCCGCCGCGGGGGCGGACACCCCGGCTGAGTTCGCCCGGGCCACGCAGGACGAGCCGTCCGCGGACGAGCTAAAGGCGCTGTCTGCGGACCGCGGCGGGATCGACGACCCGGTCCGGATGTACCTCCGGGAAATCGGCAGGGTGCCGCTCCTGACGGCCGAGGAGGAGGTCGTCCTGGCCAAGGCGATCGAGCTCGGCGAGCAGATCATCGTCGAGCCCTGGAAGGGGATGGTCTCGCTCCACGAGTGGACGACCCACGACACCGAGACGAAGACGCGGACGGTCAAGCCACAGCACCGCCTGCCGTTCGGCCCGGAGGCCCACACGATGGTCCACGCCGCCCTCGCCGATGAGGGGGCGGCCGACCTGCTCGTCCCGACCCCGGACTTCCATCTCGTCAAGGCCGCTAGGGACGTCCAGTCGGCGGGGACGCTCGGGCTCCTCAAGGAGGCCCGGAAGCTGGTTCGCGCCTACAACAAGAGGCTCGATGTCGACGCCTTCCTTCCGGTGCTCGACTGGGCCTATCTCGCGGTCCACAACGGCAATCTCGACTCGCGCGACAACATCGGCCTCCGGGCGATCTACGACTGGTCCCGCGATCAAGTCGCCTTCCCGGTCCTCGAGCGCTGGATCTCCTCCGGGCACGACGCAGATCTGCTCAAGCGGATGGGCTACGACCCGGAGGTGCCGCTCAACACCAAGCTGGCCATGCGCAAGGGCGAACTGGTTCGGATCAGTCAGGATGCCCGTGAGCAGCTGGCACTGGCGAACCTCCGGCTGGTCGTGTCGATCGCCAAGAAGTACATCGGCCGCGGGTTGAGCTTCCTGGCCCTGATCCAGGAGGGGAACATCGGGCTCATCCGCGCGGTCGAGAAGTTCGACTTCGAGAAGGGGTTCAAGTTCTCGACGTACGCCACGTGGTGGATCCGCCAAGGCGTTACCCGGGCCATCGATGACCAGGCGCGCACCATCCGCATCCCGGTCCACATGATCGAGGTGATCAACCGGCTCCGCCGCGTCTCGCGCTCTCTCCTCCAGGACCTGGGCCGCGAGCCAACGGTCGAGGAGCTCGCCGAGGCGATGTCGCGGGGCCAGGAGGTCGTCGTCACCCCCGACAAGGTCCGGGAGGTGATCAAGGTGAGCCGACAACCGATCTCCCTCGATGCGCCGATCGGCGAGGAGGAGGACTCCCACCTCGGCGACTTCATCGCCGATCGAGGCGCCCTGGCGCCGGCCGAGGCCGCCTCGCACCAACTGCTCAAGGAGCAGGTGGCGGCCGTGCTCGACTCGTTGACCGGCCGTGAGCGGCGTGTCCTCCAGCTCCGCTTCGGTCTCGAGGATGGACGGGCACGAACCCTCGAGGAGGTCGGCCAGGAGTTCAACATCAGTCGCGAGCGCATCCGCCAGATCGAGGAGAAGGCGCTCCGCAAGCTGCGCCACCCGAGCCGCAGCCGCAAGCTCAGGGACTATCTGGAATAGGGGGCCGCGAGCGCGCCGTCTGGCCGGGCCGCAGCTGCGGCCCGGGATGGGGCCGAGAGCAGGGCGCGGGGCGAGCGTGGCTGCGCCCCAGATCGGTTTGGGCGTCGGCTGGCCATGCTCACCGCACCGTCGCGGCGCCGGGAATGCCTGGCTGAACGTCGGACCGCCCCTCTCGAAGGCGCAACACGACGTTGCCATCGTGGCGACGTCGGGATGGCGCCGACCAGGGCCCGGCGAGCGAACAGAATCGCTCCGATCGCGCACAGCGCGAGGAGGTAGGTGACCAGCCGGGGCACATCGGAATCGTCGATCTATCGATCAGCCCGATCGCCAGCTGGAGCATCTCGAGGATGGTCACGACATGAGCGGAACGTCCGTGAGACGGCCGACCGCATCAGGCCGACGCCGCACATCGTACGGGCCGCGTCTGACTCACGTACGGGAGACCCTGGCCTCGGACGGCGATAGCGTTGGCGAAAGGTGCGGAACTTCCGCGTCGCCCTGGCCCATGGGTCCGACTCGATGCGACCACACACCTACGCCGCGATCGCGGCACCTGTTCACCCCAGAACCGAGGCCGGGCGTGCCCGGGCAGGCAGGAAATGGCTGCTGCCGCTGCCCGTCGCCGCCGTGCTCCTCATCGCGTACGGCCTTGCGCCCGCCGGCGGGCCACAGGCCCTCGTCTCGGCGGCCGGTCCGGGCCTGGCTACGCTGGCCGTCGTGTCGGGCATCCTGCTGAGGCGGCCGGATCGCGCCGCGCCCTGGTGGGCGATCGCTGCCGGACTCGCGATGATCTCCCTCGCCAGCGGCACATCACCGAGCATCTCATCGATCGCCGACACGCTCGACCTGGCCGGAGATGTTGCGATCGCTGGTGGGCTGCTGCTGTTCCTGCGGCGCGTTGTCGACGGTGGTGCCGTGGGCGGGCTGATCGATGCGGCCATCTTGACGGTGGGCGTGAGTCTCGTCGCGTGGACGGCGTGGATGGACCCGCTGATCACTTCCTCTGGACTGGGCGAGCTGCAGCTCGCGGCCGTCCTTGCCCACCCGGCCGTGGACGTGTTGTGGTTTGGACTCACGGCGCGCTTGCTGTTCGCTCCTGGTCGCCGCAGTCCGGCGTTCTGGCTCATCGTCGCCGCGCTGCCGTTTGCCCTTGTTGCCGACGTGGCCCACACGATCGAGATGACGAACCCGGGCTTCGGCGCCGGACCGCTGCGGGACGTGGGCTGGCTGCTGTTCGCCACCACCCTCGCGATGGCAGCCCTGCATTCGACGATGGCCCAGCCGTTCCAACCATACGGTCGAGCCGAGGACAGGCCGACCCGAACCCGGCTCCTGCTCCTGCTCGGAGCCTTGCTCCTCGTGCCCGCGGTGTTTGCCTTCCATGGGATCAGCGGTGAAAAGGTCGACGTCCCCATGCTCGTCGCCGCGGGAGCCGTCATGGCCATCCTCGTCATGGCGCGACTCGGCGGGATCGCGGTCGCGCTTCGGGTCAGCCTCGACGCGCAGGAGGTGATGCAGGGCCAGCTCACGCACCAGGCGCTCCATGATGGTCTGACCGGACTGGCGAACCGCATCGCATTCATGGTCGAACTCGACCGAGCACGCTCCGAGGGCAAACCGATCGCGGTGATGTTCTGCGATCTCGATGACTTCACCGCGGTCAACGACACCCTGGGCCAATCGGTGGGCGACAGCCTCCTCGTGGCGCTCGCCGCCCGATTGCGGGGCCCGCTGCGACCGGGCGACCTTCTGGCGCGAGTCGGCGGGGATGAGTTCGGGATCCTGCTGCACGACGTCGAAGGCGGAGCCGCGGAACTGGCGGCCGATCGCATCCTGGCGGCTCTCCGTGAGCCGTTCGAGGTGGGTGGCCGCCTGCTCACGGCCCGGGCGAGCATCGGCATCGCGGTTTCCGATGCCGCGGGCCATACGTCCGAGCTCACGCGCAACGCCGGTATCGCGTTGTACCTGGCCAAGAGCGAGGGCAAGGGTCGCGCTCAGCTGTTCCGCTCCGAGCTGCACGAGGAACTCACCCGACGTCAGGCCATCAGCGCGGACCTCGCAGCCGCGGTGGAGGACGGCCAGCTGGTCCTCGAATACCAGCCGGTCGTGGATCTCAAGAGCGGGCGGCTCGACGGGGTCGAGGCGCTCGTGCGCTGGCAGCATCCGAGCCGTGGTCTGCTTCCCCCGTCGGAGTTCATTGCGGCCGCAGAGGCGAGCGGGCTGATCGTGCCGCTGGGTGCCTGGGTGCTGCGCGAGGCGTGCCGCCAGACCGTGGCCTGGGGTGTCCACCGGCTCGACGGTCGAGCGCTTTCGATCGCGGTCAATGTATCGGCCCGCCAGCTCCGGGAGCCGCCGTTCCTCGAGTCGGTCGCGGACGCGTTGCTCGCGACCGGACTGGCGCCCGAGCGCCTGGTCCTCGAACTGACCGAAACCGTGCTCACGGATGCGACGATCACCGAGGCGGTGCTGGCCCGGCTGCGCGCAACCGGCGTGCGGATCGCGATCGATGATTTCGGCACCGGCTACTCATCGCTGAGCTATGTGCGCCGCTACCCGGTGGACATCGTGAAGATCGATCGTTCGTTCATCATGGAGTTGACGGCCGGCGGGCGTGAAGCCAAGGTCACCCGGGCAATCATCGCGCTGGCGAAACAACTCGAGCTCGACACGATCGCGGAGGGAATCGAAACTCCGGAGCAGGCCGAGAGTCTCCGCAAGCTCGGCTGCCACCTCGGGCAGGGCTATCTCTTCGCCCGGCCGCTGTCCCCAGCCGCGATCGGCAAGCTGCTCGAGGCACGGCGATCCGAGCCGACGACCACGGGCGAGAAGAAGGGCCGGACAATCGTGCGCCGGCGTGGCGCTGCCCGGACGGCTCCATCCGAGGCAGTCGGATCCGGCAAGCTGCCGTAAGGGACGCCTCCTCGCGGACCGCCCGCCGGCACCACCGGCGTCGGCGATCGCTGCTCCCCCTGATCGAGACCGGCAGGACGCCGGTGGCTGGACTCCCTGCGTGCCAGTGGTGGGCCACGATCTGGTCATCGTGTGGTCGCGAGTTCAACCCGAGCCTTGCATCCACAACGCCTGCGGGGTCCGCCGCACGCGAAGCGTCGCCCAAACGAGCGTCAGGCCCCCACCACCTGGTTCCGCCCGCCGCGCTTGGCCATGGAGAGCGCCACGTCCGCCACCCGCAGCAGCGCCTCTTTCGTTGGCTCGGCAGGGTCGACCACCGCGCAGCCGGCCGAGACGCGGGCAGTGAGGCGCTGACCGACCGGACCCTCGATGATCCGCTCCTCGAGGGTTGCCCGAATGTCGTCGGCGACGGCGACCGCGTCCGGGAGTCCGCAGTCCTCGAGGATCACCACGAACTCCTCGCCACCATATCGTGCGACGAGGTCACTCGACCGCAGCCGCTCGTGCAGGATGCCGGCAAAGGCACGCAGGACGGCGTCGCCAGCCTGATGGCCGTGCTCCTTGTTGAACCGCCCGAAGTGGTCGAGGTCGAACATGATCGCCGCAAGGTCGGCGTTGCCTCCGAGGCGCCGCCAGCGAGCGAACACGAGGTCCAGCGTCGCGTCGTAATGGCGCCGGTTGTATAGCCCGGTCAGCCCATCGTGGATCGCCAGCTCGGACACCTCCCGGTGGAGCTCGGCGTTGGCGAACGCGAGCGCCGCCTGGGCGCCGAGCAGCTGCATCACCTCGCACTCGACATCGGAGAAGGGATGCTCGAGGTTCGCGCGGCCCACCGAGATTGCCCCAAGGACTGTCTCGTCTCGAACGAGCGGGACCGTCGCGGACACGAGCGCCTCGAACGGGATCGCGTCGCGCAGCGCGCTGGCATAGTCGGCTCGGTGGAGCTCGACCGGACCGATGAATCGGCGCTCCTGGATCGCGCGGCCCGCCGGGCCGTCGCCCAGCGGCACCTCCGCCCCGATGATCGATCCGGCGACGCCATGCGCGGCGGTCAGATGGTAGCGACCGGTCGCGCGGACCAGCGTCGTCAGGGTCATGACGTCGCCCGGGAAGATCTGGGTCAGCGCCTCCATCAGCGCCGGGGCGAGGCGGTCCGGGTCGAGAATCCCGTTCGTCGCACGGGCGAACTCGCTCAGCGCCGCAAGCAGCTGCGCGCGCTGGGCCAACGCCTGCTGCTCGCGGCCCAGCAGCAGAGCGCTCGCGATCCGCTCGGCAACGGCTTGCGCGAGCCGAAAGTCGTGCTCGGCAAGGGGTGCGTCCGCCGTTCCCTCGAGGTCGAGCACGCCGATGGTTCGTTCCTGGGCACGCAGCGGAATGGCGATCTCGCTCCTCACGCTCGGGTTGGCGGCGAAGTAGTCGGGATCGGTCAGCACGTCGTGGACCCATTCCGCCCTGCCGCTTCGCGCGGCGCGCCCCACGATCCCGATGCCGACGGAAAGGACCGCGGGTATGTCATCGAATCCTCGCGCGGCGCCCACCCGCAGGCGATCGCCCTCGGCGATGAGCAGCGCCAGATGGCGATAACCCATGTGGTCCGCAAGGATGCCGAGGACGACATCCAGGGTCTTGTCGGTCGGCCCATGACTCGCGAGGACTTGCCCCACGGCCGCGACCCCACGCAGCGCGTCGTCCGTGCGGCGCTGCTCGGTGATGTCCGCGCCCGTCCCGATCACGTGCGTCACGGCACCGGCATCGTCGGTGAGGCACGTGTTCGACCATGCAATCAGCCGCCTCGTCCCGTCCTGCCGGACCCAGTGGTTCTCATACGTGTTCGGGAATGTGCCGGCCCGAAGGTCTGCGAACGTCGCCTGCACGTCACCCAGCTCGTCGAGCGGGATCAGCAGCTCCCAGATCGGGTGCCCGACCACCTCGTCGGCGCGGTAGCCCGAGAGCCGCTCGCAGGCCGCATTGAACCGGACCACGATCCCCGCGGGGTCGAGGACGATCACGAGGGACGCCGCTACCTCGAGAACCCCATCCGCGAAGCGCTGCTCATCGGTCAGGTGCTGCTCCGTCTCGATCGTGGCTGTGACGTCGCGGCTGACCGAGACGCTGCCCACGACGGTGCCGTCCACCGCCCTCGGCTTGATGGTCGACTCGATCCAGCGCTCCGTCCCGTCGCGGAGACGGACGGTGCCCTCGCCGCGCCAGGTCTGGCCTGCACAAATCGTGGCCAGCATGCCCTGCTCGTCGGCGGCACTGCGCATTCGGAACGGCAGCAGCTCCCCAAACGGCCGCCCGATGGCCTCGGCCGCCGAGTAGCCGAACAACGCGGCGGCAGAGTCGGCCCAGTGTGTGATCCGGTTCTCGAGATCGGTCGCGAACACCGCGTCGGGGATGTCGGCGATTGTGAGGTCAGCGTGAGGACCAGTCGGGCGTTCGACCTTGCCGCTTGGCAGGGCCTCTGCTCCGATCGATTGGGGTCGGCGGCCGCCAGCGTCATGCACGGTTCCCCCAGAGGCATCAGGTGTGGACCGGGGCGTGCACATGGGCAGGCCTTCTCGCGAGGCGTGGACGCCATGTCGACCCTATCGACGAACCCTCCTTCGCGCAACCCCCTATCTGCCGACCGAACCGCTGACGGTCCCGGCGAGCGGTCTCCAGGCGGGCAGACCCTCCGCGCCACCATGAAGTCATGGTGTCGACCGTGGCGAGTTCGAGGGAGGTAACGACCCGGCAGTCATTCTGATCGGGTCCAGGGCTGCCCTGATCCTCGTTCGTGGGGTTGCTCATGGACCATACGTGGGCTTATGGCGGCACTAGCCCCCTGTGGCGCTCGTGGGCGAACCCGGTGCCGGTCGGAATCGGCCGCCAGATCCGGGACTACCTGCGGAACCGGTCAGGGAGCGTGCGCGTCGTCGTATGGGCTACCCCACCCCGGTCGGTCGTCGCACCCTTCGTCGAGTTGCACGACCGGCACAGCACGGCGGTGTTGCCGATGTCGAACGGAGCACCGCCAGCGGCGAGCGGCACGACGTGATCGACGGTCAGGTCGCTCGCATGGTGGGCGGCACGCTGGTAGCCCGGGCACCAGTCACCGTGCTCGCCGCGCCAGGCCCGGAGCAGTCGTGCGCTGAGACGCTGCCATGCCCGCGTGCTGTACAGGGCGTTGTGCCGGCTGTGGTTGGACTGGCGGGCATGGTCGGTGCAGCGGCTGCCCGCGCGGCTGGTGACGACACCACAGACCGTGCAGAGCTTCACGGGCTGCCCCAGCAGCTCACCCTCGGCAGCGTCGGCGTCGTGGCGTCACGACCGACGCTGGTGACGCTGGATTGCACGTCCGTCGACATCGCGACAAGCGTGCGCGACGCCCGCGTGACGGTCCATTCGCCTGCGATGCTACGCTTGCGGAGTCAGTCCCCGATGAACAGGGCGCTTCCCGATCCCAGGCACACTTCGACGATGTCCCCCTGGATCCGCCTGAGATCCGCGCGGGCGGCGTGAATTGGGACCATCGGCCGTTCAGCTAGTCCACCCGTCATGGCGACAGGCGGATGCCGGGCGTCGACACTGGCCGTGGTGCCGCAAGGCACCGGTCTTCGTGGTGCGTCCTCGCCACGCACCTGACGGAGGACCGCCGCCGATGGCCGACACCCGGCTCAGATCTACGCGCACTCAGCGCCCGCGAAGCCGAAGCGCAGACCCGCCGAGCACCGCCGCTGCGACGGTGTCCCACGGCAGCGCTCGGTCCGCCGAGCACCGCCTCGACGAGGTGGAGTCGGTCGCCCGTATCGGTTCGTACTCGCTCGACATCGCGTCGGGACGCTGGACGAGCTCGCCGGGCCTCGATGCGCTGTACAGGATCGCCGGCGGGTTCACCCGATCGGTCGAGGGCTGGGCCTCGCTCATTCATCCGGCCGATCGCGACGCGATGGTGGGGTATTTCGGCGACGAGGTGCTCGGTCAGGGTCAACCGTTCGACCGGCAGTACCGGATCATCCGGAACGGCACCGGCGAGGAGCGCTGGGTCCACGGGCGTGGCGTCCTCGAGTGTGACCAAACCGGGCGACCGGTGCGGATGCTCGGCACGATCGCGGACATCACCGAGCAGCGGCAGCTCGAGGAGGCGCTCCGCGCGTCCGAAGAGCGCTACGCGACGATCTTCAACGGCACGGCCGAGGCCATCCTCATCGCCGACGTGACCACGTATCGCTATCGATGGGTGAACGCGGCCGCCTCCACGTTGCTCGGGTACAGCCGTGCCGAGCTGATCGGGCTCGGGGTCCTCGACATCCATCCCGCGTCGGACCTGCCGTGGATCATCGAGAAGTTCCAATCAGCTGAGCAGGGGCGCGGTACCGAGGTGCTCTCTGTCCCGTGCCTGCGCAAGGACGGGTCGGTCGTGATGGCCGACATCAGGAGATCGACCGCGTTGGTGGACGGCGTAATGTCCAACATCGCGTTCTTCAGCGATGCCACTGAGCGCCGGCGCTTGGAATCCCACGATCGAGTGCTCAGCCGTGCGGTTGATCAGGCGGGCGACGGGATCCTGGTCATCGGCCAGGCCGGTGAGATCGAGTACGCAAATGAGGCGTACGCACGTATGAAGGGTGTCGAACGCGATTCGCTGGTCGGCACGACCGCGGCCCTGCTGGCGCGTACCCAGCCTCCAGAGATCGTCGAGTCGCTGCGCCAGAGCCTCCTGGCCGGGACGCCGTGGACGGGAGATCTCGGCTTTGAGAACGTCGATGGGGTCAGGCGCCTCGGGGAGATCGCTATCTCGCCGGTGCTTGACCCGGAGGGAGCCCGGCGGTTCGTTGCGGTCATTCGGGACGTCACCGATGCGCGTGCTCGCGAGGCGGAGCTCGCTCGGCTCACGATCGCGTTCGAGCAGACCTCGGACTCGGTCATCATCACCGATCTCGCCGGCACGATCACGTATGTCAACCCAGCCTTCGAGCGGATCACAGGTTACCGCCGCGCTGCGACCATCGGGCAGGCTCCGCGCATCCTCCAGGGCGGCAACCACTCACCAGCCTTCTACCGGGCCCTGTGGCGCCGGTTGGCGCGCGGGGATGTCTGGTCCGGAACCTTCACCAATCGCCGCCCCGACGGGGAACGCTACGTGGTGGAGACGACCATCTCACCGATCCGTCATCCGGGCGACACGATCAGCGGCTACATCGGCGTCCAGCGAGATGTCACGGCTCTGCGAGGTGCACGCTCGCAACTCGCCGCGGAGTTCCGGGAACGGGCGACGGTCGCCGCGGCCCTCGCCCGCCTTCAGCCACGCGAGAGCGCCGAGGCGACGGCCGGCGCGATCTGCGACGAGCTCCTGGGCGTGCCCGGCGTCGACCTCGCGACGATCGTCACCTTTGACGGGTCTGGCCAGGCCGTCACCGTTGCGGTCTCGGGCCCTGACGGACTGCCCATCGCAGCCGGCCGTCGGCTGCCTGGTGCACGCGCAACGTACCTGTACGAACGAGCGCTGCTGGGCCCCTGGGCCGAGGTGTGGCACGCCCGAGCCGCGGATGGCGCATACGGTCGCCAGATGGTACAGGCCGGAATCCGGGCGATCGCCTACGCGCCGATCCACAACGGTGAGGGCCTCCTCGGTTTCGTCGCCTCCGGGACGCGCGACAAGGCATACGCCCTTCATCTCCTGAAGAACCTTCCTGCCGTCAGCGAGTTCGCGGGGGCCGCGAGCGCGCTCTTGAGCGGCGAGTTCGAGGCCGATCGCCGACAGGCTCGGGCCCACAAACGCATCCGTCGCCTCCTCGCGGATCGCGCCTTCCATCCGGTCTTCCAGCCCATCATCGACCTCGCCTCGTGCGAGGCTGTCGGCTACGAGGCGCTGACCCGGTTTGCCGATGGCACACCGCCCGATCGGATGTTCGCCGCCGCGCACGCCGGGGGCCTCGGGCTCGACCTCGAGATCGCCTGTCTGACCGCCTCCCTCACGGCCGCCGAGGCGCTGCCGCGGGACGCCTGGCTCAGCCTGAACGTCTCGCCGGACCTGATCCTGCACGCGAGCGCGCTGCCAGCGCTCCTCGCACACGGGTCACGCCCGATCGTGATTGAGATCACCGAACATACGGAGATCGCCGACTACGCGGCGCTCCGCACTGCGGTCTCGGACCTCGGGCCGAGGATCACCCTGGCGGTCGATGATGCCGGTGCCGGGTTCGCGAGTCTCCACCACATCGTCGAGCTCGCCCCGCGGTTCCTCAAGGTCGACATCAGCCTGGTGCGCGGGGTGGATCATGACCTGACCCGTCAGGCGATGATCGCCGGCCTGGTTCACTTCGCGGCCCGATCTGGCTGCGAGGCCATCGCGGAGGGGATCGAAGAGCCGGCTGAGCTCGAGATGCTCCGCGGGCTCGGGATCGCACTCGGCCAGGGGTACCTCCTCGGCCGGCCGGGGCCCGTGCCACCCGCCCCTGGCGGCACCCAGGCCCGTGCGCGGGGTGCGCGTCGCAGCCCGACCGGCGAACGAGCACACGAGCGGTCCGCATCGAGCGACTCCCTCCCGCTTGGCATCTCGGGTACCGGTAAGCACGGTCGTGCTGGCAACGCCCAGGCGGTCCGGCTCGTGGAGCGATGATGTCGCTGGTGCGCGCGGCCATCGGGGGGCGGAGGTCGGCGGCCACTCACGCGGGGTTCCGCCGAGAGCGGCAAGTCCTGACCTGGCCCCGATCCGTCGGCCTCGGTCGCATGCTCGGACTGGTCGGCCTCTTTGCAGCCGGGGTGGAGGTGCTGACCTGGCCGTTCCTCGACATGCCGGCCACCGCGAGCGTCCACGCAATCCTGATTGCTGTGACCATCCTCGGATCGGTGGTGTTGCTCATGCTGCCGGTCCGGGTGCTCACCCTCAGGACCTCGCACGCGGCGTTCGCCGCGGCGATCGGCCTACAAACGGCGACGGCCGCCGCCACGGGAACGATCACCAGTCCATACCTGAGCGGCTACGTCGTGCTCATCCTGGCGGCGGGACTCTTCGCGTCGTGGCACACGGTGCTCATCTCGGTCGCGGTATCCATCATCGGACTGCTGTGGCTTGCGGTCGTGGACATTGACTTGTCCGGGTCCGACGCGGCGATGATCGCCACCCTCGGGACGGTCTTTACCCTGGTCGGGTCGACGACATCGCTGTTGGCCGCCCACCAGCGCCACCGGATGCGGCGTGTTGAACGGCGACTTCACTCCAGTTGGCGGGAGGCCTCGCGGCAACGGGGCGACGCCCGCACCGATTCGCTCACCGGGCTCGGCAACCGTCGCGCGTTCGATGGCGATCTCGCCACTGCGCTCGCGGACCGACGGGCCAGCGGACTCCTGCTCGCGATGGTCGACGTCGACGGGCTCAAGACCGTCAACGACACGCTCGGCCATCCGGCCGGCGACCGCCTCCTCCAGGCCGTGGCGACCGCCCTGCGCTCGCACGTCCGCGCCGAGGACCGCGTCTATCGCCTCGGCGGCGACGAGTTTGCAGCGATCGTGACGAGCCGTGATCCGGACGCGTTCGAGGTGCGGCTGGGAGCCCGCATCGAGGTCGAGGTTCCCGGGCTCGGGTGGCAACGGGCATCGGTGGGCGTCGGCCGACGGCGGCCGGGCGACGAGCCGGCAGGGATCACATCACGGGCCGACGCTGCCCTGTACGAGGCCAAGCACTCGGCGCGAAGCGGCACGCCGCCGGGGATCGGGACCGCCGACGAGATGGTTGCCACCGCAGGTGGCCCCACGTAAGCGGCGAGGGTGCCTGCCGAGGACGCAGTGTCCGCGACGGCGACGTGCCCGATGGACAATCTGCCCTGGTTTCCAAGCTCCCTGAACCAAGACTCGGTCAGCTTGGCTCGAGGGTCGGCACCACGAGCCATCCCTCGGCTCGCCCGCTGTAGATCAACTGCCCGGTGGTGAGGCCGGACCTGGCACGAAGGTCGGCGAGGTGACGCTTCACGGTGCCCGGCCGAATACCCACGAGCGCGGCAGCGTCCGGGACAGACCCGCCAGCGGCAACGAAGGCCGCGAGGACGTCGACCTGGCGGGCGGTCCGCTTCAGCGGGAGCGAGCCGCGCAGGTGCCCGTCTCTCATGTGAAGTGCCTCGCGGCCGCGGCGAGCCACTCATCGCGGCCCTCGATCGGCATCGTGTAGGTTGCTATCGCGCGTCCAACACCTATGAGGCGCGCAATCACAATCTTCTCCAGCAGCGCCATCGTCAGTCCCTGCACGAAGCCGGCCGAGGCCAAGCAACCAGGGCGTTGCACGCTCCGGATTCGCACGATGCGCTCATCGTGCCTGCCTTGCCCACAACCGGCTGAACAACGACGCGGGCGACCAGCTTCGGGTCGACGGTGCCGTCGTGAACCTCTTCGACAACGGCACGGTCCAGGTCCAGGGCAAGCCCGACGCAACCGGACCTGTCAGGACGGCGCTCGGGATCGAGGACAGCCCAGCGCCCCGGGCGGCACGGGCGCGGTCGACCCGAGCGTCGGTCAGCAACCGGGATGTCTTCGTGGCCTATGGACACGATGGCGAGGCCCGCACGCAGCTCGAGGCGATGCTGCGCCGCTGGAATCTTGAGCCGCTCATCCTCGATCAGCTTCCGTCCGAGGGTGCGACGCTGATCGAGAAGCTCGAGAAGTACGCCAACGATGACGTTCGGTTTGCCGTGGTGCTCGCGACACCCGATGACGAAGGCAACGCTCGAGGCAAGGACGACGAACGCAAATATCGGGCGCGGCAGAACGTCGTGCTTAAGCTCGGGATCTTGCTCGCGAAGCTCGGGCGTCCTCGCGTTGCCGTCTGCTCAAGCACCAGGAACAGATGGAGCGACCCTCCGACCTGCAGGGCTTCATCTACCTCGCGTTCACCGATGATGTCGACGAGGTCAAGGTGACCCTCGCCAAGGAGATGGCCAAGCAGGGGATCGCAATCGACGTCGGGCGCCTCTAGCGGCCCAATCTGGCGGGCGGCTTTGCGGGCAGCGCGGACCTGTGCCGTGGCCGCGTCGAGAGCGCCGACCGGCCAGGTCACCAACTTGTCGCTCTGGCGGGCCGATGTCTTCCTCAAGTCACCTTCGACGCACGAGGACGTTCGTTCGCTCGGCCCAGCAGTGATAGGCGGCTGCGGGCGGCACGAGCAGGGTCTAGAGCGGCGATCCGTCGAGCTGCGACTGCACGATCGGCGCGTCGAGGCCGAAGCTCGTCGCGATCGACGCCACGACATCGACGAACCACCGCGGGGACGAGGGGGCAAGGTGCACGGCGTCGATGAGGGCGGTCACGTCGACCGGAACATACTCACCCGTCTCAGGCCAGACCGACGGCGGCCCGGCCCGGCGAATGAGCTGGGGCGACTCCATCACCGCTCGCAATTCGTGTTCGTACGCGAAGCTCGCCCGCTTGTGGACGAACGGGGCGAGGTAGTTGTCCTCGGGCATCGTGTCGATGTCGTACCGGATGTAGTTCACGACCCCGACGTAGACGGGCCGGGCGATGGGCTGGAGGCTCGCGACCGGGGCGTCATACGTGGAGCAGGCCGCGATTCCGGCCGCATCGCGGGCATAGAGCTTCCACATGGCGACCGACTCGATGGCGTTCATGTGCCAGCAGTTGACGAGCGTCGACCGCAGGCGTCGCCGCCGCTCGAGCTCGGCGTGCTCTTGAACTTGGGCGGCTCGGGGTCCATAGAACGCGTCCCGGATGGGAACATTCGCTCTCGGGTACGAGCCCTCGAACGGATCGCCCAGCCGATCGGCGGACGGGAAGTACAAGGCGCCCTTCGAGAGGATCGATACGAACTTGGGCAGGTCCATGTAGCGCCAGATCGGGATCGCCGGGTCAGCGGGTGGCGTGAACACAGGATGTGCCGCAAACACGTTCGTGGCCCCTCGGCAGTCGGCGGCTGGCCGCCATTCGCATTCTGACGCCGCCAACGGCCATCATGCGTCGGGAGCCGGCACGCTCGGGCCTCGTTCTCGCTGCCGTCGTTCGTTTGTTCCTGGTGGCGGCCTTGGGGTGCCGCTGGCGTTACCGAGCCGTGCTCGATCCGCGCCCAGCTGGCGCGAGAGCGTCGTACTCGCTGACGCTGCGACCGGACGTCTCAATCATGGTTGAGGCCGGGTCCAGGCGCCGCCGAATCTTCCTTGACGCGAAGTACCGGGTCGACGGGCTCAGCAAGGCGTTCTTCGGCGACCAGGAGCCGGATGACGTGTCTGACGAACCTGAGGGCACGTTCAAGCCGGATGATCTGCACAAGATGCACACCTATCGCGATGCCGTCGGCGGAGCATTCGCCGCGGTCGCTGTGTACCCTAGGTACTGAACGCTGAGGGGTCTCGACCGGTCGCCCACCACCAGGTCATAGGGTGGGCCCTTGGCCACGTGGCTCATCGGCCTGGTGTCGGGTCCGGCGGCTCCCTTTGCGACTCGGCGCTGCGGCCGACCGCCGCAACCTGGCCCGGCCTGGACGCCCCAGATGACGCCTCGTCATGAGTGGATGTGCCGGGGGGGGACAATACTCACGCCGGTGGTGACGCCAGCGACGTCGCCTTCTGGTGGGGCGGCCACTCCGTGCGACGCGAGCGGCCTGACGAGGTCACGCATGGACAGCGGTGAGCCGGGGACGATGAGACCTCTGGCCGCGGGGGGACCCGCGTGAGATCTGGGTCCCTGCTGCCCGATACGCTGACCGATCACCACGCCAGTGCCGGGAGCGATGAATCGGCGGCCCGCTACCGGGGGCTGCTCGAGGCGGCCCCGGACGCGATGGTCGTCGTCAACGAGGGCGGCGACATCGTCCTGCTCAACCTGCAGGCCGAGAAGCAGTTCGGCTACCGCCGTGATGAGCTCGTCGGGCAGCCCGTGAAGAACATCATCCCGGACGGCTTCGCGGAACGGCTGATCGCCGACGACCTGCGATCTGCGGCAGACGCCCTTGCCCAGCAGATCGGCACCGGGATCGAACTCGTTGGCCAGCGCAAGGATGGCACCGAGTTCCCGATCGAGATCATGCTGAGCCCGCTGCAGAACGCCGAGGGCATCCTGGTGACCGCGGCCATTCGCGACATCAGCGTGCGCAAGGCGATGGAGAGCCAGCTGCTCCAGGCCCAGAAGCTGGAATCGATCGGCCGGCTGGCCGGCGGGATCGCCCATGACTTCAACAACATGCTGTTCGTGATCAATGGGCGCGCCGAGATGCTCGATCAGGACCTGAGCCCGGAACGGCGGGTGGGGCTGGACCTCGACGAGATGCGCTACAACGTCGGCGCGATCCGAGAGGCTGGCGAGCGCGCCACGTCGCTGACCGGCCAGCTGCTCGCCTTCAGCCGCCAGCAGGTCATCAGCCCCCAGACGCTCGATCTCAATGCAGCCATCCAGAGCCTGGAGCCGATGGTGCGACGGCTGATCGGCGAGAACATGGGACTCGTCCTCAAGCTGGACGATGACGCGGGTCACATCCGCGCGGATGCGAGTCAGCTCGACCAGATCCTCGTCAACCTCGTGGTCAACGCCCGGGATGCGATGGCCAACGGCGGCACCATCACTATCGAGACGTCGAGCACGCTGGTCGGCGGGCCGCATGCAGTCGAGCATTTCGACCTGGCGCCGGGGCCATACACGCTCCTGGTGGTGACCGACACCGGGATCGGGATGGACCGCGCGACCCGGGAGCACATCTTCGAGCCGTTCTTCACGACCAAGGAGCTCGGCAAGGGGACGGGTCTCGGGCTGGCGACGACCTATGGGATCGTCCGCCAGGCCGAGGGTCACATCTGGGTCTACTCCGAGCCCGGGGTGGGTTCGACGTTCAAGCTCTACTTCCCCCATGTCGATGCTCTCGGAACGACCGGACGGCCGATTGTCGCCGCGGCCCCGGTGATCGGGACCGGCACATGCCTCGTCGTCGAGGATGAGCTCGCCGTGCGCGACATGACCACGCAGATGCTCACCCGATCGGGCTACACGGTGATCGCGGTGGCCAACGGCGCCGAGGCGATTGCGCGCCTCGCCGGGCTCGAGGTCCCGATCGAGGTACTCGTCACCGACGTCGTCATGCCGCACATGTCGGGCATCGAGCTCGCCGGGTTGGTCATGGATCGGTACCCCGATGTCGGAGTCGTGCTCCTCTCCGGGTATACGGCCGAGACGCTCGACCTCGAACGAGTGACGACGCGAGGCGCGACGTTCGTGTCCAAGCCCGTCACCTCGGATCATCTGGTCCTGGCCGTCGAGCAGGCCCGGGCACGGCGGCGGGCCGACGTCGACACGGGGACCCGGCAACCCACCGCACGAGGGGGTACGTGACCGTGGGGTCGACGACCGTCGAGTCCACCCGGTCGGGCGGGCCGATCCTCGTCGTCGATGATGACCCCGCCGTCGGCGCGCGCGTCGCGACGTCTCTCCGGCGCGCGGGCTTCCAGGTCCGCGAGGCAGCGAGCGGCCCGGCCGCGCTCGAGCGCATCGAGGCGGAGGCGATCGGCCTCGTCGTCCTGGACATGGCCATGCCCGGCATGACGGGCATTGACGTCGTCCGGAGACTCCGGGAGCGACCGGAGACGGCGACCCTGCCCGTCATCCTCATGACTGGATTCGGCGGCGAATACTCGCTCGAGGCCGGCCTCGGGGTTGGCGCGAACGACTACCTCACCAAGCCGATCCGGCTCGACGAGCTCGTGAGCCGCATCGAGGCCCACATGCGAAGTGAGCGAGTCGCTGCCGGGCAGGCCGTGCATGAGCGTGAGACGCTCTACCGTCTCCTCGTCGAGCAGGCGGCAGACGGCATCCTCGTGTCGGAGCGGACCGGACGCTACGTCGAGGCGAACCCGGCGATCTGCCGGATGCTCGGCTACAGCCGCGACGAGATCCTCGCAACGTATTCGCCGGGCCTGGTCGCGGCCGACGACCTGCTGAGCCCGGAGGACATGGATATCCGGCTGGCCGCGACGCCGACGGGGACCGGCCTGCTCGTCGAGCGGCGGTACCGGTGCAAGGACGGACAGAGCCTGCCGGTCGAGGTCAGCTTCACCCAGCTCCCCGACGGCCGCCTCCAGCGCAACATCCGCGACATCACCGAGCGCGGGCGCGCCGAGGCGGCGCTCCGCGAGAACGAGCGCATGCTGGCTGAGGCCCAGCGGATCGCCCATATCGGGAGCTGGGAGTGGGATCTCACCACCGGCGCCGCACAGAGATCAGCCGAGACTCACAGGATCTTCGGGGTCGAGCCGGGCGCGTTCCCCGAGGTCACCGAGGCGTTCCTCGCGTTCGTGCATCCCGACGATCGCGCTCGGGTCCAGGCGTCTGAGCGTGCGGCACTCGAGAAGGGCACCCAGCACGATCTCGACTACCGGATCACCCGACCCGACGGAAGCGTGCGTCTCGTCCACGAGGAGGGCGAGGTCGTCCGCGACGCACAGGGCACTCCTGTCCGGATGGTCGGGACCGTCCAGGACCTGACTGAGCACAGGATCGCCGAGGCGGAGCGGACCCGCTTGGTTTCCGCCGTGGAGCAGACTGCCGACTCCATCTGGATGCATGATCTCGACGGCAACGTCACCTACGTCAACCCTGCGTTCACCCGGGTCTACGGCTACGAGCCCGACGATATCGTCGGCCGGCATGCGAGCATCGTTGACAGCGGTCGGCAGGAGCCCGCGTTCTTCACGGCCCTCTGGACGCTGGTGGCGTCCGGGCGGACGTGGACCGGCACGATCGTCAACCGACGCAAGGACGGCAGCCTGGTCGAGGTCGAGGCCGTGATCTCGGCAGTCCACGACGCCCACGGCCGATTGTCGGGGTTCGTCCAGGCCGACCGCGACGTCACCCGCGAGCGCGAGCTCGAGGGTGCCTTGGAGCGCGACGCCCGCGAACGCGAGACGATCGAGGCGGCGCTGGCCCGGATCGACCCGGCTGGGTCGCCCGAAGAGATCGCCGCCGCGGCGTGCGCGGTCATCAATGGGCTCCCCGGAGTCGATTCGACCTGGGTGGGCGCGCTCGATGAGATCGAGGGGGCCCTCCTCGCCGCCACCGGGCAGTTCGCCCCGACGTTCGCTCCTGGGCGTTTCATTCCCGCCAGCCGGGTCGAGTACCTCTGCGAGCGGGGCGCCGGCGGTCCCTGGTTCGAGGAGTGGCGGCCGCGCTCCGAGGATGGAGCCTGGGGCGAAGCCGTCACGTCGACCGGGCTCCTGGCGATGGCGTATGCGCCCCTGCGCGGCGCACACGGTGGGGTCGGTGTCATGGGCATCGGGAGCCACGATCCGACGACCGCGCCATCGCTTGTCGAGCACGTGCCTGCATTGGCCGCGTTCGCCTCGATCCTCGGGGCGATGCTCGTGCCGAAGCTGGAAGGTCGGCGGCGCGACGCCGAAGTCCAGTCGGTTATCCGGGCGGTCATCGACGCGTCCGCCTTCGCGCCCTTCTTCCAGCCGATCGTCAACCTCCACACCGGAGCGGTCGTCGGCTACGAGGCGCTCAGCCGGTTCGCCGATCGTGTGCCGCCCGACACCCGGTTCGCCGCGGCCGCCCGGGCCGGACTCGGGATCGAGCTCGAGATGGCCACCCTCCGGGCGGCGATCACCGCTGCGGTCGTCCTGCCGCCCGAGGCGTATCTGAGCCTGAACGCCTCGCCGGCGCTCATCGACTCGGGCGCGCTGCGATCCCTCTTCGCCGGCCTCGAGCGACCGATCGTTCTCGAGATCACCGAGCACGTCGCGATCGACGACTATGCGGCCCTCCGCCGCGAGCTCGTGGCCCTCGGACCGACGATCCGCCTTGCGGTCGATGACGCCGGGGCCGGCTTCGCCAGCTTCCGCCACATCCTCGAGCTCGCGCCCGACCACGTGAAGCTCGACACCGGGCTCGTCCGTGCCATCGATACCGACCCCGCCCGCCCAGGCGCTCCTTGCGCGCATGGCCTACTTCGCCACGAAGCGGAAGATCCACCTGATCGCCGAGGGGATCGAGACCGTCGCAGAGCTCGACACGCTGCGCACGCTCGCGATCCACCACGGCCAGGGCTACCTGCTCGGGCGGCCCCAGGATGGCCGGGGACCGGGGCCATGGCCGACGGTGGTCCCGCTCGGGAAGCCGTAGCCAGGAAAGAAGCAGCCGTTCTGCCCACGATCTCGCGATAGTGTCGCGTTGGTTGCGGCACTACCGCAAGGCATGCGCGCTGGCTGCTGCTCGGCAATCAGAGAGCCGGGGCACTGTCCGGGGGCGCCACCGCAACCAGCCGGGCAAGCCGCTCCTCGTCCAAGATGACGATGCCGCCGCCGCGTTCGCGTTTCACGAGACCGTCGGCCTCAAGCTCGCGCAAGGTCCGGTACATCATCACGCGGCTCGTGCCGATCATGGCGGCCAGGTCGGCTCGCTGCGCAACTGGATGGGCCGTGTCGAAGATCACCTTCCCATACCGGGTGAGGATGGCCGCCATCCGCTGGCGCGCGTTCTCGAACGACCGTTCGTCGAGCCGCATGTTGAGCACGGCCGTGAAATCCGCTGACCGGTCAAGGAGGTCGACGGCCAGCCCGGCGTCCTTCAGCGCAAGCCGTCGCAAGAATCCCGGATCCCACGTCGCCCACGTCCCGCGGCTCAGGGCCACCAGCTCGTAGAGCACCTCACCGTCCGGCTCAGTGATCGAGTGGATTCCACCGAGATACCCGGGCCCGGCGATCAGCGCGCCGTACACCTGCCCCGTCTCCGCAACCCGTCGAGCGATGAGGTGCCCGTCAAGCACCAGGAAGGGGAATAGTTGGATCCCCCTTGTGTGCAGCGACTCGCGGCGGCCAAAGGTCTGCAGCGTGGCCCCACGTTCCAGGCGACGCAGCGTGCTGGCGGCGGCGTCCGGCAGGAGTCGTGCGGCATGGAAGCCAACCGATTCGATCGTGCCCATGGACCTCCTTCGCGCCCATCTGATCCTATCCGGACGGACGCTGGCCGGGAATGTGAACTTTGACATTGCCGTCTGGGCTGACGCAGGTACATTCGCATGGGCTCGGCCATTCCGTCCGAGCCATTCTCGGCATGGGTTTCGAATCAGCCACGATGGACGGTTCCGTCAGGACCTCAGCAGTCCAAGCTCGCCGTGCGCTCGTGCTCCACGACTGGCCGCTGATCGTCGACATGATCACCCTGACCCTCAACCACGGGGTGTTCGAGGTTCGTGCCGCCCAGAACCTTGCCGAGGCGCAGGCGATCCTCGCCGAGTGGCCCCCGAACATGTCGGTCATCGACATGGACCACGACGACAGCACGGCACTGCTCCACCTCCTCGGCGCCTCGAACGCCCTGCAGCGGAGCGGTACGCCGGTGCTCGGCCTCACCCGGCGCGGCGACCTCAAGACGAAGCTGCGCGCCTTCGACCTCGGCGTCGACGACATCCTGGCGGTGCCCTTCTCGCCCGAGGAGCTGCTCGCCCGCTCCATCGTGATCACCCGGCGCGCGACCGGCGTCGACCCTCCGATCATCCCCACGATCACGCTGGGCGAGATCGAGGTCGACATCGTCAACCGCATCATCCGAGCCGGCACCTCGGTGGTCCACCTGTCGGGAACCGAGCAGAGCCTGCTCTACCTACTGGCCAGTCGCGTCGGGCACATCGTCACCCGGGAGGAGATCCTCGACGCCATCTGGGGCGTGGACTTCGTCGCCGAGAGCAACATCGTGGACCGCCACATCCGGAGCCTGCGGATCAAGCTCCAGGACGACTACCGTCAGCCGCGCTTCATCGCCACGGTGCCGGGCAAGGGCTACCGATTCGTGCCGACCTTCACCAACCTCGGCTGGAGCGGCGCACCCACCACGGACGGACCCACCCCCGCCTGAATGCCGCGCGGCCCGTCGCTCCCGGCAGGCCGTCTGTTCCTGGTTGCCCGCCACCATCTCCCGACCACGCCCCAAGACGTCCCTACCGGCGTGCGATTGAACAGTCGTCCGCGCGCATCGCCGAGGTCGGCGGAATGACGGGCCGTCATGACGCGGGCAGGTTCGGGACGAGACACTCGCGTAACCGTAGGTCTCGCGCGAGGACGATCTCATGGTTCAGGACGGATGACGCCGCTCGTCTCGCCGACGCGCTTTGGTACCCGCTGCCGGTCCTGCTCGTCCCGGTTGGCGCCGATGGTTGCGGCGTCGCTCGGCTGCACAGGGGGCTCGCGTCAAGTGAGGATGGCATGGCTGTCGTGACCATCCCGGAAGTCGACGCTCGCCGGGCCCTCATCCTCCATGGGCGCCCGGTCGTTGTCGGCCTCGTCACGCTGACGCTCAGTCACGGCGCCTTTGTCGTCAGGGCCGCGAGCAACCTCGCTGAGGCAGAAGCGATCCTGGCCGAGTGGCGCCCGAACATGTCGGTGATCGACATGGACCACGACGACAGCACAGCGCTGCTCAAGCTGCTGAGTGCCTCGAACGGTTTCGAGCGGAGTGGGACGCCGGTCCTCGGGCTCACCCGACGCGGTGACCTCAAGACGAAGCTGCGCGCCTTCGACCTCGGCGTCGACGACATCCTCGCAGTGCCCTTCTCGCCCGAGGAGCTCCTCGCCCGCGCGATGGTTATCACCCGGTCGCTGTCTGGTGTCGATCGGTAGCAGATTGCGGTGATCAGACTGGGCGAGATCGAGATCGAGATCGACATCGTCAACCGCGGCGTGCACGCTGGCGATTCAGTCGTGCACCTGTCCGGGATCGACCAGAGCCTGCTCTACCTGCTGGCCAGCCGCGCGGGACGGGTCGTCACGCGCGAGGAAATCCTCGACACGCGGTCTGGGGGACCGAGGCCCCGGCCGGGGGCAGCATCGTGGATCGCCACGTTCGGAGCCTGCGCATCAAGCTCCAGAACGACTATCGGCACCCGCGCTTCATCGAGACGGTCCCGGGGGCAGGGTTATCGCTTCATCCCGACCTTCTCCAACTCGGGCTGGAACGGCGGGCCTATCGGGACCGGACCCGCGGACAGCTGAGCGCCGCCCGGGGCGTCCCGCCCGGCAGACTCGCCGGCGAGCGGTCGGGCTCGTCTTGATCTCAAGTTTGTGATTAGACCCGTGGGCCTGTCTTCTTGATGGCCGGGTAGCGCGTCCGGGGCGGCCGACGCGTCCCCTTCGGAGCGCTTGCGACCATGAGGTTCGTCACGAGCAGTTGCGGACGCTCGGCCGCCAGGACCTGGCAGCCGGGTTCCGACGCCGCCTCGTGACTGGCCGTCGTCGACCGACCAGCCGTGACGGCGGCGGACGAGCTGGACGTTGGCGTCGGTCTCGACGTTGCCCCCGCTGATGAGCGTCGCGTCCCGGAGGCGCGTGGTGTCGTCCGAGGTCTTGAACCCCCGGTTGACCCACGCGACCAATGACGGCCGGTGCTTCGCCCGGCGAGGCCTCGCCTGCGTTTCCGTCCCAGTTATCGTCTCTCCGAGCGCAGTGGCCCAGGTCCATACGTGGAGGTCCAGCCGTTTCGACCGTGCTGGACTCCCGTTCGCTCAGTACGCAGCTCTGACAGAGCACGAAACCGTGGGGCTATAGCTCAGCTGGGAGAGCGTCTGAATGGCATGTAGACGCCGCTCAAGCGTTGTGGCCAGCCGCTCCCCGATCACGATCGAGACGAGCGGGATCGCGCCAGTCATCGTCTGTGGAGGCGAGGCGATGGCGGGTGATCGCACGTCGGCACGCGGCCCAGGACCACGTCCGCCCGCCGGGGCCGCCGAT
>JBBSCF010000045.1:0-25066 GCA_038250545.1 Candidatus Limnocylindrales bacterium | reverse complement strand
GGACGATCGCGCCCGACACCATGGGACCTTTGGCGACGCCGCGTGCCGGAAGCGGTGCGCGCAGGCACGAGTCGTGCCGGGGGCAGGACCACCGGGTGGGTGTGCGGGCCGCCCCTGTGCCCGATGCTGGCGATGACCGGCGAACTGGGGATCCGCCGCGAGTTTCCCGGGGGTTACCAGAAGTGTGCAATGCGACGGGCCGCCCGCCGGAGGTCGACAACCTCCCGGCACGCTCGCGCGCGCCCAGCGAGGTCCCTGCCCAAGCGACGGCCCGGCCGGTGAAGCCGACGTGGATGACCGCGTGCGGCTGACGATCGCCGGGCGTCCGCCCGGCCCCGCAGCGTCGCTCCTGGCGGTCCCCAGGCGGACCGCCCTCCTCGGCATGTTCACCGCGGCCACGATCGTGACCGGGCTCGGGGCGCTCGTCGCCGTGACGGCCCTGCTGCTGGTGGCACCCGGCATCGACCTCCGCCGCGACATCGCGATCCCGGGCCTCGCCCCGGCGACCGCGGGGGCCGCGGGCATCGCCGCCTGGATCCTGTTCGCGCTCGCCGGTGGCGCCCGCATGCTGCGCGACCCCGGCGGCCACGCCACCCTCACGTTCCACCTGCCGTTCATCACCGCGGCACTGCTCCTGGGCGGACCGGTCGCCGGCGCCTGGGTGGCCGCCGTGGGCACCATCGACCGGCGGGAGCTGCGCGAGGCTCCCTGGTACGGCGTCCTCGCGAACCGGGGGACGCTGATCCTGTCCGCCCTCGCCGGCGGGCTCGTCCTCGAGGCAACCCTGGCCGCAACGCGGCTCGCGGGCCTGGACGGGGGGCTGGACGCGGGGCTGATCGCGTGGCTCGTGGCCGGGCTCGCCGGGACGGCCGTGATGGCGATCGTCTCGACCCTGCTCACGACCGTGACCATCGTGCTGCGCGATGGCCTCGCGCCGAGCGACACCCTCGCGCTCATGGACCGCTCCTTCCGCCGCACCGCGGTCGCCGAGACGCTCCTCGGGTGGGTGTTCGTCGTGGTGTGGGTGGCGGCAGGCTGGTGGGCGCCGGCGCTCCTGACGGTGGTGGTACTGACGCTCTGGCGCGCGGCTTCCGATGCCGACGCGGTCGACCACGACGCCCTGACCGGCGTCCTCAGCCGGCAGGCGTTCGCCCACCGCGCAGCCGAGGCCGCCGAGCGCGCCCGACGCGGTGGCGACGGCGCCGCGTACCTATTCCTCGATCTCGATGCTTTCAAGACCCTCAACGACGGCCCGCGCAGCCACCACGTGGGCGACCAGGTGCTCGCGGCGCTGGGCGAGCGGCTCCGCGCGGGCACCCGCGTCACGGACGCCGTGGGGCGGCGGGGCGGCGACGAGTTCATGGTGCTGCTCGTGGGCGTCCCCGACGAAGCCACGGCGGCTGCGCTGGCGGGCCGGATCCACGCCATCGTCACGGCGCCCTACCAGACGGACGACGGGACGAAGACGGTCGGCGTGTCGGTCGGAGTCGCGCTGGCGGTGCCGGGGCGGCGCGACTTCGAGCCGGACCTGCGCGGGCATGCGGACGCGGCGATGTACGAGGCGAAGGCCGCCGGCGGAGGCGTCCGAATCTGGCGGGAATCGACCCCCGACTGAGGCTCGGCGCATACTCGCCTGGTGACGACGCCGCGCCCCGAGGACTGGACCGTCGCCGCCCCCGACACGGTGCTCGAGCGCGTCGCGGGGCAGCGGGATCACCTGCAATCGGTGGCGAACGCGCTCGCCCAGGCGCTGGACCCGCGGGCGGTGGCGACCACGGTCCTGGAGGCGGCCTGCTCGGCCCTCCGGGCGCCGCAGGGCTGGGTCGTCGTCGTGACGGCCGACGGCACCGCCGTGGAGATGCTCGCCGTCGTGGGCTTTCGGCCCGAGTCCGTCGACCCGTGGTCGCGCGTGCCGCTCGACGCGCCCGTGCCGATGACGGAGGTCATCCGCACGGGCGAGCCGCTGTATCACGCGACCTCGGCCGAGCGGCGGTCGGCGTTCCCGGCCCTCGCCATCCCGCAGGCCGGCTCGCCCGAGTCCGAGGGCTCGGCCGTGATCCCGATCGGCTACGAGGGGCGCACCAGCGGTGCGCTGGCCGTCTCCTTCACGGAGCCGCGGACGCTGGACGACGACGAGCGCTGGTTCCTGCACTCGCTCGCGGCCCAGGGCTCGCAGGCCCTCGAGCGGGCACGGCTGTTCGCCGAGATCGCGGACCGTGACGCACGCCTGCGGTTCACACTCGAGGCCTCCGGCACGGGCACCTGGGAGTGGGATCTCGTCCGGGACACCCTCGAATGGTCGCCCGAGGTCCTGCGCCTCCACGGCATCCCCGATGGCCCGCCGCCGGCCGGCCTCGGCGAGTGGCTGGAGATGCTGCATCCCGAGGACCGGCGGCTGGTGCGGGCGGCGATCCGGCAGGCGTTCCGCACGGACGATGCCTACGACGTGGAGTTCCGCGTCGTCGGGTCGGACGGGTCGGTCCGCTGGGCACACAGCGTGGGACGCATCATCATGGCGGCGGACGGCCACCCCGGAAGCATGCTGGGCACGACGCGCGACATCACGGACCGCAAGCGCGCCGAGGCGGAGCGGGACCGGATGCTCGAGGCGGAGCGGGAGGCAGCGCGCCTTCGCGACGCGTTCATCGGCGTCGTGTCGCACGAGCTGCGCACGCCCATCACGACGATCTTCGGCGGGACGCGGGTCCTCGCGCGACGCTGGCGCGAGATGGCCCCCGCGGCCCGCGACGACATCCTGCGGGACGTCGTGGAAGAGTCGGACCGCCTCTACCGGCTGGTGGAGGACCTCCTCATCCTCACGCGCGTGGAGCGTGGGACCCTCGACACCGGCGACGTGCCCATCCACCTCGGCCGGCTGCTTGAGCGCGTCGTGGCCTCGGAGCGGCCACGCTGGCCCGACGTGCGCTTCGAGACGGCCGTGCCCCCCGACCTGCCGTCGGCCGCGGGCGAAGACACCTACGTCGAGCAGATGCTGCGGAACCTCCTGGGCAACGCCGCCAAGTACGGCGGGGCCGGGTCCATCGTGAGCGTCACCGCCGACACTGACGAGGGATGGGTCAGGCTGTGCGTCCTGGACGAGGGCCCGGCCTTCGACGAGGGCGAGGTCGACCGGCTGTTCGACCTCTTCTACCGCTCCCCCGCCACGGCATCCACGGCGAGCGGAGCCGGGATCGGGCTGTTCGTGTGCCGCCAGCTGGCCGCGGCGATGGGCGGGTCGATCACCGCGCAACGGCGCCCGGAGGGCGGCGCGGCGTTCATCGTCACGCTGCCCCGCTACCAGGACGACGACGTCCCCTGACTGGGCACGAGTCCGCGGTCTGAAGCGTCCCCCGGCTCGTCCGGGCAATCGATGCCACCCAACCGGGCCGTGCCCACGCCGGGGGATCCGTGTCGCCGCGGTGAGCGGGTCTCGATGCCGCCGATGGCCGCCATGGCCACGCAGGCGGCGACCACCTCGGCGATCGCCAGCAGGCCCGCGACCACCAGGACCGCCATGGCGGCTCCGAGGTTGTCACTGGCCCCAGGATCGGTGGTGACGAGGCCCACGAGGGCGACGAGGGGGGCGGAGGCGAAGGGGAGCCCGAGCGCGACGGCGAGCCTCGTCCACGCGGGTCGCGCAGCCGCGGCCTGTGACGCCTTCGCGACGGCCACGGCAAGGGCGACGGTCCATATGGCGCACGACAGCCCGAGGAGAACGAGGGCCGGCGTCTCGAGCGTCCAACGCGCTGCGTCGAGCGCGAGCACGGTGCCGAACGCGCCAAGCACCAGTCCGGGAAGCAGGCGCGCGGTCAGGTTCTCGTGGGCGGCACGCAGGACCCAGGCGGTCACCCAGGCGCGCCCACGACCTCGAGGACCCTGCCGGACCCGTCGGCGAGGGGGTAGTCGGTGCCCGGCACGACGGCACAACAGAGGTCGGCCCCGGGCAGGAGGTGGAGCGCGCCGGCCGCCGCCCCGTGCCCGAGGCCGACAACGAGCAGCACCGGTGCGCGCCGTTCCGCAGCGACCAGGAGGACGAGGAGGGGCAGGATGGCCCCTGCGGCGGCGGGGAGACCGACGATAGGGCCCGGAAAGGTGGACACGGCGGTGATCCCTGGCAACGACGGATGATTGACCTGACGACAGGCTCCCATGATGGGGCTGGGTGGCTCGGCCGACACGCCACGGCTGGCGCCCCGGAACCGGCGGGAACGTGCGGCGATGCCGTCCGCGACTCGCTCCCGTCACCGGTCCGCAACAATCGGGGGTCCGGTGCCTCCGGTACCATCGGCAGGTCCACAGACTTCGTTCCAGACGGACGGTGATGCCCATGAAGGTCGGCGTCGCCAGGGAAACCGCGCACGGAGAGCGGCGCGTCGCCCTGGTGCCCGAAGCGCTCGGCAAGCTGACAGCAGCCGGGTGCGTGATCCTCGTCGAGGCCGGCGCAGGCGCCGGTGCCATGATCCCGGACCAGGCGTACATCGACGCCGGCGCCGCCATCGTGAGCACCGCCGACCTGTACGCCACCGCCGACGTCATCCTGCGTGTCCAGAAGCCGTCGGCCGAGGAGGCCGGCAGGCTGCGCAGCGGCCAGACCGTCATCGGCCTGCTGTCGCCGCTCCTCGACCCGGCCCTCATGGGCGCGCTGGCCTCCGCCGGCGTCACCGCGGTCAGCCTGGACGCCATTCCGCGCACCCTGTCGCGGGCCCAGACGATGGACGCCCTGTCCAGCCAGGCGAACACCGGCGGCTACAAGGCCGTCCTGATCGCCGCGAACACGTACGGGCGCTACTTCCCGCTCCTCACGACGGCTGCCGGCACGGCCAAGCCCGCGAACGTCCTGATCCTCGGGATCGGCGTCGCCGGCCTCCAGGCCATCGGCACCGCGCGTCGCCTCGGCGCCGTGGTCTCCGCGTACGACGTGCGCCCCGAGACCGCGGAGCAGGCCCTGAGCCTCGGCGCCAAGTTCGTCAAGCTCAAGACGGCCATCGACGCCACCGGCGCCGGCGGCTACGCCCGCGAGCTGACCGCCGAGGAGCGGGCCGCCCAGCAACGCGACCTCAACGAGGTCATCGCGAGCCAGGACGTGGTCATCACCACGGCCCAGGTTCCCGGCCGCAAGCCCCCGCTCCTCGTCACCGCGGACGCCGCGCGCGCGATGCGCTCCGGTTCCGTGATCGTGGACATGGCCGCGAGCGCCCTGGGCGGCAACTGCGAGCTGAGCCGAGCGGGCGAGACGATCGTCACCGAGAACGGCGTCACGATCGTCGCCCCGGAGAACCTGCCGGCGTCGATGCCGCTCTCGGCGAGCCAGTTCTACGCACGCAACATCTCGTCCCTGCTCCTGAACATGGTCAAGGACGGCTCGCTCGCCCTCGACTTCGAGGAGGAGGTCACGAAGGCAACTGTCATCACCCACGGTGGCGCCGTGGTCGCCGAGGCCGTGCAGAAGCTCCTGGCCCCGGCCGGAGGCAACGCATGAACGGCGACACCGTCACGACGAGCATGCCCATCGACCTCGCGTTCACGATCTTCGTGCTCGCGATCCTGACCGGCATCGCCGTCATCTCCAAGGTCCCGGCCACGCTCCACACGCCGCTGATGTCGGGCGCCAACTCCATCCACGGGATCGTGCTGGTGGGCGCCATGATCATCGCGGTCGGGGCGGACAACCCGATCTCCTACATCCTCTCCTTCCTCGCCGTCGCCTTCGCCACGCTCAACGTGGTCGGCGGCTACGTCGTGACCGACCGGATGCTCCAGATGTTCAGGCGCAAGCCCGCGGCACCCAAGGCCGAGAAGGTCGAGGACTGACCGTGGTCGACCTCACGCCCCTCGACGCCGTCGTCCGGCTCGCCTGGCTGCTCGCGGCCGTCGCGTTCGTCATCGGCCTCAGCCGGATGAACTCGCCCGCGACCGCGCGCAACGGCAACCTGATCTCGGCCGGCGGCATGGTCCTCGCGATCGGTGCCACCGCCGTGTACCTGTTGTTCAAGCCCACGACCGGCTCCTTCAATCCCATCGGCTGGGCGATCATCGCCGCCGGCATCGCCGTGGGCGGTGGGTACGGCCTGTACTCCGCGAAGACCGTGAAGATGACCGCGATGCCCCAGCTGGTCTCGCTGTTCAACGCGGTGGGCGGCGGCGCGGCCGCCCTCATCGCCATCGACGAGTACCTCCGCCACAGTGGCGCCATCCCGGGCCTCCAGGAGAACGTCGCGACCGTCCTGGACATCGCCATCGGGTCGATCACCTTCACCGGCTCGCTGATCGCGTCCGGCAAGCTGATGGGCCTGCGGATCACCCCCTCGCGCCCGGTCATGATCCCCGGTGGACGGCTGGTCACCGCGGCCCTCGCGGCCGTCGTCGCCGCCGGGTCCGCCTATCTGTTCCTGGGCAACTACAACGCGGCCATCATGCTGGCGATCCTCGCCGCGGCCCTGATCTTCGGCGTCACCATGGCGCTCCCGATCGGCGGCGCCGACATGCCGGTCGTCATCAGCCTGCTCAACTCGTTCACCGGCACGGCGGTCGCCATGGCCGGCTTCGTCCTCAACAACCCCGTCCTGATCATCGCCGGCGCCCTCGTCGGTGCGTCGGGCGCGATCCTCACCAAGCTCATGGCCGACGCCATGAACCGGTCCATCCTCAACATCATGCTGGGCGGGTTCGGTGGCGGCGACGCCGTGGCGGGTGCGGTCGCCGGTCCCGGCGGCTCGGTCCGCGAGGTCTCGATGGACGACGCCGCGATCCAGCTGGCCTACGCCAGCTCGGTCATCGTGGTCCCGGGCTACGGCCTGGCGGTCGCGCAGGCCCAGCACGGCGTGCGCGAGCTCGCCGAGCTGCTCGAGGGCCGCGGTGTCACCGTCAGCTACGCGATCCACCCCGTGGCCGGGCGCATGCCCGGACACATGAACGTGCTCCTCGCGGAGGCCAACGTCCCATATCCGCAGCTCAAGGAGATGGAGGACATCAACCCCGAGTTCGACCGGTGCGACGTCGCGCTGGTCATCGGCGCGAACGACGTCACGAACCCTGCGGCGCGCCGCCCGGGCTCGCCGGTGTCGGGCATGCCGATCCTGGACGTGGACCACGCGAAGAACATCATCGTGATGAAGCGCTCGATGGGCCGCGGCTACGCGGGCATCGACAACGAGCTGTACACGAACCCCAAGACGGGGATGCTGTTCGCCGACGCCAAGCAGGGGCTCTCGGACCTGATCTCCGCGGTGAAGGCCCTCTAGGCGCCGCGCGTCCCGGTCCATCGCAGATATGCAAGACGGCCTCCGCGGATCCCGCCGGGGCCGTTGCGATTCCGGGGAGGGCCCGATCAGGCCCCGCGAACCGCCGCCACGGGCAGGTCGCCGGCCAGGATGGGCCGGCCGCGTCCCTCCCGCTTGGACGCGTACATCGCCTCGTCCGCCTGCGCGACGAGGCGATCGGCGTCCAGCGCAGAGCCGCCGCGGGCAACGCCGATGCTCGCCTGGAGATTCATGGCGGTGCCGCCGACCGTGACCGGCCGGAGCAGCGAGGTCGCGATCCGCTCAGCAACCTGGAGCGCCAGGGTCCGCGTCTGAACCCCGGGGCAGACGACGATGAACTCGTCGCCGCCGATCCGGCCCACGGAGTCACGATCGCGGACGGCGGCGCGGAGACGATCCGCGACGATCCGCAGGAGGTCGTCGCCGGCGGAGTGTCCCAGCTGGTCGTTGACCGCCTTGAACCGATCGAGGTCGACGAAGATGACGGTGGTCGATTCGGGGTCCACCGCAAGCTCGCGGTCGAGGGCGGCGAGGACGGAGGCACGGTTGAGGGTCCGGGTCAGGACGTCCCGCGTGGCCTGGACCTCCAGGGCGGCGCGCAGGCGGGCGCTCTCGGTCACGTCCTCGAGCGTGAGCACCGCCCCGGTCGGCGCGCCGGCCTCATCGGTGAGGGCTCGCAGCCGCACGAGGCAGCGCCGCGTCGAGGTGTCACCGGGCGGCCGCACCTGCACCTCGAGGTCCGCGTCGATGCCCGCCCCGAGGGCGGCGTCCACGGCGGCGTCCAGGATCGGTCGATCCTCGGCCGCGACGACGCTGAGCTGCTCGGCGAGGTCGAGGGCGAGAGGCGTTCCCAGCAGCCGGTGCAGCCTGTCGTTGGTGTACACCACACCGCCATCGGCGCTGGCCTGGAGCACCCCGATCGGGAGGGCTTCCGTGAGTCGCCGGAGCAGCTGCTCTCGGGCCCGCAGCGCCGTCTCGGCGGCCATCTCGTGCGAGACGTCGATCATCTCGGCAATGACATAGCCACGCTCGGGGTCGGCGAGGCAGTTGTGGTTGGTCACCTCGAACCAGGCCCAGCCGCCGTCGGCGCGCCGCAGTCGCTGCCGGACCGGCGGCAGCGGATCGGTGGACCCGAGGAGCTGGAGCCAATCCCCGATGGCGACCTGCTGGTCGTCCGGATGGATGAACTCGAGGGTCCGGTGCCCCACCAGCTCGGCCTCGGTCCAGCCAAGGATCCGGGTGAGGGCCTCGTCGACCTCGAGGATGATCGCGAGCTCGCTCTTGTGCATGCGCCCGATGCGCGCCTGGAGGCGCTGAGCGGCCGCCGGCCGCTCGGGTCCATTGCGGGGGCCGGCTGCCGCGACGACCAGCCCGAGGTAGACGCCGTGCGTCGCCTGGGCGTCGATCAGGTGCAGGACCGCGGGATCGGCGGGATCCACCGCGAGCCGGACCACCGCCCGTCCGATGCCGCCGGCGCGCGCCTCCTCCCAGGCCTCGATCACCACCACGCGATCGGAGGACACCACCAGGTCGAGGGCGTTGCGGCCCTGCAGCACGGGTCGGTCACCCACGTCCAGCGACGGCGGCAACGGGACGAACGAGCCGCTCGGGCTCGGGTCGATGGCGCCGACCATCGCCTCCGGGTGCTGCTCCAGGAGCGCGGCGAGGATGGCGGCCAGCGCGGCATCGTCGAAGCGCCGGACGCCCGGCGCGGACGATGCGGCCGACAGGTCCGCTGCCTCCGGATCGTGCCGCTTCGCGTCCATGCTCCGCCTCTGTCCGAACTCCGGCACGGCCGACACCGCCCGTGGACCGGGGTGTCTGGCACACCGGTCGCCATCCGGATTCGATCACCACCCACCACCATCCGGGGATAGCCCGATCGGGTGGGGTGTCCACCCCCATTGGGGGACTGCGTCGATCGCGTCGGCGTGCGTCTCGCGTCGGCCACCCGGAGACCCGCCGTCCAGGCCCGCGCCGGGGCTCCATCGGACGTAGGCTGGGACCATGTCCCGCCCCCGGAAGCCCGCCGCGAGCCCCCGGCCCTTGCCCGCCCCGCCGCCATGGCCGCGCCCCGCGAAAGTCGCCTTCATCGGCTCGCACGGGATCCGCAAGACGTCCGCGCTCCTCGCCTTCGCGGCCGAGATCCAGCGGGCGGGCCGCTCCGTGGAGCTGGGCCGCGAGGTCGTCCGTGACAACCCGCTGGGCATCAACGAGGGCGCCACGGGCGAGGCCCAGCTGTGGGTCCTCGTCTCCCAGATCCGCCAGGAGCTGGAGCTCGCCCACAAGGCGGACGTCCTGGTGACGGACCGCGGCGTGATGGACAACTTCGCGTACTACCTGCGGGCGTGCGGCGGCACCGACGCGTTCGACGCGGAGCCGCTGGTCCGCCGCTGGTCGGGGACCTACGACCTGGTGGTGCGGCTGCTCCCCGACGTCGCGCTCCAGGCCGACGGTGTGCGCTCGACCAGCGACGCGTTCCGCGACGAGATCGAGGCGATCCTCGACCGCGTGTTGCCCGCGCTCGTCCCGGGCGACCGGATGGTGACGCTGCGCGCCTCGGAGGTCACGTCGCGTTTCGACTGGTTCGGTGTCCTGGAGCGCCTGGCCGAGACGGTCGGCGCGACGGTGACCCCGCCCGACCTCTGGCGGTAGCCGGAACCCACCGGCATCGCGGTCCGCGACCCTCCGTCGCCGGAACCCGGCGACTCCGTCGTTGCCGCCGGCCGCGACGACCACGATCCCGGCGCTCCAGGCCTGCTCGACCGCGTACGCGAGGGCCGCGCCCCGCCAGGATCGCCTGCTGGCGCTGAGGGTCGAGGGACCATCCCCCGCACGCGCTCCCGGTGCGGTGCGGCTACTTGGGCGCCAGGAATCGGTAGCCGAGGCGCCGCTCCGTCTGGATATAGCGGGGGTGCTCCGGGTCGTCGCCCAGCTTCTCGCGGAGCCGGCGGACGTAGACCCGGATGTAGTCCACCTCGTCGATGTACTCCCGGCCCCAGACCTTGGCCAGCAGCGTCCCGTGCTGCAGCACGTGCCCGACGTTCCGGACCAGGTGGTAGAGCAGCTTGTACTCGGTGGGGGTGAGCTCGACCGGCTCGCCGCGCAGCCGGACCTCATGCCGTCCGAAGTCCACCTCGAGGTCCCCCGACCGGAACGACGGGGCCCGGCTGACGGGAGCCGGCATCTCGAGTCGGCGCAGCACCGCCTTGACCCGGGCCATGAGCTCGAGGTGATTGAACGGCTTGGTCACGTAGTCGTCCGCGCCGAGCTCCAGGCCCTTGACCTTGTCCATCGCGTCGTCCCGGGCGGTCAGCATCACGACCGGGACATCCGAGAACGCCCGAAGCTGTCGCAGGACAGCGAACCCGTCCACGTCGGGCAGCCCGACGTCCAGCAGGACGATGTCCGGCGCCTGCCGCTCGACGATGTCGAGAGCCGCCTCCCCGGTTGCGGCGCCCAGCACCTCCACCTCCCGCCACTGCAGCGTGAAGCCGAGGCGGACCGACTCGACGACGTCCGGCTCATCGTCAACGACCAGGATCCGCATCAGGACTCGTCCTCCGGACCCGCCGTCGGGACGACCAGCGTGAACGTGCTGCCGCGGCCGGGCTCGCTCCGGACGCCGATCGTGCCACCGTGTGCCTGGGCGATCGCGAGGGCAGTGGGCAGCCCCAGTCCCACGCCCTCGTGCGGACCGGAGCGGTCATTACGACCGACGAAGAACCGCTCGAAGAGCCGTGCCTGGTCCGCCTCGGAGATCCCGGGGCCGTCGTCGGTCACGCTCCAGCCCGTCCAGAGCCCGTGCTCCTCGACGCTGACCGAGACGAGTCCGCCGTCGGGCGCGAAACGCTGGGCGTTCGAGATCAGGTTGAGCAGCGCCTGCTCCAGCCGCCGGTGGTCGCCGTATACGCGATGCTCACCGGATCCAGCGTGGGACCGCTCGAGGCGCTGACCACGCTTCGCGGCGAGCGGCGCGATCACGGCCATCGCCGACTCTGCCAGGGCCCCGGCACCGAACCGACGCAACTGGAGGCTCACGCTGCCGGACCGGAAGCGGGACAGCTCGAGGATGTCGCCGACGAGTCGCTGCATCCGCTCCCCGTTCCGCTCGATCGCCTCCAGGAGCGCCCGGCGCTGCTCTTCCGTTGGCTCCGCCGAGGGTTCGAGCAGGATGCCGGCGCTCGTGCGGACAGCCGTGAGCGGCGTGCGGAGCTCGTGGGCGATCGTGGATAGCAGATCGGTCCGCAGCCCCTCCAGCTCCGCCAGCGGGATGCTCGCCTCGCCGTTCAGGCCCGCATCCACATAGCGGGCCCCGAGCGTCGTCGCGACCCATCGGGTGCCGCGGCTGCCACGCCGCGTCGCCCGAACGAGCCCGAGGTCGGCCAGGTCGGCCAGGAGGCGCGCCGCGATCCGGGGGCGGAGGTCCGCGCCGCTGGCGGCGAACCGCTGCTCGAGCTCCGCAGCGGTCGCCGAGGGCGGGACGAGGGCGAGCGCGGCATGGAGCAGCGGCGACGACGCGACCGTCGATGGGTCGCGGGCCGGACGCGTGGCGGACGGCGGCGGCGCGGACTTGGGGAGCATGCGCTGAGCATAGACCGGCGGGGTGGGTCGTTCATGAACAGCGCGTCCATGCAGTCGGGCCGATTGTTCACGCGCCGTTCATGCCCGTCTCCGCCCATGTTCCCGGGACGGAGCGATGGTGAGGGCCATTCGCGACGCCAGCCCCTGCGCCTGGAGACCCTTCATGACCACGGACACCGTCCCGGTGACCACGAGCATCGATCAGCCGATCACCTTCGCCCCGGCCCGGACCACCCCCGGGCAGAACGCCCTCGCCGCGGCGCTCACCCAGTTCGACGCAGCCGCCGAGCACCTCGAGATGGAGGCGGATCTCCGCGCCGTCCTCCGGGTCCCGCAGCGCGAGTACACGGTGAACTTCCCCGTGCACATGGACGACGGATCCGTGCGGGTGTTCTCCGGCTACCGCGTCCAGCACAACGTGGCCCGCGGGCCGGCGAAGGGCGGGCTCCGGTTCCATCCCCAGACCGACCTGGACGACGTCCGCGCGCTGGCGATGTGGATGACCTGGAAATGTGCGTTGGTGGATGTCCCCTTCGGCGGGGCGAAGGGCGGCGTCACCTGCGACCCGACGACCATGAGCGGCAAGGAGCTCGAGGGCCTGACGCGACGCTTCACGACGGAGCTCCAGCCGATCCTTGGCCCGGATTCCGACATCCCGGCGCCCGACGTTGGGACGAATGCCCAGGTGATGGCCTGGATCATGGACACGGTATCGATGCACCGGGGGTACCCGGTCCCCGGCGTCGTCACCGGCAAGCCCCTCGCGATCGGGGGCTCCGTCGGCCGGTCGGACGCCACGGGGCAGGGCGTTGTCTACACGATCAGGGAGGCCGCCGCCCGCATAGGCCTGGAGATGGCCGGCGCCAGCATCGGGATCCAGGGCTTCGGCAACGTCGGCGAGGCGACGGCCCGCCTCCTCCACGAGGGAGGCGCGAAGGTGGTCGCGATCACCGACGTCGGCGGCGGTGCGTACGATCCGGACGGCCTGGACGTCCCGGACCTCGCCCGGCGGTTCCGGGCCTACGGCACCGTGGCCGGCACACCCGGCACGGACCTTATCGACAACGAGACCCTGTTCGGTCTCGACGCCGACGTCCTGGTGCTCGCCGCGCTCGAGGGCCAGATCACGTCCCGCAACGCCGGCCGCGTCCGGGCACGAATCCTGGCCGAGGGGGCCAACGGCCCGACCGACCCCTCCGCCGATCCCATCCTCTGGGAGAACGGCGTCACCGTGATCCCCGACATCCTGTGCAACGCCGGCGGCGTCATCGTCAGCTACTTCGAGTGGACGCAGAACCGGTCGGCCCTCGCGTGGACGCGCGACGAGGTCAATGACCGGCTCCGCCGTCAGATCCTCTCGGCCGCGGAGGCGGTGTGGCACCGCGCCGCGGTCGATGGGATCACGCCGCGCCTGGCCGCGCACGCCATCGCCGTCGAGCGGGTTGCCACGGCCACCCGGCTCCGCGGGCTCTACCCCTGACCGTCGCCCAAGCCGAACCTATCTGAGGACCTCGCATGCACACCTTTGCCAACCCCAAGCGCGGCTACTGCGCCTCCTGTGATGGCGTGATCACCGACCGGCCCGTGTATCGCATGGACGAGGCGTACTGCTGCCTCGGCTGCGCCCAGAACGGCCCGTGCATCTGCACCTACGAGCAGGATCTCGCCGACGATGGCGTCAACAACCTCGGGCTGCCGTTCCCCATCGGTGGGGCCGCTCCGGCCGTCGCGGCCGAGCCGGTCGGTCGGGAGGTGTTGGTCCGCTGATCGCGGCGCAGTCCCACTGACCGAACGACGCCCGGCCGATTCCACCGGCCGGGCGTCTTCGCGTGCCCGCCGGACGCGGGTCATCCTCCCGCGATCATCCACCAGGTCCTGCGTAGCGCCCGACCCCTGGCCTGACGGGGCGGACCACAGCGTGCTGCCCGCGCTCACCCTCTGGGCGCGGGGGCGCTACCAGGCGTCGTCGGGCGGTTGCCGGCGCGCGGCCAGGAGCACCGCCCCGGTGACGGCCCCGGTCGCCGGATCCAGCGAGACCTTGAGGGTGGCCTTGCCACGCTCGGTCGCGATCTCCCAGGTTGCGGTGGCCCGACCGTCCCCTGCCATAGGCCGGCCGAGCCGCATGATCCCGAACCGCGCAACGCCCGCCCGCAGCGCCCGCTCCACGGCGGCACGATCCACCTCCGGGCCAGCGACGAGATCGGACGGCCAAGCGGGCGCGGCGTCGACTCCGGCGGCGAGGAGGCGACCCGCGATGGAGGCCAGCTCCGGGGACGGGTCGCCGACCGGCGTGACCCTCATCGCCTGGATGCGCGGCGACGACTCCGGCGTGACCAGGATCTCCAGCTCCGCCCACCCCCGCTCGCCGCGCAGCCACCAGCGGCAGTGGGCCGCCGACGCGGAGGTCACTGGCCGCTCGCCGTCCCGCCGCAACGGGCCAAGGTCGCGCGTGACCCGCTCCACGGCGGCCCGCCGGACGTCGCGCGGCTCGTCGAGGTCCATATTCATCGCGAAGGCCTCGTCCGCGACCGTATCGTCCCAGCTCGCGATGAGGCCTTCCGCCACCACGCGGAAGCGATCCACGACGGGCGCCGGGCGGACCGCTCGGCGCGGCGCGTGCCCGTCCCGGACGAGCCCGGCGAGCACGTCCTGCGCGGGGGGGCTCATCCGCGCGTACCGCAGGTTGCCCAGGGCGACGACCCCGAGGCCCGTCGCGGGATGCCAGGTCATACAGGAGCCGAATCCCGGGTACCCGCCGGAATGGGTCACGATGGTGCCGAGGTCCGCGTCCTCCTGCACGAACAGCCCGAAGCCGTACCCGCCCGCGACGACCGGTGCGTCGGCGTCGGGCGCCGCCGCCCGGACCTCCACGCTGAAGGCGCGCTGGACCTGCTGCATCTCGCGGCGCGTGGCGCGTCGGAGCGGGTGGGGCCCCTCGGGATCGGAGCGCGCGGGGAAGGCGTCGAGAAACCCGCCGACCCAGCGGGCGAGGTCGCGCACGGTCGAGAACACGCCGCCCATCGACGCCAGCGCCCCGTACCCATCGGTCCCCTCGCGCACAAGCGCCTCGCCGCGCCGGACGTACCCATGGGCGAGCCGCTCGGGGGGCACCTCCTCCGCGTGGTACGCGGTCGACGCCAGGCCGAGCGGCACCAGGAGCCGGTCCCGCACGACATCGCCGTACTCCGCCCCGGCCGCGCTGGTGACGACCCGGCCCAGGATCCCGTAGCCCAGGTTGGAGTAGTCGAAGACCGTGCCCGGCGGCCACGCGAAGGTGGGCCCGGCGGCCAGGAGCGCCGCGAAGGCGTCCAGCGGCAGGCCCTGCTGACGGTCGCCCCACGGGTCGTCTGTCGGGAGACCGGCGGACATCGTGAGCAGCTGGCGCACCGTCACGGGACCCGAATCCGCGGTCGGAGGGGTCCAGGCTGCCAGGTCCGGCACGTACGCGGCGACCGGGTCGTCCAGGCGGAGGCGGCCCTCGTCACGGAGCAGCAGAACCGTGGCCGCCGTGAAGGACTTGGTCATGGACGCGATCCGGAACGCCGTGTCCGCGTCCGGGACGCGGTCCTCGCCGGCGCGGGCCGTGCCCGCGCCGCCCGTGTGCACGAGCTCGCCGGCGCGGATCACGCCCCAGGCCACGCCCGGGATCCCGGCGTCCGCGGGCAGGCGGGCGAAGCGGTCGTCGAGGGAGCGGAGCGCGTCGTCGAATGTGGGCATCGGCCAATGATGCGGCGCCGGGACCCCGCACGTTTGGCGCGCGCACGGCCGTATCCTCACGACTCATGGGCGCGCCCCAGCTCGACACCCCCTACCTCGATCCCGCGTTCGTCGCGCGCGTGGTCGCGGACCCGGACCCGTTGCCCCGGAACGCCGCCATCACCCGCGGCCACCACGCGCTGTCCGAGGCCGTCGCGGCGCTCCTGGGCCGGGAACACGCCAACTGGCTGACGTTCGGGCAATGGGCGAGCGCGGAGGCACGGGAGTCGATCACCGGCAGCACCGTCCCGCGGGTCGTGCGCCCGTTCTTCGGGCACGAGATCGCCGCGGCGGTCGCCTCCGGCAACGCGGCGATCTTCGGCGATGTCGCGCCACCGTTCGTCCGGTTCGTGACGCTGTTCACAGCGGCCGGCGGGTCGCCTCGGGCGGTGGCGGCGGCACGGGCGGCAATGCTCGCCGATCCGCGGATCGCCGCCTCCGAGGACCTGGCGCGGGCGTTCGTCGCCTATGCGGACGCGTTCGAGCTGCTCGCGGCGGGCGGCGCCCAGTTCCCGCCCGCGCTGAAGCACCTCCGCGACCCCGAGGCACTGGCCCTGGCGCGACGCTTCGGGCAGGACCTCGATTCGGCGGCGCGCAGCGACGCGCCGGACTGGGAGGACTACGCGGAGCGGATGGGCTTCATTCTCACCCTGCTCCGTTCCCACCAGGGCGACCCGGCGCTGTTCGCGCTGCCGCCGGGGACACCGGACGCCGACACCGCCTGAGCCGTTCAGTCATCGGGCGAGGGCGTCGGCGAGGGCGTCGGCGGCTGCGACGGCGTGGGTGAGGGCACCGGGGTCGAGGTCGGCCGTGGCCGCGAGGATGGCCCCGGGGTCGCCGTGGGCCAGGGGGTCGCGGTGGGCCAGGGCCGCGCGGTGGCGGTGGGATCGGGGCTGGGCGTGGCGGGCGGGGTCGGCCACGGGCTCGGCGTCGGGCGCCAGCCCGGCAACGGCCCGTGGTCATCGTTCCCGGACGGGCTCGGGCTGGCCGTCGGGGTCGCGGTCGGGTCGCCGGCGGTCGCCGTCGGGGTCGGCGACTGGGCGGGTGCGGGGCCTCCCGGGCCTCCCGGGACGGCCGGTCCGTCGCCGGCCCCGGTCACGGCCGCGACGGCGGGGACGGCGCGGGCCCGGGTGGGCTCGGTCGACGTGCCGGGGCGCCGTAGACCAGGAGGTGGGGGCGGGGATCGCGCCGGTCGGCGGCGGTCCGGAGGATGCTCATGGACGGGGTGATCCCGATGCCGCCGGCGACCAGGATCGTGCCGGGAGCCTCCGCACGTGGTCGGAAGGCCCCGTGCGATCCGTCGACGAGGAGCCGCGTGCCGGGCTCGAAGCCGATCGCGCGGAGGCTGAACCCCGACCGGGGCTGCATGGTGAAGCTGGGGTGACGCGGATCGGCCGCGCTCGAGGAGTAGGAGAACGGGTGCTCGGCCAGGAGGGTGCGGACCCCCGCCAGCTTGAGCCACGCGAACTGGCCGGGGATGAAGGGCTGGCCCCGGTGCCCATCGGCCGCGAGGCGCAGCGTCACCGCACCACCTCGCTCCCGCAGGACGGCGTCGATGACGTAGGGCCGGACCGACCACGGCCGCAGCCAGTGGCCGCGCATGACGACGAGGGCGCCCAGCCCCGCGACCGTGAGGGCGATCAGGGCCCAGCCCGCGGGGCCGTGGACGAGGTACCGCCCGACCCCCACCGTGTGGAGCACGGCGAGGAGGAGGGCGGTGGCCCCCAGGACAAGGTGGATGCCGCGCCAGGTCGCGTACGACAGGTGGATCCGCGGCGGGGGAACGAGGTACCGAACAGCACGACCAGCGCGACGACCGAGCCGATCGCCGCCTGGGCCCGCCACGGCTCGCCGAAGAACCGGAGCAGCTCCAGCCGCGACGGGTCCGCGACCATCACGGCGACGACGTGGGCCGCGACGACCGCCAGCATGACGTCGGCCATCCGGCGATAGAGACGGACGGCGACCTCCGCGCCGATCGCGGCGAGCAGCGGCAGCCGGGCCGGCAGGACGAGCTGGAGCGCGAGGAGGCTCAGGGCGGCGATCCCAAGGGAGGAGCCCAGCTCGAGCATCAGCGTCCGCGGGGCCGCGTCGTCCGGGACGAGGACGAGCAGCAGCGGCACGACCAGGGCGAGCGCATAGACGAGCAGCCAGACGGCCTGCGGGCCGCGCCGTCCGCCATGGGCCGGGACCGCGATGGCGGCGCCGGCGAGCAACGGTGCCGGGAGGGTGGTCGCGGGACCGTCAGGCCCGGTGGCCGCCGGTCCCGCGGGGGGTGCAGCCACCTCCTCGGCGGTGATCGCCCCGGCCATGACCGCGGCGGCGACGGTGGGGGCCGGACCGGCCGGGGCGATCCGGCGGCGACGGCGGGCGACGGCGAGGAGGAGCGCGGTGACGAGGAGCCCGGTGGCACGTCGCCGCCAGGGGCTGAGGCGCTCGGGACGCGTGGGGGCGACCATCGGCCCTCCCTTCGTGGGTCGCCTCCGCATCGGGTCGGAGGCGCGGCGGTGCCACGATTCGCCGCCTCGACCGCGGCCCGCGCCTCCCCCGGAGGGCTGGGCAACCCGGCGAACACCTCGCGCGCCGCGGTCAGCGCGGCCCTCGCAACGTCAATGGGCACCGGGCAGCGGGCACTAGCCGAGCCGCAAGCGGCCTAGCCCTCCTCGAGCGCGATCCGGATCCGCTTGTTGATCCGACCCTTGGACTCGTAGCCGGTCACCCGGATCCGACCCACCTCGGTCGTGTTCGCGACGTGGGTACCCCCGTCGGCCTGGAGGTCAAGTCCGACGATTTCGATGGTCCGGATCTGTTCGATTCCAGGGGGTAGAAGGTTGACCTTTGTCCGGATCAGGTCCGGGATCGCGAACGCCTCGTCGCGCCGCAGCACGTTCACGCGCACGTCGCGCGCGAGCCGCAACTCCGCGTTGACCTTGGCCTCGATCTCGCCCACCAGGTCCCCCGACATCGTCTCGAACTCGAAGTCCATGCGTCCGGACCCGGGCTCCATGTTGCCACCCGTGACGAGGGCCCCGTGGTCGCGCCACACGACCCCGCACAGGGCGTGCAGCGCCGTGTGGGTGCGCATCAACGCGTACCGGCGCGCCCACTCCACGTCGAGCCGGACACGATCCCCGGCCGCCGGGAGCTCGCCGTCCTCGGGCGTCTCGAGCTCGTGGACGATCTCGCCCCCGAGCCGCCTCGCCGCGCGCACCGTCCACGATCGCCCGTCCTGCGCGCGCAGGATCAGCCCGCGGTCCGAGGGCTGGCCGCCGCCGCCAGGGTAGAAGGGCGTCGTGTCCAGGACCACCAGCGGCGGGCCGTCGGCCGCCGTCACGTCCAGGACCCGCGCCTCGGCGGTACGGGCGTAGGCGTCGCGGTAGCAGACCTCGTCGACGCGGGCGGTCACCGGACGACCGCCATCGTCAGCCGCCCACCTTGAGGGTGCCGATCATGTTCGGGTGCACGGTGCACACGAACTGGTACGTGCCCGCGGCCAGGGCGGCGACCTGGTAGTCCTTCACGGCCGGCCCGGAGAAGATGTCGCCCTTGAACATGACCTGGCCGCCGGCGTCCTTGATCTCGACGTTGTGCGGGGTGCCCGCGTCCTTGTTGTCGAACCGGATCACGAACGACGCGTCCGCGGGCGCGCTGGCGTCCTGCTGCTCGAACTGGATGCCCAGCGCGGAGATGTCGATCGTCGCACCACCGGCGGCGCCGCCATCGGAGGGGGCCGCGGACGGGGCGCCGGACGCCGGTGCCTCGCTCGGAGCGGCGGAGGGCTCACCGGACGGTGCGGGGGTCACGGACGGCGTCGGGGTCGGGGGCGCATACGTCCACCCGGGCGCCGTGGACGCGGCGCAGGCGCCGAGGAAGACGGACAGGGCGATGGTGAGCGCGATCAGGGGGCGGCGCATGAAGACCTCGGGTACCGGGCAGCGGTGGAATGCCCTCGAATCTACCGAATGCCGGCCGGACGTGCCGCCACCAGCTCCTGCGTGGCCTACCGCCCCCGGGTCGGCCCCGGGGTCTCGAGACCGAGGCGGATGGCGACCGCTGCCGCCTCCACGCGCCCGGACACGCCGAGCTTGGCCAGGATGTTGCCGACATGGACGCCGACCGTCTTCTGGCTGATGAACAGGCGGTCTCCGATCTCGCGGTTGGTCCGGCCCTGGGCGATGAGCCCCAGCACCTCGAGCTCCCGCTTGGACAGCCCGAAGGTGTCGCCACCCCCCGATGGGCCGCGCAGGACCGGTGCGGGGGCAGGGGCCGGCGTGACGTCGGCGACCGGACCGGGCGAAACCTGGGGGCGCGATCCGGCATGGACCACGGCCGGACGGTTGAGCAGCGTGTCAACCTCGGGCGGGAGCGCGATGAGCGCGCGGCCGGCGAGCTCGCGCAGGCGCCGCAGCAGCGGGCGGGCGCCCAGGCTCATGGCCAATGTCACGGCCTCGAGCAACGGGTCTCGCGCGTCGGCCCGCACGAGCCGCGCGTCGGTTCGATCGCGCGCGCCGCGCGGCCCCGCGATCGCGCCGCCCAGGATGGCCTCGGCCTGGCGCCACCGGGCGCGTGCCTCGCGGTACGGGTCGCCGATGGTGCCCCAGCGCGTCGCCAGCTCCGCCCAGCGGGCGGGGTCGTCCCGTCCCACCAGGCGAGCATGGTAGGCGCGGGCCGTCGCGAGGCTCGCCTCGGGCTCGCCCGTCCCGCCACCACCGCCGTCCTCCGAGCGCGCGCCTGCGACGGCCGACTCCGCTTCGGCGAGGATGCGCGACGCGCGCTCCCGGGACGCCGCGACATCGCCGATGCGGCGTCGCTCGAGGGCATCGGCGACGATCGCGGACTCGACCTCGAGGGCCGTCGCCGCCATCCGCGCGACCAGGATCCAGTCCTCGGACCCGCGCAGGCGCGCCCAACCGCGCTCGGCCGCCCGGCGGGCATCCGCGAGGTCGCCCGACCACATGGCGTACGAGGCCGTGGCCTGGTAGGCCGGCACGGCAAACTGCAGGTCGCCACCGGTCTCGAGCTCCACCAGGATCCGGCCGAGGAGCCGGCCCGCCTCCTCGCCCGCCTCGGACTCGATCTCCACGAGGACGAGGTTGAGGATCGCGTTGACGAACGGGATGCCGGCCGGGCTCCAGTCCAGGGCGCGCAGGCTGAGCTCGCGGGCCTCGGCCCAGCGGCCCACGTCTACCAGGATCCCGGCGACGTTGCCACCCAGCAGGTTGCCGTAGATCGCGTCGAGGTCCAGTTCCCGCGCCTCGGCCATGCTGGCGAAGGTGACCTCCACGGCCTCCGACGGCCGGCCAAGGACCTCCAGGACGACGGCCTCGTTGGCGACCGCGCGCCACCACTCCTCCACGAGCCCCGCCGCCCTGGCGCGAGCGGCGGCGTCCCGGAGCAGCGGGAGCGCCGTCTCCGGTTCGTCGCCCCAGCCCCGGACCACCGCGAGGGTCGTGGTGACGTGGATCGCCTCGGGCTCGGCCTCGGGGCCAACCGCGCCGGTCACCTCCAGTGCCTCGAGGGCCACCCTCTCCGCGTCGCGGAACGCCCCGGCGATCATCCGCTCCTGGGCGAGGAGCGCGAGGATCCGGGCGCGCTCCACGGACGGCTCGGGCGGCGCGACATCCGCGGCCCGCCGCAGGGCCGCCGTCGCCCCGACGGCGTCGCCCGCGGCCATGCGGTACCGGCCCAGGCGGGCCTCCAGGACGGCGTGCCCGAGACGGTCTCGGCGCTCGCCCAGGGTGGCCAGCGCGCTCTCCGCGTAGGCAATGGCCCGGGTGGGCCGCATCGCGGCGTACGCGGCCTCCGCCGCCAGCTGGGCAAGATCCGATGCGGTCGCGGCGTCCGCGTCGCCGTCCGCGGGCAGCGGCAGGTCCAGGCCCCGCTCCAGGACCGCGAGCGCGTCCTGCGGCGCCTCGACGCGCATGGCCAGTCGCCCGGCCTCGATCGCGGCCTCGCGCGCCTCGTCGAGTCGGTGCGCGCCGCGCCAGAGCCAGGCGGCGACGGCGGGGCTGCCGGCGAGCGCGCGGGCGAGCGCCGCGCGGTAGCGCGGCCGCTGCGAGGGCAGGAGATCGGCGACCACGGCGCGGGCGACGAGCTCGTGGCGGACCGCGAGGCGGTCATCGGTGGTGCGGCGCACGAACCCGCGCTCAAGGGCCTCCGCCAGTCCCGCGGCGAGATCCGCGTCGAGGAGGTCCGTCCCGCGGCGGGGCAGCGTGGAGGATCGCGGCGGGAGCCGCGTGGCGCCGTTGGCCTCGAACGCGGCGGCGGCGACGGCCAGCTCGTCCACGCTGATCGGGCGCTCGGCCGGGGCGATCAGCCGCATCAGCCGGCGGCACTCGGGCGACCGCATGGACAGGCGGGCGGCGATGAGGTCCGCGAGGGTCCCGGTCAGGGTCGCGTTGCGCAGCTCGCGGCGTGCGGCGACCAGCTCCTCCACGACCAGCGGCGAGCCGGCCGACCGCTCCGCGACGAGCACCACGATGGATGCGGACGGCCGCTCCCCCTCGATGCCCTCGATGAGCCCGGCGATCTCGCGCCGCGCGAACGGGGCGAGATCCACGCGGACTGGGGGCCGCAGGCCCGCCTCGATGACGGCGAGGTTCTCCCGCAGCGGGTGCTCGCGCGTGAGCCGGTCCGGCTGGTACGTGAGCACGAGCGCGATCCGCTCGTCGCGGGCGATCCGGGCGACGAAGGTCGCGAAGGCCCGGGTCGCGGCGTCGGCGACGTGGAGGTCCTCGAGCACCAGGACGATCGGCCGCTCGGCAGAGAGCCGCCCGAGCCAGCGCAGGAGCGCCTCGAGGGCTCGCGGCTGGCGGCGCTCGGGGTCGGCCAGGGCGCTGCCGCGCGGTCCGCCGGCGCCCGCGGCGAGGGGCGCCAGGGCGGGCAGCTCACGCAGGAGGGGACCGGCGTCGCGGCGCAGCAGCCGCAGCACCTCGTTGGGCGGGCGCGTCACGAGGGCGGGCTCCAGCGCCTCCATGACGGCCGACCAGGGCGGATCGACGGGCCCGTAGGCGCGGCCGCGCAGCACGAGCGGCGGGTTCGCGCCGGCTGAGACGCGCTCCAGCGCCTCGTCGAGGAAGCGTGTGACCCCCATCCCCGCGCTGCCACCCAGGATCACCGTGGTCGCCGTGCCCGCCGCGGCCGTGGCGAAGGCTTCGGCAAGACGCGCGAGCTCCGGCTCGCGCCCAATGAAGCGGCGACTGACCACTCTGCCCGGCATCGCCGCATTGTAGGAGCCGGGGAACCCAACGGGACGAGTCCACTCGCCCGGCCCGTGGCCAGTACCCTGCCGGGGTGCAGCCCCGCCGCCCGCCCCACCCCGCCAACGACCTCAACGAGCTCTCCGGCGAGGAATGGCTGTACTTCACCAAGTCGGTCTGGACGACGGCCTATCCCAGCGAGCTGGGCCACGATCGGCGCAGGGCGCACGGGGCCAACAAGCCGCCGCGGCTGATGGCGCGCCTGATCGAGTTCTTCACCAAGAGCGGCGAGCTGGTGCTCGACCCGTTCGCGGGCGTTGGCGGGACCCTCCTCGGCGCGGCGATCGCGCGCGGTCCGCGCCGGGCGGTCGGCCTGGAGCTGGACCCGCGGTGGGCCGCAGTCTACGCGGAGACCGTGGCGGCGCTGCTCGCCGAGCGGGACGGCCCCGGCCTGCGGCTCGCGGACCTCGGGCCCAACGACCCCGGGGGCGAGCGCGGCTTCGACCCGTCCGGCCTCGAGCTCCGCCTGGGCGACAGCCGCCTGCTCCTCCCGGAGATCCCGCCGGACTCGGTCGACTTCGTCGCCACGGATCCGCCGTACAACGTGCAGCTGCCGATGACGATGGCCGGCGGCAAGCTCGCGGAGGCGCACGCGAACCGGCGCACCGACTACGCGATGGTCAGCGACCTCGCGGGCGACCTCGCCAACCTGCCCGACTACGCGGCCTACCTCGATGCGATGGGCGGCATCTTCACCGAGATCGCGCGGGTGCTGCGGCCCGGTCGCTACGCCGCGCTGATCGTGCGGGACGCCTACCAGGGCGGCCGGTACCTGTTCACCGCGTCCGACCTCGCGGGGCGCGCCGCCGATGCCGGGCTCGTGCCCAAGGGGGACATCGCGTGGTACCAGGCCGGCACGCGGCTGCGGCCCTATGGCTACCCGCGCTCGTTCGTGCCCAACATCGCGCACCAGCACATCGTGATCCTGCGCAAGCCGCCCGCGGGGAAGCGGGGCTAGGCAGCCGGGCGATCGAACGGGACCGGGAGCGGCGCGGGGTCCGGACCGGGGGGGGAGGGTCAGGCCTCGCCGAACTGGCGCCGGGACTCGTTGTAGGCGCGCAGGACGTCCTCGAAGGTGCCGGCCGACGGTCCATCGTCTGCCGACGTCCAGCTCTCGGAGGCGCCGCCCGTAGCGATCACCACGTCGCCCAGGGTCATCTTGTGGAGCCAGCCCTCGCTCCCGTTGGGGCACAGGACCCGCCAGTAGGTGCCACGCTTCTCCAGGAGCACCACCTCGTCGCCCTCGTCGAGGCTGCCGATCTCGACGCCGCGGACCTCGTCCGGCATGTCGAGCAGGCTGACCATCCGGTAGCGGATCCGGCGCCGTTCGAGCCCCGTGACCGCCTCGCCGGCGCGGCCGTCGAAGGTGAGCCGGGCGGAGGCGGCCATGCCCCCACGGAGCGGGTCGGCCTTGCGGGCCTCCATCAGCGACGGACGGCGCCAGCGCGGCAGGTGGGTGTCGACCTCGGGGGCCGGTCCCTGGGCGTTGGCAGAGACGGCCGCGGCCGCTGCGGCCGCCTGGGCCGCCGACACCGGAGCGGGTGCCGCGATGGGACGGAACCCGGGGTTGGGGACGTAGCCGAGGCCCGTGGCGGCACTCGCCGCGAGTGCCTCGTCGGTCGCGGGCTGCTCCGCCCCGCGGCGGCGCTTCCCGAAGACCAGGAAGGCCATGAGCATCGTGGCCCCGCCGGACGTGAGCACGAGAACGGGCATGACGCGCAGGAGCGTCGCGACGAGCGACGAGCCGCCGAGGCCGGACGTCGAGCTGTCGTCCACGGGCCCGATGCCACGACCGCCGCCGGTCCCGTCGCCGCGACCCGGGCCGTCCTGGCCGCCCGTGCCGCTGCCGCCCGTGCCGGGAACCACGGCGGCGACACCGGGCTCGTCGGTGGCGGTGGGCTCGGGGCTGGCCTCTGGCCCGGTGGAGGCGGCGGGTCCGGTCGTCGGTGCGTCGGTGGCAGCCGGGGCGATGGTCACAGCCGTGGACGCGGTCGGCCTGGGCTTGGACGTGCTGGCGGCCCTGGGCGTCGCGGTGGGCTTCGGCGATGCCGCGGGCCTCGACGTGGCCGTGGGTTGCGGGCTGGCGCCGGGCGCGGCGGTGGGCTTGGGCGTGGGGGTCGGCGCGACCGTCGGCTTGGGCGTGGGGGTCGGCGCGACCGTCGGCTTGGGCGTGGGGGTCGGCGCGACCGTCGGCTTGGGCGTGGGGGT
>JBBSCF010000044.1:0-26080 GCA_038250545.1 Candidatus Limnocylindrales bacterium | reverse complement strand
GCGCTCATCGCCGCTGGTCGGAGGCCGGTGTCAGACCCTACGCACGCGTGGCAGGTGCTACTCGGACTCGCGCCGCTCGTCGGGGCCATGGTGTTGGCGGCCCCATCAGCGGGGCTTGTCGTGCTTGCGGTTGGCCTGTTCGCCATCGCATTGGTGAGCCGCGCGACGTTGCGCCCGCTCGCGCGGGCGGCCAGCCAGGCCATGACCCAGCGCGACTTCACCATCGCTGCCGTGGAGGGGGAACGGCGAAGGTTGGCCGCCGAGATCCACGACGGCCCACTGCAGTCGCTCCTCTTGTTGGGCCAGCAGCTCGAGGCGCAGGGTCAACGTGATTCGGCCGCAAGTGCCCGCGCGATTGCGGTGGAGCTCCGCGACGCGGCAGGTGAGCTCCGGCTCCCGTTGCTCGACGACCTCGGGGTCGGGCCCGCGCTCGACTGGCTGGCCGATCGCGCACGACGACTGTCTGGCGTGACCGTGACCGTCGCGTACGAGGGGCTACATCGACCGCCCCCCGAGGTTGAGCTGGCTGCGTTTCGCATCGCTCAGGAGGCTCTGGCCAACGCCATCCGCCACGGCGAACCCCCGATCCTCATCACGTACCGAACGACCGGAGAGCGTGTGTCCCTCTCCGTGGACGACGCAGGCCGAGGCTTTCAGATGCACATCGCGCGCGGCTCCGGGACTCACGGGCTCCTGAACATGGCCCAGCGCGCGGAGCAGATCGGGGCGCGGCTCGAGTTGCTCCGTCGACCGGATCGAGGGATGCATGTGGGTGTGGAATGGCCGGCGACAAGCTGATTCGGGTCGCCGTCGTCGACGACCATCCGGTCTTTCGTGATGGGACGGCCGCTGTACTCGCCCGTGAGCCAGACATGGAGGTCGTCGCGGTCGGCGGGTCGCTTGACGAAGCTCGATCGATCATCGACGGGGCCGACGCGCCCGACGTCCTCATCCTCGATGTCCGACTCGGCGAGGAGAACGGCCTGTCGCTCCTGGGCCGCCATGGTCGGACCGCCGTCATCATGTTCAGTGCGTTCGACTATCCCCCCAATACCATCACGTCGCCCTGCGCGCTGGTGCTGCCGGGTTCGTCGCCAAGAGCGTCGAGACCCGCGAGCTCATCGAGGCCGTGCGTGCCGCTGCAGCGGGGAGGCTCGTCTTCGAGCGGCGGGTCGACGCGCCGCCACCGGTGCTCACGCCACGTGAGGCCGACGTCGTTCGCTTGGTCGCCGATGGGCTCACGAACGAGGAAGTCGGCCACGCACTGGGCGTGACCAGCAAGACGGTCGAGGCGCATCTCAGTCGCGTTTTCGAACGGACCGGCATCCAGTCACGGACCGAGCTCGCGACTCGAGCCATTCGCGAGGCCTGGCTCGATCTCCCGGTTGTGCGAGGCGAGACAGTCGGTTAGGCAATCTGCCCTCGGGTTTCATCGATTCGAAGGATGACATTCGACGCCATCCCGAACGATGATGGTGTCGTGAGTGACTCTCCGCTGGCTCCTTCGGGCCACGGGCCGATGGACCTGTCGCCCCTCTCAGAGCGCGAACACGAGATCCTCTCCGTGGCGGTGACCGGGTTGTCGGCTCGCGACATCGCGAGCAGGTTCAGCCTCTCCGAGGCGACCGTTCGAAGTCACCTCGCGAGCATCTACGCCAAGCTCGGGGTCACCGGGCGCGTTGAGCTGCTCGCTCGCATCAACGAAGAGCCGACCTCTCCCGATGTAAAGCCGCAGTTCGAGTCCCGACAACCCGACGAGCTGACGACAACGCGAGTGGATGCACTCCACCGGCCCAACTCGAGGCGGACAGCGTGGCTTTCGGGCTTGGTTGTCGGCGCGGCCTCGGGATTCCTCGCCCTGCTCGCCGGTCCCCTCGGCTTCGTTCCTGCCCTGGGCTTCGTGCCGGCAGCCATTCGGTCGCGGCGGACGCTCGCGTCGCTGGCTGGTCTACTCATCGGAGCTGGCGCGATTGCGCTCGGGATGATCACCGCCGCCAACGCCAACTGCACGACGGTGGTGACGCCCACGAGCTACTCGTCTTGCACCCCTCCCGATCTCACGGGTTGGGTGATGCTTGCCGGAGCCGCGGTGCTCGTGGGTGTGTCGTGCTCCATCGCCGCCATTCGACGGACCTAGGTGTAGTTCCCGGGGCACAAGCACGAGCCGGCGTCGTGTTCAGGCCTTCACACCGGCGACGCTGGCAGCCAGGCCCTGCGCTACGCGGTCCGAGCGTCGCCGGCCGAGGACTTCGGTCGCTCCCGGCGAATGATGTCGGCGAAGACCAGGCCGCCGAGCACGATGACGATGACGGCGATCAGGGGGCTCCGGTCGGCGGCAGGGCCGAGCACGATCCCGGCGATGAGCGACACGGCGAGGTAGGCGATCACGAGGGATCCGATAGCGATCCAGACGCGACGTACGACTCTGATCATGCTTCCCCTTGTTTCCCAACGGAAGTGGCGCCATCGTCTGCCCGACCATCACGTTGGTCAAGAGGCCGCTGGGATGGTTGTGAACGGCCAATGGGATGGTGCTGGCATCGCGCGCAGGTAGATGGCCGCTACTCGCCTTCCCCGCCGCGATCAGCTGCTCAGTGGTGAGGCCCGACCGCGCACGCAAATCGGCGAGATGCCGCTTCGCGGTTGCCCGGCCGGTTCCGGGATGGAGCCGTCGGTTGGGCCCGCGAATGCCGGCTGCCAAATGCCGGGCTCGGACCTACGGGTGTGGGGCCGGGGTACCGTTGCGGATCGGCTCGCCTCCCTGAACGACCAACTCGAACGTGATCGGGGTTCGCTCCGGATACGCGTCGCTGGTGAGGCTGAAGGTATGCACCCCTGGCACGAGCGGCTCGTCGGGGACGAATGCCAGCAGGAACCCAGTGCCCTCAGCGTCCGACACGAACCCCGGACCGCCGTTTGGCATGAAATGCCGCCCCGTCTCGTCCGTTAGGCGCAATCCGGCGACCTGCTCGACCGTCGTGATTTGAACGGCGAGGACGACGCGCAGCCGGTCAGCATAGCCACGCACGACCGTTACTGGCCCTTGTGGGGTTTCGATGGAGACACCGACGTCGGATCCCTGTTCCCAGGCCAGCCGGTAGTCGCTCGGCCCTGAATCGGCGATCCGTGAGAACAGCGTCCCCGCGACAGCAGCGCCCGCCGTAATGAGCAGAACGGACGCGAGGGCAAAGGGCAGGCTGCGACGAATCGGCCGTCCAACCTTGCGCTCCGCCCGCTGGCTGATCGCCGGTGCGAGGCGACTCTCGATCCGGCTGGCGACGTCAGCCGACATGGGAACACGGAACATCAGCTCCAGGCGGGACTCGATCTGGTCAGCGGGGTTCGTCACGGTAGGCCTCCTTGAGGGCGGCGACCGCCCGTCCGACGAGCTTGGCGCTCGCGGCCTCGGTACGGTCGAGAACCTGCCCGATCTCGCGCGCCGTCAGGCCGGCGGCGAAGCGCAGGATGATGACTTCTCGGAACTGCGGCGGAAGTGACCGGATGTGTTCCGCCAGGAGTCGGTCAGTCTCGTCGCGTATGACAAGGTCCTCGGCGCTGGGACCCCATTCCGGCTCTCTCGCCATGAACGCGAAACGCCCCGCGACCGTCCTTCGCCGATGGGCATCGATGGCCGCATTCCGCGCGATGACGAATAGCCAGGCCAGAAACCCAGTCCCGCCAGGACGGAAGCGATCGATCCGCGCCAGGGCTCGTTCGAAGGTCAGGGCGGCGAGATCGCTCGCGTCCTCCTCCCCGACGCCACGGGCGCGCAGGTAGCGGAAGACCGCGACGCGGTGACGGTGGTAGAGGCGCCCGAAGGCCTCGGGGTCCGAGCGTGCAGCGATGGCATCGACATCATCGTCGCCCACCATCTCGTGATGAGCCCGAGGATGACCGCGGTGACGGCGAGGATCGCGCCGATCTGGTCGGGAGCGAGGGACAGACCGAACGCCACGACGAGAGCGATGACCGCCTGGACGAGGGCGAGGACCATCGCTGGCTCGCGGCCGAAGATGGTGCCGGGCTCGGTGTCCATCACGCCTCCCGTCACTTCACGCGGACGATGTCGCCTGGGTGGATGAGCCCGGGCTTGGCGCGGTACTTCGCGTTCTCGCTGAACGCGAGGAGCGCCTTCAGCGTCAGCCCGTGCGAGGACGCGATCGCGCCCAGGGTGTCGTCCGCCTTCACGGTGACCGTGGTGATCGGCGGCCGCAGGATCGCGTTGGCTCGGCTGATAACGCGCTTGACCCGGGCCTCGCGGGTGGCCGGTGGCCACGGGTCGCTACGGCGTGACACGCTGTTGATGTCGGCGTGGGTGACCAAGGTGCTGCGGTTGACCGGCAGGCCCGTCACCCGCGATGCCGCGGCGACGAGCTGGGCGACGCTCTCGAACTGGGCGTCGGTGTACGGCTCGGTGCCGGCGCCCGAGCACTCGATCGACTCGTGCACCCACTCGTTCATGTTCACGCCCGAGGCGACGGCAGCGGCGATCGTCGGGATCTTGGTGTTCGGTCTGGCGACGTCGCCCTGGCTCCAGGCCGCGTGCTTGACGGGATCGATGGCGCGGACGATCGTGCCGTCGCGGTCGATGTACGCGGTGGCGGAGGGACCTGAGGAGCCGGCCCGGTTGGCGTAGGTGCGTTCCTGGATGGCCGTCGCCTTGGCGTTGGCGGTCTGGTGCAGGCAGGCGAGGATCGTCGGCTTCCGGCGCCGCTTGGCACCCCGGGTCGGGTAGCCGTAGGCCTTGTTGGTCAGGAGCGCCGTGATCGTCGTCATCTCACGTCCTTCCAGAACGCCGAGGCCTCGAGCCCTAGGAGCGCGAGGATCGCGCCCAGGAGCGGCAGGAGGGTCCCAGGCGAGACGTCGTAGCCCGGGACGACGACGTCGAGGATGAGGAGCACGCCGAGCACGATCGTGAGCGCGGCAGCGGCGCCGATCCGGGCCGAGGAGTAGTCGTCGGCCCGGGTGCGGCGCTCCGCATCGTCGCTGCGCTCATTGCCCATGCCGACGCAGTCGGTCGATCCAGGCGTCGACGAGCGGCGGTAGCAGCCAGCGGTCGAGGAGGATGCCCATCCCGACACCTGCCAGGAAGGCCAGGGCGAGCTCGTTCGCGCGCTCGGCGTACTGGGGCTCGAAGAGAACCTCGACCACATCGCGGCGGATGACGAGCTTGGGCGACGTCTCCAGGACGCGGCAGTGGGTCCCGTCCGCCGTGCATCCAGGAGTTCCTCAGAATGAGCCGGGAGTTGCCAGCCGACGTGAGCGTGGAGCTGGACGCATCCGAGCTGGTGGTCGACGCGTCATCTGCTCGCTTCGTCGGGTCCCTGCCGGGCCGGGCGCCATTGTGGCCTTCTCGGATGATGGCCTCCGACCGGCACCCAGTTCGTCCCGTCCGTCGACGTCCATAGGTGCCCAGTCCCGCTGAGATCGATCGTCCCAACCGCGACAAAGCCGCCGGGCGCTCCGACGATTGACGTCCCCCCTGCGCCGAACAGAGCCGGGCTCGACGGGCCGGCACGCCAGGTGACCCAGTCCGCAGACGTCCAGGGCGTGACAGGTGAGCGGAAGTCGTCGGGAGCAATCTCGAGAGCCCGCCGCGGATTGCTCGGCACGGCCCGGGCGCCGTGCGCTCACCCCGCCGCATGTGCCAGCATGGGCCCCGCGCCGAAACCCGTGTCGGCGCGCGGCGGCGCTGAGGGGGAGCATGGCAGGCCAGGCCGATGAGGGGTCCAGCGAACGGCGAGGCGACGGGTCACCGTGGCCGCGACGCGGGACGGCGGTCGCGCTGGCGACCGCGACCGCAACTCTCCTGGCCATGGTGGCAGCCACCAGCGCAGCCACCTCAGCCGCGTCGGTGCCGGGCGCCGATCCCGTGGACGGCGCACGTGCCGCCTTCGCCGCGGTCTTCGACGCGGGCATGGCGCTGCTCGCCGCCACGGCCGGGCTGCTGTGGGTGCGCCGCCTCGCCGATGCGGCGGCTCTGCGAAGGGCAGCCCTGGTAGTGGCGGGCGCCGCGGGAGCCGTTTCGCTCCTGATCGCAGACGGCGCGCGGATCGGCGCGGACCTGTTCGCAGACCCCGCGGCCGGGAATGGCGTGGGGATCCTCGGCAGCCGGTCGGTCGCGGCCGCCCTTGCGCTCTCCGGCGCCGTGCTGGTCGCCGCTGCCGGACGACGTCGCCGACCGAGCGTCCGGCAGGGGATCGTCCTGGGGCTCGCCGTTGCGATGGGGGCGATGGCGGTGGAGACGGGGCTGTTTGCGGCCACGATCATCACCCAGGACGACATCTTCGTGAGCGGGCGACCCGCCTTCAGCGAGGCTGGGCCGTTCGGCGTCGTGCTGGTCGGGGCTCGCTGGGGGCTGGCGGGGGTCGGGGTGGACGCGGCTGCCGCCCTCCTGGGGGCCGCCCTCGCGCTGGCGGTCCGCCGCCCGCCGACGGCCCGCGCCGCCGCGATGATGGCGGGACTCGTCGCGGCCGCCATCGGGACGCTGGCCGCCTGGAACTCGGCCGCCCCGTCCGTCGCCCGCCTCGTCCGCAACGCGATCGACCCGCTGGTCCTGCCGGGTTACGCCATGCTCGACTTCCGGCTGACGGGGATCACGACCCTGGCGATCGTGGGGCCGGCGCTGCTGCTGCTCGCGTTCCTGTGGCGCCGCTCCGGTCCGGCACCGACCCCAGTCCTGCGGCCCGCCCCGCCGGGCTCCGTGGACGGCGCTCGTCTCCGGGCCTGGCCGGTCGCCCCGCTCCTGGCCGCGACCGGGGCCATGGTGCTGTTCGATGCGCACCGGTTGACGGAGGACCTGGGGCCGGTGATGGTCGGCCTCCCGTCGACGGTCGTGTGGTGGCGGCCGGAGGCGGTCCTCGTCGGTCTCGTCCTGGCCGTTCCGTCACTGGCCATCCTCGTCGCGGGCGCCCGCCGGGCGATGCTGGCACCGCGGGCGATCCTGCTGGCGATGCTCGTCATGGCCGTGCTGAGCACGGCATCCGGGGGCCTCCCGATCACCGTCCTCGCCCGGGCCCTCGCGCTCCTTCCCGACGTCAAGTCCGCTACGGTCACGCCCCTCGCCGAGGAGCTGCTGAAGCTGCTCGCGATCGTGCTCGTGGTGCGGGCCCTGCACCGCCCCTCGGTGAGGGCCGGGATCATCGTCGGGGCGTCGGCGGGTCTCGCGTTCAGCCTCCTCGAGGTCGCCCACTACGTCCAGCTCGCCGCCGCCACGGAGCCGACGTTCGTCCCCGGGACCTTCGCCCTGCGGCTGGCCAACGGCGGCGTCGGGCTGCACGTGGCCACCGCCTCGGTCCTCGGGGCGGCGGTGGGGTGGTGGCGCGGCCGCCCGGCCGGGTGGTCCCGCGCGGCGGTCCCGGCGGTGGCGCTGGTCGGGGCGATCGCGACGCATGCCGCCTGGAACCTCGTGTCCGAGGGGATCGCCAACGGCGGCATTGCCGCCCTCGACCCGGGGTTCCCCGCGGCCGCGACGAATCCGCTCGTCGCGTACGCGGTCGGCACGGCGGTCACGTGGGTCCTGGCAGGCCCCGCGCTTCTCGTGGCGGCGGCGGCATGGCGGCGTTCGGGCCCGACGCGACCGGTGCTCGCCGCAGCCCCCGAGCCCCTGCCCGAGGCCGCCGGGCCCGCCTCCGGCGTATGACACTCGTCGAGGACGCGCCATATCATCCCGGGACCATAGGGGCGTGACCTCCGACCTCCGGGCGACGTGCCCGGGGACGTCGCGCCCCAGCTGCGCGAGGCGGCCTGCCGGCTCGTGATCGTGCCGTTCGGGTTGCGTGTCGTCAGCGTGAAGGGGATCGGCTTCGAGTCGAGCACGATCGCGTCCGGCCACGCGTCGGGCGGCGCGAACCGTCGAGCCACACATCGGCGTCCGAATGCACTCCGCCTGCGGGTTCGGGCAGACGCGGGGCCAGGATCCAGACCAGCTGCGCGGTAGTGGCCGCCCCGACCTTGGACCGGGCGTTTGCGAGGTGGTGCTTCATGGTCGAGTGCGACAGGCCCAGGCGGTGGGCGGCTGCCTTCTCCGACCCGGCAACGAGGACCGCCGCGACCACCCCGACCTCACGGTCCGTGGCGCGCTCAGCGGGATGGCGACAGGGCCGGCGCGTCATGCGCTCCGGACCAACTCGAGCGGCACCGGCGGTTCGGCGAGACGCATGACGATCGGAAGGTCGTTGGTGGAGGGGCTATCCCTCTCGCCCCGACCAGTCTTACGCACTTTCCCACCAGGTCCTGCCGTCGCTTCCGGCTGCCCTGGGCGCCGTTCGTCGAACCGCGGGACCGGAGTTGCAGCACCGCCAGAGCACGGTGCAGTTGCCGATGTCGAACGGCGCGCCGCCCGCGGCCAGCGGCACGACGTGATCGACGGTCAGGTCGCTCGCCGGGTGGGCGTCGCGCTGGTAGCCAGGGCACCAGTTCCCATGCTCGCCACGCCAGGCGCGGAGCACTCGGGCGCTGAGGCGCTGCCATGCCCGCGTGCTGTACAGGGCGTTGTGCCGGCTGCGGTTGGACTGCCGCGCGTGCTCGAGGCAGCGACTGCCCGCGCGGCTGGTGACGACACCACAGACCGTGCACAGCTTCACCCCCGAATCGTCGACGGGGTGGCTGGCGCGGTCTATTCGCCTGCGGTGCTACGCCTGCGGGACCAGCACCGGCACCAAGTGCGCCACGACCACGGGCCCCTGCATCCCGCGGGAAGCGCGGGTGGCGCTCCGCGAAGGGCGACTCCGCGACCTATTCTGAGGCGCCGGACAGGTCCAGCCTGCGCGGCAGGGCTGCGAAGGCAACGACGCCAACGACCAGCACGACGCCGGTGAGCGCCCACGAGACGGGGTCGTGGCCCTCGGCCGCGATCCACGCCCAGCGGGCTGGGTGCTCGATGTCCTCGCCCCGACCGAAGGCAGCGACGGCGAGCAGGAAGAGGGCCGGGGCGACGGGTGCGAGCCGCCAGCCGCCGAAAGGGACGGCGAGCAGCAGCAGGCCGAGGTAGGCCGCCGAAGCGCGGGCTGCCACGAGGCCAGCATTCGCCAGCCCGAGCGCGTGGAGCAGGACCGCCACCAGCGCGACGACGGCCGTCGCGAGCACGGCGAGCGCGAGATCGGCCGAGGGGATCGGACGCACGCCCGTGGCCTCCAGGCGGACGTCGCCGCGGGCGCATCCCCACCCGACGGCCGCGGGCACGGCAATCGCGAGGAATGCCCCGGCCATCATCGTCGCCCCGGTCGGGCTGGGCGTGGCGGACAGGGACGATCCCGGCCACGCGAGGAGCGCGAGGATCGCCGCCACGACGGCCGCGATCACGGTGGCGCCCCGGACCCGCAGGTAGAGTCTCACGGGCGCACGGTGAGATCGACCTGGACGTCCTCGCAGGTCGCGACCAGGGCAGCGGCGTGGTCGGCCCAGGCCCGCCGCGCCTCGGGCGACACCTTCCAGAGGGCGTCAACCGTGGGGAGCGGATCGAGCGTGGTGCCTCCCATTCCCCACTGCGAGCCGTATTCCTCGGTGAGGCGGCCCTGCGAGACGCCGCCCGCGGCGGCATACCAGGCGAGCAGCCACTCCGCCGCCATCCCGCCGGTCGTGCCCATGCTGTCGCCGGTCGTGGGATCCGTGCACTCAGGTTGCTGCGGCGTCATCCCGACTGCGAGGTCCATGATCACGTCATCGGGCGCGGTGGAGGTGACGCCGAAGGCGAGGGTCCCGGACGGGGCGATGCTCCGGTCGGATTCCGTGAAGACGGCGGGCGCCTGGATGCCCGCGGCGAGCCAGCGCGCGCGAACCCCGGATGCGATCCCGGCGATCTCGTCGGCCTGCGCGACGTGCTCAGGCCACAGGCAGAGCGTCAGGCCGGCGCGCTCCCGGCACGCGAGCAGGGATGGGTCCCGCGGCACCACGGGCGCATAGGTCATCCCGGACACGAGGACCACGCCGACGGCCAGGGGGACGGCCAGGGTCGCGACCGACGCCCCGATCCGTCGCATCGAGCGGTGTCCGGCGATGAGCATGGAAGCCGCGACGACGAAACCGACGTTGACTAGCGCCGACGCCACGACCGCCGCGGCCGCCAGGTCTTCGGCGAGTCCACAGCAGTCCCGGAACATCCCGGTGAGATGGCGGAGCCACAGCGGGTAGACGGCTGGCACGAAGGCGAGCCATACGAAGGGCAGCACGATGCCGACTGGCACGGCGACCGGGACGGGCAGCAGGATGCCGGCCGCGAACCCGACCGCGGCCCAGGCCACGAGGACGAGCGCGGCGACCCCGATGACCACGAGATCGGGCACAGCCGCCCCGGACCGCACGAGGAGCACGGCGACGGCCGCGAGCATCGCCACGACGCCGATCAGCACCGACGGCAGGGCGGCCCACGCGGCGATCACGAAGCGCGACCGGACGTTGGGCGCCCACCAGATGGCGCGCCGGAGCCGGGCGCCCTCCCAAGCGGCGGTCGCGCCCGTGAAGCCCGCGATGAAGGGCAGGGCGGCCGTCCCCATCGCCGTGGCGGCCAGGCCGTAGTGGTCGGACGGGTAGAGGGCCATGCCGTAGGCGGCGGCGAGCAGGACGATTGGCAGCGCGAACCAGAACGCGGGCATGACCCGCAGGGAGGTGCCGAGCGAGATCATCAGTCGCCTGTCACCAGGGTGCCGTAGGCTGCTTCCGCGGGATGGGTGCTGCCCGCCGGCGCGAGTGCCATGAACGACGCTGGCGTCCCGGTGAAGCGGAGCTGCCCGTGGTCGATCACCACGACGGTGTCGAAGAGGTCAGTAAGGTCGTCGACCTGATGGGTCGAGATCAAGACGGGCACGTCGTGCGAGATCTGGCGCAGCACGTCGCGGAAGCGGGCGCGCTGGTTGGGGTCGAGGCCCGCGGTCGGCTCGTCGAGCAGCTGCACGTCTGCCTGGTGGACGAGGATCTGCGCGAGCCCGACCCGGCGCTGCTGCCCACCAGAGAGCTGGGAGGTTCGTCGGGCGGCCTCGGACGTGAGGTCCACCCGGTCGAGGGCGGCGCCGGCCGCCCGCCACGCGGCGTCGCGGTCGAGCCCTTTCAGCCAGCCCGCGTAGGCCACCTGCTCGAGGCATGTCAGGCCGCCGATTGGGCGGACCTGCTGGGGCATCCACCCGACCGCCCGACGGAACGCGCTGCGGTCGCGCCGAGACGCACCCGACAAGGCTCCCATCCGCACGTCGCCGGCGCTTGGCACGAGGGCAGTGGCGCCGAGCCCGAGCAGCGTGCTCTTGCCCGCGCCGTTGGGGCCGAGGAGCACCGTGCGCCCGGCGGGCATTTCCCAAGAGAAGTCGTCGAACACGCGCGTTCCGGGGCGACGGCGGATGCCGCCGCCGCTGTAGGTGAAGCTCACCCCGTCGAATCGCAGTGTCGTCAACACATCCCCTCGTGTCTGCTCAAACCGGTGCTCGCGCGAGCATAGGCGAGCCGCTGGCCATAGGACGGGTCCACCAGCGGGCGCGGTTCAATCGAGCTGCTGGACTCGAGGTCGTCGGCCCCTGCTGGGTCAAGGGGCCTCGCGGATCGGTCTTGGAAACCGGCCAGTCGACCTCGCGAGCGGGCCTGACCGCTACGCGGTCGGCGTGCTGTCGGTCGAGGACTTCGGGCGCTCCCGGCGAATGATGTCCGCGAAGACCAGTCCGCCCAGCACGATGACGATGACGGCGATCAGGCGGCTCTGGTAGGCCGACGGGCCGAGCACGATCCCGGCGACGAGCGACACGGCGAGATAGGCGATCACGAGGGATCCGATGGCGATCCCGACGCGACGAACGATCCTGAACATGCTTCCCCCTCGCTGCCCTACGGAAGTGGCGCCATCGTCTGCCTGACAACTGCGTCGGTCAAGAGGCCGAAGGATGACAGTGCTCCTGCTGGAATATCGCCTTCCCGCTGCCCAGCGCTTATGGGCCGGCTCTGGGATCGGACCCTTCATTGGGGCCCGACACCGATCGATGTCGAGTCAGCCAGGCTCAAGGCTCGGCACCACCAGCCACCCCTCCGCCCGCCCTCGGTAGATCAGCTGCTCGGTGGTGAGGCCCGAGCGGGCGCGGAGGTCGGCGAGGTGCCGCTTCGCGGTGCTCGGCCGGATGCCGACGCTGACAGCCGCGTCCGCCACGGAGCCTCCGGCGGCGACGAAGGCAGCGAGGACGTCCACCTGGCGGGCGGTCGGTGTCCGCGACAGCGAGCCGCGCAGGTATCCATCTCTCACGCGGGGCTCACCCGGCTACGCGTGATGAGCCCCAGGATCACCGCGGTGACCGCAAGGATCGCGCCGATCTGGTCGGGTGCGAGGGATAGGCCGAACGCGACGACCAGGGCGATGACCGCCTGGACGAGCGCGAGGACCATCGCCGGTTCGCGGCCCCAGATGGTGCCGGGCTGGGTGTCCATGAGGTCTCCCGTCACGTCACGCGGACGACGTCGCCCGGGTGGATGAGCGCAGGGCTGGCGCGGTACTTCGCGTTCTCCGGGAAGGCGAGGAGCGCCTTGAGCGTCAGCCCGCGGGATGAGGCGATGGCGCTGAGGCTGTCGCCCGCCTTCACGGTGACCGTCACGGTCGGTGGCCGAAGGATCGCGTTCGCCCGGGCGATGACGCGCTTGATCCGCGCCTCGCGGGTGGCGGGCGGCCATGGGTCGCTGCGACGTGACACGCTGTTGATGTCGGCGTGGGTGACCACCGTGCTGCGGTTGACCGGCAGGCCGAGCGCCCGGGAGGCCGCGGCGACCAGCTGGGCGACGCTCTCGAACTGGGCGTCGGTGTACGGCTCGGTCCCGGCGCCCGAGCACTCGATCGACTCGTGCACCCACTCGTTCATGTTCACGCCCGAGGCGACCGCGGCGGCGATCGTCGGGATCTTGGTGTTGGGATGCGCGACATCACCCTGGCTCCAGGCCGCGTACTTGGTCGGGATCGATCGCGCGGACGATCGTGCCGTCGCGGTCGACGTACGCCGTGGCCGATGGCCCAGCGGAGCCGGCCCGGTTGGCGTAGGTTCGCTCCTGGATCGCGGTCGCCTTGGCGTTGCCGGTCTGGTGCAGGCACGCCAGGATCGTGGGCTTCCGACGCCGCTTGGCTCCTCGGGTCGGGTAGCCGTAGGCCTTGTTGGTCAGGAGCGCCGTAACGGTGGTCATCTCACGTCCCTCCAGAAGGCCGAGGCCTCGAGCCCCAGGAGCGCGAGGATCGCGCCCAGGAGGGGCAGGAGGGTCCCAGGCGAGACGTCGTAGCCGGGAACAACAACGTCGAGGATGAGGAGGACGACCAGGACGATCGTGATGGCGGCCGCGGCGCCGATCCGGGCCGAGCTGTAGACGTCGGCCCGGGCGCGACGGTCTGCCGCATCGTCGCCACGCTCATCGCTCATGCCGACGCAGTCGGTCGATCCAGGCGTCGACGAGCGGCGGGAGCAGCCAGCGGTCGAGGGCGATACCCATGCCGACGCCGGCGAGAAAGGCGAGGACGAGCTCGACGCCGCTCATCGGGCCACCACGGCGTTGACGGCGCGGACGTACCCGGTGGGGGGACCCGGGAGTCGGTGTGGATCGGACCAGCGCGCCGTCATGCCCCCAAGCGTGGCGGCGGCGGTCCGCGGTGGCTATTCGGCCGTTTGGGCCATGCGCTCAGGAGTTCAGCCGGTGAGCCTCGCATGGAAATGTGTCCACGCGCGCGGAGTCGATGTCGTGTTCGAGAACACCATCCGATACCCGAACCGGACAACTGCGAACGCAGCGACGCCGATCAGGACGCCGAGCGTGTTCAGGATCACGTCGTTGATGTCGACGGCGCGTGACGGGAAGGCAACCATGAGCTTCGTGGCGAGCCACTGAAGCGCCTCGATCGACAGGCTGAAGCAGAGGCCCGCGACCAGCACGCTCGACAGCGAGACCCGCCACACGAAGGGCACCAGGAAGCCGAACGGGATCCCGAGCAGCACGTTGCCGAGATACTGGCTTGGACTCATGACCGCTTCGGGTCGGCCCAGGAAGAACGGCTCAAGCACGATGACTGGGTCGAAGGGGGGCCTCGAGAGATACTCGTCGTCGAGCCGGAACGGCAAGATCGTGAATGCGGCCACGATCACGAGGTAGGACACGAACGCGGCGACGGCAAGCAGATGACCCGCCGACAGGTGGCGCACATGGCCCAGATACAGCAGCAGCACCGGCAGGGCGACCGCCAACCCAATCCACGCGTGGCCGGCTTGGATGCTCTGCATGCCCCGAGGGTACGTGACCGCGAGGAACCCGTCGCTGGTAGAAACAAGCGACGAGCTCGTCGAGCGGATCGCTATTCGGCCGTTTGGGCCATGCCTTCGTGCGCGCCAATGGCGCAACTGGAAGCAGGGCGAAGACGTCTGGGTCCTTGACGTGGCCGGCTGTTGGCTTGACGATCGGCAACGTCGCTGAAGGAGGGCGTGCGATGGAACAGACGACAGGATCGAGCACCCGACTCAGGACGAGGACGATCGTCGTCGCGCTACTAGCCGGACTCGTGGTGCTCGTGTTCCTCTTCCCGGGGAGCGGGATTGATCGTCAGCCCCCGGAGTGCTACTCGGTGTTCGGCTACGTCGTGCCGTGCGACGCTTGGGTTGCGTGGGCAGCCGGAGCAGCCACAGCCGGTGTCGTTGGGCTCGCGCTGTGGGTCATGGACCGACGCCGGTAGCCCATCGCCGACGCCGACGCCGCCTGACCTCATGCGCCCCTTCAACCGGGGAGCCTGCGGCGCGGTCGTGGCTTTGAGCCAGCGGATCCTCTAGGGGGCGAGCACGACGGTGACCGGGGTTCCCTGCTGGAGGTCGAGCACGACGCGCTCCCCGAGCGGGGCCGCCAATGTGGCCGTCGCCGTGCGCCGTGCTCCGACGGCAGAGCACGCCTCGCCGAGGGCGACACGGGGATGCCGGGTGACGATGACCACGACCGCGAGCTCGGACTCAACGGCTTCCGCGGTGTAGTCCTCGCCGCAGGCCATGTTCCCCGGATTGGGTGCGCCGACAAACGCGACGGTGAGCTCGCCTCCGTCGACCGTCCCGCTGGCCGAGTCGATCGCCAGCCCGAGCCCCCAGCCGCCCTCGTCGGGCGCGACGACGACCGGGTTCGCGATGGCGACGCGCGTGATCTTGACCGCGGTGTCCTGCACGGTGAACTCCCAGATCGGCGCCGTCGCCGGTCCCCGCGAGGTCTGGATGGGCCCGGACGACAGTTGTGCGTCCGTGACCAGGAGCATCGTGCAGTCGGAGCAGGGCGCCTCGGCGGTGGACTCGATCGCAACGATGGCTTCCTGCGCCGAAAGGAGGGGCACCTTCGTCGTCGTGCCGTCCTGCCAGGTCACCTCGCCGTCAGGCGGCGCCACCTCGGACAGCGGGTTGGCGGACGCGACCATCCCGGCCATGAGCGCACGCTTGTTGTTGTCGCCGACGGCCTCCTCCCAGTCGCCGATCTGGCCCGTCAGCTCGCCGACCGGGGTGACGGCAGCGCCCTCACCCGTGGCCGCCACCGCATCCGCCCACGCCGAGAGCACGGCCTGCGCCCGCTGATGGGCAGCGGCCGGATCAGTCGCACCGGGTGCGAAGGCGCACCCTGCCAGCGTCATGGCGGCCAAGAGCGCGGATGCGTAGCGCCGCGTCACATGCGATAACGACGGGTGGTCGGCCCATCGGGCGACCCGCCGGAGGAATCGCGCCATGCTGCTACTTCACTCCCACTGGTGCGGCCGGAGCATATTGGTCGGGCCGACGTCGGGTCAAGAGCCGTCCGGCAGACCCGCTACTCGTCCTGCTGCGCCCCGCCCGCGGGCTCCGGCAGACGCGGGGCGAGGATCCATACAAGCTGCGCCGTCGTCGCTGCCCCCACCTTGGACCGGGCGTTCGCCAGGTGGTGCTTGACCGTCGAGTGCGACAGGCCCAGGCGGTGGGCGGCCGCCTTCTCCGACCCGGCGACGAGCACCGCGGCGACCACCCCGACCTCATGTCAAGGGACACCGGGACGTGCTCGGCGGCCTCATCCACGAGTACCACGGGCTCGCGGCGTGATCGAATCGGGATTCTCGACCCCCACGGGATCACCGAAGCTGGCGCTAGCGTTGTGGAAATCACCGGTCCCCGGAGCTTCACGCATCGGGTTCTAAGGCTGGCCTCAGGTTCGGGATTTATGATCCGGAAAGTGCGACGAGTGTCTGCGCGGCTTCGCCGGACCGCGAGTTCAACATCGGATCCCACGGGCATCCGACACCTCTCCGATCCGGGGTCGTGGCCAGCCAGAACCGACGCTGGTTCGGGAGTGGGTTCCATGGAACAGCATCGAGTCGTCGATCCGGCCGATCCACCGGTCTCGCGACGCAGGTTCGTGAGGCTGCTGCTCGGTTGGTCCATCGTCTCTACCGCGGCGATGGTGGCCGTGCCCGTCATTGGCTTCCTCATCCCGCCCAGGGGACGCACCGCCGGCGGTGGCGGCAGGCTTCTGGTGGGCACGACAGACGACATCGGCCCGGGCCGGAGCAAGGTCGTGGCCCTTGGCGCGAAGCCCGTGATCGTCCTGAACACCGCGCGGGGGATGAAGGCCTTCTCGGCGGTGTGCACCCACCTCGGCTGCATCGTCGGCTACGACGCATCGAAGAGCCCGGACATCGTGTCCCCGTGCCACGACGGCCACTTCAGTGCGACCAACGGCACGGTCATCTCGGGGCCTCCGCCCGCCCCACTCAAGGAGTACCCCGTCGCGGTCGAGAAGGACAAGATCTTCCTGCAGGACGCCTGAGAGGGCTTGCCACCGCTCGTTACGGACCGGGCGTGCCGCGGTGCGCGATGCCCTCGGCGAAGTCACGAGCCCGCTGGACCAGGGCGTGGCCCACCGGCTCGTGCCCGTTTCGTCGGCGCGCCCGGAATTCGTCGCGGCACCCGCGGCTGCATCCGTCATCGCGTAGGGGCGCCAGGCGGCAGCAATACCCGCTCCAGTTCTCAGGTGAGTCCTCGTACTGCCGGCAGTACGAGGACTCATCCTCGTGGCTCGCGAGGCGCCGCTACTACTACCCCAACGACCAGGGGTACGAGGCGAACATCGCGACACGCATGGAGGCTCGTGCGCAGGCGCGCGAGAGACGGCAGCCTCGCAAGGGGGCCCGCCAACCCGACCCGATGGCATCGATGGGCGACGGGACGCGAGCCAACATGGAGGGCCGGAAGAAGCTGGCCGAGACGCAGAAGCGGGACGCCGATCAGCCTGAGTAGCCGGACTCCAAACGAAGCAGGCGCACGAACTCCCGACCATAAGGTGTGAGCCTGACCGAGAGGTTCCCGGCACCTTGCGCCCGTGGGGGTCGAAAACCCCGGTTCGCGATCACCACGCACCGTAGGCTGCGCCGATGCTGTTCATCCTCGGCTTGATCGTTCGGGCGCTGGCCCGACTCCTCAGGGTCGGCGGCCACGATGATGCCGCCAAGGACCTCGAGATCCTGGTCCTCCGCCACCAGCTCCGGGTCCTCCAGCGAAAGGCCGGCCCACCAAGGCTCCGGCCCATCGACCGGGTCCTCCTCGCGGCGGTGAGCCGCGTCATCCCACGCGGCCGCTGGGTCGCCTTCCTCGTCACCCCGGCAACCCTGCTGCGGTGGCACCGAGAATTGGTGCGGCGGAAGTGGACGTACGGCAGGGTGGGCCGGCCCGGTCGGCCACCACTCGATCCGAAGGGTGCGGGAGTGCATCCTCCGGCTGGCCCGGGAGAACCCCCGCTGGGGCTGCGTGCGCCTGCAGGGTGAGCTGCGCACACTCGGGATCCAGGTGGGTGCGACGACCATCCGCAGCCTGCTCCGGACCGCGCGAGCGGGTCCCGCCCCGAGGCGCACCGGACCCTCCTGGACCGAGCTCCTCCGGGCGCAGGCGGGTGGGATCGTCGCCTGTGACCTCTTCAGCGTCGAGACGGCCTGGCTCCGGACGCTCTATGTCCTCCTCTTCATCGAGCTCGGCAGCCGACGAGTCCACCTGAGCGCATCGACGGCTCACCCGGACTCGGCCTGGGTCACCCAGCAGGCCCGCAACCTCGCCCACAGAGCTCGACGATCGATCAGCCGCCATCCGGTTCCTGATCCGCGACCGGGACACCAAGTTCACCAAGACCTTCGATGAGGTCATTCGCTCGGAAGGGGCGCGGGTGATCCGGACCCCGATCCGGGCCCCGAATGCGAACGCCTATGCGGAACGGGTGATCGAGACCATCCGACCCCGAGTGCCTCGACTGGACGCTCGTCCTCGGTCGAAGACACCTCGATCACACGCTTCGGACCTACGCCACCCACTACAACCGCGAGCGGCTCCATCGCGCACTCTCCCTCGCGACCCCAATCGCCGCAGCCTCGGACCCGATGCCGACGCATCCCAGGAACGTTCGCCGCCAGGACCTCCTCGGCGGGCTGATCCACGAGTACCACGGACTCGCCGCGTGATCAGATCTGGGTTTTCGACCCCCACGGGCAATCTCACCCGCATGGATCGGTGGCACGCCGCTTGACCGGGCGGTCGCTGCTTCGAGTCCTACCGTCGGAGCCGACCCGACGTCGAAGCCCGGCGCGAGAATGTGCGGCGCGGACGTTGAGCTGACGCCTTCCGCCAACCCGTGCTGGCAATCCGGGATCCGCCAACTTGTGCCGGACGCATCGATCTCGGCCCCGAGGAACGGCGCCACGACCTCCGGCTCGGAGACCCGCTCGAGTAGGTTCACAGGTCGTCGCCCAACTGTCGTCGTCTTCGCGCTGGATCGCGCGGCCCGGCCGAAGCTCACAAGGAACGGGAAGGCGCCATCGATGAGTTACGCGCTCGATTGGACCGGACCCAGCCCCGTGACTGGTTCTCGCGCGCTTCTCCGGTGTTCTCCATGAAGGCCGTGGACGTGCCAGCCGAGCGGTCCGAGCGATGCAGCTCCGAAGATGTCAAGCCGCTCATGGCTCGGGTTGCCGACCGTCCAGTAGATCTTCTCGCCGAGCAGGGTGGTCCACATCGCCAGGTTCTTCGCATTCAGCGCATCGCGAAGTGGAGCGGCTCGCACGAAGAGAGCGTGCCCACGCCCTGATGGCGCCTCCGCCCAGAAGGCAACGACGTGGGTCGGGGATGACCAGGAGCGCTCGGCTTCGGCCGGCCCCAAGCCGAGGTTCCGGGCCTGGCTGGACGCTGGCGTCCACCGAGCATTCAAGATCTCGAGCAACAGGGGAGATGGGAGCTGGCACGTTGCGCCGCCAGAGTCGAACGAGGCATCACGCTCGGAGCTGAATGAGTAGGCCGCGACGGTCAGGCCGAGCAATGGCGCAAGCCCGTCGACCTTGCGCCAGCTCAGTCCACGACGGGCGACTTGCCCCTCGCGGCCGGCAAGGAGGTCTGCCCACGGCTCCAAGTCCGGGTAGGCCCCCATGAACCCGAGACCCGAGCCGTAGCGGTCGGTCGGCATCCAGTCGCCAATCCAGTTGCGACGGCGCCCCCAGGAAGCGACGCGCGGCAGAGCCGTGGCATCGACCACATAGGCGTATGTCGAGAACCACATTTCCCTTCGGTCCTCAGACATTCCGTGGCGCGGCCGGTCGAACACGTGCGTCCACTCGGTCTGGCTGTCGAGGACGAGCCAGTCGTCACCGTTGTCGTCACGGGCAAGGAGGTGCTCTCGAACGACGGGAGCGTCCGCCATGGAGCGACTCCAATCGGAGTCCGAGCCGGCGGCATCCAGCTGATGCGAGAAGGCGGTATGCCACCACGGCGGGCTGTCGGCGTTCTGCAGGGCCTTGGGAGGCATGACAACGGATGGGTCGATGTCCTGAACGTACCCTACCTGCCACAGGCCCCTGTACGGCTCGGGCGGCGATTGGTCGAAGTCCTCGCCGATCCTGCAGTGATCGGCCAGTTGCCCGAGGACCTCGAGGAACCCGATGCGCTGGTACTTCTTCCCGAAGCGCTCGATCTTGCTGTCCCTTCCGCCTCGGCCCCTTCGCAGCCCGCGGTCGATCGCGCCGAAACGGTCATTCGTCCACCCAGCGGAGAGAACGCGCCCCGACGCGAGCAGGGCAACGGACTCTGCGTCAACTCGCATGGGCAGCCGGTCGAGCTCTCTGAGCAGCCAGACCACTCTGGCGAGACCCTCGCTCGCCGCCCGCCACTCAGGAAACTTGCTCTCGGCCTCGCGGAGCTTCCCCTCGCCGAGCCACTGCAGAAGTTGATCCCGTTCGGCCTGTGTCAAGGCACTCAGCGCCTCCGCCTCCAGGCGGACGGCAACGTGTCGATCTGCCACCAACTTCCGCCGGCGCCTGGCCCTGAGCGTGTCTTGGTCGGTCGGGATGAAGTAGCGAAGCGTCCCCTCAATCGTGTAGCGGTAGAAGTCATCCCACTCCCTCAGGATGTAGGACTTCGTTTCGTCCCCGAACCGTCGCTCGAGCGACCTCCTCGTGGGTGGTCGCAACGGCCAGGGCGAGGGAGGCCACTTCGCGGTGCCTTGGGCATTCACAAGAGGTGTGCTGGCGGCGATCACCATGCCAGCGTGCTCGACGATGCTCGAGATATACGAGCGGATCAGGATGTGCGTCGTCTCGCGTGATGTGACGACGGCCTCGCCTGCATCGCGAAGCGCCGTCCACCCGGCGAGATCGGGGTCTGGGTCTGTCCGATGGCGGAGCACCCAGCCCAGGCAGGCGGCAGCCACGCGCTCCAGGAGGTACGGGTCGTCTTGGGCCGCCGCCGAGTGCAGCAGGTCCGCCAGCGACCTGGGCCTGTGCTCGTGTAGCGCGACGAGCGCCTTGGTCGAGCGATCCCGGGTGCGGGCGTTCGGGATCGTCAGGAGCCAGATCAGGAGACGGCCCGCGAGCTCGGCCACCTCATCCGATGCGTCACTGCCATGCAGGAGCGCCCAGCGCAGCGTTCTCGTGACAGACGTTGGGTCTCCCCATTGCCCAAGCAGTGGCGCCGACCACGCGAGGTCGCGGCGCCACATCGGCAGGCCCCCCAGTACGGCAGCGGTGCGGTCGGCGTTCATGGGGTGCGCGGGCACCGTGGCGAGGCGGACGTGCAGGTCGACCCAGTCGTCGTTGTCGACGTACCCTGTCGCAACCGCCTGCTGCGCCAGCTCGATGGTCCTCGGCGTGATCGAGGCTCCTGACCGCCAGTGGAGGCCCTCCACGAGCAGTTGCATGAGTAGTCGTCGGGAGGGCAGCGACGTTCCGGCCCTGCTGCTCCGCGACCTTGGGCGCCTCGGCGGCCAGAGGAGGTCGACGAGCTCGATTCCGAGCTGCTCGGGCACGAGGATCGCGAGGGCGTCCAGGAGCCCTTTGAGGTTCCAGAGCAGCCGGGCCGAGGTGATGCGCGCGATCTCCGTCGCGACGCCGCGCGCATCCGCGTGCTGCCGGATGAGCTCCTGCGCCATGAGATGGTCGCCGAGGCGCTGGTACGAGAACCGGACGACGGTCGCCCCCGCGGCGCTCTCCTCGAGGAGGAGTCCTTCGGTTAGGAGACCGTGCAGCAGCGAGAGGGTGTATCCGCCGCGCGACGGCAGCGCGCCTTCACAGATCCCCTCCGCCCGGGACCATTCGAGCGCGTCATTATCCTGCGCGAGCATTGCGGAGGCGATCCCCGCGATCGCGCTGCGAACAGGATTGCGCGCCGTCGGGAAGTCAAGTCGGTGGGGCTTGGCGAGCTCGACCTCGACTGTGTCGAGCAGGCCCTCGAAAACCCAGCTCGCCCCCGCGCCGGTGCGCGGCACAGCCTTCTCCGGGGCGGCGCTCAGCACTCGGCACAGCGAGCCCAGGAAGAGCGGGTTGGCCGCTTCCGATAGCAGCGGCGGGAGGTCAGCGAGCCTGAGCCCGTAGTGCGCCGCGTACGTTGCCAGCGCCTCTTCCTCATGGCCGTCCAGACCGGGATGCGTGGCCCGCGGCATCGTCACCGAGCCCAGAACGTCGGTGGCGTACGTGCTTCGCACGCTGAGCACTGCAGCGACCCAGGGGTAGCGTCGCAAGTCGGCGAGGAAGCCTGCGAGCCTGCTCGGCCACACCCGCATGCCGTGCCGCTCGTTGACAGCGTCGATCAGGAGGAGAAAGCGGCCCCGACCGGCGACCTGCGCCGCCGCAGAGAGCGACTTCAGCAGCTCGTCGGCGTCGAGGTTCAGGCCCGTCATCTCGGCAACCTGCGCCCAGAGGTCGCGCTCGACGAAGTCCTGGCCGAGGAGAAGGAACGTTGGCGCCCCCCGTGCGATGCGCGCTCGAGCGACATCGGCGAGCAGGTGGGACTTGCCCGCGCCAGCCTCTCCGTCCAGTAGCAGGACTGCTGCCGTCGCCGACTCGGATCCCAGGAGCTCGTCGATTTCGCGGAGCTGTCGGTCGGTCTCCCAGATCTCGCGCTCCGCGGAATAGAGGACATTCATGGTGGAACGGTCGGGAGTGTCCGTCGCCTTAGGTGGGTCACCGGCGTTCCGGAGCCGCTCGAGCTCCCGCGTCACGCCCTCCGTGGCCGCCTCGCAGCTTCGGATCGCCGTGCCCAGTGCGCTCCGGCTGGCGCTAACGGCGTCGGATGTCGGGTCGCAGAGGGCGTCGAAGTTGGCGACCAGGGTGTCGTCAGCGGCGGCAGCCTGGTCGATGACGGTCCCGAGACTGACGGGGGCGGCAGCGGCGCTCCTCGCCACGTCGCGCAGGCCGTACCTCCGGACCTTGCGCCTTGCCTCGTCGACGTTCCTGCGCCATTCGTCTGATTTCGCCGTTGCCTCGATGACCTCGCGGATCTCCAGGTCGACGTTCACCTCCGGCCGGTATCGCGGCCCGAGGTTGGCGACAGCGCGCCCAACCTGCGCTACGAGGCTCGCGGTGTCGAGAAAGGTCTGGTCGAAGAAGTAGCGAAGTCGTCCGGAGTGCTCCGAGCGCAGGAGCGCCGCGACGATCTCGGACTCGCCGATGTACTCGACGTCGAGGCTGATGCCCTTAGCCAGTACGTCGGCCTTCCAGGCGGCGGTCTGTGTCGACCACCGCGTGAGTCCGCTCGGCGCGCCGGCTCTCGGGGCGGCCCCTGTCCGATTCGTGGGCAGGATGAAGCAGTATCTGGTGATGTCCGGGAAGTTCTTGATTGCCGCTTGGAAGGACTCGTCCATCTGGGCGTAGGCCGACGCGTCGAGGCCAAACAGGTACTTCGACTGCCATGCCCACCGCCCGGCACCGCCCGGGCCCTGCCAGGAGAACTCCACACCGCCATCCGGGGCCTTGTGGCGCGTCAGGCGGGCCGCGGTTGGCAGTGCGTCGAGAGTCGGGACCAGCTGGAAGCAGAGCTCCTCGAACCCGGCCTCCTGGGTCGTTCCGTGGCGCCTAATCTGGCGCAGATCCACGTTCGGCGCGGGGCTCCCCGGGCCCGGCATCAGCGCTTCCTGATCGGTTGCGTGGCGTTAGCCTCGCTCATCGTCCTTGGTTACTCCCCACGCCAGTACGGGACGGTCTTGCCCATGAAGGCCCGGGACTGGCCTCTCCGACCTACGCAGGATGCCACCCGCCCAGCGTGTTGTGCGGCCGAATCCGGAGGTCTCCGGTTTCAGGAGGCGGCGACGCACCGCTGACCGTCGTCGCCCGTCTCCCGCTTCCGTTGCGGCGAGGCGGCCGCGTGGGCCACGAGGAGATCATCCACGGTGAGGCGTGCGCGCTCCGGAGAGTGTCATCGAAGCTGTCACGGATTGGCCTCAAGGTATGGTTGTCCGTGCATTCCGGACCAGCCGACTCACTCCGACTGGCATCGCTACGCTCTGGAGCATGCACACGCCTGACTCGATGCCCACGGTCCCGTACGTGCCCGAATCCACGCTCGTGGCGGGCTTCGCGAACGAGCCCATCGGGACGCATACCGGCAAGACGATGATGCTGACGGAGCTCCGCCTCCTGCTGGCGGCCGCTCCTGGCACGGTCGACTTCGAGGCCTACCGGACGGCGGCGGTCGAGGAGAACGCGCTCGACAAGGCGACGACCGCCAACCGCACCAACACCCTGATGTACCTCAAGCAGCTCTACGGGCTGCGCCCCGAGCTGCCGGTCTTCGCGGCGCTGCGCGAGCTGTGGACCGCCCGGCACGAGGACCAGCCGGTCCTGGCGCTGCTCTGCGCCTCTGCTCGCGACGTCCTCCTCCGGACGACAAGCGAGCTGGTCGTCCCGGCACAGGCAGGCGCGCCGGTCGGCGGCGCTGACCTGGCCAGCCGCATCGCGCAGGTGTTCCCGGGCCGGTACTCCGCAGCCACGCTCAAGAACCTCGGCCAGAACATCGCGTCCTCGTGGACCCAGGGCGGCCTGCTGGCGGGAGCGCGCGACAAGCACCGCGCGACCCCCGAGGTGAACGCGCCTGCCGTCGTGTACGCGATGTACCTGGGTCACCTCGAAGGCCGTGCCGGCCCGGCGTTGTTCGGCACCGGGTGGGCACGTATCCTCGATCGCAGCGAAGCAGACCTGCGCGCCATGGCCGAGTCCGCGGCGAGGAATGGCTGGCTCGACTACCGGAGTAGCGGGGGAATGACCGAGATCACGTTCCAGCACCTCGACGCCGTGACCGGCTGGGGCCAACGCTGAGCATGGACCGCGTCGACGCCCTCCTGGTGGAATACCGCCGGCAACTGGGCATGCCGTGGCGACCCGATCTCGCCGGCGCCGAGCGCGTCTGGATGGCCGTCTACCCGCCCGAGCTCGAACGCCGCATCCGGGCGCGCCTGGGCGACTTCGAGCTGGCGACCCGGGAGGCCGGGCACCCGTGGCTCCAGCACGACGTGACCATGTCCTTCTCGCAGTGGCTGGCAGCGCAGGAGTACCGGGACGCCTACTACACGGACCCTGAGCTCCTCGCGCCCGCGCTGCCGCAGTACCTGGGCTCGCTGCAGCGCGAGATCGAGGCCACGCTTGCTGTCACCGACGCCGGACCGACGTCGATCGTGGGGCTCGTCGGCGTCGGGAGCCTGTTCCCGATGATCCGCGTGTCCGACCTCCTGCAACGCGTCGCCGACCGCATCGACGGGAGACTGCTGGTGCTCTTCCCGGGCTCGTTCGAGCGCGGCAACTACCGCCTTCTCGACGCCCGGGACGGCTGGAACTACCTCGCGATCCCGATCACGATTCCGGAGGGGGCTGCCCGATGACCCTGGTACGCGACGTCCTGGCCCGAGACCCGTCGACGTGGTCGATCCCGAACCTCGGCGTGGCAAAGGTCGGTCAGCCCAGGACGGACGAGGAGTGGGCCGTCCTCAAGTACGAACTCGACGCGTTCGTCGCCGAGGGTGAGTACGCGACCGGTCTCGAGCGGATCTTCGTCAGCTACCTCAAGAACATCGACAAGCCCTCCCAGCCCGCGGTGTGGACCAGCGGCTTCTACGGGAGCGGCAAGTCGCACCTGATCCGGGTTCTCGAATCGCTGTGGACCGATCGGGCCTTCCCCGATGGCGCCCGAGCCCGCGGGCTGGTCCACCTTCCGGACGACATCAAGGCCCACCTGATCGAGCTCGATACGCGGGGCCAGCAGTACGGCGGCCGCTTCGCCGCAGCGGGCGTCCTCAGCGCGGGGGGAACGAGCGTCGGGCTGTCGATCCTGTCCATCGTGTTCGCCGCCGCCGGGCTGCCGGAGGACTATGCGCAGGCGCGGCTCGTTCTCTGGCTGCGGGAGGAGGGCCTCCTCGACGCCGTCCGCGCCCACCTGGTGGCCGCAGGCAGATCCCTTGAGAGCGAGCTGCCGCACCTCTACGTGTCCGAGCATCTCGCGAAGGCCATCCTGGCGGCCCGTCCCAGCTTCGCGACATCCGTGCCCGAGGCATCCAGGGCGCTCCGGGCCGAGTTCCCGTCCATGAGCAGCATCGATGAGCCGAAGTTCCTCCAGGTCCTCGAGGAGACCCTTCGGGCCACGAACGCCACCCGGGACATCCCGCTCACACTGGTGGTGCTCGACGAGCTCCAGCAGTTCATCGGCGATGACACGGATCGCGTGAACGAGGTCCAGCAGCTCGTCGAGGCGTGCTGCTTCCAGTTCCGCAGCCGGATCCTGTTCGTTGGCGCCGGCCAGATGGCCCTCGGCGCCACACCGATCCTGCAGAAGCTCCTCCACCGCTTCACGGTGTCGGTGGC
>JBBSCF010000043.1:0-26511 GCA_038250545.1 Candidatus Limnocylindrales bacterium | reverse complement strand
GCGGTCGACGATGTTGCTCTCGGCCACGAAGTCCGTTCCCCAGATCGCATCCAGGATCTCGTCGCGGGTCACAACACGTCCACTCCGGCTCGCGAGCAGGTAGAGCAGGCTCTGCTCGATCCCCGAGAGGTGGATCACCGAGGTCCCGGTGCGCACCTCGCGGCTCACGATGTCGATCTGCATCTCGCCAAGGGTGATCGTCGGGATGATCGGCCGGTCCATGCCGGTCGCCCGACGCGTGATCACGATCGAGCGCGCGAGCAGCTCCTCCGGCGAGAAGGGCATCGTCAGGATGTCGTCGACACCCAGGTCGAAGGCCCGCAGCTTGGTCCGCAAATCGCCCCGGCGCGTCAGGGCCAGGGCGGGGGTCACACGCTTCGTCAGATGATCCGACGCACCGAGCCGGGCTAGGAGGGCCGTGCTGTCGTCGTGGTCCATGTCCAGAACGACGAGGTGGGGGCGCCAGTCCGCCAGCAGTGCATCGGCCTCCGCCAGACTGCCGGCGGCGCGGACGGTGAACAGCCCGTGGTTGAGCGTCAACTCGATAAGGTCGATGACCAGTGGCCGGTCATGGAGGACGAGCGCGCGGCGCGCCTCGGACCCCGGCACGATATCCGTGATTGCACCCACGATGGAGTCTCCCTGAGGCACGCGGCCAGTGGGGTCATTATCTCACGCTTTCGGTCCGGCCCGGGTGTACGGTGCCCCGACCTGCCTGCCGATTCGTGCGCGATTCCGACGATCGACGCTGTTTCCGACTCTGACTCCCGGGCTGGGTCGTGACGACGGTGGTGTCCACGTGGTCGATGACCATAGGCTGTCTCCCGTACCGAGCCGGTGTCCGGGGAAGCGCTGGTGCGCATCGGGCCGCGAGGACGTTCGGGGTATGAATGAAGGCTCGCCCACCGGGACCCCGCCGTCACGACGGCGCGTCACCTGCGCAGGCGATCCGTCGGGCGGCGCCTCGACCGTGACTAGTCGATCGGGCGCCGCCGGAGATCCTTCGCCCACGCGAGCAGCCGGTCGACGTGGCGCCGCTCCATGCCGACCGTGGTCTCGACGTGCACGAGCAGGGTCGGGACGGTCCGCCCTGCGGCCCACGTGTCCGCGTCGTGCTTGAGGTCATCGTCGATCCACGCGCACGGCCGGTCGCCCACCCACGCGATGGCCGACGGGAGCTTCGGGGTGGGGGCGTGGCGCGCCATGTCGAACTCGATGGCCGGCAGCTCCGGCAGCCCCAGGGCCGGTGCGATGACCCGGTTCGCGAGGTGCTCCCAGGTGGTGGCCCAGACGAGGTCGAAGGCCCGGGTGAGCTCCGCCAGCCACGCGCCGGCCTCGGGGTGGAGCGTGGGCTCATAGTCGGCCGCCTCGTCGTGGTCCCATGCCGCCCGCGCGACCAGCAGGACCCCGTCGACATCGAGCAGGAGGAGCGGCTTCGTGCGCGCGACCGCCGGCGATCCGCTCATGCGGCGCGGAATGGCGCAGCGAGGTCCGCGGGGTCGATGGGCGTCTCGTCCGCCTGCAGCCCCGCCAGCCGCGCGGCAAGCCCGAACAGCGCGGCGGGCGTCCGACCCGCATCCAGCAGCGACCGCACCGCGGTGTCTCCCTCTGCCTTGCTGAGCTTCTGGCCCGACACCCGCCTGATCAGCGGGTGATGGAGGAATTGTGGCGGACTCGGGCGGCCGAGGAGGCGCGCAAGTCGCAACTGCTCCGGCGTCGAGTCCAGCAGGTCCCGTCCGCGGATCACCAGGTCCACCCGATGCCGCGCGTCGTCGACGACCACGCAGAACGCGTACGTCCAGTTGCCGACGCGGTCGCGTACCAGGAGATCGCCCGCCGCGCCGGGCTCGTCGGCGAGCGGCCCGGCCAACAGGTCCACCCAGCGCCCCGAGCCGGCCCCCACGGCCACCCGCAGGCCCGTGCCCGGCTCCTCGGGGAGTGCCCGGTCGCGGCACTCTCCCGGGCATCCGATCCCGGCCCAGGTCTGCCCGCGCGCCGCTTCGTACGCGGCGAACGTCGCCCGCGAGCAGACGCAGGCGTAGACCAGGCCCCGGTCGCGCAGCCCGTCGAGGGCCGCGACGTACGCCGTCGCGGAGTCCGACTGGCGATACGGCGTCGGCCCCGCCCGGAAGGCCGCGACGCCCCCGGCCGGCTCGTCCGGGGCCAGGCCCAGCCGTTCCAGGTCCTCGAGGAGCGCCGCCTCGTACCCGGGGCGCGACCGCTGGCGGTCGTGGTCCTCGATCCGCAGGATCACGCGCCCGCCGGTCGCCCGGGCGATGCCCCAGGTGTAGAGCGCGTTGACGAGGTGCCCGAGATGCAGGTGGCCCGTGGGCGCCGGCGCGAACCGCGTGACCGGCACGGCAGGCAGGATGCGCGGGTCGGGGACCGCGGCGCCGGTGACGACGGGGACGAACAGCTCGCCCTCGCCGTCAGTCCCCGGATCGCCCGTCATGGGTCCGGTCGCGCGCCTCGAGGCCCCGCGTGGCGGCGACGATCCGGCGGTAGATCGAGAGCAGATCGGCCTGGGACATCGGGCCCGTGTTGGCCATCGCGACGCGGAGGAGGACCTCCCGCTCGCGCTCCGGGTCCCGGACCGCGCGGCGGCCGGCGATGTGCTTCGCGCGACCCGCCGATCGCCCCAGCACGGCCCGCTGGTTGAGCAGCTCCACGATGGCCTTGTCCAGCTCGTCGATCCGGTCGCGCACGCGGGCGAGCTCCGCGGCCGCCTCGTCGCGCTGGGCCTCGGTGGGCACGGGCCGCCTCGCCCCGGTGCCACCGCGGGACCCGGAACCCATGCCGCGCCACTCGTCCGTCATGCCGCCACTCCCCCGATCACGCCCCGCACGGCATCCACGACCAGCGCCGGGGGCACATCGTCGCGGACCAGCGTCCCGTCGCCCGTCGGCAGGACCCAGCGGAGTCGGCCGCCGGCGTGCTTCTTGTCGGTGCCGGTCGCCTCGACCACCGCGTCCGGGTCGTACGCCAGCGGCGCGACGCCCAGCGCGAGCCGGGTCAGGAGCGCCTCGATCCGCGCCGCGCGCTCCGGCGGCGTCACCCCCATCGCGGCCCCGATGCGGATCGCCGCCCGGGTGCCGTACGCCACGGCCTCGCCGTGGAGCAGGGTCTCGTAGCCGTCCACGGCCTCGAGCGCATGGGCCACCGTGTGGCCCAGGTTGAGCATGATCCGACCGCTCGTCCTGCCCTGCTCGCGCTCGTCGGCCGTGACGACCGCCACCTTCGCCCAGGCGGGCCGCTCGACCACCTCGGCCAGCACGCCCGACTCGAACGCCGATGGGGCGCCCGCCGCCACCGCCTCGCCGTCGGCCTCGAGGGTCGCGAACAGTGCCTCGTCGCCCAGGGCCGCCATCTTGACGATCTCGCCCAGCGCCGCGCGCAGCTGCCGCCCGGGGAGCGGCCGCAGGGCCGCGATGTCGAGGATGATCGAGGCCGGGTGGTGGAACGCGCCCAGCAGGTTCTTGCCCTCGGGCAGGTCCACGCCCGTCTTGCCGCCGATCGAGCTGTCCACTTGCGCGACGAGCGTGGTCGGGACGCCGATCCAGGGCACGCCCCGCAGGTACATCGCGGCGAGGAAGCCGGCCGGGTCGCCCAGCGCGCCGCCGCCGACCGCGATCAGCGGCTCGCGGCGCTCGGCGCGCAGCCCGGCGAGGTCGCGCGCGGCCGCCTCGATCACGGCGAGCCGCTTCGCCCCCTCGCCGGCGGGGAGCATGACGACGTCCACGGGCCACCCGTCCGCGCGCAGCCGGTCGGCGAGCCCCTCCCCGAACGCCGCCCAGGCCCCAGGCTCGGAGACGAGGATCGCCCGCCGGGCCTCGAGGCGGCGCAGCGCGGCGCCCACGGCATCGGCCGCGACGTGCTCGCCCACGACCAGCTCGCCGATGGCGGTCTGGGCGCGCAGCAGCGTGGTCCCGGCTGCGGGCCCCGGGAGCGTCAGCCGTTCGACGGCGTCGAGCACGCTGCCCACCTCGGCCACGCCGTTGATCCGTCGCGCAGCCCCGTAGAAGCGCTCGCGCGCGGCGGCGAGCGCCCGGACGCGGCCCAGCGGATCCCCGCCAGCAACCAGTGGCCGCACGGTGGGGGAGCGGCGGAGCCGCTGCGCCAGGACCTCCGGTCGCACGTCCAGCCAGATCGGCACGCGACCCCGGTAGAGCGCCCAGCGGTTGCGCGGATCCACGACGGCGCCGCCCCCGGGCGAGATCACGCGCCGGATCTCGCGGTCCGGGTCGGGCGGGCCAAGTGCCGCGACCGCCTCCCGCTCCAGGCGCCGGAACGCGGCCTCGCCGTCCTGCGCGAAGATCTCGGGGATGTGCCGGCCGCTGGCCTCCTCGATCCGGTCGTCGAGGTCGATGAACGCGGCGCCGTGGCGGCTCGCCAGCCGCCGCCCGATGGCGGTCTTGCCCGAACCTGGCAGCCCCACGAGGACGACGTCCACGGGCTCTCCTCAGGCCTCGCCGTGCCCGCCGGAGCCGTCGCCGGGGACGGGCGTCGACGGCGTGCGCGCGATGCGCTCCGTATACCGGCGCAGGTTGTCGATCACCTCGCCCATGGAGTCGCCGCCGGTCTTGTCCAGCACGACGCGGGCGAGGGTCAGCATGACCATCGACTCGGCGATGACGCCCGCCGCCGGGACGACGGAGATGTCCGAGCGCTCGTAGTGCGCCTTGTCCACGGCATCGCCGGTCACGAGGTCCGCGGTGGGCAGGGGCCGGGCCAGCGTGGAGATGGGCTTGACCGCGCCGCGGACGATGATCGGCTCGCCGTTGGTCACGCCGCCGGTGAGGCCACCCGCGTTGTTGCTGCGGTGGATCCACGACCCGTCCTCGCGCCGCCCGTCGATGACGTCGTGGACCTGCGACCCGAACCGCCGCGTCTGCTCGAACCCGAGGCCCAGCTCCACGCCCTTGACGATGTGGATGCTCATCACGGCCTGCGCGAGGGCCGCGTCCAGGCGCCGGTCCCAGTGGACGTAGCTGCCCAGGCCGATGGGTGCCCCGTGGACGACCACCTCGAACACCCCGCCCACGGTGTCGCCGGCGGACCGCGCCTCGTCGATACGGGCGATCATCGCGGCCTCGCCCTCGGGATCCGGGCAGCGGAGGGGCGAGGCGTCCGCCTCGTCGCGCGACCGCGTGCACCGGGCGGGGTCCACGGCCACGCCGCCGACCTCGGCGGTGAACGACCAGACCTCGATCCCCAGCTCGCTCAGGAACGCGCGGGCGATGCCGCCGGCCGCGACGCGCGCCGCCGTCTCGCGCGCGGACGAGCGCTCCAGCGCGTTGCGGACGTCGTTGAAGCCGTACTTGAGCGAGCCCGCGAGGTCGGCGTGGCCGGGGCGGACGCGGGTGATCGGTTGGGCGCGCCTGTTGCCCTCGGCCGCCATGGCCGCCAGGTCGGCCGCCTCCTCGTCCGAGAGCGGCCCCACCTGCATCACGCGGGTCCAGTTCGCCCAGTCCCGGTTGTCCACCTCGAGCAGGATCGGCGAGCCCAGCGTCCGGCCGTGCCGGACGCCGGCCAGGATCCGGGCGCGGTCCTGCTCGATCGCCTGGCGCGCCCCCCGGCCGTACCCGCGCTGCCGGCGCGCGAGGTCCACCGCGAGGTCGTCCTCGGTCAGGCCCAGGCCCGCGGGCACGCCCTCCACCACGGCGCCCAGCATGGGGCCGTGGCTCTCGCCGGCGGTGAGGAATCGGAAGCGCTCCACCTGATCGGCCGTCCCGTCAGGCCCCGGCGGGCTCGGCGGGCTCGCCCTCGGGAGGCTCGGCTACGCCGGGCTCGCCCTCGGCCGAGGTGAGGCCCCCGGCGCGTGCGGCCTCGAGGGCCGCCTGCATCTCCTCGAGCGGCGCCGGCTGGCCGGTCCAGAGCGTGAATGCCGCCGCGCCCTGGTGGAGCAGCATCGTCCCGCCGTCGGCGGTTGTGCAGCCCGCCTTCTCCGCCTCGCGCAGGAGGCGCGTGGTGGCGTAGACGAGGTCCAGCACCAGCAGGTCGGGCGTCAGGATCTCGCCCGGGACCGGCGTCTCGTCCGCCAGCAGGCCGATCGACGTCGCGTTGACGAGGATCTTCGTCTTGGCCAGCTCGGCCTCGATGATCGACTCGTGCCAGGGCATCGCGCGGAGGTCCATGTGCGCGGCGCTGCGGCTGAAGTGCCTGACCATCGCCTCGCCGCGGTGCAGGTGGCGGTTGAACACGACGATCCGCTGGAAGCCCTCGCGAATGAGGCTGTGGACCACGGCCCGCGCGCCCCCGCCCGCGCCCAGGACCACGGCGTGGCGCGGCATCTTCTGGCGGCCGACGAGCCGGTCCAGGGCGATCTTGAAGCCCGCGACGTCGGTGTTGTGCCCGACGAGCCGCTTGCCCTCCTTGGTGACCGTGTTGACCGCGCCGGTCGCGTGCGCCTCCTCGGTCAGCTTGTCCATGTGCGGGACGACCCGCTCCTTGTGGGGGATCGTCACGTTGGCGCCCAGGAACTCCTCCGTGCGCAGCTCCGTGACGGCATCGCCGAGGGCCGCGGGCGCCCGGTCCCACAACTCGTACGCGGCATCGATGCCCAGGTGGTCGAAGGCCGCCTGCTGCATCGCCCCGGAGAGCGAATGGGCCACCGGGTGGCCGATGAGGACGACGCGCTTCGTCATGCACGCACTCCTTCCAGTTCACGGAAGAAGCCGGGGTACGAGATCGCCGCCGACCCTGGTCGGAGCACGGTGGTCTCGCCCTCGGCGATGAGGCCGGCCACGGCGAAGGTCATCGCCAGCCGGTGATCGTCCAGGGTCTCGGTGACGGCGCCCGTGAGGCGCGCACCGCCGCGGATCTCGATGTCGTCACCCTCGACGCGGACATCCGCGCCCAGGGCGATGAGTCCACCCGCGACCCCGGCGATGCGGTCGGACTCCTTGTGGCGGAGCTCCCCGGCGCCGCGGATGCGGGTCGTTCCGGACGCCGCGGCGGCGGCCAGGGCGAGGATCGGGATCTCGTCGATCGCCGCCGCCACCTCGGCGGGGGAGACCTCGATGCCCCGGAGCTCGCTCGACCGGACCACGAGGTCCGCGAGGGGCTCGCCCTCGGTCCCGCCGGGGGCCGGGAGGTCGTGCTCCTCGATGGAGGCGCCCATGCGCCTGAGGATGTCGATGATGGCACGCCGCGTCGGGTTCGTGCTCACCCCTTCGAGGCGGATCTCGGCATCGGGGTGGATCGCGGCGGCCACGAGCCAGAAGGCGGCCCCCGACGGGTCCGCCGGCACGGTCTCCGGGATGGAGCCGACGCGCGCCGGCCCACGGAGCGTCACGACGTGCTCGCCGTCCGGTCCCGTCGCCTCGCCCACGGCCACGCCGCGCGCGCGGAGCATGCGCTCGGTGTGGTCGCGCGTGGCCACCGCCTCGGTGATGCGCGTCTCTCCGTCGGCCGCGAGGCCCGCCAGCAGGATCGCCGACTTGACCTGGGCGCTGGGCACGGGCGTCCGGTAGTCGATGGGGGTGAGGCGCGCGCGACCGGTGACCGCCAGCGGCAGGAGCGTGCCGCCGTGCCGGCCGGCGATGACTGCGCCCATCGCGCGCAGCGGCTCCGCCACCCGGCCCATCGGCCTCCGCCGGAGGAACGCGTCCCCGTCCAGGACCGCGAACAGCGGGCGGCCCGCGAGGAGGCCGGCGACCAGGCGGGTCGTGGTGCCCGAGTTGCCGCAGTCCAGGATGCCCGCGGGCTCCCGGAGCGCGTCGCCGCCCGGGCTGGTGACGCGATAGTCAACGCGGCCGGCCCGCTCCGCCATGCGCTCGACGTGGGCGCCCAACGCCGCCACGATCCCGGCCGTCGACCGCACGTCCGCCCCATCGCCGGCGGCCGCGATCCGGCTCTCGCCCTCGGCCAGGAGCGCGAGCAGCAGCGCCCGATGCGACACGGACTTGTCGCCGGGGAGCGCGGGCGTGCCGCGGAGGCGCGCCGCGGGGCGCACCACGACGGTGTCGGGGGACTGGGCCGTCATCGCAGGTCAGGCGCCGCTGGATCGCAGCAGGTCGCCGTGGAGGTCCTTCACGTGCGCGTGCACGCCCGTGAGCGCGTGCATCATCGACTCGAACCCCGGGAAGTCCAACTGCTGCTCGGCATCGCTGAGCGCCTCGTCCGGGCGCGGGTGCACCTCGACCATGATCCCGTCGGCCCCCACCGCCACGCCGCCGATCGCGAGCGGCTTGACGAGCCAGCGCTTGCCGGTGGCGTGCGAGGGATCGACCACGACCGGCAGGTGCGTCAGGTGGTGCATCAGCGGCACCGCCGTCAGGTCGAGCGTGTTGCGCGTCGCGTTGTCGAACGTCCGGACGCCACGCTCGCACAGGATGATCTGGCTGTTCCCGGCCGACGCGATGTACTCCGCGGCCATCAGCCATTCCTCGATCGTGTTCCCGAAGCCGCGCTTGAGCATCACGGGCCGCCCCGCGCGCCCGCACGCGAGCAGCAGCGAGAAGTTCTGCATGTTGCGGGTGCCGATCTGGAGGATGTCGGCGTACTCGGCGACGATGTCCACCTGGGACGGCTCCATGACCTCGGTGATCACCGGCAGGCCGGACCGCTGGCGCGCCTCGGCGAGGTACCGCAGCCCCTCCACGCCCAGGCCCTGGAAGCTGTACGGGCTCGTGCGCGGCTTGAACGCCCCGCCCCGGATGATGGTGGCGCCGTGCGTCGCCACGAAGTCGACCGTCTCCATCAGCTGGTCGCGGCTCTCGATGGAGCACGGACCCGCCATGACGGTCAGCGAGCCGTCGCCCACCTTGGTGTCCAGCACCGAGATCACGGTGGCCTCGGGGTGGAACTCGCGCGACACCAGCTTGTACGGCTTGGAGATGCGCGTGACGCTCGCGACGCCGGGCGTGGCCTCGAGGCGCGCGTGGAGCGACTCGCGGCGCTTGCCGATCTCGCCCACGACCGCGATGACGATGCGGTCGGCGCCCGCGTTCTCAAACGGCGTCAGCCCCTCGGCCAGGATCAGCCCCTTCACGCCGTTGACCTCGGCCTCGCCGGCCCCGGTCCGCATCACCACGAACATCTGACTCAGTCGTCCTTCGAAACGGGAGACAAGCGCGGAGAACAAAAAAGCAGAGGTCCGAGACCTCTGCTCACCCGGCACGACCCGCCGACTCCCGGGTCTAGGTCCTTCCGGGGGCGGTCATGCCGGGCAGATAAAGAGATAGATGGTGCACATCGGTCCCACGACGGTATCGAAGGCACCCTCGCGTGTCAATTCGAGGTGGCCGCCTCCACCGCCTCCAATCCCCTCGGGCCATGCCGAGCCGGACACAGCGGGGTCCGCCATTGCTGCCGATGAGGAGCTCCGCGGGCGTCGCGGGCTCCATCGACGGCGCCACGGTGCCTATGAATGGCAGGACGTGCCAGCATGCACACGAAGAACGCAAGGACGATGGGCCTATTGCGCCTAATGATTGCAGGTCCGATACTGTGCGGTAGCAGGTCGGTTGCGACCTCGGGCCCGGGACGACCCGGGCCGGCATTCGATCGGATGACACCCATGGGCCCCGGAGCGGCGCTCGACCACACCAGGATTCTGATGGCGGAGCGGATCCGCGAAGCGGATATGGCTCGCCGGGCCCGCGAGGCCCGCGCAACCGCGGGGCCCCGACGGCGGCCCACCCTCCACCTGCGCCGGCCCCGCTGACGCCTCGCCGGCACCAACCGCCCGTCGTCCGCGGCACGCCGTCGCCGCGGACCGGGGTCCCGCTACTCAGGCGGTCGGCGGGCCCACGGATGCTCGCGGCGTGTACGCCGTCGGGAGCACCGCGGTCATCGGCGCGCCAGGCTCGTCGCCCAGCCGGGCGAGGAGCAGTTCGGCGGCGGTGGCGCCCAGGCCCACGGTGTCGCGCGAGATCGAGGCGATCGGCGGCCGGTAGAGCGTGGACAGCGGCACGTCGTCGCACGTGACGAGGGACAGGTCGCGGCCGACGCGCAGGCCCAGCTCGTCGATGATCTCCAGGGCACCGATGAGCAGCTGGTTGCCGCCCGCCACGAGGGCCGTCGGCCGGTTGACCGCATCGAGCAGACGCCGGGCCGCGTCACGGCCGTGCTCGCTGGAGAAGGAGCCGGGCACGTAGATCCCCTCGATGCCGGGAAACTCCGCGAGCACCGCCCGCATCGCCTGCTCGCGCTCGCGGGCGGGCAGGGTCTCGGGTCGGCCGCCGATGAGCGCGACCCGCCGGTGGCCGAGGCCGACGAGGTGCTCGACCGCGGCGCGCATGCCGATCGCGTGGTCGTTGACCACGGCGGACGCGCCGAGGGCCGGGTCGAGCGCGCGGTCGACGACGACCATCGGGACCGTGACCGCGCCGAGCACCTCGAGGGTCACCGGGTCCGACTCGGACGCGAGGGACAGGATCAGGCCGTCCACGCGCCGCGCCTGGAGGAACCGGATGTGGGCTCCGTCGAGCGCGGGGTCGTTCTCCGAATTCATCAGGAGCAGCGAGTAGCCCCGGCCGCGCAGGGTCGCCTCGGCGCCCATGATGATGTCCGCCATGAGCGGGTTGGCGATGTCCGCGAGCACGAAGCCCACGCTCATGGTCTGGCCCCGGCGGAGGCTCCGGGCGAGGAGGTCCGGCTCATACGCCAGCTGCGCGACCGCGTCGAGCACGCGCTCGCGCATCTCGGGGCTCACGTCGGCGTGACCCGACAGCACCCGCGACACCGACGAGATGGCGACGCCGGCGAGCGACGCGACCTCGCGCATCCCCGCCCGCCCTCCGACCCGGTTCCCCTGGTCGCGCATGGCCATCCCCTGTCTCGGGACCGCTGGACCGGGCCTCCACCCGTTCCGGGAGCGGTTCCGGGTGAGGCTACCACCCCGGGTTGAGGCGATCCGACCGCAGATGCAACGATACTGGAAACGATTGCGGGCGCGAGGTCCGATCGGGGCCCGCGCGGTCATCACCACCGCCGCTCCCGACCAGCACGAGGGACCCACCCCATGACCGACCCGATGAGCGCCACCGACCGCGCGGGCGCCGCGCCGGAGGCCGGCCGTCTCGACGGCGGCTCGCTGGTCATCGACCGGATCGAGACGTTCGCCCTGCGGGCCCCCCTCGGCCGCCGCTTCACCGGCTCGGCCTACGCGATGGACAACCGCTGCACCATCGTCGTCCGGCTCACGACGGTGGACGGCGTCGTGGCCGAGACCTACAGCGGCGACACGGACGAGGAGCAGGCACTGATCGTCGGGATCATCCACGACGAGCTGGCGCCCGCGATCCTGGGCAGGTCCGCGCGCGACCCGGAGGGCCGCTGGCGCGACATGGAGCCCGCCACCAACAACATCCTGCGTGACCGCGGTCTCGCCCTCCAGGCCATCGCCGCGCTGGATACCGCGATCTGGGACGCCCTCGGCCGCGCCGTCGGGCTGCCGCTCTACCGGCTGTGGGGTGCCGTGGCCGACGAGGTCCCGATCTCCGTCATCGGCGGCTACTACCACCTCGACGCCGCGGGGACGGCCGACGCCGTGCAGCGCACCGTGGAGCGGGGCTTCGGCGGCCTCAAGTTCAAGGTGGGCGGGCGGACCCCGGCGGTCGACGCGGAGCGGTTCCGCGTCGCGCGCGAGACCGCAGGCCCCGACTTCGTGCTGATGGCCGATGCCAACCAAGGCTACACCCTAGCCCAGGCGGTCGAGTTTGCCCGCCGGGTGGAGGCCCTCGACCTGCACTGGTTCGAGGAGCCCTGCCGCTGGACCAACGACCGGCGCTGGATGCGCGACGTCCGCGCCATGACCGGCATCCCCGTCTGTGCGGGCCAGAGCGAGACGACCCTGCACGGCCTCCGCGACCTCGTCGTCGAGGGCGCCATCGACGTCTCCAACTTCGACGCGTCGTGGGCCGGCGGGCCCACGATCTGGCGCAAGGCCGCCGGCCTGTGCGCCGCGTTCGGGGTCCGGATGGGCCACCACGAGGAGCCGCAGGTCAGCTCGCACCTCCTCGCGTCCGTCCCGGACCACGCCTTCACCGAGTGCTTCGACGAGGAGCGCGACCCCTTCTTCTGGCGGTTGACGGACATGTCGACGCGGGTCTCGGGGGGCACCTACCGGCTCCCGGACGGCCCCGGCTTCGGCATCGATCTCGACTGGGACTACGTGCGCGCGCACACGGTGGCCACACGGGAGAGCCGGCCCTGAGGCGAACGAATGCTATGATCCCGGGCGCTGCTCGGAGAGGTCGCATAGAGGTCTAGTGCAGCGGTTTGCTAAACCGCCGTGGGGGCAACTCCACCGAGGGTTCGAATCCCTCCCTCTCCGCCAGTCATTGCATGCGCCCGTAGCTCAGTGGATAGAGCACCAGCTTGCGGAGCTGGGGGTCGTGGGTTCGAATCCCGCCGGGCGCGCCAACCCCTGAACCGTCACCACGACCCCGGAGCCGCCTCCGGGGTCGTTCCGTGTCCGTCAGGCGCGCTGCCCGATGAGCGGCCCCAGCAGGCGGAGGGCGTCATCGGCGAGCGACGGGTGCGCGTCGATCCGCACGCCCACCGGGAGCGGCGTCGCCCCGACGCTGACCTCCAGCCCGCCCTCGGTCCGCGCGAGGCCCGCCAGGAGCGCTCGCGGCGCGATCAGCAGGTCCACGCCGTAGTGCGCGTCCTGGGCGTCCGGCGTGGGATCCGTGGCGACCACCAGCTCGGCCGCCGTCAGGACGGCCACGCCGTTGTGGAGCTGCGGCGCCGGGTTGTCGAGATCGCCCGCGGCCACCAGCATCGGCTCGCGGCCCCGGACCCGGACTTCGGACGAGTGCAGGACCGCCATCCACTTGTGGGGCAGGGACCCTGGGTCGCGCCCGGATGCCTCGGGCAGCGGGGTCGCGACCGGCTCGAAGGACCGGCGGAGCGGGAGCAGCAGCCCTCGCAGCTCCGGCTGCCCGACGGTGCTGTAGCGGACGACGAAGGAGGCCTCCCGCCCGATGATCTCGAGGCGGCCGTAGAGCAGGATGGTGCGGTCGAGCACGGCGATGACGTCGGTGAAGGGGATCACCGCCCGCACGCGAGCCCCGGCGGGATCGTCGATCCAGATGGCGATGCGGTCCCGGCCGATCGCGACGACCTCGGTGGGTGCGAGCACCCAGTCGGCGTGCTCGATACCCACGCTCCGGGCGGCGCGCGGGATCACGAAGACATGCTCCAGCGGCATGTCGCCGACCACCGGGCCGAGCGCGGCAAGGGCACCGGGCGGAATCTCGGCGAGGCTGGCGGGCCGGTGGGGGAGCCGTTCGAAGCGCTTGGTGGAGAGCTCCTCGAGGTCGGCCGGGGTCGCCGGCACCTCCCAGGGCTCTGCCGGATCGAGGGTCTCGCGGTCGCTGGCCCGGATGACCCGCGTCACCGCCTCGCTGGGCGCAGGGCCCGGATCCGTTGGATTGGACTGGCTCGTCATGTCGCGACCTCCCGGCCCATGCTGAAGGACCTCGTCTACCGTACGCCACATGGCCGACGACCGCTCCGGCCGACCGGCCCGTTGCCCGGGCGCCCACCTGGGAGTCGGCGCGTGGCCCGCCCTTCCCGGTGCCCGCTCCCGCCCCCCACGTTCGAGGGGGGACACGCCCCTTGAGCGGCATCGGATCCTGGACGCGTCATCGCATCGCCGCGGTGCGAACCGGCCCCTGCCCGGAGCCTTGCGGCTCCAACCCCTCCGAACCGATGCCGCAACCCCACTCGATCCGTCACCAGATCCTCCACCCGCGGACAGCTCGAGCGGTGCCCGTGTGGCCGGGCTGGGGGGCGCACGGCGGGCAGGGCAGGTCCCGGACGGCGGAGTAGCCGCCGCGGCGATCGGTGGGCCCCGGCGGATCGACCCTCGGAGGGCCAGGGGTAGGGACGCGCGCTGGACCGGGCGTCCTGGGCGGTCAGGCGGTGCGGCCCAGGATGTCGGTGAGCATCGCGACGAACCTCGGCTCGTCCGCGTCCATCGCGAAGTGCACGTTGGCGGGCTTGCGGCTGCGGAACCGGAAGTCGCACACCGTCCGCCCGTCGGAGAGGAACCCGCCGGTCTCGACGTCCACTGGGATGAAGTGGGTCGTGATCACCGAAGGGTCGATCACCGCACACACCGCCAGCGCGTCGTGGACGGGCGCGGCGCCGGCCCGGTGCATCGGCTGGGTGGCGTCGTAGCCCTCGATCCGCTTGCTGATGAACCGGTAGGCGGCCTCGCCGGCCGGCGTGCCGAGGGCGCGCAGCCGCTCGGCGTCCTCGAGCGAGACGAGCGCCCGGTGCGTCGCGTCGAGCGGCACCATCCGGATCGGCCGGCCGCTGTTGACGACGATCCGAGCCGCCTCCGGGTCCAGCCAGATGTTGAACTCGGCCGAGGCCGTGGCGTTCCCGTGGTCGTGGGCGCCGCCCATGATCACGATCTCCGGGATCATCTCGAGGATCCGCGGCTCCTTCTGCATCGCGGTGGCGATGTTGGTGAGCGGGCCGACCGGGACGAGGGTGATGTCGCCGTCGGACGCGAGGTAGGTGTCGATCAGCCAGTCGACGGCGTGCTGCTCCTGGGCGCGGATCGTCGCCGGCGGCAGGTCCAGCGTGTCCCCGTGGATCAGCGTGGCCGGGTTGACCTGTGCCGCCTGCGGGCGCGCCAGCGGCCGGGACATGCCGCGGAACACCGGGACCTGCGGCATGCCGATCCACTCGAAGACCCGGAGCGTGTTCTCCACGCACGAGTCCAGCACGGTGTTGCCGTTGACGACCGTCGCCCCGACGAGCTCGATGTCGGGGGAGAGGGCCGCGGTCATGAGCGCGACCGCGTCGTCGGTGCCGGTGTCGACGTCGAGGATGATCCTGGTAGCCATGGGACCAGTGTGCCGCAGGGCTACCGGTCGCGCGGGACGAGAAACCGTCCCGCCAGGCGCTCCGCAGCGTCCCCGTCGCAGGCCCCCATGTGCCGCGCGATAAAGGCGTCCCAGCCGCTCTCGTCCACGCGGCTCGCGAGCACCGCGGCCGCCGCGGCGTCCGTGTCGCGCACCTGGGCTCCGATCATGCCGGTGCGGTAGTCGATGTAGAGGCCCGGGTCCCGCTCGTACGCCTCGAGGTCGTCCACCACGAGGACGAGCGGGCGTCGCAGCAGCGCCCACTCGAAGATCGAGGACGAGTAGTCGGTGACCAGCACGTCGGCGGTCGCGAGCCAGTCGTTGAGATCGTCGTCGGGCCGCGCGACGACATCGAAGCCCGCCGTCGGCTGGACCGCCGGGTCGATGTTGGGATGGGTCTTGATGGCCAGGACGTGGTCGTCCGGCAGCAGGGCGCGCAGCCGCACGCCGTCGAGACCCAGGGCTCCGGTCCGGTCCCGGCCGCGCCCACGGAAGGTCGGTGCCCACAGTACGACGCGGCGCCCGGCGAGATCCGGGTGGGCCGCGAGGACCCGACCACGGGCGGCCGCGAGGGCGTCGTCGTCGTGGAGGACATCGGTCCGGGGCGTCCCCAGGGGCAGGACGCGCTCGACGGGCGTGCGCAGCGCCCGTGACCACGGGACGCGGCTCTCGCCTCCGGACGCCACCACGTAGTCGTAGTGCCGGTGGAGGAAGGACCGCTCGGGCTCCGGCGGCGGGACGAGCGTGTCCAGCCCGAAGCGCTTGAGCGCGCCCGCCGCATGCCAGACCTGGACGACGGTGGCCCGCGCGGGGTGCGGCGCCACGTGGATGGGGAGGTAGGCGTTGTCGACGATCACGAGGCCTGCCGTCCGCACGTGATAGGTGCCCCGGATCATCCGCAGGAGGTAGCGCAGCTTCGCCCGCAGGCCGTACCCGTACGGCTCGAGCAGCAGCACCAGGTCGGCGTCCGGTCGCAGGCGCCGGATCGCGTCGTGGATGGCCAGGAGGTTGCCCTCGAGGACCCCGAGGCGGGCGGTGGCGAGCACGATGCGATCCGGGCGGCCGGGCAGCAGGTTGAACACGACGCCGAGCGCCCGCAGCAGGACGCTCGCGAGCCGGTACTCGAGGGTGCTCACCCAGCCCCGGCGACGTCGTGGCGCTTCACGTCCACGACCTGCCCGGTGAGATCGGAGCGGAGGAGGCGCAACGTGGCCAGGGCCACGTCGGTCGCGCCCAGCATCCCGGTCCGGTCCTCCTCGGGGAACGCGACGCGGCGCATGGGCGTGTCGGTGCGCTCCGGGCTCACCGCGTTGACCCGGATGCCGTCGGGCGCCCACTCGTCGGCGAGGCCCTGGGTCATGTTGACCACGGCCGCCTTGCTGGCCGAGTAGGCGACATAGTCCGGCCGGCCCCGGGTGAAGGAGCTGGAGGCGAAGAAGGTGATGGAGCCGTGGCGGTCGCGCAGGAACGGGTACGCCGCGTGGGCGACGTTGAGGCTCCCGGTCAGGTTCACGTCGATGACCTCGGCGAACGACGAGGGCTCCGTCTCGGCCAGCGGCCCGATCCGCAGCAGGCCGGCCGTGCAGACGACGTGGTCCAGGCCACCCAGGCGCCCGGCGGCCTCCCTGACGCGGGCCTCCACCGTGGCGTAGTCCCGCACGTCCAGGCCCGTCGAGGAGCCGGCGACCTCGGCGGTCGCGCCCTGGGCCTCGGCCGCCTCCGCGATCGCCCTGCCGATGCCGGTGGTGCCCCCCACGACGAGGAGGCGCGCTCCGGCCAGCGTCGCCGTCGGCGTGGGCTCCGGGCCGGGCACCAGCACGGCCATCTGGAGCATCCGGTCCGCCATCACCATGTCGATCCGGGTCGTGATCTTCATGTTGATCTCGTCGCCGGCCACGGCCAGCATCCGGGCCTCGGGCACATAGCGCAGGACGAGGCTGCAGTCGTCCGTCGCCGCCAGGTCGCCCGCCGCCTCGGCGGCCGCGTACGCCCGCTCCAGGACCCCGACCCGGAACGTCTGGGGCGTCTGGCCACGGCGATACCGGCTCCGATCCGGGATCTCGGCGACGTCCTCGCCCTCGACGATGACCAGCGTGTCGGCCGATGGGATGACCGTGTCCGTGGCGTCGGCCCGGCCGGAGATGATCGGCTCGATCGCGCGCTGGATGACCTCGAGGGGCAGCAGCGGGCGCACCGCGTCGTGGACCAGCACGATGTCGTCGGCCGCCCCCGCCAGCGCGGCCAGGCCATTACGCGTGCTCTCGTTGCGGGTCGCCCCGCCGGAGACGACCAGCACGTCCATCTCGGGCGGCAGACGGGCGTCCGAGATCAGCCGGCGGGTCTCCTCGAGCCAGCGCGGGTGGGCAACCACCACCAGGCGGCCGATGTGCGCGCCATGGAGGCGGCGCAGGGTCCGGAGCAGGATCGGGTCGCCGGCCAGCCGCACGAACTGCTTGGGCAGCTCGCCCCCGAACCGGTTGCCGTCACCGCCAGCGAGGATGATGGCGTCGATCTGCATGCCTGACAGGGTAGCCTCAGCGCCGCCCCTGCGGGCTCCCGATACCATCGGCCCATGCCAGCCGACCCCCAGCCATGAACGACCGCCTCCGCCGCCTCATCCGGGTGCTGCTCACGCGGATCGGCTTCGGGATCGGGCGGCTCCGCCGGCCCCGGTCGCGCGTCGTGCTGGCCACGACGCACACGCCCGCCCTGACCGGCAACCTCCGGTTCATCGACGAGGAGCTGCGCTCGCGACGACCGGCGGTCCCCGTCACGCACCTGACGCTCCGCCGCGGCGGAGGGCTCAACCTCCTGGCGCCACTCTGGGCCACGCTCCTCGCCGGCTATCACCTCGCGGCGTCGCGCGTGGTCGTCGTGGATGACTACTTCTTCCCGATGTACGTGGTCACGCCTCGCCCCGGGACGACCCGGGTCCAGGTCTGGCACGCCGCGGGCGCCTTCAAGAAGTTCGGCTACAGCGTGCTCGACAAGACCTTCGGCGCCGACGCGGAGCTCGTCCGCTCGGTCCGGATCCACTCCAACTACAGCGTGGCGCTCGTCTCGTCGATGGCGGTCGCGCCGCACTACGCGGAGGCGTTCAGGCAGCCCGTCGACATCTTCACGTCGCGCATCGGCATCCCTCGGACCGACCTGTTCGGCGACCCGGAGCGGCGCGCCCGCGCCGAGGCGCGCGTGCGCGCGACCTACCCGCTGCCGCCCGGCAAGACGGTGATCCTGTACGCGCCCACGTTCCGCGGCGAGACCGTGGGCGAGGCGCGGTACGCGGATCTCCTGGACCTCGAGGCGATGCATCGGGCCCTGGGCGAGGACCACGTCCTGCTGCTCAAGCTCCATCCGTTCATCCGCGACGCGCTCCACGTCCCGCCGGCGCTCGCCGGGTTCGCGATCGACGCGTCGGGCGACCCCGACGTCAACGAGCTGATGCTCGTCTCGGATGTGCTGGTGACGGACTACTCGAGCGTGATCTACGAGTTCGCCCTGCTCGGGCGGCCCATGGCCTTCCTCGCCCCGGACGATGGCGCGTACGACGTGGAGCGAGGCTTCTACTTCGACTTCCGGCACGACGCCCCCGGCCCCATCGTGGACACGACGGAGGAGCTGGCCGCGCTGATCCGTGCCGACGCGTTCGACCTGGCGCGGGTGGAGGCGTTCGCCCGGGCCTCGTTCGACCTGCCGGCGGGTGGCGCCACGCGACGGCTCGTCGACCTCGTGCTGCTGCCGGCCCTCGCGGGACGGGAGGTGACGGCGGCCTCGCTCGAGGCGGCCTCCGCGGGCTCAGGCGCGGCCTGACGGAGCCTCCGCGGCCGCCGACCCGTCCGCGCGCGATCGATCCGCCGCGCCGATCCGGCGGAGCCTCCAGCCCACCCACGCGCAGAACCCGGCGGCAACCGCGACCCAGGCGGTGAGCAGGGCGGCCAGGACGATCCCGCCGAGCACCAGCGCGACGATCTCGCCGATCCGGTCGAAGCCGGCCACCTGCCCGGCCAGCTCGTTGGCCTGGTCCTTCATCAGGCGGATCTGCCGGGCCATCTCGGTGGCGTCCGTCGCGTTGCGGTCCAGCGTCACCGCGAGGGCCTCCGCCCGATCCCGGAATGTCGCCAGCGCGCGGCCCAGCGCGGTCACCTGCTCCGACGCGGTCGCGAAGGGCCGGCGGCCCAGGAGGTCGAGATCGAGGGCGGCTGCCAGGGAGACGGCGGTGTCGGAGGCGGACTGAAGCACGTCCCGGGCATCGGCCAGCGTCGCGCTCGAGGTCGCGAGGGTGGTGCCGGCGTGGTCGGTCGTGAGCGCCAGCGATTCCATCGTTGCGGTGAGCCGGGTCAGGGACGCGGCGATCTTTGCCTGGTCCTCCCCGAGACGGTCATCAACGTTGCGGGCGGCGATCGCGCCGCCGATGAGGGCGGCGGCCATGACGCCGGCCAGCACGACACCGGCAAGGCCGAACACCAGCATCGCCGTCCCGAGCCGCCGCGGATCCAAGCCCAGCAACGCCACGACCCGATGGTACGCGGACCGGCGCCCGCCCGTGCCCCTGTCCGGGTACTCTCGAACCCTTCGCAGGAGGAGCAGTTGTCGTGGAGCGCATCGCATTCGTCGGGCTCGGCACCATGGGGGCGGCCATGGCGGCCAACCTCCGCCGCGCCGGCTTCGAGGTCACAGTCTGGAACCGCACCCCTGGGCGCGCCGCCGCCCTGCTCGAGTTGGGCGCGACCGAGGCAGCCACGCCGGCGGCCGCCGCGCGCGACGCAAATGTCGTGATCAGCTGCGTGTCGGACACGCCGAACGTGGACGCGACCCTGTTCGGGCCCGACGGCGTCGCGGATGGCCTGGCCGCGGGCGGTCTCGTCATCGACTGCTCCACGATCTCGCCCGCGGCGACCGCCGGGTTCGCGGCGCGGCTGCGCGAACGGGGGATCGGCTTCGTGGACGCCCCCATGTCGGGTGGCTCGGAGGGGGCGAAGCACGGCACCCTGACGTTCTTTGTAGGCGGCGACCCGGCGGACGCGGAGCGAGCCCACCCCCTCCTGGCCGCGATGGGCAGGACCATCACCCACTTCGGGCCGGCGGGCAGCGGCCAGGCCGTCAAGGCCGTCAACCAGGTGGTCATCGCGGGCGTCTACCTCGGCGTTGCCGAGGGCATGGTCCTGGCGATGAAGGCGGGTCTGGACCCGGAGGCCGTCGTCGGGGCCCTCGGTGGCGGCGTGGCCAAGAGCTGGATCCTCGAGAACCGCAGCGGGAAGATGATCGCGAACGACTATCCCCTCGGCTTCCGGACGTCGCTCCACCTCAAGGACCTGGTGATCGCGCTGGACCTCGCGCGGTCCACCGGGGCGACGCTCCCGGTCGCGTCCCTGGCCGCCCAGCTGGAGTCGGGCCTGGTCGCCCGCGGGTACGGGGACGAGGACATGTCCAATCTTGCGCGGGCCATCCGGTCCCTCTCGGGCATGGAGGGCTAGCGAGCCCGGGCAAGAGGACGGGCCGCCCGGAGGCGGCCCGTTCGAAGGCTCCGGGTGGGGCCGCGTGCCGGCCCCGGCGGACTACTCCGCCGGTCCGAGGCTCGGCGTCAGCAGGAGCGGATCGCCCTCCCGGTCCGCGTACTTCGGGCGGAAGCGGTCCGTGTCGTAGGCGGCGAGCTGGACGCGGCGCGGCGGCTTGGCGGTCTCGGCCAGGGAGACGTGGCTGTACTTGCCGTCGCGGATCGCCGCCATGCGGCCGCCGATGCCGTCGCGGATCAGGTCCATCGCCACGTTGGCGAACGTCGTGGCGACCATGGAGTCGAGCATGTCCGGCTCGCCCGAGCGCAGGTCGTACGTCAGGTCGGACGCGACGGCCTCGACGCCGGTGAGCGTCTTGAGCTCGGACGCTAGCACCTCGCCCACGTTCACCTTGTGGCGGTGGCCGAACGCGTCGACGTCGCCCACGTCAGCGAGCTCGCCGCCCGTCCAGATCGCGCCCTCGGCGGTGATCACGATCGCGTAGCGGCTCGGGTTGTTGCGGTGATCCTCCTTGAGGATCTCCGCGAGCGCCTTGATGTCGTACGGGAACTCGGGGATGACGCAACGGGTCGAGGTCACGTACGCCGTGTACAGCGCGGTGAACCCGGCATCGCGGCCGAAGATGCGGAAGACGCCGATGCGCTCATGCGACCCCAGGGTCGTGCGCTGGCGGTTGAGGACCTCCTTGGCCCGCGTGATCGCGGAGCTGAAGCCGATGCAGTACTCGGTCCCGTTGACGTCGTTGTCCATCGTCTTGGGGATCGCGACGAGCGGCAGGCCGCGCTCGAACAGGACGGACGAGAACGAGAGCGTGTCGTCGCCGCCGATGGTGACGAGGTTTGTCAGGCCCAGGTGCTCGATGGTGTCGAGCACGTGGTCGGTCAGGTCGTAGACACCCTCGGACGTCTGCTTGTCCGCGACCGTCTTGGGATCGAGCCAGGACGGAAGCGCCGCCGTCCGCATCTTGCGCGGGTTGGTGCGCGAGGAATGCAGGATCGTGCCGCCGGTGCGGTCGATGGTCCGGGTGTTGATGCGGTCGAGGACCCGGACGTACTCCGGGTCGAGCTCGCTGCCGCGTCGCTGGTGGGTGAGGCCCTCCCAGCCGCGGCGGATGCCGACGACCTCGTAGCCGAGCTCGGTCGCCCGGTAGACGACGCTCTTGATGACCGAGTTGAGCCCGGGGACGTCGCCGCCGCCGGTGAGGATGCCGATTCGTCGAGGTGCGACCATGGTGGCTCCGAATGGGTCCCGGCATGCGCCGGGGCGATGTGGTGGCGACGGCCGCGCACACGCCTGCGCGGGCCGGGCCGGGATGGCGAGGTGCCGGAGAGAGGTGCCGAAGACCCGACCCGGGTCTGCGTCAATCCTAGCGCGAGGACGGGTCGCTATGATCAGTGACATGAACTACGAGCTGTTCATGGGCGAGGCGCTGGCCGAGGCGCGGCAGGCTGCGGAGCGGGGAGCGCCGCCCGTCGGCGCGATCGCCGTGATGAACGACGCCATGGTCGCGCGCGGCGCGAACCGGGTGGGCGAGGCCTCCGACCCAACCGCCCACGCCGTGGTCGCGGCCCTGCGGGAGGCCGCCCGCAAGCTCGGCTCGACGCGCCTCGCGGACGTCACGATCTTCACGACCATCGAGCCGTGCCCGATGTGCGTTGGGGCGCTCCTCGAGTGCGACGCGGCCGCCCTGGTCTACGCCGCTCCCAACCCCGTCTGCGGCGCGGCCGGCACGGTCATCCAACTCGCCAGCCACCCCGCCCTGAGTCGACACCTCGACGTCGTGTCCGGGATCCGCCGCGCCGAGGCCGAGGAGCTGATGGGTGAGCTCACCGGGGCCGTCTCCGGGGCGTGAGGCCCGCCCGGGTTCAGCCCCCAGGAGCCGCGCCGCCCGCGACCCGCCACCGGGTCATTTCGCGGGGTCACGTGCTGAGCTCGCCCCGGATTCGACGGCGGAATCAACTCCCAGCTCCTCATCGGCCCAGCCGTCCCGACCCGCACCCGAGTCACGGGTGAGCTCGCCCCGCGCGGATGGCCCGCCGCGCCGCCCCTTGCTATCCTTCGCGGTGGAGAGGTGTCCGAGTGGTTGATGGTGCCGCTCTCGAAAAGCGGTCTAGCGAGAGCTAGCGTGGGTTCGAATCCCACCCTCTCCGCCACTGGTGCTCGTGACGGACCCGACGAGGCAACTCGTCGGGTCTTGCTATGCTCTCGGGTGGAGAGGTCGCCTAGTGGCCTAGGGCGCCGCACTGGAAATGCGGTATGGGGCAACCCATCGCGGGTTCAAATCCCGCCCTCTCCGCCAGCTCTCCGCCCGCGGACGGATCGAGCGGAGCGGCCGGCCCCTTGCCCGTCAGCACCAGGCTCCCATCGGCGGCCAACGGCCGGTAGGGGTTGTGCGCGATCTCCCACGGGTGGCCGTTGGGGTCCGCCACGTAGCCCGAGTACCCGCCCCACCCGGTCGCCTCGGGCGGCTCGGAAGAACGCAATCTCGCCCTCCTGCGAGGAGGCCGCAGGCACCCAACCGAGCCCGTCCCGATAGAACCGGATCGCGCGTTCGAGGTCCGCGACCCCGAGCGTGACCAGGGTGACGCGCTGGTCCATGCGCGACATCCTCACGGGCTCCCTCCGGCGGCCGCGATGGCAGCCCCTGCTATCATCGCCGGGCCGTGCTAGGCGGGGAACTAGCGGTGCCCTGTACCTGCAATCCGCTCCAGCAGGGCTGAATTCCCTCCCGAGGTCGGCGTTCTCGAGAGCCGACGGCGTTCGCGACGTTGAGGACCGGGTCCCGCGCAGCGACGACTCGCGAACCGTGTCAGGTCCGGAAGGAAGCAGCACTCAGCGATGATCGTCGGGTGCCGCGGAACGGCCTGGTCCGAGCCGCGTTCGCCGGTGGGCACGGGTGCGTTGGATCGACGGAGGGTGCACGGCATTTCCAGCTTGTCTCGCCTCGCCCGCCAGGAGGAGCGTCGTTGACCGCAGGGACGTCCCACCAGGCCCTCTATCGCCGCTGGCGAGCCCAGACGTTCTCCGAGATCGTCGGTCAGGAGGCGGTCGTCGCCACCCTCCGCAACGCGGTGGTGACGGGTCAGGTCGCGCACGCGATCCTGTTCACGGGTCCCCGGGGGACCGGCAAGACCTCCCTCGCCCGCATCCTGGCGAAGGCGCTCAACTGCACGAACCTCGGCGCCAACGCCGACCCGTGCGATGCCTGCCCCTCGTGCGAGGCGATCCGCGAGGGCCGTGCCCTGGACCTCCTCGAGATCGACGCCGCGTCCAATCGCGGCATCAACGACGTCCGCGAGCTGCGTGAGCGCCTCAACTACGCGCCGACGGACCTGAAGCGCAAGGTCTACATCCTCGACGAGGCGCACCAGATCACGAAGGATGCCTGGAACGCCCTCCTCAAGTCGCTCGAGGAGCCCCCGGACTTCGTGTCGTTCATGTTCGCGTCCACGCACCCCCAGGACTTCCCGCCGGCGATCCTGTCGCGGCTGCAGCGGTTCGACGTCCGCCGCCTCACCGTGCCCGAGATCACCGGCAAGCTGGAGCGCATCCTCGCCGCGGACGGGCGCGAGGCGGACCCGGAGGCGGTGGCGGTGGTCGCCAGGCTCGCGGCAGGCGGCATGCGCGACGCGGAGTCCATCCTGGACCAGCTGCTCTCGTCGACCGCGGGCCGGATCGAGGCCGACGCCGTCCGGGACCTGCTGGGCCTCGCCGATGCCGACCTGGTGGACGGGTTCACGGCGGCGCTCGCGACGGGCGACGCCGGCGCCGGCATCCGGCTGCTCGATCGCCTCGAGGAGCGTGGCCGGGATCTCCGCGTGTTCCTGGACCAGGTCGTGGATTCGCTACGTGAGCGGCTGCTGGCGGATCTCGGAGCCGGCGGAGCGGCGGACCCCGGCGTCGCGTCGGCAGCCCGCAGGCTGGCCGGCATCGACCCCACCCGCCTCGGGGCGGGGGGCCTGCGCCTGCAGCTTGAGCTCGCCCTGCTCGAGCCCGCGATCGCCGCGGGGTCATCCGCCCAGCCCACCCTCGCGGCTCCGCGGCGACCCGACACACCCCCTGCGGCCACACCCGTGCCGGCCGCCCAGGCCCCGGCGGCGGTTCACGTGCCAGCGCCAGGGCTTGCACCCGAGCACCCGGACGCCCCCGCCGCGGTCCCGGAGCCGCCGGCCCACGCCGAGCCGCCTGCGGCGGCGACCCCGGGGCCGGCGCCCGAACCGGTACCCGGCGCTCCCCTGGGCGCGGTGGGTGCCGCCGATGCGGAAAGTGGGGACGACCTCGAGCGCCTCCGCGGCGGCTGGCCCTCCGTCGTGACGACCATCACCGAGCGCAACCGCGCCGTGAAGCCGCTGATCACGGCCTGCCGGCCCATCGGCGTCGAGGGCAACGTCGTGACCCTCGGCTTCCCCGAGGAGCAGGGCTTCCTCAAGGACGTCGCGGACCGCCGCCGGCCCCTCCTCGAGGAATGCATCGGCTCGTACCTGGGCCACGACGTCGGCGTCCGCTGCATCGCCACCAACCTCGACCTGGTCCCACCCCTCCCCGACGACCAGGAGGCGGCGAGGATCCTCGCTGAAGCCCACCGGATCTTCGCCGACGATCGCCTCGACGTCCCCGACGTCACCTGACGCTCGGGCCGGACGGCTCGCGCGGGGCTCGTACATGGGCGAGACTGGGCGGAAACACGCCGACACGCGGCCGGCCGATGCAGAGCCACAACCACCCCCGCACGGAGGACCCGCAGCCATGGGCATGAACCCGCAGAAGATGCTGATGCAGATGCAGCAGCAGATGGCGCGCGTCCAGGAGGAGCTCGAGACGGCGACCGTCGAGGGGTCGGCGGGCGGCGGCGTGGTGAAGGCCACGGTCACCGGCAAGCAGGACCTCGTGGGCCTCGTCATCGATCCCTCCGCGGTGGATCCGGAGGACGTCGAGATGCTCCAGGACCTCGTCATGGCGGCGGTCAACGAGGCCCTTCGCGCCAGCCAGCAGCTCGCCGAGCAGAAGATGGGCGCCGTCACCGCCGGCCTGCGCATCCCCGGGCTCGGCTGACCGCCGTTCCGTGTCCAGCGCCGTCATCGAGCCCGTCGCGCGCCTGATCGAGGCGTTCGCGCGCCTGCCCGGCATCGGCCCCAAGACGGCGCAGCGGCTCACGTACCACCTCCTGCGTGCCCCGGACGCCGAGGCACGCGCCCTCGCCCGGGCGCTGGTCGCGGTCCGTGACGAGGTGGTGTTCTGCGATCGCTGCTTCAACATCAGCGACGCGCCGCTCTGCCCCATCTGTCGGGATCCCGGACGGGACGATGGTCAGATGTGCGTGGTGGAGGAGCCCCTCGACGTCCTCGCAATCGAGCGCACCGGCGAGTTCCGCGGCCGGTATCACGTCCTCCACGGGGCCATCAGCCCGATCGATGGCATCGGGCCCGAGCGCCTCAAGATCCGCGAGCTCCTGGCCCGCGTCGACGAGGCGCTCGCCGAGGGCAACCGCGTGGAGGAGGTCATCATCGCCACCAACCCCACCCTCGAGGGCGAGGCGACGGCCATGTACCTGGGCGAGCGGCTCGACGGCCGCGTCGGGTCGGTCACCCGGATCGCGCGCGGGCTGCCGGTCGGCGGGGACCTGGAGTACGCCGACGACGTCACGCTCATCCGCGCCCTCCAGGGGCGGCGGGAGCTCTAGGGTGCGCGAGCTCGTGTTCGAGATCCTGCTGCGCCTGTCCAAGGCGCTGTTCGCGGCCGTCGTCGGCGTCTTCTTCTGGCTGATCGCCGTGGGACCCCTTGGCATCGAGGCATCGGGAACCCTGGTGCTGCTCTGCTGGCTGAGTGGCGCGGCGTTCATCCTCCTGGTGGAGGAGAGCCCCATCTAGGTGGCGGCCCCGGAATCATCAGGCGAGCCAGGCCGCGCCGGCACCCGATCTGAGCGTGAACCGCCCGGTCGGGGACCGGATCGAAGGCCATTGCGAGATAGCGTTGTCGCCGGCCAGCGACTTTGTCCATGAAGCGGCCATCCATTCTGTCATCAGCTCCGTTCCCGACGGCCACGCCAGGGATGATCCGGACCTGGCCGGCGGGCGACCCCGCGGGGTGGTTGCGGGGCTGGCGACCAGCCGGGGTCGAGCCGTTCCGCGAGGTCAGCTGCCGGATCCCGGTCCGACGCTGAGCTGAACCGG
>JBBSCF010000042.1:0-28384 GCA_038250545.1 Candidatus Limnocylindrales bacterium | reverse complement strand
GGGTGAACGACGCCCCGGCGCTCAAGCAGGCCGACTGCGGAATTGCGGTCTCGGGCGCTACGGATGCAGCCCGAGCGGCGGCCTCGATCGTGCTCTTGACGTCGGGTCTGTCCGTGATCATCGAAGCCATCAAGGAGAGCCGCCGCATCTTCCAGCGGATGAACAGCTACGCGATGTACCGCATCGCCGAGACGATCCGCGTGCTGCTGTTCATGACGCTCGCGATCCTGGTGTTCAACTTCTACCCGGTCACCGCGGTCATGATCGTGATGCTGGCGCTGCTCAACGACGGCGCCATCCTGTCGATCGCCTACGACAACGTCCACTACAAGGACCGGCCCGAGGCGTGGAACATGCGCCTGGTGCTGGGGATCGCGACCGTGCTGGGCGTCGTCGGGGTCGTCTCCGCCTTCGGCCTGTTCTACCTCGGCGAGCGCGTGTTCAACCTCGATCGCGACCACATCCAGACGCTGATGTACCTCAAGCTGTCCGTGGCGGGGCACCTGACGATCTTCCTCACCCGAACGCGCGGCCGCTTCTGGTCCATCCGCCCCTCGAGGGTGCTGGTGGTGGCCGTGTTCGGCACCCAGGCGGTGGCCACGCTGATCGCGGTCTTCGGGGTGTTCATGACGCCACTGGGCTGGGGCTGGGCACTCTTCGTCTGGGGCTACGCCCTGGCGTGGTTCCTCGTGAACGACCAGGTCAAGCTGCTGGCCTACCGGATCCTGGACCCCAACGGCGCGCCGCTGCTGGGGACGAAGTCGCGGGACCGCGCGCCGCGGATCGCCGCCCGCGCCTACGAGCTCTATTTGCAGCGCGTCCGCGGGCAAGGGCAGGCCGCTCGAGACTGGCACGAGGCGGAGCGCGAGATCCAGCAGGAGGACGCCCCGGCCACGCCCGCGCCTGACGATCCCAGCGAAGGCAAGGCCAAGACGTGAACTGCGCACGCTACGCGACCGACGTGGCCGAGGAGACGTGATGCCGATCCGATCAGACGACTTCCGAGTCCGGCCCGGAGACACGGTCGAACTCAGGCAGTGGCCCACGAAGGTGGACCGTTTCTACCGGTCGAAGAAGCGGTATCGGAAGCACCTGCGGTCCCGCGTGAAGGCGCTGAGCTCGCTCCAGTACCTGCACTACGCGTCCAACCGATACGCGCTGCTGGTGATCTTCCAGGGCATGGACGCGGCCGGCAAGGACGGCGCCATCCGGCACGTCATGTCAGGCATCAATCCGCAGGGCTGCGACGTGTCGAGCTTCAAACAGCCCACCCCGGACGAGCTCGAGCACGACTTTCTCTGGCGCACCGAGCGCCGGCTGCCCGAACGGGGGCGGATCGGCATCTTCAACCGTTCCTACTACGAGGACGTGCTGGTCGTTCGAGTCCACCCGGAGCTCCTCAAAGGTCAACGGCTCCCCGCCGAGTCGGTCGACCGAAAGACCATCTGGCAAGACCGCTATCGGTCCATCGTGGACCTCGAGGCGCACCTCCACCGGAACGGCACCCGCATCGTCAAGATCTTCTTGCACCTCTCGAAGGACGAACAGCGCCAGCGTTTCCTGGCGCGCATCGAGGAGCCCGACAAGAACTGGAAGTTCAGCCTGGCGGACGCGCATGAGCGGAAGTCCTGGAAGCAGTACAGCGAGGCGTACGAGGCGTGCCTGGGCGCGACGAGTACGCGTCACGCACCCTGGTACGTGGTCCCGGCCGATGACAAGAAGAACGCCCGGCTCATCGTCGCCCAGATCGTCCTCGACGCGTTCAGTGAGCTCAAGATGGCGTATCCCGAGGTCACCCCGCACCGACGGGAGGAACTGGAGGCCATCGGCAAGGCGCTCTGATCCGCGCCCGGTTGGAGGCATGCACATTGGCCGGTACCACGCGTTGCGAGTCTCGACCGGAGCGTGTGCGCCGCGTTGTGTGCCGGCGAGCTGTTCATCGCCCCGTTCGAGCGGATCCTGCAGACGAACTCCCTTCAGTCGGCCGACCCCATGCCGCGCGGCCGGGACCTGCGGTCGGTCTGTCGGGAGCGGCGCGGCGGATCGTCCTGACTCGAGAGGGCTTCGGAAACGCAGGTTCCAGGACTCGGCGAGCCCCTGCTGCCCGACCGAATTACCAGTGGACGACGCCACTCACGAACAGCGCCGTCAGGGTGATCACGACCACTACGGCCAGCGCGCCGACGACCATACGCACCCCACTTGAGAGGTGATACGGGTTGCCGGTCGTCTCCTCGTACGCGCGCGTCCTGCGGTCATGCTCCTTCCGCTCGTTTCTGTTCCGGCCGCTTTCGCCCTGGTCTGCCATTGCGCCTCCGATCCTGGACCGGGCCGGCGAAGTCGCTGCGCGTGAATGTCGCCCGGTCCTGCACCCCCACGGTCTCACCGCACAGGCAGCCGACCATGACGCCTCGTCATCTCCCCTGGGCGGCGGAGGGTGCCAGGAGCAGCGCGACGAGGCCGCTCGCGCGGCGGCGGCAGGGCCGAGCGTCACGCACGACGTCGGGCGGCCGCCGACCTCTCGGGCTCGCCGGCCGGTCCGTCCGCCACCGCAGCCGCGCCGACAAGCGGCGAGGACCGTGCCGCTGCCTACCACAACGCGGACCGCCCTCACCGCGCTCTCGGCCTGCGGTCGCCAGAGGCAGGTCTGGTCTCGCTCCCCGTCGGCGCGACCCGCCGCCAGGTCCTCCCAGGTCGTCAACGGGCTCGGTTGCGCGACGGCATCCCGCGGCACGGTGGCGGGAGCCTGGGCCGTCTGTCTCGGACGGATGTCGCCCGATGACGGACTGTCATGACGCCCTTCGTTCCCGGTCAGAGACTCGCCTGGTGCCGCAGCGATGCAGCGACTGTGCCGCCTGTCCGACCGGCGGGCGCCCGGGGCTGCATGAATTGCGGCCCTGGATAGGAGCCCTCGACATGCATCGCGCTTCGGTTCGCCTGGCCGGCGTCGTCTCCGTCGTCGTCCTGGTCCTGGCTTCGTGCGGCGGTGGGGGTACCACCGGAGCCGGTGCTTCGGCGGCTTCGGCCACCGGACCCATCAAGATCTGGTACTCGAACAACGGGGAGGAAGTGACCTGGGGGGAGGCCGTCGTTGCGGCCTGGAACAAGGATCACCCGGACGAGCAGGTCTCGGGAGAGCAGATCCCTGCCGGCAAGAGCTCGGAAGAGGTGATCGGAGCCTCGATCACGGCCGGCAACACGCCCTGCCTGATCTTCAACACGTCGCCGGCCGCGGTCCCGCAGTTCGCGAAGCAGGGCGGGCTCGTGGCGCTCGACGAGTTCCCGGACGGTGCGAGCTACATCAACGCCCGCTCCGGTGCCGCAGCCGCCCAGTACACGTCCGCCGACGGCAAGTTCTACCAGATGCCGTGGAAGACGAACCCGGTGATGATCTTCTACAACAAGACGGTCTTCGCCAAGGCCGGCCTTGCCACGGACGCCCCGCCGCTCAAGACCTACGACGAGTTCCTGGCGACCGCCAAGACGCTCGTCGCCAAGGGCGGCGTCCAGGCCGCCATCTGGCCGTCCCCGACGTCCGAGTTCTACCAGCCCTGGTTCGACTTCTACCCGCTGTTCATCGCCCAGACCGGGGGCACGCCCCTCGTCAAGGACGGCGAGCCGCAGTTCGGCTCAGCCGACGGGCTGGCGGTCGCGAACTTCTGGCGCTCGCTGTACGCGGAGAGGCTCGTCCCCAACGAGGCTTACCAGGGCGACTCCTTCGCCGACGGGAAGGCGGCCATGGCGATCGTCGGGCCGTGGGCGATCGCGGTCTACGGCACCAAGGTCGACTGGGGTGCCGTGCCGATCCCGACCAGCGCCGGCAAGGATCCGAAGGACGTCTACACGTTCAGCGACGAGAAGTCCATCGGCATGTACACGAGCTGCCAGAACCGCGGCACGGCCTGGTCGTTCCTGAAGTTCGCCACGAGCAAGGACAACGATGGTGCACTCCTCACCACCACGGGCCAGATGCCCATGCGGACCGATGTCGTGGCCACCTATCCGGACTACTTCACGGCGCACCCGGAGTACACGGTGTTCGCCGACCAGGCGAGCCGGACCGTCGAAGTGCCGATCGTGCCGAACTCGGTCGAGATGTGGCAGACGTTCCGCAACGCGTACAGCGAGTCCGTGATCTTCGGCAAGACGCCGATCGACCAGGCCTTCACTGACGCGGCCGCCAAGATCAAGACGCTTGTCGCCGGGCAGTAGGCAAGATCATGGCGGTCGCTGTCGCAAGACAACGCGGCTGGACGCGGCGCCTGATCGGGCGCAATCCGATCGGTGTCGCGTTCGTCGCCCCGTACGCGATCTTCCTCGCCGCCCTCTTCGGCTACCCGCTCCTGCTGGCGCTCTACATCTCGTTCTTCGACTACTTCTTCGCGGCACCAGGGGCCGTGGTCGACCGCCCGTTCGTCGGCCTGGCCAACTACGCACAGATCCTGGGCGACCCGGTGTTCCTGCGCTCGATCTTCAACGTGGCCGAGTTCATCCTGATCAACGTCCCGCTGACGGTGGTGCTGTCGCTGGTGCTGGCGACCGCACTCAACGCCAAGCTGCCCTTCCGGGCGTTCTTCCGGGCCGCCTACTACATCCCGTACGTCACGGCGAGCGTCGCGGTCATCGGCGTGTGGCTGTGGTTCTTCTCGGGCAGCGGATTGCTGAACGGCATGCTCGGTCCGCTCGCGCCCAGGCCGTCCTGGCTCGTCAACGAGTTCTGGGCGATGCCGGTGATCGCGCTGGTGGTGACCTGGAAGCAGCTCGGCTTCTACGTGCTGCTCTACCTGGCCGCGCTCCAGAACATCCCGCGCGAGCTCTATGAGGCGGCCGAGGTCGATGGTGCCGGCGTCGTGCGACGCTTCATCTCGGTCACGGTTCCGGGCGTGCGCTCGGCGACGGTCCTGGTGGTCATCCTGGCCACGATCATCGGCGCCAACCTGTTCACCGAGCCATACCTCCTCACCGGTGGGGGCGGACCGAACGGAGCCTCCATGTCTCCCGTCCTGCTCATGTACCAGGATGGGATCGAGCAGGGCAAGGCGGGCTATGCATCCGCCATCGGGGTGATCCTGGCGGTCGCCGTGATGCTGATCTCGGGGATCCAGCGCTTCGTCCTGGAGAGGGACTGACCCATGGCCACGTCGGTCAGCGCCGAACCCACCGGGGTCGCAGCACGCAAGCGACGCGGTCGCGCCTCGGGAGGCCGAGCGGCGGGCCTGGGCGCGCTCGTGATCGGCGCCGTCATCTTCATCTTCCCCTTCTATTACATGGTCATCGGTGCGCTGCAGCGCGAGCCGAACTCCGACCTCTCCGGGGCGTTCCCGGACCCGGCCAACCTCACGCTTGCCAACTTCGGTGACATCAACGCCCAGGTCGACCTTGCGCGGACGCTGCTCAACTCGGGGATCTTCACCGGAGGTGTCGTGCTCGCGACCCTCGTCATCGGCCTGCTTGCCGGATACGCCCTGGCCCAACTCGACTTCCGCGGCCGGAGCGTGATCTTCAACGTGATGGTGCTGATCCTCGTCCTGCCATTCCAGCTGTTCATGATCCCGCTCTACGTCCTGATCGTGCGCAGCTACGGCCTGGCGGACAGCTACCTCGGGATGATCCTGCCCTTCGCCGTGAACGCCACGGCGGTCTTCATCTTCCGCCAGTTCTTCGTGGCGCTGCCCCGCGATCTGTTCGAGTCCGCTCGGATCGACGGCGCCTCGGAGATTGCGATCCTGCGCAGGATCGCCATCCCCCTGGCGCGGCCGGCGATCATCACCGCGACGATCGTCACGTTTATCGGACCGTGGAACGAGTTCCTGTGGCCGTTCCTGATCACCAAGCAGCACGACCTGCAACCGCTCGCCGTGGCGCTCGCCAACTACATCTCGACGGTCGCCGCGCGAGCGGCGAACCCGTTCGGTTCGATCATGGCCGGCGCGGTGGTGCTCGCCGTCCCGGCGGTGGTCATCTTCCTGGTATTCCAGCGGGAGTTCATCGACGCGAACCTCGGCTCGGCAGTGAAGGGATGAGCGCTCGGGTCACATCCCGCGGGCGGGAGGGTGACCGTCTGGCGGTGCCGCCCTACCGCCTCGACCGGGTGGGCGTCGTGATGACGCCGGATCCCGACGACCCGCGCGAGGCCCTGGGCGTCCTCAACCCGGCGCTCGCACGCCACGCCGGTGAGGTCTACCTGTTCCCTCGCCTGGTTGCCGAGGGCAACCGCTCCCGGATCGGGCGGGCACGCGTCGTCTTTGATTCAGGAGGCGTTCCCGTCGGCGTCCAGCGCATGGGGGTGGTGCTTGAACCGGAGGAGGCGTGGGAGCTGCGTTCCACGGGCGGGGGGGTCGAGGACCCCAGGATCACCTATCTCCCGGGTCTCGGTCGGTTCGTGATGACGTACGCCGCGTTCGGCCCGTTCGGCCCCCGAATCGGTCTGGCCGTCTCCGAGGACACCGAGCACTGGACCCGACTCGGGCCGGTCTCCTTCGCCTATGACCCCACCCTTGGGACCGACCTGAACCTCTACCCCAACAAGGACGCGCTGCTCTTCCCGGAGCCTGTCACGGACCCGTCCGGCGGGCGCGCCTACGCCATGCTCCACCGGCCGATGTGGGACCTCTCGTGGGTGCTACCGGGAGAACGCGAGCCACTGCCGGCCGGGCTCGCCGACCGGCGGCCGGGGATCTGGGTCAGCTTCGTGTCGGCGGCCGCGGTCGAGGCGGATCTGCGGGCGCTCACCCGCCTCGACAACCACCGCCTCGTCGCGCTCCCCGGTCGAGGGTGGGAGTCCGCCAAGATCGGTGGCGGCACGCCTCCCATCCGGGTCGCCGAAGGCTGGCTGGTGCTGTACCACGGCGTTTCCGGCACGCTGGGGAGAGGGTTCGAACAGCCAGGGAACGCGCGCTACAGCGCCGGCGCGATCATCCTCGACCCCGATGACGTCACCCGCGTGGTGAGCCGCTCCCGCGAGCCCCTCCTTGAACCGAAGGTGGCCGCCGAACGGACCGGGACCGTTCCGAACGTCGTGTTCCCGTCGGCCATCGAACCGATCGACGGGTCGGCGTCGGATTGCTACGTCTACTACGGCATGGGGGACTCCCAGATCGGGTCGGCCCTCCTGCGTCGAACGGCTACGGCGCGATGACGGTCGTGCGCGCCGGATCGGGCCGGACCCTTCGCGCGCCACGCTGACAAGACGCTCGTCGCCGAATCCGCTGGCAGCGGGCATCCGATCGACCACAGACCAGCAGATGCAGGAACCACCGCCTATCAGCTGCCATCTCCAGTGCCGTGCCGGTCCCGATGACGTGGGTCACGTCACCTGCGTCGTCGGTGAGGAAGGCGGGACACCTCCGCGACCTCGCAGGTACGGGGTCGCCGCATCCTGGCGCAGGCGCTGTTCCCAGCTGGGTCCCGGGAGCGCCTCCCGTCAATGTGCCCCCGCCTCCGCCGCCACCAGCCCGTCCACGTAGGCCTTGATGCTCGGCACCTCGAACAGCCGACGCTCGAAGTACTCGTTCACGGCGGCCATCGCCTGGTCCTTCACGCCGCCGACATCGCCGGTCCGGCCCGCGGCGCCGCGCCCTGCCTGAACGTTGTCGCGGAGGGCGAGCAGGTGCCGAACCATCTCGACCTCGCTCCGACCCTCAAGGGCCGAGACCGCCGACATGATCAGGTCGTCCGCCTGGCGGACCAGCATCTCGGTGTCGAACTCGGCTCCCGGGCGGTCTGCCTCGTCGAGCGTCCGCACGAGCGCCGCGACCTGGTAGAGGACCGTGGTGGGCTCGTCGAACAGCTCGCGCAGGTACACGGCCTCCGGGTAGCGACCCGTGAGCCGGAAGATGTTGTAGAGGCGTCGCGCGACCTTGCCCCAGCTCACATCGCCGGTCGAGTACTTGACGACCTCGTGCTCCAGCTGGCCCACGTACGTCTCGACCGAGTCCGTCGCCAGCTCGCCGATCAGCTTCTGGAACAGCGGCAGCGACTCGGGCTCCAGGTAGATCTCCTGGAAGTAGGGGTCCACGAACCCGTCGAGCGGCGTGATCGTGCCGTCGGGCGCTTCCCAGGTCACGTCGAGCATGTTCGAGGCGTTGGCCAGGGCTTGGCGCTCGGGGTCCGCCACGATCCAGTCGAGCTTGCACCAGCCGGGCTCGGCGGCCACTTCGTCCCAGCGCAGCGTCACGGGCTCGCCATCGCGGTTGACGACGATCGCGCCGGTGGCGACCTCGTCGGCCGTCCACGAGATGGGGGAGCCCGCGCGAACGGGCTTCGCGGCCCGCTCGCCGTCGAACGGGTAGCTGCCGAACTTGACCTCCCACAGTCGGTGCGACTTGCCGACGCGGGTCGCGAGCGCCTTCTCCCGCATCTCGCGGGCGAGGATCCGGCAGGCGTCGTCCCGCGTCGGGGCCGTGATGTGGATCCGCTCGAAGTAGTCGCAGTCGCCGGGGAAGGACTGCACCTTGCCCTGGGCGGCCGAGCCGGAGATCGACAGCGCGGTCAGCACCTCCGGCGGGCGATCCGGGAAGCCGACGATCTCACCGATCGCGCGGAACCGCGCGAGGTCCCGCGGCGTGAAGTCGAGCATCGACGCGCGGTGCCCGAAGACGCCGCTGTCGACATCGACGACAACGTCCCCGCCGGCCGCCTCCACCTCGAGCGCGGCGACCCACTCGGCCGCCTCGGCCTCGTCGAGCTCCACCCCAAGGCGTCGCGCCGATTCGATGATCCCCGCCAGCGCCGTGGCGCCGTCGCCCTCGTCGACCCCGTCCATCGCCATGACCAGCAACTCCTTCGTCCGTCCGTCGTCGGCCGCCGGCGCCCCCGGCGCCCCCGGCGCCCGGTCCTCGCTAGTATCCGGCGTGCACCCCCAGCAGAGGAGGCCGATTGGCCGCGGAGACCTGGATCAGCATCGACGTCGAGACGTCCGGACCCACCCCCCACACGGGCAGCCTCATCTCGATCGGGGCGTGCCTCGTCGACGACCCCGACACGGGCCTCGAGCTGCGCCTCCGTCCCGAGTCCGGGCTGCCGTGGCTCGCCGACGCGGAGGCGATCCACCGGCTCGATCGCGCCACCCTCGAGCGCGACGGGCTGCCGCCGGCCGAGGCGATGGCCGCGCTGGAGCGCTGGATCGCCGAGGTGACGCCGGCGGGCTCGCGGCCGGTGATGGTGGCGCTCAACGCGGCGTTCGACTGGATGTTCATCGCGGACGCGTTCTGGCGCCACCTGGGCCGCAACCCGTTCGGGCCGAGTGCGCTGGACATCAAGGCGCTGTATCTCGGGCTCCACATGCCCGAGGTGGACCGATGGGCCCTCACGGGGCGGCGGGCGATGCTGGAGCGCTACCCGGTCGCGCTCCCGCACACCCATGAGGCGCTCGACGACGCGCGCGAGCAGGCGGTCCTGTGCCGGCTCATGGTGGAGGCGTCGCGCGCCGCTGCACGGTGAGGCGGCACCCGCCGCCTCCCGCATGGCCGCGATGGACGCCGACGCCGCCCGCAAGGAGTAGGCCGCGCGCGGAATGTCTCCCCGCAGAGGCCATCGTCTGCTCGCGCTGCTACGCTTTCGATCTGCGTGCGAGGACGTCCCCACGACGAGGTTGCCCCACCACACCGCGATGGCCGAAGACCTGGCACCCACCGCTCGACCACCGAAGGTCGCCGACCTGCGCCGGCTGATTGGGGTGATGGTCGCGTTGACGGGGACCTTCGACGCGGTCGTGGCGGCGATTTGGGCGGTCACCGGCGACGGTGACATGGGCCGGTCAGCCCTCACCCTCGCCGCCGCCGTCCTGGTGCTCGGGCTTGCTGCATTGCTGCTGTCCCGGGGGCGGCTGCACGCCGCGGTCACGGTCCTGACGGTCGGGCTCCTGGTCACGGCGATCGTCTACGCGACCGTTCCCCCAGCCACGCCCGCCCTGGCCGCCATCCCGCTCCTGGGTGGCTCCATCGCGCTCCAGTACGTGTCTGGTCGCACGCTCCGGCGTCTACTGTGGCTGAGCTGGCTCGCATCCGTCCTGATTGCGGTCATCGTGGAGGTTGTTCCGGCTGGCGGCCCGCTCCCCGGCTGGGGCTACCCGTTCATGCGCGTGATGAGCTTCGCCGCGATCATCGGGACCACGCTGATCCTCGTGCAGCAGTTCGGCGGCCGATTGCAGGCGAGCCTGGCCGAATCAAAGGACGCCGAGGAGGCGCTCAGGGCCAGCGCCCGCTCGCTCGAGGAGGCGCAGCGGGTCGCCCGGGTCGGTTCCTGGGGGCTGGACGTCGCCACAGGCACGATCACGTGGTCGGAAGAGATGCACCGGATGCTTGGCCACGACCCTGCGACTCGGCCTCCCACGAGCAACGAGGAGCGCGCGGCGCTGTACGTTCCCGAGAGTTGGACCCGGCTCTCGGGGGTCATCGAACAGACGGTCAGGTCCGGCACCCCCTTCGAGGTCGACCTCGAGATGGTCCGTCTGGGCGGCACCCGCTTCTGGGCGACGGCCCGGGGCGAGCCCGAGCGCGATGCCACTGGCGCGATCACCGGCCTGCGCGGCACGGTGCTGGATATCGACGGGCGGCGGGCCGCCGAGCAGGAAGTCCGGCGGCTGAACGCGGAGCTCGAGGCGCGGGTCGTGGCGCGCACCACGGAGCTCACCGCGGCCAACGCCGCGCTCGAGTCGTTCAGTTACTCCGTGTCCCACGACCTGCGCCAGCCACTGCGCGCGGTGACCGGGTTTGCCGAGATCATCGAGCGCGAGTACCGCGACCGGCTCGACGAGCGGGGCGCCCACTTGCTGGACAACATCGTGGCCGCGGGGCGGAACATGGGCGTCCTGATCGAGGGGCTGCTCGCCTACTCCCGCCTCGGCCGCGCCCAGGTGCGCGTCGAGCCCGTGCCCCTGGCACCAATCCTCGCCGAGCTGCGGACCATGTTCGGCGACCGGATCGCGGCCGCGGGCGCAACGCTCGAGCTCGTCGAGCCGCTCGTGGCCCCCGGGCCGACCCGGTCCTGCTGACCCAGGTTCTGGCCAACCTCGTGGACAACGCGCTCACCTACGCCCGGCCGGGGGTGCCGCCGCTGATCCGGGTGTCCGCCCTGCGCGACGGCAACCGGGTGACCCTGTCCGTGGCCGACAACGGGATCGGTATTCCGGCCGAGCACCAGGAGCGCGTGTTCGAGGTGTTCACCCGGCTCCATGGCGAGGACGCGTACCCGGGCACCGGCATCGGCCTGGCCGTCGTGCGCAAGGCGGCCCGGCTCATGGGCAGCGACGTCACCCTGCAATCGGAGGAGGGAGTGGGCAGCACCTTCGGTCTCGTGCTGCCGGCGGTAGCCGCAGAGGAGCGCGGGCGCGCCGCGCAGGCCTGACCCGCCGCGAGGACGCCGGCTCGGCGAGCGCCGCTCGACGCCGTCGCGTCGGGTCCGGATGCAGCTCGCCCTCGGGCCGCGACTCCAGGATCACGACTGCGGTCTCGGGGGACCGCCGGGTCGCATGCCCGTCGACGTCGTCTCCGCCTGTTTTCCTCGCGATTGAGTCCACGGTGCTCGAATCGCGCCGCCAAGGACCACCTCGAGGTCAATCACTGTTCTCGGCGAGGTGGCGATCCTCGGCTTCGCCCACCAAGCTCCATCTGCGGTCATCGTGCGACGGCGCGATCATGCCCTGTCCCTTCCCAGCACCAGACCCACCGGGCACGACACGCCGGTCCCGTGGTCAGGACAGTATCCGTTCGGGTTCTTCGCGAGGTACTGCTGGTGGTCGTCCTCCGCGAGGTAGAACTCGGGCGCCTCGCGGATCTCCGTGGTGATGGCCGGGTAGCCGGCCCGGGTCAGCTCGGCCTGGTACCGGTCGCGCGAGGCGAGCGCGGCCGCGAGCTGGGCCTCCCCGTGGACGTAGATCGCGGAGCGGTACTGGGTCCCGGTGTCGTTGCCCTGGCGATAGCCCTGCGTGGGGTCGTGGGACTCCCAGAAGACCTTGAGCAGCTGCTCGTAGCGCACGACGCCGGGGTCGAACACGACGCGGACCACCTCGGCGTGCCCGGTGTGCCCGGTGCAGGTCTCGCGGTAGGTGGGGTTCGGGGTGCCGCCGCCCTGGTAGCCGACGGCGGTGACCCACACGCCCGGGATCGACCAGAACGTCTTCTCGGCGCCCCAGAAGCAGCCCATGCCGACCTCGAGGATCTCGCAGCCTTCGGGGTAGGGGGGCGTCATCGCACGGCCATGCACGAAGTGCGGCGCGGGGACCACGATGGGCTCCGCCCGGCCGGGCAGGAGCTCGGTCGGGGCGGGCATGGACGGCTGGCGGAACAGGAAGTGCATGACTGGACGCCTCCAACGGGTGATGGCGCAAGTCTAGGATCGATTGGTGACGGACCCGTGACAACGGCGCCCGTAGCGCCGCGCTTCCTGGCCACCTACCGATGGGGTGCGTGGCATCGGGGCCAGGCGGACCCCGATGTGGCCACCTACCGATGGGCTGCGCACTCGCCGTCGTGCTCGCGCGGCAACCCTGCCAACGACCGATGGGGTGCGTCCTGGGCCGACGACTCCTTGCCAACGACGCAACCCATCGTTGGTTGGTCATCAAGCGGGGCGTCTGGGCCGGGGCCCTAGCTCGGCGCCACGGTCGTGCCCCGCACCTTGGCCGGGCGGCGGTGGCGCGAACGCGGATACGACGCACCGCATCGGTAACTGGCCAGGTTCCGGGCGTGGCCGCACGAACCCCGCCGAGCCCGCCCGGGACCCTCAGCCCGTGGCGCCCAGCTCCACGGGCGGCCGCTCGCGCTCGCCGTCCTCGGCCCGGAAGAACGGCGCGGTCCGCCAGCCGAACACCGCCGCGAGCAGGTTCGCCGGCAGCTGCTGGATCCGCGTGTTGAACCGGAACACCTGGTCGTTGTAGAGCTCGCGCCGGTCCGCGATGATGTCCTCCAGGCGCGCGATCTCGGCCTGGAGCGACGCGACGTTCTCCGCGGACTTGATCTCCGGATAGTTCTCCACGACCGCGAACAGGTGGCGGACCGCCCCACTGATCGCGTCGGAGGTCGCGGCCTGGGCGGGGATGGGATCGGACGCGCGGTACGCGGCCCGGGCGGCCGTGACCTCCTCGAGGATGTCGCGCTCGAACGCCATCACGCCCCGCACGGCGGCGACGAGGTTCGGCAGCACGTCGTGGCGCTGCTTGAGGGCGACGTCGATGTTGGCCCACGCCTTAGCGATGCGGTTGCGCAGGGCCACGACGGCGTTGTACGTGGTGACGGCGAGGAACAGCAGCACCAGGCCGAGGACGGCGACCGCGAACAGCGCGGCGGCGGTGGCGGGGGTCACGCGGCGAGGCCTCCAAGAACGACAGCGGCGACGATAGTGGACCCGACGGCCAGCACGGCGCCCAGCAGGCCCACGAGGAAGCGGCCCTGCTCGCGGGCCACGACGGCCTCGGGCGCTCCCTCGGCGATGAGCAGCGGGACGCCCTCGGCGGCGGCGAGCACCAGGGTGTCGGGCGGGATGTCGAACCGGGCCGCCGCCTCCCGCGCCCGCGCCTCCGGGGCGATCTCGGGCCGGTCCGCGTCGGGGTCCAGCTCGGGTTCGCGGACCGGCCGCCCGATCCCGAACCCGGGGATCGCGGCGTTGCCCCAGGCCTCCTCGGGGGTGAGCAGCATGCCGGCGGCCCGCGCCTCGGCGACCTCGGCCGCGACCATCGGGTCGTCCAGGCCGGCCAGCGGGTCTGTGGTCCGGTCCATGCGGTCGGCCCCGAACGGGTCGGGCAGGTGCCCGAGCGGCAGCGCCGAACCCACGATCGTCACGGTGTCGCCGACCTCGAGGCGCGCCTCCTCGTAGTCGCGACCACCGCCGGGCCCGAACCGCGACCCGGTCCCGTCGACGGCGGGCTCGGTCTCCTCGGGCATCCGGACCGTCAGCAGGGCCGCGATGGCGGCATCCCGATCGAGCGGCGTCTCGCCATCGGTGCCCAGCCCCGGCCCGTAGGCGGAACCGGTCCGAGGGTCGAGCCCCACGGGTGCGTCGCCCATGGACCCCGTCCTGGCATCGAACCGCAGCCCCGCCCCGATCCGGGCCCCCTTGGGGAACACGCGGATCACGCCCTCGGCATCGCGGATCCGGAAGCCCACCGCGCGTTCCTCCGCGAAGATCTCGCGGTCGTCCTCGCCGGTGGTGCGGACGCGGGCTCGGTACCAGACGCAGGGCACGCTCTGCAGCGGCGAGACGAGCGCGACCTCGCCCGGCTCGATCGTCCCCGACACCCGGACCTCGCCGGCGGCGAGGCTCGCGATGCTCGAGGTGGCGGTGTCGCCGACGGTGACGGCGGTCCGGTAGCCGCCGAACCCGCGCCACAGCAGGTACAGCCCCGCAGCCACCCCGAACAGGCACTGCGGGAGCAGGGGGGCGACGTCGTCCATCAGGGCGCGCGGCCCGCGGTTCGGCTCAGGACGACCGGCCGCGCATGAGCGCGCCTGCGATCAGCGCCCCGCCCAGCACCATGATGGCCACCGGCCAGAGCAGGTCCCAGTCGATGCGGATGTATTGATCGACCAGGAACCACACGCCCAGCGCGACCAGGACCACGCCGGCCACGATCCCCGCGTTGCCGGGCCCGGGCGCCGTCCACGGGGCGTGTGCCGGGGCCGGGCCCGGGTTCCCGCCGCCGCCTGCGCCGGGGGCACCGGTGGGATCGCCCGCGCCACCCGGTGCCGCCGTGGGTCCCCAGGTCGTCGGACCGGGCTGACCCCAGGGGCCGGGGGCGCCGCTGAACCTGCTGTAGCCGCTGTCGCGCGGCCGCGGCGTCCAGCCGGGCGGTGGCAGCGGGACGACGATCATCATCACGATGTAGACGATGACGAAGATCCCGCCCGAGAAGATCGCGAGCAGGACCCACGCGATGCGGACGAGCGAGGGGTCGATGTTCAGCCAGGCGGCGAGGCCGCCTGCGACGCCGGCGATCGCGCGGTCCGTGGGGTGGCGGTAGAGCGGTTCAGTCACAACCGTCCTCCGGATCGAGGGTGATGCTGCCGAGGTTGGCGCTCACGGACAGGTCGATGCGCGTCGCCGCGCCATCGAACCCGGGCGTGGACCACGTGTCGCCGCTTCGGGCCAGGCCCCGGTCGCCGAAGTTGGTCGAGCCCAGCGCCCGGTCGCCGCCGCGGAACCTGAGGGCCACGCCGTCGGGCGCACACACCGATGCCGAGCCGGCGTTCACCACGAGGCTGCCCCGGAGCGTGTCCGCCGGGACCGGCAGGAGCATGACCAGCGAGCCCGCGTTCACGGAAGCCTCGACGCGTCCGGAATCGCGCGCACCGGAGAGGTCGATGCGGGCGTCCCCGGCGTTGACCGACGCGTCCAGCGACGGGACCGCCATCCCCGAGAGGTTCAGGCGGCCCGAGCCCGCGTTCACCGAGACCTCCATCGCGACCGCGACCCCACGCGGCAGCTCGATCTGCCACGTGGACCCGCCGGCAGCAAGGTCGATGCCGCGCCGCTCGGGCGCCCTGACGTCAAGGCGCCCGTCGTCGCGCCGGATGGCCGGCGGCTGCCCGTCGTACGAGGAGCCTCCGACCGTCCAGCCCGCCCCGTCGACCGGCGTCACCACGAGCTCACCGCAGCTCATCTCGAGGTGGACGGTCGCGTTCGCAGCGAAGGAGCCCCGCTGCTCGGCGAACGGGGTGCCGCCGCCACGTGCCCCGAACCCGCACGTCGACAGCCCGACGCCCGGATTGACGCCCGTGGCGATCAGGGCCCCGCCCATCAGCCCGAACGTCACGGCCACGACCAGGGTGCCGATCACCGCGAGCCGCGTCCGGGCCAGCACCAGCCCGAGGCCGATTCCGATCAGGATCAGGGGCCACAGCTCCCAGGCGCGGCGAGCGACGGTCTCGTCGAGCGCGCCCTGGGCGACGGCGATCGGTATCGCGCCCAGCACGATGAAGAAGACACCCCAGCCCAGGAGCCGACCATTCACATGCATCCGTTCCCAACCTCCAGAGCCGCACCGGCCGGTCCCATCATCGCCTAACCCCGTGTCGACGAACAGGACCTGTGTCAGGTTCGCGCTACCCCCGGCGGCCCCAACCGGGCGGGTCCCGGAGCCCGGCCGCGGAGTGACGCGCCTCGCGGCGGGGTTTCCGCTAGCCTCTCGCGGGAGCCCGGCACCGCGCCCAGCGGCCGGCAGCTCCGGGAGGAACGGGCCCTTGGGACTCCGCCGCTTCGACGCCGTCCTGTTCGACATGGACGGTGTCCTCGTGGACAGCGAGCCGTGGTGGAACGAGGTGCGGGTCGCCTTCGCCCGCGGGTACGGGCGGCCGTGGACGCACGACGACCAGGCCGCCTGCATGGGCGGCAACTCGCGCGAGTGGGCCGAGATCATGCAGGCCCGCCTCGACCTCGCGCAAGTCCCGGTCGAGGAGATCCTCGACGCCATCGTCGCGGGCGTTGTCGGACGCTACCGCGACAACCCGGCCAACGTGATCGACGGCGCGCCCGCCCACGTGCGACGGATCGCGGCGACCCGCCCGGTGGCCATCGCCAGCTCCGCGCATCGGGCCGTCATCGATGCCGCCATGCGGGCGCTGGAGCTGGGTGACGTCCTCGGTGCCCTCGTCTCCTCCGACGAGGTGCCGCGGGGCAAGCCGGAGCCCGATGTCTACCTCCTCGCGGCGGCGCGCCTCGGCGTGGCGCCGTCGGGCTGCCTCGTGGTGGAGGATTCACTCAACGGGGTCCGGGCCGGCAAGGCCGCGGGCATGACGGTGGCCCTGGTCCCCAACGCCAGCGTCCCGCCCGGCGGCAACGCCCGCGAGCTCGCCGACGTCATCGTCCCGAGCCTCGCGGCCCTCGACCCGGACGCGCTCCGGGCCTGACCGGCCCGCCCGCGCCGGGGCCCATCGCCCATACTCGGGCCGTGACCGCGCCCACCGTCACCGGCCCCATCCACCGGCCGGCCCGCATCCGCCTCGTCCGCGGGTTCTGCTCGCTGGTCGTTCGCGCCCTGTTCCGGCTGCGGGTCGAGGGCCGGGAGCACCTCGCCGCCGGACCCGCCATCTACTGTTTCAACCACCTCAACTGGGCCGACCCCATCGTCCTGCTCGCCGTGCTGCCGACGCACCCCACGTACGCGATGTTCGGCCCGAAGGAGGCGGACATGACGAAGGGGGCCCGCAACCGGCTGATCGCCTGGGCGGGCTTCGGCATCCCGTACCAGCCGGCCGGGACGGACCTCGTCGGGACGACGCGCCGCGTCGGGGCCGTGCTCGCCGACGGCTGGGTCATCGCCATCGCGGGGGAGGGGAGGATCCACCGTAGGGAGCGGGAGCTGCTGCCGCTGGCGGAGGGCACGGCGTACTTCGCCCTGCGCGCCGGCGTGCCGATCATCCCGCTCGCGATCAACGGCACCAGCTGGCTCGGGTTCCGGCGCCTGATCCGGGTCCGCGTCGGGGAGCCACTGCCCGCAGGTGGCCGCCCGACCGGGGAGGCGGTGGCGGCCCTGACGGCGCGGACGGCGGGCGCGCTGCGCGGCCTGGTCGCGGACTTCCCGGAGCCGCCCGAGCCCGGCCCGTTCGGACGCTGGCTGACCGAGCTGTTCAACGACTGGCCGGAGGGGTCCCGCCCCGCGCTCGCCGGTCCGGGGGGCGACGCCGGCGCCGGCCCCTCGTGACCCCCGGGCGCCTCCGGGTTGTGGCATCCTGCTCCCTGACCACCGCACCTCTTGGAGAACCCGTGGGAGCCACCGGCCTCTCAGCCGACGCCACCGAGTACCGCGCGCGCCTCGCCGACCAGGCCGACGCCCAGATCGACACCTGGGCCGCCGAGATGATGCGCGATGTCGCCATCCGCCGCGGGGTCGTCCGCGTCGTTGAGGACTTCCGCCGCGCGGCGAAGCTCAAGGAACGGGAATTCGAACGGGTGTTCGCTTCAGGCGGCGGGCCGCCTGCCACGGTGGGCCACGACGCAGGGGGCCACCTGGTGGTCCCGGCGGTCGCCCTGTGGGCGCTGGTGCCGGGCATCCGGTCCCAGGTGGCCGATGGCCGCGACCGGCTGATCGAGTACCTGGTCGCCAACTTCGACGAGCTCGTCTACGTCTGACGACGGGGCGGCGCCGACCCCCGCCGGCAGGACGGCACCGATCGACGTCCGGCGCCTGGCGCGGGCAGCGCGCCTGGTGCACCCGTTCCCATCGCTGCTCGACGGCGGCGTGGTCGTGCTGATTGCCCTCGTCGCCGGGGGAGGGCTCGCGATGGCCCTCGTCCTCGGGTTCGCCATGACCTGCCTCCAGTTCGCGATCGGGGCGGTCAACGATCTCGTCGACGCGCCCACGGATGCTGGCCGCAAGCCGGGCAAACCGATCCCCGACGGGCTGGTCAGCGTGGCCGCCGCGAGGCTGGTCGCCGGCGGGGCGGCCACCATGGGCCTGATCCTGTCGCTTGCCGGGGGCCCCGGGCTGCTCGCCCTGGCCGCTTTGGGGCTCGGCCTCGGGCTGGCGTACGACCTGTGGGCCAAGGGAACCACGCTCTCCTGGATGCCCCTCGCGATCGGCATCCCGCTCCTGCCGGTCTTCGGCTGGTACGGCGCGACCGGGCAGCTCCCGGGCCTCTTCGTGGTCCTCGTGCCGGCCGCGGCAAACGCCGGCACGGCCCTCGCCATCGCGAACGCCATCGTGGACATGGAGCGCGACCGCGACGCCGGGATCCGGTCCATCGCCCTGGCCCTCGGCCCCGCGCGCGCTTCGCGCCTCGTCCTCGCGTTCCATGGCGTTGCGGCGGGGCTGGCGGTCGCCACGGCGGCCGTGCTCGGGGCACCCCTGGGCTGGGTCCTCGTGGTCCTGGCGGCGTCGGGCGTGCCCCTCGGCGGCGCCGTGCTCGGCATCGCGGCGGCCGAGCGCGACGGCCCGGCCCTGCGGGAGCTCGCCTGGGAGGTTCAGGCCGTCGGGACGGGGCTGCTCGCGGTGGCCTGGCTGACCGCCCTGAGCGCCTCCGTGGGGGTTCCGACCGCCTGAAGCCTGTCGGGGAGGTGCGTCCGTGAAACCCCCAAGGTCCCAACTGCCTCAGAACAGAGGTACGCCTAACGCCCGGGGGCGCCAGACCGTTACTGTTAGCGTACGTCCTCAACCGAAAGGGACACATGTCCATGTCCAACCTGCTCCGCCGTTTCCGCGGGCTCGCGATCGCGCTGGCCGTCCTTGCCATCTCCGCCGGCGCCGTGTTCGCATCGGCCCCGCGGTTCGTCCCCACGTCCGCCCCAGCGGCCGAGGAACCCACCGCCACCCCGACCGAGACCCCGGAGGCCACGGAGACCCCGGAGGCCACGGAGACCCCGGAGGCCACGGAGACCCCGGAGACCCCGGAGGCCACGGAGACCCCGGAGGCCACGGAGACCCCGGAGGCGCCCGAGGCCACGGAGACCCCGGAGGCGCCCGAGGCGACCGGCTCGCCCGAGGCCGACAACCACGGCGCGCTCGTGTCCGCCGCGGCCCGGATGGAGACGCCCAAGGGCTTCGCCAACCATGGCGCCTTCGTCTCCTGCGTCGCCCACATGGACGGAACCCCGTCCACCGTCGACCTGTCGACCGTGAACCCCGAGACCTGCGCCGCGGCCGGCGCCGCGAAGGCAGCCGAGAAGGCCCAGAAGGGTCAGGACAAGGCCGCCGCGGGCAAGGCCAACGGCGCCGAGCACCGGGCCAAGGCCAAGCTCAACAAGGGCTCGCACGGGCCGCAGGGCTAGCTACCCTCAGCACCGCCTTCCGCCCAGTAAGGCGGCAGCAATCATGAAGCCGGCGCCATCATGGCGCCGGCTTCTTCGTTGCCGGACGGGGAGGGGAGACCCTAGCGGTCCGGGTCGCCGGTGCGGACCACCGCGATCGCATTCTCCAGCCGGAGCTTGGCGATCGTGAGGTACTTGGCCAGGTTGGCGCGGTCGGTGGACCCGATGGCCGTCAGGACCTCGGGGTTGCGGATGACGTCGAGCATCTCCTCGACCGCGTCGTTGAGCTGCTGCTTGGCCGTGACGAGGGTGTCGTCCCTGACCGGTTCGGCGGCCCCGTGGTGGGTCGTCCAGTCCTCGGGCTCGGGCTCGGGCGTCGGGACGGTGGCGGCCGGTTCCTCCACGCCGTCGTCCTCGGTGGCCTGCCGAGCGGGCCGGCCCTCGATCCGCTCACGGAGCTTGACCAGGGACAGCTCGTTGCGGGCGACCTGGTCGGCCAGCTTCTTGCGCTTCCGGGGGTCGCTGACCTTCATCAGCTCGTAGGCATGGGACAGGGTGTCCTTGCGCAAAGACACGAGCTCCCGCACCTCGGGCGGGGCGTCCGCAAGGCGGAGCCGGTTCTCGAGGTACCCCTTGTCCTTGCCGAGCTTCTCCGCGAGGCGGCGGATGGAGTACCCGTGCTCGCGGATCATCCGGTCGTACATCGCCGCCTCGTCGAGGGGCGAGATGTCCTCGCGCTGGAGGTTCTCGATGATCGAGATCTCGAGCGCCGTGTCGTCGTCGATGTCCTCGACCAGCGCCGGGATGCTGGCCATGCCGGCCACCTTTGACGCCCGCCAGCGGCGCTCACCAGCGATCAGCTGGAAGTGGTTCTCGCCGACCGGCCGGACGAGGATGGGCTGGAGCACGCCGTGCTCGCGGATGCTGGACGCCAGCTCGGCGAGGGTCTCCTCGTCGAACGCGAGGCGCGGCTGCTGGGGGTTCGACTCGATGCGATCGAGCGGGATCACCTTGACGCCCGTCGAGCGATGCGTGGTCTCCGACGACAGGAGGCTGACGATCGCGGGCGGAAGCTCACGCTCCTCGGAGAGTCGACGGGCGGCGGCGGCGCGGAAGTCAGGCCTGGCCAAGTTCGATCACCTCCCGGGCGAGTTCGCGGTAGGTCCGAGCGGCCTCGGAGCCGCTGGCGTACGACGTGATCGGCCGTCCGGCAAGGGGCGCTTCGCCGAGCTTCACGGTGTTGCGGATGATGGTGTTGAAGACGTGGTGGTCGCCCACGACGCGCAGCTCGTCGAGCATGTCCCGCGCGAGGTTCGTTCGCGCGTCGTAGAACGTCGGCAGCAGGCCCAGGACGTGCAGGTCGCGGTTGAGCTTGAGCCGGATCGCGTTGATGACCTTGACCAGGTTGTTGAGGCCCTTCATGGCATAGAACTGTGTCTGCACCGGGATGATGACGCTGTCCGCCGCGACGAGGCCGTTCACCGTGAGCAACCCGAGATTGGGCGGGCAATCGATGAGGACGTAGTCGTAGGCCTCGATCGCCTCGCGCATCGCCTCCCGCAGGATCGACTCGCGACCCAGCGCGGTGAACAGCTCGCCTTCCGTGCTGGCGAGGTCGATGTGCGCGGGCGCGACATCGATGCCGGCCGTCTCGGTGGGCAGGATCGCCTCGACCATGGTGCACCGGCCGTCGGCGAGCACGTCGGCCATCGAGCGCGCCACGAGGTTGAGGTTGATGCCGATGCCGGCCGTCAGGTTGGCCTGCGGATCCATGTCGATGAGCAGGACACGGAGCCCGTCCTCGGCGAGGGCGCCTGCGAGGTTGATCGCGGTCGTCGTCTTGCCGACGCCACCCTTCTGGTTGGCGATCGCGATCACGTGCGTCAAGGGCACCACCTCGAAATGAGCAGATCGGCCAGGTCGGCCGGTGACGGCGGAAGTGAGCGAATGCTACCTCGCGGGACCAAGTGAGGGTGTGGGTTGTCCACACGACCGCCGAGTTGTGCACCGTTCTGTGGATATCCCTGCCCGGTTGGACCCGATTCGGTGGTCCAGCAACGAAACTGCAACGCAGCGTTGATGTCGCGGTGACACGGCCCGTGACGCCGACGGTTGACCCCGTCCTCTCGGGCCCGATGCTGCCAGTTCCCCCTGCGGATGCCGCTCACCCGCCTATGATGGCGGCATCCCGTGACGTCTTTGCGTAAAGACGTTCAACCTGCGACCCGGAGGGAGCCCAGGACGTGTCCAAGAACGCCGAACGGATCGCGCGGCTCGAGCGCATGCGCGCGGAGGCCCGGCAGGGCGGGGGACCGGTGCGGGTGGAGCGGCAGCACGCCTGGGGCAAGCTCACGGCCCGCGAGCGCCTCGACCTGCTCCTCGACGCGGGATCGTTCGTCGAGATGGACGCGTTCGTCACGCATCGCACCACGGAGTTCGGCCTGGACCGCCAGCACTTCCTGGGCGACGGCGTCGTCACGGGACATGGCACAGTGGACGGGCGGCTGGTGTTCGTGTTCTCACAGGACTTCACGGTCTTCGGTGGCTCGCTGTCCGAGGCGTATGCCGAGAAGATCTGCAAGGTCATGGACCTCGCGATGAAGGTGGGGGCGCCGGTCATCGGGCTCAACGATTCCGGCGGTGCGCGGATCCAGGAGGGCGTCGCGTCGCTCGGCGGCTACGCGGAGATCTTCCTGCGCAACGTCCTGGCGTCCGGTGTCGTGCCGCAGATCTCGGTCATCCTCGGGCCGTGCGCCGGCGGCGCGGTGTACTCGCCCGCGATGACGGACTTCACCGTGATGGTGGAGGGGACGAGCTACATGTTCGTCACCGGGCCCAACGTCGTGAAGGCCGTGACCCACGAGGAGGTCGACGCGGAGGCGCTCGGTGGCGCCGGCGTGCACACAGGGCGCAGCGGCGTCGCGCACCTGGCCGCCCGCGACGAGGCCGAGGCCATGGACCACGTACGCCGGCTCCTCGCGCACCTGCCACAGAACAACGTGGCCGACGCGCCGATCGTGGCGACCAGCGATCCGTCCGATCGCATGGACCTGGAACTTGACGACGTCGTGCCCGACGAGCCGCACAGGCCGTACGACATGCACGACGTCTTGCGACGCGTCGTGGACGACGGCGAGTTCTTCGAGCTGCAGCCGGCCTGGGCCGGCAACATCCTCATCGGTTACGCGCGCCTCGGTGGCCGGCCAGTCGGAATTGTCGCCCAGCAGCCCGCGGTCCTGGCCGGCGCGCTGGACATCGACGCGTCGGTGAAGGCGGCGCGGTTCGTGCGGACCTGCGACGCGTTCAACGTCCCGCTGGTCACGTTCGTCGACGTGCCGGGGTTCCTGCCCGGCATCGCGCAGGAGCACGGTGGGATCATCAAGCACGGGGCCAAGCTGCTCTACGCGTACTGCGAGGCGACCGTCCCCAAGGTGACGGTCATCACGCGCAAGGCCTACGGCGGCGCGTACGACGTCATGAGCAGCAAGCACATCCGCGGCGACATGAACTTCGCCTGGCCTACGGCCGAGATCGCGGTCATGGGCGCGGAGGGCGCGGTCAACATCATCTTCAAGGACGCGATCGGCGACGCCGAGGATGCCGTGGCGGAACGGCGGCGGCTGGTGGCCGAGTACGAGACCGAGTTCTCCAATCCGTACATCGCCGCGGCGCGCGGGTACATCGACGAGGTCATCCTCCCGCGGGAGACCCGCCCGCGCCTGATCCGCTCGCTGGAGATCCTCGCCGACAAGCGCGACACGAACCCGAAGAAGAAGCATGGCAACATCCCGCTCTGAGGCCAGCGCGACGTCTTTGCGCAAAGACGACCCATCCGGGAGCCCCCGATGACAAGCCCCGAGGCGCCGTTCCGGCGCGTGCTCATCGCGAACCGCGGCGAGATCGCGGTCCGCATCATCCGTGCCTGCCACGAGATGGGTATGGAAGCCGTCGCCGTCTACAGCGACGCGGACCACGAGGCGGCGCACGTCCGCCTGGCGGATGTCGCGGTCCGCCTCGGCCCGGCGGCCCCGTCTGAAAGCTACCTGCGGATCGACGCGATCATCGACGCCGCGCGTGCCACGGGCGCCGAGGCCATCCACCCGGGCTACGGGTTCCTGGCGGAACGCGCCGCGTTCGCCCGCGCCGCCGAGGGCGCGGGGATCGTCTTCGTGGGTCCACGGTCCGACGCGATCGAAGCGCTGGGCGACAAGCTCAACGCGCGCCGGCTCGCGGCGCGGATCGGCGTGCCATCCGTGCCGGGGACGCTGGAGCCGGCGCCCGTGGACCACCCTGACCAGGTCGCGGCCATCCTGGCCACCGCGCGGTCCATCGGCTTCCCGTTGCTCGTCAAGGCGGCCGCCGGTGGCGGCGGCCGGGGGATGCGCCGGGTCACCCGCGAGGAGGATCTTCCCGCCGCCCTCGTGTCAGGGTCCCGCGAGGCGGTGTCCGCGTTCGGTGATGGGTCCGTCTATCTCGAACGCGAGATCCTCCCGGCGCGCCATATCGAGGTCCAGCTGCTCGCGGATGCCCATGGGCACGTCGTCGCCCTCGGTGAGCGCGACTGCTCGCTGCAGCGCCGCCACCAGAAGCTCGTGGAGGAGGCGCCGGCGCCGGGCCTGTCGCCGGAGCAGCGCCGGCACCTGCACCGCCTCGCGGTACGTCTCGGCGAGGCCGCGGACCTGCGCAATGCCGCCACCTGCGAATTCCTCTACGATCCCGACGACAACTTCTGGTTCCTCGAGGTCAACACTCGCCTGCAGGTGGAACACGGCGTCACGGAGCTCGTGGCCGGCGTGGACATCGTCCGCGAGCAGTTCCGGATCGCAGCGGGTTTGCCGCTCAGCGCGGAGGCCGTCGCGGCGGGGGAGCGGGCCGCGACGCCGGCCAGCCATGCGATCGAGGTGCGCATCTCCGCGGAGGACCCGTCCCGCGCGTTCGCGCCCACGCCCGGGCGCGTCGGCCGATGGGTCATGCCCGCGGGGCCGGGCATCCGGGTGGACACGCACATCGAGGCCGGGGATCGCGTCCCGGCCGACTACGACAACCTCATCGCGAAGCTGATGGTCCACGCCCACGACCGTGATGCGGCCATCGATCGCCTTCGGCGCGCCCTGGACGAGACCGAGATCGGCGGCCTCCAGACGACGCTGCCGTTCCACCGCGCGGTCGCGCGGAGCGACGCATTCCGCGCGGCGGAGCTGTCGACCGGGTGGGTGGAGCAGCACTGGGACGGCGGGGCGGCGCACCACGAGGCGGTCCGCAAGGCGATGCTGGCGGCCGGGCTCGTCGCGATCGCCGCCGAACAGCGCCTGGCTGGCATGGGTCAGACGGGGACAACGATCGCGTCGACCGGTGGGCCGCCCGGGCGCAACGGCTGGCGGAGCGGCGGCCGGGGACAGGGGGTCGATCGATGGCCGAGTTGACGCCCGCCACCCCCATGGACGCAGCGGATACGGCGACCGCGTCCCCCGGCGGCGCGGTCGATCCGCGGGCCGTCAGGGTCAGCCTCGGCGCGGCATCGCGTCTCGGTGACGAGGCCGCCGTGCGGATCTCGCCCGCGCCGGAGCCCCTGCGCATGACGAACCCGACCGTTGGCACGGGGCCCCTCGGCGGTCTCGCGGTGGAGCCGCCCGAGCCGGACCCGGCGCCTGTCCGTACGCAAAGACGGGCCCTGGTCGACGGCATCGTCGTCGAGACCGACGTTCGCCCGCTCGGCGGCGGCCGTCACCTGCTGGTCGAGGCCGGTCGAACAACTCGGGTGGTCCTCGAGCCGGATGCCCCAGTCGCCGGCGGCGCGCGCCGGCGCGAGGTCCTGGTCGACGGGTTCCGTCTCGTCGTCGATGTCGAGTCGGAGCGGATCGCCGCGCTCCGCGAGCGGGCGACGTCGGGCCGGGCCGCGGCGGCGCACGCGGGCCCCCTCCAGGTCCGGGCGATCATCCCCGGCAAGGTGGTGGCCGTCTCGGTGAGCGCCGGCGATGCCGTGACCGCCGGCCAGCAGCTGCTGGTGGTGGAGGCAATGAAGATGCAGAACGAGCTCCGGGCACCGAGGGACGGCACCGTCGAGCGCCTCGGCGTCGCGGTCGGTGTCAACATCGAGATCGGGGATCTGCTCGTGGTGATCAGCTAGCGGAGGACCGGGGTGAACGACGAACCGATGGCGCCGGTCGACGGCGCGGGCGACGCGGCGAGCGGCGCGGGTCCCGTGGCGGATCCCGAGGTGGAGCGCTGGCGGGCGACGACCCGGCTGAAGGCCGTGGCCGCGTCGGCGGAGCGCCGCGAGGCGTTCACCACGACCTCGGAGATCCCCGTCGCGGACGTCTACACCCTGGCCGACGTCGCCGGTCTGGATCCCGCCCGGGACCTCGGGCTGCCCGGCGAGTACCCGTTCACGCGCGGCGTCCAGGCCACGATGTACCGATCCCGCTTCTGGACGATGCGCCAGTACGCGGGCTTCGCCACGGCCGCCGAGACCAACGAGCGCTTCCGCTACCTCCTCGAGCAGGGCCAGACCGGCCTGTCGGTCGCCTTCGACCTGCCCACCCAGATGGGCTACGACTCCGATGCGCCCGAGGCGGAGGGGGAGGTGGGCCGGGTCGGCGTGCCGGTCGCGTCCCTCGCGGACATGGAGACCCTGTTCGCCGGCATCCCGCTGGGCACGGTCAGCACCTCGATGACGATCAACGCCACGGCGCCCATCCTCCTGGCGCTCTACGTCGCCGCCGCGGAGCAGCAGGGCGTGCCCCGCGACCGGGTCTCGGGGACGACCCAGAACGACATCCTCAAGGAGTACATCGCCCGGGGCACGTGGATCTATCCGCCGCGGGTGTCGATGCGCCTCGTGACCGACGTGTTCGAGTTCGCGTCGAGCGAGTTGCCCCGGTGGAACACGATCAGCATCTCCGGCTACCACATGCGGGAAGCCGGGGCGACCGCCGCGCAGGAGCTGGCCTTCACCCTCGCGGACGGCATCGCCTACGTTGAGGCGGCGGTCGGCCGGGGCCTGGCCGTGGACGACTTCGCCCCCCGGCTCTCGTTCTTCTTCGCGGCCTGGTCCGAGCTGTTCGAGGAGGTGGCCAAGTTCCGGGCCGCCCGCCGGATGTGGGCCCGGATCATGAAGGAGCGCTTCGGGGCGAAGAACCCCAGGTCCATGATGTGCCGCTTCCACACCCAGACCGCGGGCTCCTCGCTCACGGCGCAGTCGATCGACAACAACGTGGTCAGGACGACCCTCCAGGCGCTGGCCGCGGTCCTCGGCGGGACGCAGAGCCTGCACACGAACTCCCGCGACGAGGCGCTCGCGTTACCCACGGTCGAGTCTGCCCGGCTCGCCCTGCGGACCCAGCAGATCATCGCCCACGAGTCCGGCGTCACCGAGACGCCGGATCCACTGGCGGGCAGCTGGTTCGTGGAGTCCCTGACCGACGAGCTCGAGGCGGCCGCAACCGCCTACCTCGCGGAGATCGACGCGATGGGCGGCACGCTCGCGGCCATCGAGGGCGGCTTCCAGCAGCGGCAGATCCAGGAGTCGGCATACCGGGTCCAGCGCGAGATCGAGCGCGAGGACCGCATCGTCGTGGGCGTCAACCGGTTCCGCGACGACGAGCCCGGACCGCGGCCCACCCTGCTGCGCATCGACCCCGAGGGGGAGCGGCGCCAGGTCGAGAGCCTTCGCCGCGTCCGCTCGGAGCGCGATCCCGCCGCCTGGACCGCCGCGATGGGCCGCCTCGAGGCCGAGGCCCGCGGCGAGGCGAACCTGATGCCGCCCATCATCGAAGCCGTCGCCGCCTATGCCACGGTGGGGGAGATCGCCGACCGGTTGCGGTCGGTCTGGGGCGTCCATCGCGAGCTGATCACCGTCTGAGAGGAGCCGGTCATGAGCGATCCCACGGGTGCCGCCGCGCGAGTCCCGGCCCACATCCGCGGCCTGGGCAAGATCCACCACGTCGCGGTCATCGTGCGCGACATCGACGAGGCACTCGGGTTCTGGCGGGACATGCTGGGGCTCCCGGTCGAGCTGGTCCTGCCGATCAAGCACGACCGGGTCACCATCGCGTTCCTCGCGGTGGGGGAGTCCAAGGTGGAGCTCGTGCAGCCGACGGACGACACGACCGGCGTGGCCCGCTTCCTCGCGAACAAGGGCGAGGGGTTCCACCACGTCTGCTTCGAGGTCGACAACGTCGCCGAGACGCTGATGCGCCTCGAGATGGACGGTCTGGAGCTGATCGACACGGTCGCGCGCAAGGGCGCCGAGGGTCCCGTCGCGTTCATCCACCCGCGGTCCTGCCACGGCGTCCTCGTCGAGCTCATCGAGAAGCCGGGCGGCCCCGCGTGGTCGGCCCTGGGCTACCCGGCGGGGTAGCTCGCCGCCGGGCGGTCGTCAGGTGCGGGTCGCGGTCAGCAGGAACAGCGGATAGGCCCGGTCGTTCTTGGTCATCTCCCAGGCCGGGCGGAACGCGACGTCCCGGAAGCCCGCCTGGACCGCGACGGACCGGAGGTCGTCGCGGTCGAAGCCGGCGAGGACCGCCTCGGACGGGTCGGAGTGGAAACTGCCGTCCTCGGCCTCGAGGTCCACGATGGCGATCCGGCCGCCGGGTTCCAGCAGCGCCGCGAGCCCCGCCATCGCGGCCGCGGTGTCGGGCACGTGGTGGAGCGCCATGAGGCTCACCACGAGGTCGAAGCGCTCGTCGGGCAGCGGGTCCCGGGTAAG